>NZ_KQ969107.1:55896-64997 GCF_001578795.1 Streptococcus gordonii
CAAATTGATGAGAAGTCATTTCTTCTTCCCGTCTGGTGCTGTAACCATATCATAAGATCTGATTGTTGCCATTGATTAATTTTGCTTGTTTCAACTTGTTTTAAAGTCAGTGTTGTAGTTCGTAAACTAGGCTTTTTGAAAATGTCCTCTTGACCAAAATTCTTAAAGAATCCACAATCAGATAAATAATTCATTACTTTTCTATTTTCAACATCTTCTGTCTCAGTATCAACGATAAATGTAACCTCAATCTTTTTGTTTTTTTCAGCCCATTTAATAATATTACTCAAGGAAACCATTCCAGAAGGCTCAGTGAATTCAATTCTTCTCATATCAATCTGAACTTCCGAACCAATTTCTGAATTAGTTACGTAGTCTCTAAATTTAATAACAACCTCTCTGATTGATTCTTTATTTAAATGCTTAGGAAGCACAATCGTATCCATTTATTCCTCTTTTCTTTCCCCTACTCCACCTTCACCTGTCCGTTCATCAGCATTGGCAAGAGCCAATCGCGAAGTTGGGTGAGTTCTTGGTTTTGGTTGTTATTTTCATGTACAGCCTCGTATATAGGTCTGACAATTTTAGAGTATTGTTCTGCAACTCCAAATTCAAATACTATTGGATACTCCATAATGTGCTTTTTATCACCCCTGGGCATCTTTGATCCTTTAGAACCTGCTACATCATAGTTAAAAAAATCATCTCTGGCAAGAGTTGCATAGACAAATTCTTTAGGAATTATTCTATCCGTCCTAATACAAAGTACATCTGCACTACAACCGCCAGTTCTATCACTTAGCCAAATCTTCTTAAAATAAGGGCGAATATTTGAAATTAAAATATCTCCTACAGAAAATTTCGTTGAAGTTCCTGACTTAGGAATTGAGGTAGTGAGTTCAATTCCACCCATATCTGCTATCATATTATCAGTTCCTACATAATTTTCTATATTAAGTTCAGAGGAATCAACTTTTTCAGAAACATATTGAGAAACATCCCCCAACTTCTCCACTCCCCACCCCTCTGGGATTTCGCGTTTGAGTTCTGGGTTATAGACCATCTTTCCGCCTGATGATTTGTAGGGTTTGCCATTCTGGTCTGGGAAATCAAACTGCACAAACCAGTAGTCATAGAGCGTCTTAGCCATAGCTTCCAGCTCTTGGTTGATTTGGTTGTTAATTTGGATTTTTTGGTCAATATTATCTAATATTTTTGAAATTTTATTACAATCATCAGATATTTTTATCGGTAATTTTCCTATCGCTTCTTTAGTCAAAGCGTTTCTAGTTCCACCAACTTTAGATATCTGTAATAAGTACTTTTTCATGTATTGAAGATAATACATAACATACTTAGATTCCTCTATATTCTTACATCGAATTATAGAAACATGTTGGTTTACTCTAGCTGGTAATATTTCTTCTGGAACAACTGTACATCTTGCAATAGAGTCACCAGTAATATTTAATAATATATCATTCTTTTCTACAATTACATTATTTAACTTTTCAGCTTGATTATCATTTATGAAAGCCAAATTTTCTGTAGAAAAATCCATATCCAAAACATTTTGACTCCTGATAAAAGATATTCCACTATCAGAATAGACAGAATTCCCGCCTCTCGGAGTTGAGCCACTTCCAATTTTAGAAGTGATACTACTTAATGCTTTCCACTCACTCATACTTTAACCCCTTCATTTGCTCTTCAATCTCCTTCTCCAATGTATGCGATTGCTGGAAGAGGTCCGAGAGTTTATCCTGAAAGGCGGTCATCTTGGCTTCAAACTCTTCTGCTGTGATATCCACATAGTCGATCTTGATGTCAAAGTACTGACCTGCGCTGAGAGAGTAGTTTTTCTCCTTGATGTCCTCATAAGAGACAGTGACAGAAAAGTCCTCCACGACTTCTTTCTTGATAAAGGTCTCGACGATCTTCTGCTCTTCTTCAGGAGAGAGCACGGTCTTTTGGTTCTTGCCTTCCTTGACCTTGGTTCCGAGGTTTGAGGCATCGATAAGGACAACATCGCCCTTATTTTTCTTATCGATGAAGAGGATGGAAACGTTGGTACCTGTCGTCGCAAAGATATTAGACGGCATGGAAACGACACCTGCCAGCATTTGATTGTCCACCAAGTGTTGGCGGATGGCCTTATCAATCCCTGACTGGGCAGTGATAAATCCTGTTGGCAAGACAACGGCTGCTTGACCGTCTGACTTCAAGGAATAGATGATATGCTGTACAAAGAGCTCATAAATTGCCATCTTGTCCTTAGACTTGGCAGGAACCTTTGGCACACCTGCAAAGAAACGCTCACTGGCTTCTGGCAAGCTTTCCACTCGGTCACGCCACTCTGAAAAGTCCAGCTTGAAAGGAGGGTTGGACACGATATAGTCCATTTTTTCAGGATGACGATTGGCGATGATGGTATTCCCCTGTACGATATTATGGATGGAGTGTTGCAGTCCATTCAAGATCAGATTAAGACGGAGGAGATTAGACGATTTTTGCGAGATATCCTGACTATAGACAGTTGTCTTATCCACACCGATACGACTAGCCAGGTTCATCAGCAAGGTTCCAGAGCCAGCTGACGGGTCATAGATCCGCACGTTTGATGGTTGGTCATTTCCTACAAGGATATCAGCGATAATCTTAGCCACAGAGTGAGGCGTGTAGTACTCGGCATACTTACCTCCACCGTCTTTGTTATAGTCCTTGATCATGTATTCAAAGAGGGTAGAGAAAAAGTCGAAACCTTGTGAAAAGATAGTCTCATCGAACTTCACTCGAGTAAGGAGATTGATGATAGCCTTTGCGACCTCGTTGCGCTTACTACTATCTGAGATGGTATCAGTAATCAAGCGCTCATCAAAGAGACGAATAGCTGTATCTCCGTCTGTATGAACAGAGAAAATATCATTATTGTCAATGGCGATTTGGTTGAGAGTATTTTCAAAAGTTTCATAAAAAGTCGGCTCATTTTGCTGACGGTGAAGCGTTTCGATCAACTGATCTGGCTTGAGCCAGGCAGTGCTGGTACCGATGTCCTCCAAGAGCCACTCATAGTCTTCCTCACTCATGGTCAACAACTTTTCATAGGTGTTCCCTGCATCTAGCACCTGTGCTTGATATAAAAACTTGTCGTTTAAAAATTTGTAGAGAAAAGACTGGGTGAGGAGTTTGTACTCACCCGCTTCTCCTCCTAGTCCTGCATGGGTAAAGACGGCTTTCAAATCATCTACCAAGTCTTGGACTTGGACCTTGTATGTTTCATTCATTAGTGTTGATATTCCTGTTCATATTCTTCAAATAGCGCTTCAACCAATCTATCAAAATCTTGTTTGGTCATATTGCTAGCTGATTGGTTTTTCTTCATTTCTTTTCGGGCTTGCTCGCGAATCATTCGCTTTAGATATTCCTCATTATCTAGAACTCCTTGATTTTGACCGATTTGAAAATCTAGTTCAACTTTAGAACCTTTAATGACATGGTAGATAGCTGGGAACTCACTTACTTTAGCTGAATTGGTCACATGTTTAAAAGAGCGTGCAGCCATCTCATCACCATTAAAGTTCATTGCAAGGCGTTGCATTCTAGTCTTATAATCTTCCACTGCAGCAAAGAGTTGCTCATAGTCTTTTTGAGTCTCTTTGATATTTTCCAAAGTATAGCCTTCCTGCTCTTGAATCATATGTTTCTTCATGATTCGCTGAAATTCTTCATAAAGAGAAACCCATTCCGGATCTTTTTCGTCTTGTCGTCTTGCAATACCACCAGCTACCCTACGGCGCAAATCATCCAAATCATTGGCAGCTAATCGCAGTTCTTCTTCTGCGATTTTCACAAAACTAAAGCTCGTATCAGACATGGCAAGATTTAAAAGAGTCCGGCTAGAAAATTCATCTGGCTTTTCCATCAAAGACAGAGTCAATAAGTGTCTAGAAATTAGATTCAAAAACATCGCAATCTGAGTAATATCAATCTGCTCTAGCAAATATTCATAACCTAACAGTCGAGCAATATTGTAATACTGCTTTACAGACTCCAAGGCTTTTCTAAGATCATTTAATTCCTTTCGATCTGTGATTGCAATTATAGCTTGTGAAAAGAATTCAGGGTTGTCAGTTGGATAATCTAGAAGAATTCGTTCTGTTTTTCTAAGCTCTTGAGAAATCTCATCAGCTGGTACAAATAGAGAACCAAAAACATCTTCCCCATTTTCTCCTGTAAGAGACACATCATACTCTTTATTGAGCTCTTCTAGATAGGCTTTATTAGTCTTGTCAAACTCCTTCGAAATATCTGCAAAGTCAATCACATAACCAAATGGATAATCCTTATAGGGACGGTTGACACGAGTGAGAGTTTGGAGCAGATTATGCGCCTTGATCTTACGCCCTAGATAGAGGCGTTTGAGGCGAGGGGCATCAAAGCCAGTCAGTAGCATAGAATAGACAATAATAAAATCAATCTTACCTTCTTTATAAGCTTCAACTTTTTCTTTCTTGTAATCCTTATCGCCTTCGTCATGTAAGATCAAGGCTGAGCTGAAATTGGTTTGACCGTTTTGACGTCGTTCTTCAAGTTGCCTTTCTAGTTCACGCGCTTGCTTGGAGGAGTCACAAACAATCATTCCTCCAATAGATTGATCATCAAAAACAAGCTCCCGAGCTCTAGCAAAGTCTTCTAGAATGAAATCAAGCATCGGGGACACGTATTTTTTATGGGCAAAGATATCTTCTTTGGAAAGTTCGCCACGTTGAATTTCTTCATTCACGGCTCTTAGATTTACTTTATAGGAAGTTTCAATATCTTCGCGCATCAGACGTAGAGTAAAGCCATCATCAATAGACTGATTATAGTAATATTTATGAATATAATTTCCAAAAATATCCCTTGTTGTTGCATGGTTCTCTTTTGTATGTCCGTCTTTTTTATAAGTAATCAAAGGAGTTCCTGTCAAAGCTATCTTGATTGCATTTTTGTCAGAATTATAAAGATTTGGCAAATAAGAACCCCGTTCGTTATAGGAACGATGGGCTTCATCAATAAAATAGATATTTTGCCGATTGAGGTTATATCCAGAATGGTCTGTTAAATCTGAACTATCCTTAAATTTCTGGATATTAACTACAGCAACATCATAACCATCTTGCTTCTGATTAAGTTCCTGAGGTTTATTGATTCGTTTTACTTTTAAGTCACGTTTTGTAAATTCTTTGAATGCCTGTTCAGCTAAATCCAAGCGATCTACAACAAAGTAAAATTGAGGAACAACTCCTTGTTTAGAAAAATAGTAAGTAAGATAGCGGATATTAAAATATGATAGGGCAGTCTTTCCAGAACCTTGAGTATGCCATATCACACCCTTTTTCAAACCTTTTTCGATGGTCTCTTCTATAGCTCTTGTTGCAAAATACTGAGGATAGCGCATGATATGCTTTTGCAACTGCATTTGGCCATCCTTTGTCTCCTCCTCGACATAAACTAGACCAAAATGCAACAGAAAGAATAAACGTTCTTTTTGATAAAGAGAGGTTAAAAAAGAATTACATGGTGTATCAGGGTTCATATTTATTGCAAATTCTGGTAATGATTTAAGTGGCAATTGATTTACATCTTCCAGAACACTATCTATAGTTTCTTGACTTAGATAGTGGAAAGAATCAACAAAATCATCCGCCCTTTCTTCTTTAAATGCATTCAATTTTGTTTTGGAAAACGCATTTGAGCAATAATAGGAACCTTGGCTATGTTGTCCTTGAGCGCTTATATAAGGGCTATTGTCTGAAAAAGAGATCAATTGGGTAATGTTATTGAACGATCTAAATTTTTTATTTTCAAATCTATACCTAACTCTATCTTGCTCAGACTGAATACCCGTTTTTCCATCTCTAATCACATCAGGTTGCTTTACTTCAATATAAGAAAGTGGTAATCCGTTGATAAAAATCATGATGTCCGGTCGGAACTCTTCACTTCCATTTTGACAAGTGACTTCCATGGCAACATGAAAAGTATTGGCTTCTAGATTCTCCCAATCAATATAAACAAACTCGCCTTCTTCTCCCTGAATTCTTTTATAAAAAGAACGTCCCAGATCATTTTGATTTAATTCCAGCTTTATATTATTTAATTCATCTTCAAAATCTTTATCTTGTGCATAATTGTTAATCTTAAGAAATTGCTCTCTAAAAACAGATACCAAGATATTTGTTTCAGGATCTCTTTCTAGAATTTCTTTACTTTTTCGAGATAAAAAAGTATAGCCCAACCGTATTAAATGCATGACTGCAGGAATTTGGACACGAGTTAATTCAGAGAATTTAATTTTACCAACTTTTGTTCCCATATAATCAATCCTTACTTTAAAATCTATTATTTTCCATTATATCACTCATCAACAAGTTAAATGTACGAGTCATCACCTAGATTAGAAATCTATTCTATACGATCATATTCTTAAATCGCTTTTCAATTTCTAATTCTTGGCTTGTTTTCATTTAATTTCCTTTTGCTTTACATGAGGATTTTCACTTTATTCTTCTATGTTTCATTATAGCATAGAAAGACTTGATTTTATAGCGTTTCCATGGCCTGGCAAGAAAATCCCCAGCTTATTTCAAACTGGGGATGATTTTATATTTTTAATTCATAGACTTCCTGCCAGCCTGCTGGTCCTAATATGCGCTGGGGCTGTTTGCTAAAACTGGTCTCTCGGTAGAGGTAGGAAGCGACTTGATTTCGCTCATTGACGCCTAGGATGATGCTTTTATAGATAGGTAGATGCTCTCTTATGAAGTCCGGCAGGAGCTTTAAAGTCTGACTCCCGTAGCCTCGCATCTGAAAGTCTTCATCCGTTGAAAAGCTACGAAGGAGCAGGCTATCTGGCTGACCGCCATAAGTGTACTTTTCTTCTCCAGCATCCAAGATTAGAAAGGTTACGATTTGATCTTCTACAAGACCCAAGATGGCATAGCGATTTTCTAAGTCAGTGACAGCCTCCTTAGGATGGCTGGTAAATCTCAAGTCCGTTAATTGGTAAGCCTGCAAGGCCACTCTATCTGAGTTTCTATAGAATCGGATTTTCATCTAAAAATCCATTGCATCAGGATTTGGTGCGCCACCTGCCAGGCCACTGATATTTTTAAGCACTTCCAAGTCTGCTGCATCAAGCTCAATGTCAAAGCAGTCCAGATTGCTGGCAATCCGGTTCGAAGTGACCGACTTAGGCAGGGGCAGGAAGCCTTCCTGCAAGCTCCAAGCTAGTGCGACTTGGGCAATAGTCTTACCATACTTGTCTGCCACAGCCTGCACGGCTGGATTTTGGAAGAGCTCTCCTTGGCCAAATGGCCCCCAAGCTTCCAGTAAAATCTCATGATCACGGCAGAAGTTCACTGCTTCTGTCTGATAGACACCTGGAGCCAGGCGGATTTGATTGACTGCCGGCCTTATGCGCGCTGTCTCAAGCAGGACTTCTAAGTGGTGAGGCAGGAAATTGCTGACTCCGATTGCACGAATCTTCCCAGCCTCATAGAGATCTTCCATGGCACGCCAGACTTCTTCATTGCGCTTTTTCCAAGCATCGTTCTCTCTCAAAGGTTTGGGATTCGGCCAGTGGATGAGATAGAGATCCAGATAGTCCAGTCCCAACCGCTCCATTGATTGGGCAAAGGCCTCCTGAGCCTCCTCATAAGTATGGTTGTCATTCCAAAGCTTGGTCGTGATGAAGAGCTCCTCGCGAGGAATTCCGCTATCCTTGATTGCCCGTCCGACACTCTCTTCGTTCTTATAGATAGCTGCCGTATCGATGTGACGATAGCCCGCCTTGAGAGCGGCTAAGGTTGCCTGATAGGCTTCTTCACCATCCTTAGCCTTCCATGTCCCAAAGCCAAGCACTGGGATTCTTACGCCATTGTTTAAAAGGTACGTTTCCATAGGTATCCTCCGTCTATTATTTATGAGATTCTCGAAGAGCTAAATCGCTCTGTTGAGAAACAGTCGTCTATTATCCAACTTAGTCCTTCTTTTTCTTCTTAGGGACTATAGGCCCTGGTTTGAAGATATTTTTCTTGGTCGGAGCCATGCCCTTGCTGATAAAACTATAGATGATAAAGGTAGCTCCAGCGACAATCATTAAAATTCGACTCATAGCTAAGCCAAAAAGAAGAAAGACCACACCCATGAGGGTAAATTTATAATCAATCTTTTTCATGTTTCACTCCTGTTTATTTCGTTGATATCATTATATCATGAATACATCATTTCTTATTGATTCAAATTTATTTTCTCAGCTTAAAAAAATAGAAAGAACAGGCAGACCTGCTCTTTCATTAAATAGTTAGGAGACTTTTGTATGATTAGGCTTCAAATCTTTTCTCACCATCCAAGTATGTGGCAATTAGGTCCAAGTCATCATTTAATACGATAAAGTCTGCATCATAACCTTCTTTGATCTGACCGCAAACATCATCAATATGAACAGATTTAGCCGGAATCAGGCTAGCCATCATGACGGCTTGGTGAGGATTGGCAATGCCCCATTTAACAACATTCTTCAAGCCATCTTTTAATTTCAAGATTGAACCAGCTAAGTTGCCTGTTGATTTGAGGCGGGCAGTACCGTCTGCCACAACGACTGGAAATTCACCCAGCATATAATCACCGTCTTCCAGACCACCAGCTGTCATACAGTCCGTAATGAGAGCGATATTTTCATGACCCTTTTGCTTGATCAGAATATCGCAAGCCTTAGGATCCACATGGTGGCCATCACAGATTAATTCTGCGTAGGTATGAGGAAGCTCATACATGGCACCAACCATCCCCAACTCCCGGTGAGTCAGGCCACGCATACCATTATAGGCATGTACCCAGACGCTAGCACCAGCTTCCACTGCTACCTTGGCTTGGTCAAAGGTTGCATCAGAGTGACCGAGTGCTACTGTCACACCTTCGTCAGTAATCGTGCGAACAAACTCTTCGACACCATTCCGTTCAGGCGCAAGGGCAATCTTATTCAGCAAGCCATTTGAGGCCTTTTGCCAAGCACGAAATTCATCCATACGAGGATCCTTCATGTAGGAAGGGTTTTG
>NZ_KQ969107.1:65125-86526 GCF_001578795.1 Streptococcus gordonii
GCTCCCTTGTATTTCTCGGTGAAGTAAGGTCCTTCAAAATAAAGTCCACGAATCTTGGCACCAGTGGCCTCTTTGTAGCGGGCACCGATATTTTCTGTCACAGCCAGCAAAAGCTCATAAGACGAAGTCAAAGTAGTTGGTAAAAAGCTCGTAACCCCTGTTGTCAAAAGACCATCACTCATGGTATGAAGGGTGCCTTCGATGTTATTGTCCATGACGTCCACTCCTCCAAAGCCATGAATGTGGGTATCTACTAGACCAGGTGCAATAGAATAACCAGTGTAATCAATCACTTCAGCATCAGCAGGAACTTCTTTGACCAACTTTCCAAATTTGCCGTCTTTGATTTCTAAATAACCACCTTGACGGATCCCTTGAGGATAGAAAAACTGATCAGCTTTAATATATTTAGGCATAATATAACCTCCAGATTTTGTCCAAATAGACTAACTTTCTCCCTATTTGGTACTCATTGATTATGTCATCTATATTATAAACCTTTCCCATTTATTTGTAAATGGTATAGACCTATTTTACAAAAAATTATTATATTAAAAAGACAGGAAGCTTTTCCTGTCTAAATTTGTTCTGCTTGGACCTTTTCAGCCAAATTCATAGCGTGGTCCGCAACCCTTGTATAGTGAGAAATGATATCAATAAAGTTGACCCCAGCTTGTGGTGTACATTCTCCGCGGTTGAGACGAGAAATGTGGGTCTTTCTAAGCTTACGCTCCAGCTGGTCAATTTTTGTATGCTTCTCTTCTAGACTGTCAGCCAGTTCAATATTATTATCTTCAACTGACTGCAAGGCATCCTTGACAAAATTCAAGGTCATTTGGTAAATCGTTTCTAATTCTTCCAAGGCAGCTTCTGAAAAGATAACTTTTTTCTTGATCAGGTAGTCTGTCAGTTGAAGCAAGGCTTCACCGTGGTCCCCAATTCTCTCCAAATCACGAGAAGAGTCTAGAATATTAGTTAAGACTTCACTTTCTTTTTGATTGAGCTGTTCTCCCGAAAGATCAATGAGATAACGCGTTAGTTCTTCGTCAATAGCATTGATGGCCACTTCCGTCTTATGACCCTTGTCTGCAGATTTTTCAGTATGGTTGATCAAGTAATCATAGGACAGTTCAAAAGATTTAACAGCGTAGCTTCCCAAATGAAGCAATTCTTTCTTCGCATTTCCTAAGGCTAGTGACGGTGCTTGCTTGATCAAAATTTTATCCAGATACAGCGGCTCGTACTTAACAACTTCATCTTCACCAGGGATTAGTTTGGTCACTATATAAGCAAGAAAACCAATCAGTGGGAATTGAATAATGGTATTGGTAATGTTGAAAGCACCATGAGAGAAAGCAATCGTCATCTCAGGCGATAGGTGTAGGGTAGATTGGAACCACTGAACCATATTAGTAAAGGCACCAAGAAAGAGCAGACAAACCAAGGTCCCAAAAACGTTAAAAAGCACATGAGATGCTGCAACACGTTTGGCAGCAATGTTAGCGCCCAAGGAAGCAATAATAGCTGTTATGGTCGTCCCAATATTGTCCCCGAAAAGCACCGGCAGGGCTCCTTGAAGACTAATCAAATCACTAGCATATAGATTTTGCAAGATACCAATCGTAGCAGATGAAGCCTGAATCAGCAAAGTCAGCCCTGTTCCGACAAAGACTCCCAAGACTGGATTTTTGCTTAGCTGAATCATATAATCTTTGAAGACCTGTAAATCCTTCAGAGGTTCCATCGCTCCGCTCATCAGATTCAGCGCAAAGAATATCCCTCCGACCCCGAAGAGGATCCGACCGATATTGTTTATAGCACGGTTTTTAGTAAAGAATATACAAACAGCCCCGACAAAGAGAATGGGAAGGGCATATTCCCCCAGCTTAAAACCAATGATGAAGGAAGTCACTGTTGTTCCGATATTGGCCCCCATGACAATCCCGATGGCCTGGCGCAAGGTCAGAAGCCCCGCACTTACCATCCCGACAGTGATAACTGTCACACCTGAGCTGGATTGGATAAGAGCTGTCATCCCGATTCCAACCAGGATACCTAAGATAGGATTGCTGGTATACTTATCGATAAAATAACGTAGGCGATCACCAGCGGCTTGTTGCAGACCATCACCCATCATCTTGATGCTATAAAGAAATAGTCCCAAACCACCTAAAAAGTTAAAAATAATATCTTGCCAATTAATGGACATCCTTTGCCTCCTAAAACCTCTTTCGAAGTATTCCTTTTATATTTTATAGAATAATCGTCAAAGTCACAAGACCTTTTTCAAAAAAAATGAAAAAACTATACTATTTTGTGCAAGAAAAAAAGACCACAGAAGGTCTTTTTCCTATTATTTATCCAAATCCCGCAACATTTGATCAATCTTGTTACCATATTCAATTGACTGATCTTTAACAAAGGTCAAGTCTGGGATTTTATACATTTTTAAATTGTGGCCCAACTCACGTTTGATGGTTCCAGTTGCTTTTTCAAGTCCCAACTGTGCTTTTTGATTATCTGATGCCAGATCACTCATAATAGTATAGTAGACCTTGGCCATTGATAAATCACCCAGCATTTGAACATCAGTGATGGTCACACCTTGGACTCGCGGATCGCGGACTTTTTTCTGCAAAATCTCATTGACTTCGCGCTTGATTTCCATTCCAACCCGGTCTACACGGAAATGATTTGCCATTGGATTTCCTTTCTATTTCTTTCTCTGTAAGATAAGCTAGGCTCAGCCTAGCTTATTTTTATTTGGTGATAGAAGCTAGCCGTCTCATTTTGAGAAATGACTTGATGTAAGATTTCCGTAGAATCAGCCATCCCCATCAACATTGATCTCATGAATACGGACTTAAAAACTTCAGGATTTAGCTTTTATTTTTTAATTTCTTCCATGATGTAGGCTTCAATTGTATCATCTACTTGAATATCATTATAGCCTTCAATCATGAGACCACCCTCACGGCCGTTCGTAACTTCTTTGACATCGTCTTTGAAGTGCTTCAAACTAGCCAGCTGGCCGTCATAGATCACGACACCGTCACGAATCACACGGACCTTAGAATCACGGGTAACTTTACCGCTGACAACCATAAATCCACCGATGGTACCAACTTTAGAAACCTTAAATGTTTCACGAATAAGGGCTTCACCGATAATTTTTTCTTGGTATTCAGGGTCCAGCATTCCCTTCATGGCGTCTTCCACTTCTTCGATAACCTTGTAGATGATGCTGTGGAGACGAATTTCAACGCTATCAGACTCCGCTTGCTGACGAGCTTGTGGAGTAGGGCGGACATTGAAACCGATAATAACGGCATTTGAAGCTTCAGCCAAGGTTACGTCTGATTCATTGATAGCACCAACTGCTGAGTGGACGATGGTTACCTTCACGCCCTCTACTTCAATCTTTTGTAGGGAAGCAGCCAAGGCTTCAACAGAACCTTGTACATCGGCTTTGATGATGACATTAACAGACTTCACTTCACCCGCTTTAAGGGTATCAAATAGATTTTCAAGGCTGACACGGTGAGTGGCTTGACGTTGCTTAAGCAGAGCCCGTTTAGCACGTTCTTCACCGGCTGCACGCGCAGCTTTTTCATCTTCATAAACAGCGAAATGATCCCCAGCCATTGGTGTTTCGTTCAGACCTGTGATAGAAACTGGTGTAGATGGACCAGCCACTTTGACACGACGACCTAAATCATTTGTCATCGCACGGACACGACCAAAGGTATTCCCGACAACGATAGGGTCTTGAACGTTCAAGGTACCTTGTTGGACAAGCAAGGTCGCAACAGCACCTTTTCCTTTATCCAAACGGGCTTCGATAACGGTACCGATAGCACGGACTGTTGGGTCAGCCTTAAGTTCTTGGATCTCTGCTACAAGAAGGACTGTTTCCAACAATTCATCGATATTTTGGTTGAACTTAGCTGAGATTTCTACAAACTCAGAGTCCCCTCCCCAAGCTGTTGACATAACACCATGCTCTGCCAATTCACCGATAACACGTTCAGGATTGGCACCTGGCTTATCAATCTTGTTGATAGCAACAATGATTGGAACGTTAGCTGCTTTTGAGTGGTTGATTGCTTCAATAGTCTGAGGCATAACCCCATCATCAGCTGCAACGACCAGGATAGTGATATCCGTAACAGACGCACCACGAGCCCGCATAGATGTGAAGGCCGCGTGTCCTGGCGTATCTAGGAAGGTAATCTTCTTGCCACCTTCGACGATTTGGTAGGCACCGATATGCTGAGTAATTCCTCCCGCTTCACCTGTCGCAACACGTGAATTACGAAGGGTATCCAAGAGCGTTGTTTTACCATGGTCAACGTGACCCATGATAGTTACAACCGGTGGACGTTCTTCTAAAGCATCTTCATTGATGTAGCCTTCTTCAACAAAGAAACGTTCAATATCAGCAGTGTCAACTTCAACCTTCTTCTTAGCTTCGATACCATAGTCTACCATAAGGAGTTCAATTGTATCACCGTCAAGAGATTGGTTTTGCGTTGCCATAACGCCCATCATAAAGAGCTTCTTAACGATCTCTGCTGGTTCACGTTTGATCCGTTTTGCAATTTCTGCCACGGTCATGCCGTCTGTATATTCAAATTCTGTTGGCAATTCATGGAATTTACGCTCTGTAACAGGTTTTGGAGTCGCATTATTATTCCGATTATTCTTGCCTTTTTTCGATTTCTTATTGTTATTCCAATTACTATTCTTTTGATTTCTCACTTGATTTTGACTGCTTCGATTCTTTTGTTGTTTTCTTGGACCATCTTCTTCGTGATCAAAGTTATCACGTTCCTTATCTGGTCGTGCTTGTTTCTTGCGACGCGTATCCACAGCAGGCTCCTGAGCTGTTGGAGCTGGTGCTTGTGCTGTAGGTTTTGGAGATTCTACTTCTACAAATAAATCTTCCAATTTCGCTTGTTCTTTACGCTTATTCTGCTCCCGCAAAGCTTCCTTGTTAGCCTTAGCCTGTTTGAAGCGCTCTTCACTAGAACGGGCATACTCAGCATTTTGCTCAGCTTTCAAGGCTGCTGCTCGCGCTTTAAAGTCAATCTTAGGTCCTTGGTTAAAGGACTGGCGTTGTTGATTATATTGGGATTGACCTTGATTGCGATGTTGATTGCCTTGTTCCTGACGATTGCGGCGATCATTGCGATTTTGACTATTACGGTCATTGCGATCGTTTTGGTTATTCCGGCGATCGTTGCGATCATTGCGGTTTCCTTGCGGCCTTTGTTGACCCTGTTGTTTACGACGCTCTGCTTGCTCTTTCGCCCGTGCCTCTCTTTCCGCTTTAAAGTTACGGCTTTGTGGACGTGTAACTTTTGGAGCAGCAGTTCCTTGTGCTTGCTCTTGCTTAGGTGCTGGAGCTTTTTCCACAGGCTTAGGAGATGATGCTGGGCTAGGTGACGGCTTGTTTGTTGCCTGTTCAGTCTTATCCTTTGCAGGCTTAGACTGTGTCACCTCTGTTTTTATTGGTTCAGTACTTGGTTTTGCTTTAGCCTCAGAAGTACCGGCTACTGCTTTTTTTGCAGAAGCAAAACTGGCTACAATCTTATCAGCAGCAGCAGCTTCAACACTAGATGAGTGACTTTTAACATCCAGGCCTAGCTCTTTTGCCCGCTGAACAATTTCCTTACTTTCTTTTCCCAGTTCTTTTGCGATTTCGTACAATCTTTTTTTAGACAAATCCTTGTCCTCCTGTTCTATTGCATAATAGACCTCATTTTCTTTGTAAAACCAGCATCTGTGATGGCAAGCACTTTTCTTGCTTTACCAATCGCAGAGCTCAATTCCAGTGTTGAAAACACGGTTGATACATCTACTTGGTAATAGTGGCTTTTATCTTTAATTTTTTTACTCAAATTTGGAGCAGCGTCATGGGCTAGAAAAACCAGTTTGGCCTTCCCTTCTTGAATAGCCTTAACGACTAATTCTTCACCAGAAATAATCCGTCCTGCTCTTTGTGCCAGACCTAGTAGATTTGCGACTTGTTGTTTATTCAAGACCTAACTCTCTTCTTTTCACTTTGTGATCAACATAAGCAATCAATTCATCATAGAAAGCTTCGTCCACTTCCATATTAAAACTGCGATTAAAGACTTGTTTCTTTTTAGCTTGAAGCGCTTCTTCGTTATCCAATTTGATATAAGCGCCGCGGCCATTTGCCTTACCGGTTGGGTCAATAAATACTTGACCTTCCTTGTTTTTAACAATTCGCAGTAAATCACGTTTGTCAATCACTTGGTTTGAAACAACTGATTTTCTTAAAGGGATTTTTCGTGCTTTTGCCATGCTTGCCCCCTTAGTCTAGCTCTGTAACTTCGCTTTCTTCAAGGTCTGTTGCTAGTGCTGCAGCAGCCATTTCTTCCATTGCCTGGTCCGTATAGGTCAGATTTGCCTCATCTTCGTAGACAACTTCCTCTGCCACTTCTCCAAAGCCACCCAATTCATTAGCTGCTTCCATAGCTTCAAACTCACTGGCTGATTTGATATCAATACGATAGCCTGTCAAGTGAGCAGCCAAGCGAACGTTTTGTCCGCGACGGCCGATGGCCAATGACAACTTATTATCTGGAACGACCACTAAAGCACGTTTATCATCTTCTGCGTTAAAGATAACCTGGTCAACTTCAGCTGGTGCAATAGCGTTGTAGATGAATTCAGCTGGATCTGCTACCCATTCGATAACATCAATATTTTCTTCAACAGGAACCATGCGATCACTCTTGGCATCGTATTTTGCTGGGTGGAATTTGCTAGTGATTTTCTTGATATTAGCTCCACCACGCCCAACAATTGTACCAATTGCATCTACATTTGGATTATGACTACGCACAGCAACCTTCGTACGATCTCCTGCTTCACGAGCCACACTCATGATTTCTACAGTTCCGTCGTAAACTTCTGGGATTTCTTGTTCCATCAGACGTTTAATCATTTCAGGATGGCTACGGCTTACAAAGACATTCACTCCACGTGGGTTGTCTTCAACCTTGTAAACGAAAACTTCGATCCGATCATGTGAAGCAAAAACTTCTCCAGGAATTTGATCTTGTTTAGAAAGTTGGGCTTCAATACTACCTAGGTTTACATAGATAAAACGGTTATCAAATCGTTCTACCGTACCTGACATGATTTCATTTTCATGTTCCTTATAAGTGTTATAAGTGATAGTACGAGTTTGCTTGCGCATCTTTTCCATGATAGTTTGCTTAGCAGATTGAGCGGCCACACGACCAAACTCAGCAGGAGCTTCTTCAAATTTAATCTTATCTCCTAGCTCATAAGCAGAACTAATAGCAAGCGCATCTTTCAAACTAATTTCTAAACGACTGTCAAAAACTTCGTCAACCACTTCACGAACCGTATATACATGGAAGTCACCCTTTTTCTCATCAAAATCAATCAAAGCACTATCAGCTTGACCATAACGGCGACGATAAGCAGAACGAAGAGATTCTTTTACTGCGTCGATAATGTCTTCTTTTTTGATACCTTTGTCTTCTTCTAAGATGCGGAAAGCATCTAGCATTTCTTTACTCATGTTCTCTTAGCTTTTGCTGGGCAAAAGCAATCCTTTCTTTTATTTCTAAAACTTAACAGCGAGTCTTGCCTTGGAAACAAGACTATAGGGAATGTCAATTTCTTTCTTACGAGTTTTGTCCATATATTCTAAGGTCAGGACATCCTCTTTAAACTGGAGCAAAGTCCCTTCAAATACCTTTTGTTTATCCAAGGATTTATACAAACCAACATGAATATATTGACCAACCGCTGCTTCAACCTGCTCTTTGGTCTTAAGTGGCCTTTCTAAGCCGGGGCTAGTCACTTCAAGGAAGTACTGCTCAGGAAAGGGATCCGGCTTAATCGTATCCAGCAAGGGACTGATAATATCTGTCAAATCAGCTGTATCATTGACGGTGATTCCTTCTGGCTTGTCCACAAAAACACTTAGGACATAGTCGCTACCTATCTTGCCATACTCTACATCAACCAATTCAAATGGCGCTGTAATAGCTGACTCAATCACTGCCGTTACTAACTCTACAATTGTTGCGATAAGACTGCACCTCCTCATAGATAAGAGGCGAAGAATGATCTCCGCCTCACTTTCTAATATTCACTAAACTGTATTATAGCACTCCTCTCTTTAAAAAGCAAGAGATAGAGGCTTTTTCAGCATTTTTTATTAAAATACTGCTTCTACTCGGTAAATAACCTGTCCTTTGCTAGAAAATTTTTGTTCATACTCTGTCAAAACATTTCCTTCAAAGTCGCTCGCATGAAAGTCAAGCCAGACACCTTTCAGCTTCATACCATACTGAGAAAAGCTGACCAGGCTGTACTCAAACAAACCACGATTGTCCGTCTTAAAATGGACTTCTCCTTTTTCAGGTAAAATCTGCTTAAAGGTGTCCAGAAAAGACTTATAGGTTAAGCGACGTTTCTCATGGCGTTTTTTGGGCCAGGGATCAGAGAAATTCAAATACAGTCGATCAATTTCCCCGTCAGCAAAATAGTTAGTCAAATCAGAACCGTCCACCCAGAGCAATTTGATATTAGGAACATCGGTTGCCAAGACCTTATCAAGAGCGTAGCTGAGAACTGATTTTTGAATATCAATTCCGATATAATTGATATTTGGATTGGCCTTGGCCATACCAGTAATAAAGGCCCCTTTACCACTTCCAACTTCAATATGAATCGGGTGATCATTACCAAAAAGCTCCTGCCATTTCCCTTTGGCATCAGCTGGGTTTAAGACGACATATTGGGGATTGGCTTCTAGAAGCTCAGTTGCCCCCTTGCGGTTTCTTACTCTCATGATTCCTTTCTGTATTTGGCCCGGAAATTGCGCAAAGCATAAATTTCACGGTTCACATTTTCTAAATCGTTATTCTCATAATACTTAGCGACTTGGCAAAGGTAGCTATACTGACTGTACCAGTAGAGCTTTTCTAAAACCTTTTCATTGTATTTATAGCCATAATAAATCAGCCATTCTTCCCAACGTGCTTCTGGAATATAGTGACTGAGCAAATGCGCCACGTCGAACATTCTATCTGTTAAGCGGACAGAGTCCCAATCAACGAGGTATATCAATCCACTCCTTGTTTCTACCCAGTTACTATGACGCACATCTCCATGCACAATGGTTGCGTAATCTTCTCGGAAGGCAGGCAAGTTTTTACGTAAGTCTGCAATGATGGACTGTAAATACTGGTTGCTCTTCAAGGCCATAGGCACTTTTTCTACCCAGTTATCTAAGAGATCATTAGGATGCTCTAAAGCGTAACCTAGTTTTGTCAACTGAGTCATCAGTGGCCGTGACCGGTGCAGCCGGATTAAAATATCAAAAATTTGCTTTCTTTCCAAACCATCTGGTCCTAAAATTTCACCAGACAGCCATTCTTGTGCAGTCATCACATTGCCATCAGGAAGACGGCGGCTCCATAGAAGTTGCGGAGCAATTTGTTCTTTAGCAAGCCCTGCTAAAATTGGAGTCGTATTCATCTTCACAAATACACGCTCTCCATCAGGATAACTGCCCATATAAGCCTTCCCGCTCTTACCATTTATAGGCGTTAGGGTCAGTTCATTATCGTTCAAGTCCATTCTTACCCTCCATCAAAGTTTCCAATCTATTTTACTAGTTTTAAGCCCTTTCGTCAACCAATCCTTTAAGCTTGTAAGGTAGATAAACTACGTAAAGTATCAGGAACACAAGCAAGATAAAAAGGACCATTATTTTTTCTTTAAAGAATAGCAGAGCTGCCAATAATTCTACGAGCAATACGACTGCTCCAATGCTAGTGATAACTCGTTTAGCTCCTTTAACCTTTGCACTTTCCTCTAGAGGGAAGAGTTTGATTAAATATTGATAATCATAGGCATCATACAGGGCTAGAAGTTGAAAGAGCAAGAGATATTGAAAAAGACCGACAAAGACTGTTGCAATCATGCTTTGAGGTAGAAAAATAATAATCAGCAATGATAAAATCAGCAAACGTAGACTAAGAGCAAAAAAGTCCCCATTTCTCAAATAAGAACGCAAGAAGAGATTGTCCCAAACTTTCTCTTGATTCTTGGACAGGCGGTTGGTCAAGAAATCTAAATAAGCTCGTCTTTTTACGCTACTTGATATTCCCTTAACATTCGTAAAGAGAGCAAAAAATTGCAAAATTCGCTGTTGACGTCTCTCTTCGTAAGCAATTAAAGACTTCCAATCAAGCCCTTCCTGCAAATAAAATTTCTTACTTTTCCATTGAAACACTAGAGCTTTCAAAGCAAATAGGAACAAACAATATAGAGCAAATCCCCATATAGGCATACCTAAAGCTAGAAAAAGAGGTGCCAAGAGAAGCAAAACCAAGGTTTGCAAAATTCCCCAAAGAATAAAAGAATTTCGCCTTTGTTTTCCGACATAGACACGGATTTCTTCTTCCTTAGCCAAAAGAAAGAGGCTATCTGGCTTTTCAAGATAGGTAGCAATCCTGCCCATAAAAATCAGGCCTACTGATAGGAAGACTATGGCTAGCCAGATGGGCAAATGATTTTTAGGAAAATTGCGAAGCAACTGGCTGTATTGAACCGCTGTAAAGCCCAAGAAAACCATTAAAAATAGAACAAAGTGGTCATTCAGAACATAGCGCAGATATTTGACACACTGGTTCCGAAAATCCAGTCTGCGCTTAGCAAATACTTCTCTCATAGGGCAGCCTCTTCTGTCAAAGCTAGGTAGATTTCATTGAGACTTGCTTCTGGCAATGAAAATTCTTCTCGCAACTGTGCTAAATTTCCTTTAGCCCGTACCTGACCCTTGTGCAAGATAACAAAAGAATCACACATTTTCTCTGCCGAATCAAGCACATGAGTACTCATCAGGATAGACTTCCCTTTAGCCTTTTCTTCTGCCAAGAGCTCAATCAAATCAGAGATGGCCAGAGGATCCAATCCTAAAAAAGGCTCGTCCACAATAAACAAACTAGGGTCAATCACAAAGGCACAGATAATCATAACCTTCTGCTTCATACCCTTTGAAAAATTGACCGGAAACCAATCTAACTTGTCTTTAAGACGGAAGATCTGAAGCAATTTATCCACTCGATCCATAGCTGTTTGCGAGTCAATATCATAGGCCATAGCAACCGTCTCGATATGTTCCTTCAAGGTTAATTCTTCATAGAGACTCGGTGTTTCAGGGATAAAACCAATCTTTTTGCGATAGGCTGTCCTGTCTGACTTCAGACTCAAACCATCTATCAAAATCTCCCCTTGATAAGGCGTCAAGAGGCCGATTATTTCATTGATGGTTGTTGACTTTCCAGCCCCGTTTAGACCAATCAGTCCGACAAGCTGACCGTTCCCAACTTCAAAACTGATATCTTTCAAAACAGGAATATTGACATAGCCACCTGTAAGCCCTTTTATTTCTAACATTTTTTCTCCAATTTCTGGTATAATATCTGTATTGTGGGTACTGCTCTTGAGTCAACAAGACGTCTCCTTTTTAAGACGATAAGCTCAGTATTGCAGTCCCCTCTATTATATCAAAATCTAGCCAAAGAGGTGCATTTTATGATAGATTGTATTTTTTGTAAAATTATTGCAGGAGACATCCCTGCGGCTAAAGTCTATGAAGACGAAGCCGTTCTAGCCTTTCTTGATATTTCACAAGTAACGCCTGGTCACACACTTGTTGTCCCAAAGCAACACTTTCGTAACCTTCTAGAGATGGACGGAAGCAGCTCTAGCCAACTCTTCGAACGTGTGCCTCAAATCGCCCGTAAAGTTATGAAGGCAACTGGTGCGGCAGGTATGAATATCATTAATAATAACGAAGAAATTGCTGGCCAAACTGTTTTTCATACCCATGTTCATTTAGCGCCACGCTATGATGAAAATGACGATTTAAAACTAACCTTTGTTGCTCATGAACCTGACTTTTCTGAACTAAGTCGCTTGGCAGCAGAAATTTCTCAAGCTATAGATTAGGAGGCTTATAATGAAATTGTCTAACCTCTTCCTCTTTACCGGAGCAGCTATAACTAGTTACCTGCTTGTAAAAAACCGCGAAAGCATTACGGATGAAATCAGCGATACTGGCCAACTATTACGCAAAGCACAAGACAGTCTATCTGATATCCAAGCTAACTTAGATTACCTAAAGGACCAAAAAAGCACTCTGGAAGATATAAGCAAGGATCTCCAATATAAGATCAATGTTTTTAACCAAGAAGCGCAAGCAAGATTTGCTGAAATTCAAGATATTTGGGAATCTTCTCCAATCAAACAAAAAATAATTAGAATCAAAAAGAGTCAAGTTTTCATACTGAAAGCTTGACTCTTTGTTCTTATTGCGCTTCTGTCCCAGTTGTAGTAGATTGTTCCTGGCCAGTAGGCGTTGCCGTTGCCGTCTGATCCACTGAACTAGGTGATGTAATTGTATTCCCCTGACTGGTACTAGCCGGAGTTGAATAAGAGTAAGTATTATTTGAATAAGTCGTTTCTGTGTCCGTCGCATCCGATAAGGACGAAGAATAGCCAGCAGAAGAACTTGTTGAAGGCCCACCACTTCCATCTATTTCATCATACAAGACTGCATTCGTCTCTAATTTTGACAAAGTACTTAATCCAAGTGACTTACGCAAGATATTTTGCATTTCTAACAAGTGGTCCCGTGTCACGATTTGGTAACTTCCACCATCAGATAGAGTCGCATCTTCGCCTCGTAATTGCTGGCTATCAATTCGTCTGAAAGCATCCTTGTAGCCCAAAAGCTGAGGTATACTTCCAGATGTTAATTCAATATTGGTTTGCATATTTGAACTAACTGCCTTCAAAATGGCCTGGTAGTGACTCACACTATTTAGACTGAGAACCTTCTCAACAACTTTTTTGATAACTTCACGTTGGCGTTTTTGACGACCATAGTCTCCTTCTGGATCTTGATAGCGCATCCGAGCGTATACCAAGGCTTGGTCCCCATTAATCTTTTGAACACCCGGCTCAATCTTAGCTGTGTATTCCGGTTCATTTTCTTCGATGGAGATTGGAAAATCAAAGGTATTATTAACTGTAATGCCCCCGACAGCATCCACCAATTGAACAAGGCCCTTCATATTAATCAAAACATAGCGATCGATATGAATATTCATCATCTCCTGGATAGTGGAAATAGCTAACTTAGCACCGCCTGAAGCGTAGGCTGAGTTTAATTTTGCCTCAACTGTTTCACCATCTTTATCCTTAAACTTGGTAAGAATATCTCTTTCCAAACTCATCATAACTGTCTTCTTAGTTGTTGGATTGACGGACAGTAAAATCATACTATCACTATTTCCAGCCCATGTATCTTCACGAGAGCCACTACCTGTATCCACTCCCATCAGAAGAATCGTCATAGGTTTCGTTGCAGAGATAACATCTGTTTCTCCTCCCAGACTCTTATAGGTCTTCGAGAGTTCTCCAGTAGACTGATCATAAATAGTCCAGGCATAGGCCCCCACTCCCATGACTGTCACCAGCAATAAACTTAAAAACATTAATAAGGTCTTTTTAAACATATATTTTTAATCTATCAGTTTTCCCATCAGGTAAACATCTAGAAATTTCCCTTCGTCTAGATAGGCTCCACGTTTTTGTAAGCCTTCAATCTCAAAGCCTAAACTTTGATAGAGATGCACTGCTCGTTCATTTCTTACTTGCACACTTAGAGCCAATTTGCGGATCACACCCGACTGGCTAGCCCAATCAATGGCTTCCTCCATGAGAATCCTACCCAAGCCTTGGTTCCAGTATGATTTTCTTACAGCAATGAACAGATCGCCAATATGGCAAACACGCGCATGATGATCAGCAGTAATATTGATTAGTCCGGCCAAGTTTCCATCTAGGAAAGCCAGAATTGAAATTCGATTCTCCAAGGAAGCCTGCAAGTCTAAAAATTCAGCCATTTGCTGCACACTCATCATGACTCCCTCCTCATCCAAAGTCGTATAATCAGACTCTTGACCAATCTGGCTGAGAAAGTCAATCAGAAGTTCTGCATCACTAGCTTCAGCTTCCCTCAGTAGCAAGTCATATTCTCTCGGCATTAACGGGCTTCGCTTTCTATCTTTTGCAAGAGATCCTTTGAAGCTTGTCCAACAGCCTCGAACAAAATTCGCCTTCCGTCTTCTTCTTTGACAAGCTGAACCTTCAGATAATCTTGTGGCAAACTATCTGCCAAAAGCTCTCCCCACTCGATAACAGTAACACCATCACCAAAGAGAAAGTCATCCAGGTCAATCGAATCTGGATCTTCTCCAATCCGGTAAACATCCAGATGATAAAGTGGCAGCCGTCCTTCGTACTCTCGAACAATGGTATAGGTAGGACTCTTGATCATTTGCCTAATATCCAAGCCTTGAGCAATCCCCTTGGTCAGGGTTGTTTTACCAGCCCCCAGATCGCCCGATAAAATCAGCACATCTCGAGCTTGAAGTAAGCGGCCTATTTTCTGACCAATAGAAATCAGCTCATTTTCATTATGACTAAACATAAGTCTTATTATACCAGAAAAAATTTTTTCATGCATAAAATCACAACATAAAAAAGAAGCTGGATAAATCCAACTTCTCTGATTATTTTGCCAAAGCAAGACTGACGAAATTTAAAATGAAGAGAGCATCTAAAATCCAAATCATAGTATGAACTTCTTTGGCTTGTCCCTTCACTGCTTTGACTAGAGCGTACATGATAAAACCAGCTGCGATTCCATGAGTAATGCTGTAGCTAAATCCCATGAATATTGAAGTGAAGAAAGCAGGGATTGCTTCAGTCAAATCATCCCATTCGATGTTTTTCAGACTACCCAGCATCATAATTCCAACAACAATTAAAATCGGAGCTGTCGCAACAGTTGGAACGATTGCTAAGAGAGGACTAAAGAAACTAGATATAGCAAAACAGATTGCTACGACTAGAGCTGTCAGACCAGTTCGTCCTCCCGCTCCAATACCTGCTGCTGACTCTACATAAGTAGTAACGTTTGAGGTTCCTGCAATAGCTCCTATTGAAGTCCCAATCAAATCTGAATACAAAGCCTTATCCAATCTCTCAGATTCATGGTTTTCTCCAGAACTTGCTACAATCCCAACTTTTTCTCCTGTACCGATTAAGGTACCGATCGTATCAAAAATATCTGTCAATGAGAAAGCCAAAATAGCCATAAAAGTCTGAGGTAAACGAGCTGTATCAGTAAAGAGAGCACCTAAACCTTTTGGACCAATTGCTACACCAAAAATTTCTCCTAACTCTTTAAAGGCCGTACCAAGATTATTTTGACTCAAGTCAATTAAGGATAGGTTTACCAAACCAACAGAAATGGCAACCACAGTTGTAGCAATGATGGATAGGATAACTCCGCCCTTAATTCCTTTTACCACAAAAAAGACAGTAATTGCTAAACCTACTAAGGCAACTAAAACAGCAGGATCATTAAAAGCAACTAGGCCTGGCGTAGCAGATGAGTTAGCAGTAATAGCCGATTGAGCTTTCTCGACACTTTCGCCAGCAACTGTATAGGTCCCTGGGTCAATAGAAAACTGCAATAAGCCTGCATTTTTAATCCCTACATAAGCTAAGAAAACACCAATACCAGCTGAAATTGCAGCTCTTAAGGATCCTGGAATAGACTCTATAATGATCTTCCGAATCTTAGTCAAGGTAATAATCAAAGAAATGATTCCACAGATGAAGACCATTCCCAGAGCTTCCTGCCAAGTATAGCCTAAACTAAAGACAACTGTAAAGGTGAAAAAGGCATTCAGACCCATCCCAGGTGCTTGTGCGTAGGGCAGATTAGCATAAAAGGCCATCATCAAGGTACCAGCCACAGCACCAATAATTGTTGCTAAAAATACTCCTTGTGCTGGCATACCAGTTTGAGACAGCATTGCTGGATTGACAAAGAGAATATAACTCATCGCAAAGAATGTTGTTAAACCAGCGAGAATTTCTGTACGAACGGTCGTACCATTCTCCTTTAATTTAAAAAGCTTGTCCAATTCATAACTCCCATCTATAGACAAAGATTTTAGTTCGTTTTAAACGAACAACGAATCCATTATAACAAAAAACATTCATCTTTTCAAGACAAATGTTTATATTTTTATTATTTTTTATCATCTCTTGCCATAAAAACCAAACTCATGAATTGAATAAATGTAAATCCCAGAATAAAAAACAATCGTTCCCTTTGAAAAGTAGCTAATAACTTCTCAACTACTTGACTGGGATTATTAATTAAATCCCACGTATTTAAGCGGTCATAACGACCGATATAAATTGCTAGACTAGAGATAAAAGAGAGGCCACCTGTTACGAGTAAGTCCAGCCACCAAGTTAATCTCAAACGCTCTTTAATAATGATCCAACTTTCAATTCCACAGTATACACCAAACAAGATGCTTGGAACAAAAGCCATAAACAAATGCAAACTAGTCTTATTCCATAAGGTATCTCCAACCCAATGCATATGAACAATATCAGTTATCATATAAAAAGTATTAGGATAAAAGACCAGCCAAAGGATGAAAAATACGGGAAATAACCAAGCCTGTTTAAAATAACGAGTCAAAATAGCAAAATCATAAGCAATCAAAGCCAGCATCATGTTCCAGACTAAGTCAGGACCTGACTTAGTTATTCCTTCCATGTATACTAACAAGGAAATCAACAGAAAAAATAAATGAATCATGAAAATTTTACGCATACAAGAAAACTCCTTACTTAGAAATAAAAAGTCCAACCAGATTTAATTGTTCATTACAACCATCTGCCTCGACCATTGGAAATTCATTATAACACAAATCACTACCATTAAACTTAAAATCTGCTATAATAGGAACTATCATACATGAAGAGGATTTAACATGGCGCATAAAATTATTGCTGTAGACCTAGATGGTACTTTGCTTAATTCGCAAAGTCAATTGTCAGATTTTACTAAAGAGACCATAAAAAAAGTCACTCAAAAAGGTCATAAGGTCATCATTACAACTGGTCGCCCCTACCGCATGGCTCACCAGTACTATGAAGAATTGGGGCTGGATACTCCTATGATTAACTTCAATGGCTCTCTAACACATCTACCAGGTAAGAAATGGAAATTTGAACAATCTTTGACAGTCGATAAATCATATCTGATTGATATGGTTGCTCGAGAAGAAGAAATTGAAGCAGACTTTATTGCTGGTGAGTACCGCAATAAATTTTATATTACCAACACTAACGAAGAAATTGCCGATCCTCAATTATTCGGCGTAAATGCTTTTGTCCCTGAGAATCAGTTTAACCCTCAGCTCGTCACTAAGAATCCTAGTGTCATCCTTTTGCAGACACGAGCAGAAGATAAATATGCCCTAGCCGATCAAATGAGTTCATTTTATCAACATGAGCTTACCATCAATACCTGGGGCGGGCCACTCAACATTCTTGAATGTACTCCCAAAGGAGTTCACAAGGCCTTTGCCTTGAAGTATCTTTTAAATATCATGAATGTTGACCGTAAAGATTTGATTGCTTTTGGTGATGAGCACAATGACACTGAAATGCTAGAGTTCGCTGGTACTGGCTATGCTATGAAAAATGCTAATACTAGTCTCCTGCCTTTTGCTGATCAACAACTGGGGTTAACAAACGATCAGGACGGTGTAGCCCATGAACTAATGAGATTATTCCTTTAAGCACCTAACCTAAAAATAAAAATCAACACCACAAGACAGAGATTTTGCGGTGTTTTTCAATGTTTTAAAAAATTAGAAGAAGAAAAAAGATTTAGCCTTGTATGCAACAAAACCAAATCTTTCTTTCCTAATCGTAATCGAAGGCTCAATCAGACCAAGAGATTGTATAGGCTCTCATTACCATGAAGATTAATGTATCCAGGGTCGAACTCTGATAAGCGCGAAAGCAAAGCTTCATAATCATTCTTATCACCCAGAGCAATACCGATTAAAACTGGACCTGTTCCCTTGTTGGCACGTTTTATATATTCAAAACGAGTGATATCATCATTGACACCTAAAATGTTATTCACAAATTCTCGAAGAGCACCCGGACGTTGTGGGAAATTAACCACAAAATAGTGCTTAATTCCATCGTAAATAAGGGCGCGTTCTTCCATTTCTTGCATCCGGTTGATATCATTGTTACCCCCTGAAATAATGCAGACAACGTTTTTGCCTTTGATTTCTTCTTTCATTACTTCTAAAGCTGCAATGGAAGCTGCACCTGCTGGCTCAGCAATGATCCCCTGTTTTGAATACATATCAATCAAGGTTTCTGAAATCAGACCTTCATCCACACCAACCAGTTTATCAACATATTTACGAGCCACTTCATAAGTTGATTGCCCAACCTTTTGGACAGCAATTCCGTCCGCGAATTTGTCAATTTCCTCCAACTTAACTGGCTCTCCGTGATCAAAGGCAGCTTGCATACTCTGAGCACCCGAAGCCTCAACTCCAATCACTTCCATTCCAGGTGCAACATATTTAATATAAGTTGAAACTCCTGAAATCAGACCTCCCCCACCAACTGGAACGAAGATCTGATCAAAATCAACACCTTCTTCTTGGGATTGTTCATGGATTTCGTAAGCCACCGTTCCCTGACCGGCCTGAACATTTAGATCATCAAAAGGATCAATGAAGGTTAGTTTTTCTGATTTGGTAAATTCTTGTGCGGCCTTAGCAGAGGCATCAAACGTATCTCCTACCAACTTAATGGTTACATAATCGCCACCAAAAAATCGCACTTGTCCAATCTTTTGCTGGGGTGTCGTAACAGGCATGAATATAGTCGCTGGAATTTTCATCTCATGGCAAGTAAAAGCTACTCCCTGCGCGTGATTTCCCGCCGAAGCACAGACCACTCCTCTTTTTTTATCCTCTTCAGATAGCTGGTGAATGGCATAATACGCACCGCGAATCTTGAAGGAGCGTACCTTTTGCATATTTTCCCGCTTCAGATAAACTGTCGCCCCATATTTTTCAGATAAATAACGGTCAAAATCCAGCGGAGTCCGTTCAACTACATTTTTTAATACTTGATGGGCTTTAAAAATATCTCTAGCTGCAAGCATACAATTCCCTTCTTTATGTATCATCCTTGTAAGCGTGGAAATCAATTAACCACACCAAAGCCAATCCCAGCAGTTACCAATATTTCTAACAAGGAATCTGGCATCATAAAAAAACAGCAAGTTTTCTTTGATAAGAAAGGAGGCAGGAAATTCAATTCACTGCCCCATCTGTTTCCTTTTACAGATTAGTTGTAAATTTTAAATGCATCGTCGTCATTTTTACCAACGAATGGCATTGCTTTACGCAATTCAGCACCTACTTTTTCAATTTCAAGGTTAGCTGCTTGTTCACGGTAAGCTGTTAGTTTTGGGCGACCAGCCTTGTAGTCATTTACAAAGTCATTTGCAAATTTACCATTTTGGATATCCGCCAAAACAGCCTTCATGTTTTCTTTGACTTGCTCAGTAATTACACGTGGGCCTGATACGTAATCACCGTATTCCGCAGTATTTGAAATTGATTGACGCATTTTCTTGAATCCACCTTCATAGATCAAGTCAACGATCAATTTCATTTCATGAAGAACTTCAAAGTAAGCCAATTCTGGGGCATAGCCTGCTTCTGTCAAGACTTCAAAACCTGCTTCGATAAGGGCAGTCAAGCCACCACAAAGGACAGCTTGTTCACCAAAAAGATCTTCTTCTGTTTCTTCTTTGTAAGTTGTTTCAAGCAAACCAACACGAGCCGCACCAACACCTTTACACCAGTCCATGGCAATGTTTTTGGCATTACCAGTTGCATCTTGGTAGACTGCGTAAAGTGCTGGAACACCAAATCCTTCTTCAAAAGTACGACGAACCAAGTGACCAGGACCTTTAGGAGCACACATAAAGACATCTACATCAGCAGGAACTTTGATAAATTCAAAGTGGATGTTGAAACCATGAGCAAATCCAACTGCGTTTCCAGCTTCCAAGTTTGGAGCAATTTCTGCTTCATAGAGTTCTTGTTGGATTTCATCTGGCGCCAAAATCATGATTACATCAGCCAATTTAGCTGCTTCTGCTACTGTAAAAGTATCAAAGCCATCTTCTTTAGCCTTGTCAAATGACTTACCAGGGCGAACACCGATAATCACATCATGGCCTGTATCACGCAGGTTTTGGGCATGAGCATGACCTTGTGAACCATAGCCGATTACGGCAATTTTCTTACCGTCAAGCGCTGCTACTTTTACATCTTTTTCGTATTCCATTTGAACTGCCATAGTTTTTCTCTCTTTTCTATTTTTTTTATTGCCTTAAAGGCTGGTTTAACAAATTAAGTAGGATTTTTAATCACGGGTAAATCCAGTTGCACCCGTACGAGCGATATTTTTGATCCCATATGGCCGAATCACTCGCAATAAAGCTTCACTCTTTTCAGCATTTCCTGTCATCTGGATAGTGATTGAGCTTGGAGCAACATCCACTACTGTTGCACGGAAAGGTTGGATAATGGCTAGGATCTCTGCACGCTTCTCAGCTGGAGCTGAAACCTTAACCAGAATCACTTCACGCTCTAAGTGAGGACGGTCTGTGATATCACGAACTCGAATCACATCAATTTGACGATTAAGCTGCTTGATAATCTGCTCTACTTCTGCCAATGAGGCCACATCAATGATGATGGTAATACGAGATACTTCTGGATTTTCTGTCGTTCCAACTGATATACTCTCAATATTAACCTGACGTCTGGAAAGAACACCAGTGAAGCGATTTAGAACACCCGAACGATTTTGGAGTTTAGCTGTCAACATTCTACGCATGGAACTTCACCCCCAACATCTCATGATTGCTCTTACCAGCTGGTACCATTGGCAAAACGTGCTCCTTACGAGAAATATCCACCTCGATAAACATTGGTATATCTTCCTTCAGCACTTCCAAATCTCGGGCAATAGTCTCTGGATTGTCAAATTTATAGGATTTAACACCATAGGCCTGAGCCATGAGCTGGAAATCTGGCAAAGTATCAAAGACTGACTCAGAGGTACGACCATCATAGAAGGCTTCCTGCCACTGGCGCACCATTCCTAGTGAATGATTATTTAGCATGATGACCTTAATCGGAACCTTATAGATATTGAGAATAGCCATCTCTTGGTTTGTCATTTGATAGCCACCATCACCAACAAAAAGGATAACCTCCTTTTCTGGGTTAGCAATCTTAGCTCCAATAGCAGCAGGAACTCCAAATCCCATGGTTCCTAAACCACCAGAAGTAACCAATTGGCGCTCGTTCTGA
>NZ_KQ969107.1:86670-91716 GCF_001578795.1 Streptococcus gordonii
TATTGAGCTGCCCACATTTGGTGTTGCCCTACGTCTGTTACAACAATGGCATCCCCATTTGTCAACTCACCGATGCGTTCAATTACTGCTTGAGGTTGAACCACGCGCTCCTTCTTATCATAAGACCGAACACGATTTTTATCCTTCGTAACTTTTTCAATCCACTTTTCAGTATTATTATGAACTGTTGGTTCTGCTAGAAGCATCTGTAAGGCTTTCTTAGCATCGCCCACTACAGGAATATCTGCACTGATAATCTTACCGATCTCAGCAGGATCAATATCGATATGAACAACCTTGGCATTCTTAGCAAAAGTCTTAGGATTTCCTGTCAAGCGGTCATCAAAACGACAACCGATGCTAATCATAAAGTCTGTTTCCGTCATGGCAATGTTAGCCGCAAAGGAACCGTGCATACCTCCCATTCCAAGAAAAAGTGGGTGACTAGTTGCAATAGTACCTTGACCCAAAAGGCTGGTCACAACAGGAATTTGATAGCGCTCTGCAAATTCATTTAATTCTTTAGAAGCTTCTGCGTAGCTGATACCACCACCAGCCAACAATACAGGTTTCTTGGCTTTAGATAGTTGTTTCAAGATTTTCTTGATCTGCATATCGTTGGGCACAAGCGTTGGTTGGTAACTTGGTAAATTCACCTCAGGAGAATAGATGAAGTCTGTTTCCAAGGCAGATACATCCTTAGGTAAGTCAATGACGACTGGACCAGGACGACCAGTTGTTGCAATATGAACAGCTTCTGTGATAATTCGTGGAATATCAGCCGTCTCACGTACCTGGTAATTATATTTGGTAATTGGCATGGTAATACCAACAATATCCGCCTCCTGAAAGGCGTCCTTCCCAATCCCTGCTCGAGCAACTTGTCCAGTAAAGACTAAAAGAGGAACGCTATCGCTCATAGCATCTGCAATCCCTGTAATAGCATTTGTTGCTCCAGGTCCACTAGTGACAATGGCGACACCCAACTTTCCAGTTGATTTGGCATAACCTTCAGCTTCATGCAAGCAACCTTGCTCATGGCGACCTAGAATATGACGAATGCCTTTAAAATTATAAATCGCATCATACAAAGGCAAGACTGCACCACCAGGATAACCAAAAACTGTGTCTATACCAAGTTCTAACAAGGTTTCTAAAACCAGTTCAGAACCATTTTTAGGTTCTTTTAATTTGATTTGCTTCACAAGTTCCTCCCTCATAGATAAATTCCGAATTGTCAAAAAATTCTAACTTCTGCTACCAATAATAACATTTTTCTCCAATAAATCAAGAAAAAATAGCTATTCTTTTTATTTTTTAATAAAGCACAGAAGCAAGTCTCACATCCTAAAAGTCTTCATAGATATATCTCTCAAGCTCTTAGTCCTATCTTGACATCACTTTTTTCAAAACGTATACTTTATGTTACCATTTTTTACCATAATGTCAAGGAATTTTCAGAAAATTTAGTATTTTGGGACAGATTGTTTTTTCACAAACTTTGATTTTCCCCTAGTTAAGAAATTCTAAAACCACTAGACTCCTTCCCCTACACACAAAAAAGAGTCAGGACTAAAAACTAGTCCTAACTCTGTTATTCATATAACAATGAGAAAGATTTCCTCTCATACAGTATGGAATTCTCTACGCAAGGAGAAATCCATTTTTCATTAATTAGTCGTTTCGACCAAATAAACGAAGAAGGCTGAGGAAGAGGTTGATAAAATCAAGATAAAGACTTAAAGCAAGTGATACTGCCCAGCCATTTTCAACTTGACCATTTGACCGTTCATACACGTAACGAATCTTTTGATTATCCCATGCAATCAAACCTGAGAAGATGATAACACCTGCGATACTAATCAGGAAGTCAAAACTTCCATTTCTTAAGAAGATATTCACAACACTAGCAATAATCAAACCAAATAAGGCAGCTCTCAATGCTCGTCCCATTCCAGAAAGATCTTTCTTAGTCACCTTTCCGATAAAGGCCATCGCAAAAAACATAGCTGATGCCGTTACAAATGCAGATAGGACAGATGATTGAGTATAAAGTGCAAGAACCACACTTAAGGTAAAACCATTTAATGCAGAATAAACTAGAAAGAGTGGTAAAGCTACAGGGCTATTTTTAACTGCCATACCAGAAGCTGCAAAGACTAAAATAAGTTCAGTAGCAATAGCCACATAGAATATCCAAGTAGAGCCCGTCAATACAGAAACAATAACTGACTGAAACATACTCAACATCAGTGCCGACACTATCGCTGAAATTCCAAGTCCGACTCCAACAAGAGAATAAATTTTTGCATAAAAAGTATTGATGCCACTTGCATCTTGAATGATTGTACGATTGTTCATAACATCTCGTCTCCTTTTTAATTCTTTAACATCTTACGATGAAATAACTTTCGATTACGAATCTTTTGTCTCCACGGAGAGGTTGCTTCTTTGATTGCCCAGTATTTATCAACAAGAGTTACAATATAAGCTTCCTTATAGCGTGGTGGCGCAATTGTTAAACCCCACATATGCTTAATGATAATATCTTCTTCGACTTTGTTCAATTTGGTTAGCTTCCGAGCATTCCGAACCGCCAAACGTGGATGAACCCAAGCATGGCTTTTCTTAAATTTAGTCACCCGCCAATCATAATAGAACAAATCATGAAGAAGAGCACCTCTGGCTGTACTACGCTTATTCCAGCCCAATTTTTTCGCAATCTTATAACTAGTATAACTTACATTGATAGAATGTTCAAGCCGATTGGAATGCAAATGATGTGGAATGCTCTTCAAGCGCTGGACGCTGGGCTTCTCAATCAAGTGTCCCACGTAGGCCATAAATTCATCATCATTTTGATAAGGCATAGAATCACCTCCGTTTGCCTTTATTATAACCTAATTCCTAAATTTTAGCTTAAATAAAAGATCAGAATTCCAGCTGCTACCGCCACATTTAAACTTTCAGCCTTCCCCTTCATCGGTATATGAACCAACTGATCAGCTGCAGCTTCTATCATAGAGCTAATCCCCTGTCCTTCATTGCCCATCACCAAGATAAAGTTTTTGCTCCCCTTTAATTTTTGGTAATCGATTGAATCATCAGAAAGGGTAGAAGCAAGAATAGGAAGATCTGATTTTTTTGCCAAGTCAATCAAGTCAGCTGTTGCTAGGCGATAGATTGGAAGATGAAAATGACTTCCCTGCATGGACCGTAAGGTCTTCAGATTGTATAAATCTGCCGAATGTTCAGAGATAAAAATCCCATCAAAACCTGCTGCATCTGCTGTCCGAATAATCGTCCCTAGATTCCCCGGATCCTGAACATCTTCTAGAAAAAGATATTTGCCTGAGAGTTTCTCTGGCAAGACTTCTTGCTGGAGCTTAACCTCGGCAACAATTCCTTGAGGAGTCTTGCTATCAGCCAAATTTCTCAGCAAGTCAGGGTTCAACCAATATACTTGTTTACACCCAGACAGGCGATCCGCATATTCTGGCAAAGCAAAAATAGAGATAATTTCAGACCCACTTGAAAGAGCCTCTTCAAACAAATGCCAACCTTCTATCAAATAGGAATCTGTTCTGTATTTCTTTTGATGAAGTTTTTTAGCTTTTTTTACCACATTATTAGCTTTAGAGGTTATAATATTCATAAGAATAGTATAGCATAAATTTTAAGAATAAAACTCATGCTCAAGTCGGATATAAAAAGGAGGCTGACATGCAAAAAGTTAAAATGATTGCTCAAGGACGGGTCCAAGGAGTTGGTTTTCGCTGGGGAGTCTATTCCCTTGCTTTAGAAATCGGTGGTATTACAGGTCGTGTATGGAATAATGAGGATGGAACTGTCAGTATTCTTGCCCAGACAGACAGCCCCGCTTCTATGGCTAAGTTTATTCAAGAAATCCGAAAAGGTCCCACACCATTTTCTAAGGTAAGTTATCTGGATGTAACAATGGCCAATTTTGATTCTTTCTCAGATTTCAAAATTTCAAATTAGGTCTAGGGAACTATTGTATATTTAAGAAAAAAACAGTAGAATAGAAAGGTATCATTTTAAAAAGGAATATAGAATCGTGAAAACATTTAAACGTTTATTATTTTCAGGAATGGGCTTAACCCTTCTTCTGATTCTCTCTGGCTGTGTCCAGACCAATAAACAAGGTCAACCAACAGGTCAAGGCTTTGTTTATCAATTCTTGGTTGCTCCTATGAGTCAAGTCATCAAATACTTTGCCAGTGATTTAGGCTTGGGCTTTGGTCTTGCTATCATTTTGGTGACAGTTATCGTCCGCTTGATCATTTTGCCACTTGGACTTTATCAATCTTGGAATGCAACCTATCAGTCCGAAAAGAGAAATTATTTGAGTCCAATTTTTACTCCTATCAATGAACGCATGAAAAATGCGGAAACTCAGGAAGAGAAATTAGCAGCCCAACAAGCTTTAATGGCCGCTCAAAAAGAAAATGGACTCAGCATGTTAGGCGGTGTTGGATGTTTACCTCTCTTAATCCAAATGCCTTTCTTCTCAGCACTCTTTTATGCAGCTCGCTACACTAAGGGAATTGCGGAAAGTTCATTCTTAGGAATCAATCTTGGTCAACAAAGTATGATTCTTATAGTTGTCGTCGGAGTTCTTTACTATGTTCAATCACTTCTATCACTCGTTGGACTAGATGAAGAACAAAAAGAACAAATGAAGAAAATGATCTATGTGAGCCCACTCATGATTGTCATCTTCTCCCTCACTGCGCCAGCTGGAGTTACTCTTTACTGGGTAGTCGGTGGTTTTGTTCAAATCTTGCAACAGTTCATCATTAACTTCTTTATCCGCCCTTATATGAAGAAACGAGTGGCAGAGGAGTACGAAAAGAACCCACCAAAAACTATGTCAGCCAATGCTTATTTGAAAGACGTTACACCAAAAGCAAGTCAAGCTATTGATAACCGTCCTAACAATAACAAAAAGAAAAAGAATCGTAACGCTGGTAAACAACGTTCAAGATAAATAAAGAGGCTGGGACAAAAGTCCTAGCCTCTCAA
>NZ_KQ969107.1:91922-107022 GCF_001578795.1 Streptococcus gordonii
CCCTGACTTGATTGCTTTGTCAATAGGCACCAGAATAGCTAGTAATTTCACCAAAAAATTATATAGCAAAACAATTTTTTCGAAATATAAATTTCCTTTTTCAAGCGAGAGAGCTCTTAAGAAAATTGTCGATTCGACTAGCGACCACTAAGAATTGACCAAAACAAAAAAGAAGTGAAGGCTAGCGTCTGTTTACCCCAATACATGAAAATATGACACCTAGACCTCTTCCAATTGTAGAAAATTCTTTTACAATCAGCTCCTGCTCCTTATCGATTGTATTTGATTAAGACAAGCACACCGGAAGCAAGTACTGTTAATAGACTAAGGGCATTTAACTTTAAGGGATTAATCTTATAAAAGCTGGATAACAGCAAAAGAACGCCATTACTAAGGATTAGTAAACGATAAAATTCTCCCTGTATTTGTTGCCACTTTTTGAGCGAAGAAAAAGCCGTAGGAAAACGCAAGCCTATAGCTGCATTTCTACTCGGAAAATATCTATTGAGGATCCATAAAATCAGTGAGAACAAGAAGACAAGTTTTACTAGCATCAGCATCCCTTTCGTTAAAGCTTTTTCCAAGAATATTATACTCTTTTTGAGTGAAAGTTCAAGACGAAAAAAAACGAGCAGAAGCTCATTTTTTTAGAGTTATTTAGTTTTTTCAACCTTAAGGATTTTAACATCATAACTTCCAACTGGCGTTTCAACAGTTGCGATGTCCCCTTTTTTCTTACCAATCAAAGCTTGGCCAATAGGACTTTCATTTGAAACCTTACCGGCAAAGGCATCTGCACCAGCTGAACCTACAATGATATAAACCTCTTTTTCAGTTTCACCGACTTCTTGAATCGTTACAGTCTTACCGATTCCTACTTCGTCTTTAGCAACTGCATCACTATCTACAATTTCTGCATAGCGAATTTTAGTTTCTAAACTTGAAATTTGACCTTCTACAAAGGCCTGTTCATCTTTAGCTGCTTCGTACTCACTGTTTTCAGACAAGTCACCGTATGAGCGAGCAATTTTTATTCTCTCTACTACCTCAGGTCGACGGACCAATTTCAATTCTTCTAGTTCTTTTTCTAGTTTTTCCTTTTCCGCAAGGGTCATTGGATATGTTTTTTCTGCCATTTTTATTTTTATCTCGTTTCTATAAAATCTTTAAAATAAAATTGAGGGTGGACACAACAAACTAATAAGCCTTAGAGTTCTGTCCCACTCCCAATTTTTAATTTGAACTGCTTGATTGTGTTAATTTGCTATTGACATGCTCTTCAACATTTTTTGCATGCTCTTCATAGGTTGTTGCAAAGTAGACTGTTCCAGTCTCAGTATTAGCAACAAAGTAAAGGTAATCTGTCTTGTTTGGATTAACAGTTGCTTCAATCGCTGAAAGACTTGGACTATCTACAGGCCCTGGCATCAAACCTGGATTTTTATAAACATTAAATGCTGAATCAATATTAGTATTGATCGCCGCATCTTCTGCTAAGGTTGTTTTTTTGCCAAGTTTGCCTTCCGCATAAAGAATCGCAATATTACTTTGAAGTGGCATACCTTGGTTCAAACGGTTATAGAAGACACTTGCAATATTCTTGCGGTCTTCATCCGTTGATCCTTCTTTTTCAACCAAGGAAGCCAATGTCAGAACATCATTCACTGTTAGATTTTTACTTTCTAACACTTCGTAATAAGTGCTCAACTTGCTATCCATAGTTGCCAGCATTTGATCAATCAGAGTTTCTGCTGTTGTATCACTGGTGTAATTATAGGTTGCTGGGAAAAGATAGCCTTCCAAACGGTATTTGACTCCACTATCCTTGGCCGGAAGTCCGCTCAATAATTTAGGATATTTGGCCACCATTTTGCTAATAAAACTTTCATCCTGCACTTTGGATAGAAAATCCTTCGCACTAATGGATACCTTTTTATTACCACTTTTCTCAACCGCTTCAGCTATTTGATCCAAGGTATATCCTTCTGGGACAACTAACTTGCCAAGAGTTGGTGGTTGAGGAGTATCTGTCCCACCTTTTTGCAAAGCTTTCGCAATAGTGTCTAAGTCCATACTCTTTTGAAGATTATAGTAGCCAGATTGGAAGTTAGCATAACTCTTAAACTTACTGTAGTAATTGAAGACTTGACCGCTCTTAATCAGTCCTTTCTTCTCCAAAATCGAACCAATTTCCTTAGCACTTGATCCGGCTGGAATCTCAAGAGTTACATATTCGGTATCATTAGCATTGACTGGTTTTAGGGCAGAATCAATATAGCTGTACACAAAGACACCTGTCACTGCCAAAGTAACTAACAAGAGAGCAATAATCGTCCATACAATTTTTTTCGCTACATTGTTTTGACGTTTTTTCTTATTAGCTTGTCTTTCTTTTGCAGATCGAGACAAGGTTTCTTTAGAAGCTAGATCATCTCTTCTATACGTCGCAGTCTTTGCCAAAGGCTCTTCTTTTGACACGTTTGGTTCCTTTGGTTGGTTTTTATAGGAAACCTTCACTGGAACTTTAACGGATTCAGGCTCATCCCAAAAACTTTCTGAATTTTGCGAAGCCGTTGTCTCAGCTTGACTTTCACTCGCTGAATCAGCTGATAAAGAATCTTTTCCTAGAACCTCAGCTTGGGAAGCATCCCCCTTCTGCAATAGTTCAGACAGGGACGGATTTTCTTTTGTTTTTTCTTCCGCCAATGCTTTATCTACTTGTTCAGATAGAGAAGGACCTTCTTTCTGGGAAGATACTTCATTTTTTTGAGAATTAGCAAACTCTTTTAAAATCTGCTCTTTAAAGCTCAATTTTTTTTCGTTATCTTGTGAATTTTCAGTCAAAAATTTGACCTCCTTCTTCATAATCCTTAACATTATATCTTAAAACTTTGATAAATGCAATAAGATTAGGCTTTCTTTCATAATATATTAAATTAATTAGTCCTTAGAAGGAACTTCCCAGACCATATCATACCAAACCTCATCCGCATAAGTTGACTTAGACAGTCCATGATTCCTAAAGCCATGTCTTTCATAATAGGCCGTTAAATAATCATGACATGTCAGATTGATGCCATCACGTCCATTTGAAATGGCGATTTCTTTCATTGCTTCCAGAAGCCTACGACCAACCCCCATACTCTGAGCTTCTTTGGAGACCGAGAGACTGGTTATTGAAATATACCCCCCTGCTTGATGGCTGAAATCTTCAATCTCCATTGTAAAGGAGATATCCATGAGGTAGCGTTCCGGTCTTACTGGACCTTCAAGAAAGCCTAAAATCTGATTATCTTTCTCAGCAACAAGGAAAGTTTTGGGTAAGAGTTCGATGTGCCTAGCCAACAATTCCTGACTCATAGCCTCTTCCGGACTAAAATTTTCACATTCAATCTTGTAAATGGCAGGTAAATCGGTTAAATCGGCAAGTCTTATCTTCATGATTTACTCCTTAAAATAGGGATTCTCCCAAATCATCTCAATGTGTGGTTCGTCTCCATAAGTAGTCTCAAAAATTCCTGAATCAGAAAAACCATTCATTACAAAATAGGAAATCAAATGATCCTTACAAGCCAGATAGATTCCCTGGTTTTGAAGATCAACGACTACTTCTTCCATAGCTGCAAGCAAGAGAGTACCAACTCCCTGACCCTTAAAATCTGGATTAATCGAAAGCCTCTGAAGAAATATGAAGTTAGATTTGTCTAAATTTCTCATTCCCTTTACTAGGCAATCTGCTGACTGGTGATGTGAAGAAACCGCTGACCCAATGATGTAGCCAGCGATTTCTCCATTCAAATCAGCGATTAAAAAAGTATTTGGAATCTTTTCAATTTGTTCTTTTAGTTTCTCAGGGCTAATAGCTTCTTCTCCCAAGAAATTGGCTTGCTCAATCCGAACTATTTCCTCCAAATCAAGCAACTTGACTTGTCGAATTCGCATTGGTGATTCCATAAAGACTCCTTCTTATTGAACATTGCTAGTCAAATTAGACAAGAGACGTTCAAATGAATATTCATAGGTCTGGATATCTCCAGCTCCCATAAAGACATAGACAGCATTGTCATGGTCTAAAAGTGGAGATACATTATCTACACTTACAACTTGGACACGTTTAACAATTTTTTCAGCTAGGTCTTCGACTTTAACATCTCCATGATCCACCTCACGAGCTGAGCCGTAGATTTGAGCTAAATAAACGGCATCCGCCTGATTCAAGGCATCAGCAAATTCATCCAAAAGGGCAATAGTGCGAGTGAAGGTGTGCGGTTGGAAGATTGCCACGATTTCCTTGCTTGGATATTTTTGACGAGCCGCATCCAAGGTCGCAATGATTTCTGTTGGATGGTGGGCAAAGTCATCAATAATGACAGTGCCATTAACAACCTTTTCAGTGAAGCGACGTTTTACACCTGCAAATGTTTTCAGGTGTTCTCTAACCAAGTTCAAGTCAAAACCTGATACATACAAGAGTCCAATAACAGCTGTCGCATTCATAATATTATGACGTCCGAAAGTCGGGATGTGGAATTCACCTAACTCTTGACCACGGTATGAAACTTTAAAAGTAGAGCCCGTTGTTGAACGTAGCAAATCATGGGCAACAAAATCGTTATCCTTTTCAAAGCCATAATAATAGATTGGTGCTTCTGACGTGATACGACGTAATTGCTCGTCCTCTCCATAAATGAAAAGCCCCTTAGTAATTTGCTTGGCATAATCATTAAAAGCATTAAAGACATCTTCTAGACTAGTAAAGTAGTCAGGATGGTCAAAGTCAATATTCGTAATAATGGAGTATTCTGGATGATAAGGCATGAAGTGGCGCTCATACTCATCAGACTCAAAAACAAAGTACTTAGCACCTGCTGAACCGCGACCTGTTCCATCTCCGATCAAATAACTCGTGTCGGTAATGTTGGATAAGACATGAGAGAGAATTCCTGTTGTAGAAGTCTTTCCATGGGCTCCGGCCACACCAAAACTGACAAAATCACGCATAAAGCTACCCAAAAATTCGTGGTAACGTTTATAGCTAATTCCGTGCTCATTTGCATAAGCAATTTCTACATTATTATCTGGACGAAAGGCATTTCCAGCAATGATTTCATAATCAGCCTGAATGTTCTTTTCATCAAAAGGCAGAATTTTTATCCCTGCCTGCTCAAGTCCTCTTTGAGTGAAATAGTATTTGTCCACATCACTCCCCTGAACCTTGTGGCCCATTTGGTGCAACATCAAAGCCAAGGCACTCATACCTGAGCCCTTAATTCCGATAAAATGATAGATTTTTGTCATGAGTATGATTTTTTCCTTTCCTGTTGAGGGAGTCCTCCCCCAAACTCCGAATAATTCGAATGCCTCTTAAAAGCAAAACGAAGAAACTAGAAAGCAGATGCTCTAGTTAATAATTTAGCTAGTAATCTTCTAGATAGATATTAAGGTTTATTGCTACTATGCTTGATCAAAGCGTGTCAAATTCAATTCAGCCGCAACTTTATTTTCTTTTTATCGCGCAACTCTTTTTTATTGTAGACTTGGCTAGTCTTCAAAAAATCATAGTTGTTTTTCTTTTCAGTCTTTGGCGCTTCGACTTGGACAACTGGCTCTGCAGACAAATCAGCCACAATATAATCTTCTTGCTTCAAGTGCTGACCATATTTTGCAAATTCATCTGGGTTTTCTTTTTGGAAAAAGGCAGTTGGCTGAGCTTTTGTCGTTGTAGACTTCCGCGCAGAAAAGCCAATTTTGCTACGATGTTTTTTGAAACGGCATCACTGGTCAAGTAGGAAGCAGAGCGTTTCTTTTTCAAATCAGCTCTAGCCTCTTCTCTTGCCACCTCGGCATAACTTTTTTCTTGAACTTTAGGCGAAATGGATTGATTCACCTTGTCGGCAATTACTTGTTTTCGTTTTTCTGACTGTGAAGATGGAATAGGCTGAGCTACCGTTTTACTCGACGAAGAAGAATCAGCAAATGTCTTCTCCTGATAGTCACCTTTGATATTACTAATAAAGTCAAATTCATCATAGAGATCCATTTGAGGAACTTCTGAAAAAATTGCTTCGTTGTCAGAGATTAGAGGAAACTTGGTCTTTGTCATGCTTTTTTCCTTTCAACACTTCATTATAAACTATTCTGGTCGATTTGAAAACTATTCTATTGAAATTCCTAGGATTTCTCGGATATCTGCTAGCGTCAGACTTGAGCGTGATTCCGTTCCATCCAAAATAGTAGAAATTAAATTTTTCTTACTTTCCTGCAACTCTTGAATTTTTTCTTCAATAGTTCCACGAGTAATCAGGCGGTAAACTTCCACATTTCTCTCCTGCCCCATTCGATGCGCTCGTCCAATCGCTTGGGCTTCAACAGCTGGATTCCACCAAAGGTCAACCAGAATAACGGTATCAGCACCAGTCAGATTGAGACCTACACCACCAGCTTTCAAGGAAATTAGAAATGCATCCTTTTGACCATCATTAAAAGCGGTTGTCATTTCTTGACGATCCTTAGCCGGAGTAGAACCGGTTATTTTAAATGATTCCATTTCAAGACTTTGTAGTTCCTGCTCAATCAGATCTAACATACCTCTAAATTGAGAAAAAATCAACACCCGATGATTGCTGGAGTGAATTTGTTCTAAAAGCTCTCTCAAACTATCCAGTTTTCCGCTATCACCCTGATAATCCTCTAAGAAGAGAGCTGGGGTGTCGCAGATTTGACGCAGGCGCATGAGACCAGATAGAATCTCTATCTTATCTCGGTTCAGTTCTTCGTCCGTTGCAGAACGCACGCGTTCCTGCATTTGCTGCAGTTGTGCCAGGTAAATCGCCTTTTGACTATCCTGTAAGTCATTTCGATAAACGACTTCTGTCAGATCCGGCAATTCTTGAAGAACATCTTCTTTCTTACGGCGCATGATAAAGGGTTGAACATAACGCGCTACCAGATCTGCTGGCATTTTTAAAAATTCCTTTTTAGCAGGTAATAATCCAGGGAGAACAATTTGAAAAATAGACCACAATTCACCCATATGGTTCTCAATTGGCGTCCCAGATAAGGCAAAAGTATTTTTCACTTCAAAATTTCGTAAATGCTGAGCAATCTTCGTTCGATCATTCTTCATGACCTGTGCTTCGTCTAAAATCAGATAATCAAAGCTCAGACGGCCATATTCTTCTACATCCTGACGAAAAGATGCATAACTGGTAATCATCACCTGATGTTTTTCAGCTATTAGATTATCTCGAAGAGGCTTGGGCCCATAGACAACTGCTATATCCAAATGTGGAGCAAACTTGCCAAATTCATCCTGCCAGTTGTAAACTAGGCTTGATGGTGCTAAAATCAAAGCATTTTGAGACTCTTTTAATACTGCCGTCAAAAAGGCAATTGTTTGCAAGGTTTTCCCAAGCCCCATATCATCAGCTAGTATCCCTCCAAAGCCATAATGATTAAGCATGCTGAGCCATTTTACTCCCAGCTCTTGATAATCTCTCAATTCGGCTTCAACCTGTAAGGATGGTAGTTGAAATTCTTCTGGGTGCCTCAGATCATAAGCTAACTGTCGAAATCCTTCTGAGAAAGAAACATTTTCTTGACCTTCTAGGATATCTGTCAGTTGAAGGGCAGCCAAACGGTTAGTCCTTATCTGACCCCCCTTTAACTTTTTGGCCCTTAATTTTTGCAAAGTTTGACTAACTTTTTTAGTCTCTTCATCAAAAACCAATACCTTGCCCGATTGACTGACAAAATAATCACGAGATTCAAATAGGGCAGATAAGGCATCGTCCACTTCTGCTGGGTCAATATTGGCAAAATCAAAACCAATTTCCAACAGGCTTCCTTTTGTTTCAATAGCGATCTTCGGTTTTTCTACCTGATAAAGAGCTAATAAACTAGGGCTAATCTCTACTCTTCCTAAGGAGCGGAATTTTTCCATGGTATGAGTAAAGAAAGTGTAGACATCCTGAGGTAATAAAGCAGGTCTACGACTTTCAAAAGCTGCTTCAAATCCTGCTTGTAGTAAATTTTGAAACACCTTTTGTTCTAGTCTGAAGTCACTGGCAAAAGGAAGACTATCTAGTTCTTCTTGACTAGCTACAGTTAGAGATTCGTAGACATAGACAAGCTTAGCTTCAATCTCACCTGAAGCCAGCAGATCAAAAGAGAAATGAGGCTGAAACTCATGAATCATGAGTTCTTTAGGTGCTGATAAACTACCCATTTTCTTGAATTCTAACAGACTAGTAGCCAGCTTACCTTGATCAGAACTATCAAATTGCAAACGTTTTTTCCTATCTGAATCTATAGGCAAATCTCTCAGGGCAGCCAGTATACGTTGCTGCTGATGGTTGAGTTGAAAGAAGGTATCTCCATAAAATAAGAATTCACCATTGTATAAAGGTTTATAGTACTGCTCAGAAATCACAAGTTCTAAGTAATCAGCAGACTCCTCTAGTTCAAAGGAGAAAATGCCTGCATCTTCATGTAGATCTTGGAAAAAGACCTGCTGGAAATCAAAGACACTATACGCCAAATGGAAACTGTTTAACTCCATCAATCGTGTCACTCCCTCTTCGAGCAAAGAAGCAGGAAAGGCTATATGTCGGCCAGCATTTTGAAAAATCAAAGAATCATCCTTAGTCGTCAAGAATCCCCGTAAGAACATTAATAGGTCTTGACTAGGTCTGTCAAATTCCTCAAAACGAAGGGGTTCAAAGTAGCTTTTACCAATCTGGTAAGGAGCTTCTTTTTGGATAGTTTGTAAAAAAGCGCGAATATCCCTTACCACATAAGATTTCTCATCCGGTAAACGACTGAGACGCAAAGTCCACAAAAATTCTCCTGTATAAGCATCTTCTTGTCCAACTGCTGATAATTGGTACTTAGGATTTTCTTGATCCATGGGTAAAATCTTATCTAAAAAGAGACTCCCAAATGAAACCTTTCCTTGTGTCTCTTGCTGACTCGTTTCCTCCAACTCCAACTTAGCCAATACTTCCTTTCCTTCTGCATCATTTTTTAGGAAATACTCTAGTCCAGCTAAATGGGCGCAATACTGTTTTTTCTGGAAAAATTCACAAGAACAGAACACAGCATCATCAGCCAAACTGTATCTCAAATTATAGTCTGAAACTCGACTATAGATAATACGATTTTTGACTTCACTAATACTGATTTGACCTTTTTCATAAAAGCTTATTCCCTCGGTTCGAATTTTCCCTGGAATTAATTTCGCCATACTTACCACCTTATGTTTATCCCTCCATTATACCATAGTTTTCAGGCAAAGAAAAAAGTAAGCCTTTTTGCTTACTTCTTTTGTTCTAAACAATTTAATAATCAAACCGATTCTTGATTCTTATTTTTGCTTTTTTGATGGCCAAAGCCTTGATAAATAGTTGCGAGATCCAGTGACTCTATTCAAAACATCATTCCTCGACAACCTTCATAGCTTGGCCAATAAAATAATTTCTTTGAAACTCAGACACCCCCAAAAATGTAAGGGACAAAATAATGTTCTACAAAGAAAGCTATGAACCATTAAACTAGAGGAAATCTGTCTCTACTTCCGCTTCCTTGCAATCAAGTGAATAGGGGTTCCTTCAAAGACAAAGGCCTTGCAGATTTGATTTTCCAGGAAACGTAGGTAAGAGAAGTGCATGAGCTCTTCTTCATTGACAAAGATGACAAAGGTTGGCGGTTTGGTCGCCTCCTGAGTCGCATAGAAAATCTTGAGGCGTTTGCCCTTGCTTAATCCGCTGTGCTTTGGGACGAATTTTTCACTAAGAAGAAACCTATTATACCATACAGCGATACCACTAGAATAACCTTAAACAAAGACCATAACATAAACAAAAATAGAATAGTTTTCTCATGAAAACTATAATAACTTTCACTAAAATAGTATCCTAGCTTTTGTACTTCAATTCCACCGAAAAAAAGTTGCCCAATCAGAAGAAAGAAGGCCAGTAAATAAATAGTTGCAAGCGTCCAAAAAACTATATTATTCTCTAGATATCTCCTTAATACCCAAACTAAAAGCAGGATTACAGACAAAAAAATTATTGTAAAAAATTCAAAATATGACATTTTCTGTCTCCTCACAGTGAAAATAGGAATCGCTAGAATTCCAACCCCTACTTCCGCTTCCTTGCAATCAAGTGAATCGGGGTTCCTTCAAAGACAAAGGCCTTGCGGATTTGATTTTCCAAGAAACGTAGGTAAGAGAAGTGCATGAGCTCTTCTTCATTGACAAAAATGACAAAGGTTGGCGGTTTGGTTGCTACCTGAGTCGCATAGAAAATCTTGAGACGCTTGCCCTTGTCAGTCGGTGTAGGATTAATCGCGATGGCATCCATGATGACATCGTTAAGCACCGCTGACGGAATACGGGTATTCTGACTCTGACTGATTTGCTTAATCATATCCGGCAGCTTATGGAGACGCTGCTTGGTCAGGGCAGAAACAAAGATAATTGGCGCATAAGACAAGTACTGGAACTGGTCACGAATATTCTCTTCCCAGTCTTTCATGGTATGATTGTCTTTTTCCAGTGTGTCCCACTTATTAACAACGATAACAATACCTTTTCCTGCTTCATGGGCAAAGCCAGCGATTCGCTTGTCGTACTCACGAATCCCTTCTTCGGCATTGAGTACCATCAGAACAACATCCGACCGGTCAATGGCCCGCATAGCCCGCATGACAGAGTATTTCTCTGTATTTTCATAGACCTTGCCTGACTTGCGCATACCAGCCGTATCGATCATGGTGAATTCCTGACCTTCACTGTCCGTAAAGACCGTATCAATAGCGTCACGCGTAGTACCAGCCACAGGACTAGCAATAACACGCTCCTCGCCCAAGATAGCATTGATCAAGCTAGACTTGCCAACATTAGGACGACCAATCAAGCTGAACTTAATCATATCAGGATTTTCAGCGACTTCTTCATTTGGCAGATTTTCAACGATGGCGTCAAGAACATCTCCTGTACCAATCCCATGGACTGAGGAAACCGGGAATGGATCACCCAGGCCCAGCGCATAGAAATCAAAAATCTCATTGCGCATTTCGGGGTTGTCCACCTTGTTGACCGCTAAAATAATCGGCTTATGGGTCTTGTAAAGCATGCGAGCCACATACTCGTCTGCATCTGTAATACCTTCCTTGCCAGATACGACAAAAACGATGACATCTGCTTCGTCCATGGCGATCTCAGCCTGGTGCTTGATTTGTTCCATAAAAGGCGCGTCAACATCGTCGATTCCGCCCGTGTCAATAATACTAAACTTGCGGTTAAGCCAGTCTGCTGTCGCATAGATTCGGTCGCGGGTCACCCCTTCGACATCTTCCACAATGGAAATCCGCTCACCGGCAATCCGATTGAAAAGCGTTGACTTGCCGACATTGGGACGGCCGACAATGGCAATAGTTGGTAAGGCCATGTTTTTCCTCTTTCATTCTTTAGGACAGAGCCAAACTCCGTCCTATTTTTCTAATTTCTTTTCTTTGAATAGTTGATCAATAGCCTGATTTGGCTCCTGACCAAATTGAGCAGCTAGGCGCTGACTCCAAGCTTCCTTAGCTCGCTCGCCGGCATATTCAGTCTGAACGCGGTCATAAGCTTGAATAATGGAATCATCCTGTTCACGATATTCTTCCTCAAAGACCACTGCTTCATAAGGCAGACGTGGCTTAACTGCATGGTTCTGGCCGGGAGTTCCCAGAGCTATCCCAAAGACTGGATAAGTGTAGTCCGGTAGCTTAAAAAGCTCTGCTATTTGACTGGCAGCATATCGAACCAGTCCAATGATTACTCCGCCACAACCCAAACTTTCAGCTGCTAAGAGAGTATTTTGCCCTGCCAAAGCAGCATCTACTGAGCTAATTAGGAGATTCTCCGTCCCTTCAGGGTAAAATTCCTCCGTATGCAATTGAACGCCCTTTTGAGCTCGATTGAGGTCAGCAACAAAAAGCAGGAAGGCTGAAGACTGCCGAATGGCTTCTTGGGGCACCAAGTCAAAGAGGGCTTCTTTTTTCTCTTTGCTTCGCACCACAATGATAGAATAGGACTGGAAATTCTTCCAGCTGGACGCAGCCCGCCCAGCATCAATGATGGCACGGAGTTCCTTATCCGAAATCTGCTCCTCCGTAAAGCGGCGAACAGACGTGTGAGCTTTCATCAAGTTAATTGTTTCATTCATCGGCGGTTCTCTCCTTCTAGGCGTACCTCCTGAGCCAGAAACTTAATCCGCTCCATAACTCGCTTGGCCTGCCAAGTCTCATCGCCATTCTTAGAGCTGGCAAAGTGACGCTCTAAATCCGCAAAATTAAAGTTAGAAGTAAAGAAAGTTGGCAGATTTTCCTGCATACGGTGCTGGAGAATGACCTGCAAAATCTCATCCCTCATCCAAGGGCTAGATTGCTCAGCACCGATATCGTCCAAAATCAGCACTTGGGCTGTCTTGACCTGGTCAATCTTCTCCTTGACCAAGCCAGAGCTGATCGCATTTTTAACATCCAAAACAAAGCTTGGGTAATGGAGCAAAGTCGTTGAAACACTGCGTTTTTCTGACAAATCATGCGCCAGAGCAGCCATCATGTAGCTCTTGCCGACCCCAAAATCCCCATAGAGATAAACAGCTTTCTGATAATGAGGAAACTCAGCAACAAAGTTGGTCAACAGTTCAAAAGCCTTGTCGCGACCTTCATCATCCAGATCCACCTGAGCTAGACTAGCTTCCTTGAGGCTACTAGGTAGATTGATCAGGTTAAGCCTACTCTTAATTGCTTCATTCTTTTGTTGCTTGACCAGCTCAGCTGTCTCTTCATAGGAAACATCCGCATAGCCTGCATTTTTAATCAAAATCGGTTTGTAGCCTTTAGCAATATAGGCTTCATCCCCCAGCAAAAAACGATTCCGTTCACTGATGTACTGATTGAACTTCGAGATGCTACGGGAAATTTCAGATTGACTAAGCTTCTCCTGCTCGATAAAAGCTGCCACGTCTGGATCTTCTACGATTTGGCGAACCAACTCCTCATAGTTGAATTGGCGAGCAGGATTTTTATGCGAAAGGGTCTCTCCAATCTTTTCCATCTAGTCACCTCCTTGTTCTAATTTAGCAAGCAAGCGGCGCTTTTTCTCTTCGAGCTCAGCCCGCCTCTCTGCACTGGTTTCATTTTTATAATCTGGCTGGCTCCATTCAGGAACATTGCTTTTAGCAACTGTCTGGCTAGATTTAACTGGTCTACTCTGACTTTGCTGGTTGCGCTCGCGGATTTTCAGAACAGCTTCCTCAGCACTAGTCACCTTTTGATAGGCAAAATCATTGGCGACTTTTAGCGCGTACTTCTCGTTCAGATTGGCTGAATCAACCTTATTTAAAGTCAGAAGTAAGACAATATTGATGACCTCATCTAAAAGACCTAACTTAGCCAAGTCCAATAAAAGCTGTCTTTCTGATTGGGTAATCGTCGCCTGACGCTTTTTTTAAGCTCTGCTAAGAAAAGCATTGGCACCTTACTCTTGGCAGCGCGGATTATGATTTGTTCATCCTGGGTGAATTTCTCATCAACACGTTTTTGAGCTAATTTTTGCTTCATGCGCTTGACAGAAATAACATGTGAAATCGCGGTTTCTCTAGCCAAGACATAAGTTTCATACCAGGTCCAATTTTGTTGCTCAGCAATAGCAAACAAATCTAGTAAATCTTCTTTTTCATCAGCAAAACGTAAATTTTCCTGAGCCATTCTTCGCTTAAAGTTAGTCAGATCAAAGTCTGCTTGCTTCTTCTTAATCACTCTGACTTCATCTTCCACATCAAAGACTGTCGATAATTTCCTAGCCAAAGGCTGACCCTGAGACTGACCTTCCATTAAATCTTCAACAGCCGTTTCACCAATTTTCTTTTCTAAAAGCCGTTTATAAACGTGATGCTGGAAAAATTCATCCGCCGAAAGCAAACTAAAAAGTTTGATCTGATAAGTCGACTCTCCTTGATAGAGTTCTAGCAAGTTCATGGCACTTAAGCGTTCAAAGCTCGTCTTTAAGACTTCCATTCCCATATTCAGATGATTCAAAATATGGCCAAAGGTATAGGCCTGATGACCGTTGTCCCAAAAAGCTAGACAGTACAGATATAGACTGACTGCTTCTCGACCAATAATCGGCAGATAAAGACGGATTAGATTGTTTGTATCTTGACTAACCAGATTGTTTTTCAAATAAGAAAACTGATCGTTTGGCCTCATCTATTCTTCTCTCTTCTTTTTTACACCCTTAGTAATTTGCTGGAGCAGACTTTCTAATTCACCAACATCTTTAAAACTACGATAAACACTGGCGAAGCGAACATAGGTAATCTCATCCAATTCAGCTAGTTCATCCATAACAAGATTTCCGATAAAGTCACTGCTAATTTCATTTTCACTGCTACTTCGTACTTTCTGCTCAATGCGATTGACCAAAGCTTCTATCTCATCACTAGATACTGGCCGTTTTTGAGCAGAGCGAATAATACCATTAAAAATCTTGTCTCTTGAAAATTGCTCCCTAGTCCCATCTTTTTTGACAACAACTAGGGTTCTCTCTTCTACCCGTTCATAAGTTGTAAATCGATGCTGGCAATCTTCGCATTCACGACGGCGACGAATAGTATTTCCATCCTCAGCTTGACGACTATCGATAACACTGGATTTGCTCCCGCCACATTTTGGACAACGCATACGATTTCCTCCTCAAATCTTAATACTCTATTTTACCATAATTCTGCCCATAACAAAAGTAAGGCAAATCTAAATCAGTACGCAGAACTATTAAAAGTATTTCTCCTACATTTCATAATTAAAAAAAGAATTCACTTATGTTATAATGCTAGAAAATTATCTCTGTATAGGAAAAAATAATGAAAAAAAGAAAAATGCTCATCCTTGCAATCGCATCAGCTCTTATCATAGGAGGAACAATTGTGGCCGTTAAAAACAAAGATTTATTCGGCGGAATTGATCAACAAAAATATCAAAGCGCCGAAGAAAAGCAGTTGGCTTATTTGAAGAAGCATGAAAAAGAAATAGAAGATTTTGTAAAATC
>NZ_KQ969107.1:107042-114031 GCF_001578795.1 Streptococcus gordonii
AATCTGTTCAGATCAATTGGAATGAAACCAAGTGGGAAGAAATTGGAAATGGTACACCGCAAGGAGGAGGTGATATTATAGATATTTATGGGACTTTTAATAATATTGAGGATTCCGGCTGGCATGTAATGGTAAATGTAAAAGACGAAAAGATCGACTTAGACTCTATGACCTTAGTAAATGGTCTAGGAATTGGAGGGAAACCATTTGAGTAATAGCAATTTAAAAACATTTGATTTCTACCCAAAAAGATATTCTCTTAAATAAAAAAGTTCCAAGTTGAACTGAAACTCGAAAGTTAGGCTTTTAAGCTAACCTCGCTAGTACAGTTCATTTAACTTGGAACTATTTTTTTCTAAAATTTTGCCTCTACTTCTAAACCGAAATGGTCACTGACAACAGGGGCTTCCTTTCCGTCAAAGACCACAGCAGAGCTTTCAATTTGGATGCCTTGACTTGTAAAGATATAATCAATCTTCAGAGCATCTTGGTTGCCATCCCAGCCAGCAATGGCGCCTTCAACCGTTGCCTTACCACTAATCTTTTGAGCAACCTTATGACTATCTTGCAATTTGAGCGGACTTTTTAAGATATGCTGATAGCCTTCGTAATCAACAGGATTGTTAAAATCACCCATGAGAACCAGAGGAGTTTTGACCTTTAGAAGCTCTTCTTCAAGCTTTGACCACTCTCCTTGGAAGCCCTTGTCCCACCAGGACAGATGGCAAGAGGCGATAGTCATCAATTGACCCTCTACCTCAGTATCCGCTAACAAGACCTTACGTGTATGGTAATCACTAGGATCATTTACTTCTGAGACCAAAACTTCTTTAGGAGTCAGAGGATTCTTGGATAGAATCGTCACACCTTCATTATAAATGTCAAACCCAATATGATTATAAGCCCAGGACCAATGATAGTCCAGTCCTGCTTCAGCCAATTTTTTCACCAAGCAAAGAGCAAAGTGATCCTGATGAATCGCAATCCCTCCTTCAACTGCCTGATAAAAAGGAGCCTGAACAACCTGTTCAGACTCCATTAATTGATTGACTTCCTGCAGGCAAATGACATCATATTTTTCTTGAAGAATGCGTTCTGCAAGCTGATTTAGCTTAGTTTCTTGCTCTTCTTCCATCCAACTATGAGTATTTAATGTCAGGAATTTCGCCATGATTTCTCTTTTCTATTTTACAATTCAACCTTGGCAACAACTGTCTTAGCAGATGCTTGACCAAGTTTTTCTACAGTCACAGACTTGATAGCTGGCGCATTTGTGAAGACAACAACTGTAGAAGTTTCACGACCAGCTGCCTTGATAGCTTCCAAATCAGCTGTCACAAGTAAATCACCTGCAGCAACCTTTTGGCCTTCTGAAACATGAACTTCAAATGGTTTACCTTCTAAGCTGACAGTGTCTAAGCCGATGTGAACCAACACTTCTAAACCATTTTCTGTCAAAAGACCTAAAGCGTGTTTCGTAGGGAATACACTTGTTACAGTACCAGAAACAGGTGAGTAAATCTTACCATTTTCTGGCTCAACAGCAAATCCATCACCCATCATTTTTTGTGAGAATACTGGATCTTTAACATCATCAATTGCAATGACTTGACCATCTGCAACAGTTTCTACTTCTTCTGTTACACCTTTGTAAGCAACTTCAGTAGCTGCTGATTCTGCTTTTTGACTTGGAAGAGTTTCAGGAATCACTTCACCAGAATCCAGCAAGTCTTGAATATCAGATTTAAGAACATCAGCTTTTGGTCCATAGATAGCCTGAACACCTTGACCTTTCACAACCAAGCCCATAGCGCCTTCAGCTTTCCATTGCTCTTCAGTTCCAACTTTTTCAGCATCCTTGACAGTTACACGCAGACGAGTCATACATGCATCTACATCAACAATATTAGCACGACCACCTAGCAAATTGATAACATTGACTGCTTGAGATGCTTCTGCAACCTTGCCACTGCCAGCTTCTGATGAAGAAGCTTCATCTGATCCATCTGCAGTTTCATAGTTACCATTGCGTCCTGGAGTTGCGTAGTTGAATTTCTTAATCATGAAGTTTGCAATGAAATACATTGCTACACCAAAGAGGATTGTTACCCAGATGAAGTTGATGATATCTCCACCAAGACCAGCATTGATTGCCATTGGTGTACGAGTTAAGAACTCAATAGAACCGAATGAGTGCACACGTAAAGCAACAATATCAGCCATTGCAAAAGCAGCACCTTGAACAAGTGAGTAAACCAAGTAAAGTGGAGTCGCAACAAACATGAACATGTACTCAATTGGCTCAGTAACCCCTGTCAAGAAGGTTGCCAATGCAGTCGCAATCATCATACCTTTATATTTGTGCTTCTTGTCAGCATCTACATTGCGGTAGATAGCTGCAGCTACCCCCATCAAAATACCAAATGAACCAATCATTTGTCCAACTTTAAAGCGGGCTGGATGGTATGCTTCAAGTAATTGATTGTAGCTTGCCATATTTGAACCTTTAAGGTTAACAAGGTCAGTTACCCAAGCAAGCCAAAGTGGATCTTGTCCGAATACTTGTGTACCTTTTGCAGCACCAGTTAACACTTCATATGTTCCACCAAGAGCAGTATAGTTCATTGGAATTGTCAACATATGGTGCAATCCAAATGGAAGCAAGAGACGTTCCAAAGTACCATACAAGAATGGTGCAAAAACTGGCGCAGTATCTTGTGAGTTGGCAATCCAAATACCAAAGTTATTGATTCCAGTTTGAATAACTGGCCATACAAATGAAAGTACAATCGCAACAATCGCAGAACGCAAAATTACAACAAATGGAACAAAGCGTTTCCCGTTAAAGAATGAAAGTGCGTCTGGCAATTTACGGAAGTTGTAGTATTTGTTGTAAGCAGTTGCTCCAACAAAACCAGCGATAATTCCGACAAATACACCCATGTTTAAGGCAGGCGATTCTAGAACGCTGATAAAGTAATCAGAGACCTTAATTGTTCCACCTAAAAGAGTGCGAACAGTTGTATCTGGATTTTTTAACATGTCACTAGAAACACCAAACATCACACCAGTGATACGGTTAATCAGGATAAAAGATAGACCTGCTGCAAAGGCACCGCCAGCACGTTCTTTAGCCCAGCTTCCCCCAATTGCAAGAGCAAATAGAACGTGGAGGTTCCCAATAACACCCCAACCAATTTGCTCTAAAACGCCACCTGTCGTTACCAACACACCAAAATTAGGATTAATCATTGGAAGCGACTTACCAATACTAATCATTAGACCAGCTGCGGGCATAACCGCAACGACCACCATTAAAGCTTTACCGAATTTCTGCCAAAATTCAAAGCTAAAAATGTTCTTGAATGAATTTTTCATCATCCAGACCTCCTTCTTTTTTACAAACTTCTATATGAAATCGTTTGCATTACACACTACTATTTTATCATTTTTTTTGATTTTGTAAAGGGTTTTCATAAAAAAATAATTTTTATTATTTCCTCTTTTATTATCACTTTTCCTATCTTAATTTTCACTTACCCGAAAAAGAGTTGATTTATCAAGCTGTATAATGTCTAGAGCCAACATAATAATATAGATTCCATCTTCTTTTTTGTCTTTCAACAAGTAAACCCGGTCTATAGATTTTGAGCAAACGATTGCGTGAATTAAGTTAATTTTGACTAAAAATCATATAAAAAAACTCCAATTCTCAAAGAATTAGAGTTTTTATAGATTAACCCTGCATGGAATAACCAATTCCACGAACGGTTTTAATATAACTTTCTTGACCTGGAAGATCGATTTTACTACGGAGGTAACGAATATATACATCCACTATATTCGTTTCCGATGTACTTTCATATTTCCACACTCGGTCTAACAGTTGCTCACGGCTCATCACCTTATTACTGCTCATTAGAGTCACTAGTAAATCGTACTCTCGCCTCGTTAAAGCAATAATTTCTTCCCCTCGATAAACCGTATGATTTTTCAAATCAACCCGCAAATTACGATAAGCAGTAGGAACTTTTAACTGGCTACATTTCTGATCGATAAAATCTCGTCCACGAAAAATAGCAGATATTTTATCAACCAGATCACTAATAATAAAGGGTTTTACCATATAAGAAACTGCAAACTGCTGAATCTCTTCAGCCGATTCCGCAATTTCCTCTCGGCTCACCATTACAATGATAACTGCAACAGGTTTTAATAAACTTAATTGTTGAGCAAAGGCAAATGCTGTTCCATCAGCAAACTGATTATTTAGTAAAAGTAAATCATAATCGTTTTCCTTTGCTAGAGCTAGTCCCTCTTGCCCTGTTTCCGCTAGGTCTACTTGATAACTTTCCTTTTGTAATTCCAGCATGATAAATCGTGCTAGATTCTTTTCATTTTCAACTAATAAAATCCGCTTCGCCATTGACCTATCGTCCTATTTTTCGTCGTACCAAGAATAGTGGAAGGTACCTTCTTTGTCTTTACGCTGATATGTGTGTGCTCCAAAGTAGTCACGTTGTGCTTGGATCAAGTTAGCAGGTAGATCTGCTGAACGATAGCTATCAAAGTAAGTAATGGCTGCTGAGAAAGTTGGCACTGGAACACCAGCTTGAACAGCAAGAGCTACGATATCACGCACTGATTGTTGATATTTAGCAGTTACATCAAGGAAGTATTCATCCAAAAGCAAGTTAGCTAAGTCAGCATCACGGTTGTAAGCATCTGTAATCTTTTGCAAGAAACGAGAACGGATGATACAGCCATCACGCCAGATAGAAGCGATATCTGCAAACGGTAGGTTCCAGTTATTATCTTTAGAAGCCACACGCAATTGCGCAAAACCTTGTGCGTATGAGATGATTTTTGAGAAATAAAGAGCTTGACGGATCTTTTCGATCAACTCAGCCTTATCTCCTTCAAATTTGAAAGTAGCTGGTTTTGGAAGTACTTTGCTGGCGTGTACACGTTCTTCTTTGTAAGCTGAAATATAGCGGGCAAACACAGACTCAGTAATGAGTGACAATGGCACGCCTAAGTCAAGTGCTGATTGGCTAGTCCATTTACCAGTTCCCTTGTTTCCAGCAGCATCAAGGATATAGTCTACGATTGGTCCTTCTTGGCCTTCATCGTCTTTACGGCTCAAGATATCAGCTGTGATTTCGATCAAGTAGCTATCAAGCTCGCCCTTGTTCCACTCAGTGAAGATTTCAGCCATATCTTCTGCAGAAAGGCCGAGCAAATGTTGCATGAGGTCGTAGCTTTCTGCGATCAATTGCATATCACCGTACTCGATACCGTTGTGGACCATTTTCACATAGTGACCAGCTCCGTCAGGACCGATGTAAGTCACACATGGTTTACCATCTTCTGGTGCTTTAGCAGAGATTTCTTCGAGAACATCTGCTACCAATTCATAAGCTTCTTTTTGTCCACCAGGCATGATAGAAGGACCTTCGAGGGCACCTTTTTCACCACCAGAGACACCTGTACCGATAAAGTTGATGCCTGAGTTTGCCAACTCTTCGTTACGACGGATGGTATCTTTGTAGAAAGTGTTTCCTCCGTCAATCAAGATATCACCTTTATCCAAGTGTGGAAGAAGTGCTTGGATAGTCGCATCTGTACCAGGTCCAGCTTGAACCATGAGCATGATACGGCGAGGTTTTTCGATTGAGTTTACAAAACTTTCAACATCATAGCTTGGCACAAAGTTCTTTTCAGGATGGCAAGCAATCACGTTTTCTGTTTTGTTTGCTGAACGATTGTAGATGGCTACTGTATAGCCACGAGATTCAATATTAAGAGCAAGGTTACGACCCATAACGGCCATACCAACAACACCAAAATTTGCTTTAGTCATTTTTTTCTCCTATAGTTAGTTTGTTTTATTTTATCATGTTTAAGCTATAAAATAAAGAATTTATCTTGAAATGTTCGAAGAGGAATGATCCCTGAGTAAAAATAGGATGAAGGCGGGCCTCATCCTATTTTTTATTTCTTGTCATCAGTCGTAATTTCTTGAGCTTCAATCACTGGCTGTTCATCCTGTTTAAGCTTATTAACAGTCATATTAACACCAAGAGCGCCCGCTAAGAGTTGACGGATATCGAAGCCTGCACCTTGCGATACTTGGTCAATACTCTGCATGATATCGCCAACCATCTTAGAAGCATTGCCTTCACCATACATGGTGATTTTGTCCACTTTAGTAAGTGGCTCTGCTACTGCACGGGCAATTTCTGGCAGTTTGTCTACAATCATCTCAGTAATGGCAGCTTCCTGCATCTTCTTCATAGCTTCTGCTTTTTTATCCAAACCTTGAGCCTCTGCTTCTAGCTTAAGACGAATAGCCTCAGCTTCAGCACGTCCCTTGGCTTCAATGGCTTCAGCTTCTTGCAATTGTGCAAATTTTTCAGCCTCGGCTTGAGCCTTGCGAGCTTCGGCTTCTTTTTGTGTTTCAAAGAGTTCTGCTTCAGCTTGACGTTGACGCTCAATCAATTGCGCTTCCGCCGCTTGTTGGCGAGAGTATTTTTCAGCCTCAGCCTGTTTACGGATGTTAGCATCCAGTTCTTGCTCGCGGACCTTAACTTCACGTTCCTTGACTTCAGCTTCTTTCTCTTGCTTCATGATATTAGCTTCAGCGGCCACACGTTCTTGTTCACGACGCTGAATTTCTGCCTCAATCCCTTTGGCCGCATCAGCCTTAGCTTGCGCAATATCTGCTTCCTGCTTGAGGGCTGCTTGCTTCAGCTTCAACTCATTTTGCTTTTGAGCAATTTCCAAGTCAGCAGCTACCCGCTTGTCGTTAGCCAATTTGTCCTGCTCAGCTTCTACTTCCTTGCGCTCACGTTCAGCTTTGGCCTTTGCAATCAATGCGTCTTTTTTGATGGTTTCGACATTTTCGATACCGAGGTTATCAATCACACCACCTTCGTCAGAGAAAGACTGAACAGTAAAGGCGATGACTTCCAAGCCCATTTTAGCCA
>NZ_KQ969107.1:114465-130728 GCF_001578795.1 Streptococcus gordonii
AATTCCTGACGGTCATTAACCATCTTGCGTAATTCCAACTGACCGATTACTTCACGAAGATTTCCTTCCAAGACATCTTGAACAGAGTTAGAAATATCAGTTGTATTCCAATTAAGGAAATTTTCTGCCGCACGGGCAATCATTTCGTCAGTCGTTCCGATTTTCAGCTTCACAGCTGCATCAGCTCGCACATTAATGAAGTCTAGAGTTGGTACAGCCTCAGATGTACGAACATCCGTTGAGAACTGCTCAATATCTAGATAAGAGCGCTGTTCAACAAATGGAATCATAAACCCAGCTTTACCTCGCAAATGGCGTTGTTTGCGAAGCCCTGTGATGACGACTACTTCATTTGGTCGAGCATTGACATATCCCTTAGCCAAAAGAACAAGTACAATAACCAAAACAATTGCACCTAGGATTAGCCAAGTTGGAAAGAAAAATGTATCCATAATAACTCCTTTTTCGACAAGAAAGCTTGTCCAATTTATTTTATTATCTTAGTATACCAAATTATTCCTTAATTCCTATTTTTTCTAGAAAATTTTATTCCTCATTCATCAAAAAGACCTTGTAAGCCTGCAAATGGACTGTTCTCTTCTTTTTTCTCTGCTTGGTACTTCTGATAATCATCCTCTGTCATAACCTGCCAATCTCTTCCTGTTGGCAAGTCTGAACCAGCCTCTTCAGTAGCTGTCAAAACTTTTAGGGGAATATTCAAAAGGATATTGTCAGCTACACTTTCTGCAACATTTATTTCACCATTTTCAATGGGAAGCACCAGATCCTGGTCAATCATTTCCTGAGAAGTGACTTGTCCATCCTCCATAAAAATTTCATTAACCAAGTAAGATTCTTTTCGCTCCACGGGCTCCATACTGCGACTAGAAGCCAAAATAATAGTATAAGAAAGTTCATAATCTAAGAAATAGAGTCCATCCTCATACTGGGCTCTACCACTAGCAACAATATCCCGAACGTCTAAAATCTCAGCATTGCGTTCTTTTAATTCTTCAGCCAAGTCTAGCTTCTTTTCAAAAGCCAAACCATCTGGATTCTTGCGAATTTCTTGTATATTTAACATAAGTTCCTCTTTGTTTTTCTTTTATTATATCATGTTTAGGCGCTCCGCTGTTATTGAAAATTATTTTGTTATAATAAATGGCAAGGAGGAAGACAATGAAACAACTAGGACAAGTTTTTAGGTTCTTTCGAGAGGCAAGGCACATCTCTTTATCTGAAGCTACTGGTGGAGAATTCTCAAAGTCCATGCTTTCCCGCTTTGAAAATGGACAGAGCGAGCTATCAGCTCAGAAACTTTTCAGCGCTCTCAGCGCTATCCACACAGAAACAGAAGAATTCACAATTGCAGCTGGCATCCAGGATCATTATTCTCACAAGAAACTCTTAAGCCAAATTCAAGAACTGCTCCAAGCCAATCAGCTCAACTTATTAGAAAAACTTTATCTAGAGAAGAAAAAAATCAGTCAAAAAAGTAAAGAGTTTAATGATTGGGTTGAGCGCCTGATTGTTAAGGCCTACCTCTGTGCCCTCAAGGAATCTGAAAAAGCTAGTCCAGACGAGCTAGATTTCCTCCATGATTATCTCTTTTCAGTTGATATTTGGGGCCGCTATGAACTGAAGCTTTTTTCTATCTGCACTCCGTTTTTATCTCTAGACTTGTTTTCCCAATACACCAAAGAAATCCTCTCTAGAAATGATTTCACAGCCTTATTTACCAATAATCGCAACACCTTGCATACCACTTTTTTAAATGGTTATCTTCTAGCCATCAGTCAGGAAGATATCACCCATGCAGACTATTTCCAACAAGTCATTGAGCGACACTTTTATGAAGAAAATGAGACTTACTTTCGAATTGTCTATCTCTTTGCTCAGGGAGAGTTAGCTTGTTTGAAAGGACAAAAGAAAGAAGGGCTCGCCCAGATGGAAAAGGCAGTTGATATCTTCCATATCTTAGACTGCCAGCATAGCGCTGATTATTACCAAGAAGCTCTTGAAGCTGCTTTTCAAAAACATAGTAAATAAAACGAACCTCTACTTTTAAACTCGACGATTTTGAGTTGAAAAGTGAAGATTTTTTGATACTAGACGATTTCTAGCTTACTAATTTCAACAACTTTCATCAAATTTATTGAATATATGCAACATTTTCTGCTTCTTAAATCTTTTATTTTATACTGAAACTAGAAAGAGCTCTCGCAAGTCACTTTTAGAACCTGACCACTTACCTAAGAGACTTAACCACTTGCGGAAAAGCTCTTGAAATCAAGACTTTTCCTGCTATAATCAAAACTATCAAGGCCTTGTAGTTATTGACTATTTTTGAAAAATCTTTCAAACCATTCATTACTAAAGGAGATTTTTATGAAACTTGCCTTACGGAATAAATTATTTTCTTTTATTAGCCTCTCCCGAATCTTCAACACTCTGGGAGCTTCTATTTTCAATATTGTTTTTGTTGTATTTGCGTCTAGCATGCCAAACCCCAAGTTTGCTATTGCTGTGGCTAATTTTATTGTCCTAGTTCCGACCTTCTTTACTATTTTCGTCGGCATCAAAGCAGATAGAACCATCCATAAAGCTCGCTGGCTGATTCATTTTGGTTATGTACAAGCCCTGCTATTTGTTTTTGTCGCCTTTATGACTCGCTCCAGCTCTTATCTAGCCTTTTCAGTTGTCTGCTTCATGAATATTCTTTCTGATATTATCAGCGACTATCGAAGTGGTCTACAAATGCCAATTTTGAAAAAGAACATTCCCGAGCAAGATCTAATGGAGGCCTTCTCCTTTACCCAGCTTATCAGTTTTCTTTGTAGCTTAGCCGGACAAGCCTTAGGAGTTTGGCTCTTGGCAATCAGCCAACAAAACTTTTTCCTAGTAGCTCTAGTCAATTCTTTGACCTTCCTTCTCTCCTCTACTACCCTCTATCTAGTCCGACGTCGATTGACCCATGATCCGGTAACCATTTCTGAGAATAAACCTCCTCTCAAGGAAGAACTGAAAAAAATGTATACATCTTCCAAACTCATCTTTGAGCAGGAGGGCTCTAACAACTTTCTCAAGTTACTGGCTCAAATCTTGGTCATTAACGCTATGGCAGGTTCTCTTATAGCACTTTATAATCTCTATTTGCTAGACAACCCCATCTTTCATCTATCTTTTAGCCAGTCGCTCTTGATTCTTCAGACGACGCTTGTCCTAGCCATGATCATCGCGAGCCTGACTCCCAATGATTACTTCAGCCGTCTATCACTAAATCAGCTCATCATCTGGGCTGCTGTTATGATGATTCTGCTTGCTATCAGCAACTTCTTACATCTGCCCGTTTTCGTCGGTATTATTTTTGGATTTTTTCTTGCTTATGCTTCCGGCAAGATCAATCCCAAAATCAACACCCTCTTGCTAAGTAAGCTACCTTCCGATGTTCTCGCTCAAACTTCCAGCTTTCTGAGTTTGCTCTTTTCCTTCTCCGTTCCTCTGGGAACTATGATTTTCTCAAGTCTGGCTCTTTGGAATATGAATGCTAGCTGGCTAATCTTCAGCATTATCGGTGTGATCGCTCTGCTCTTATCTATTGAAAAAAATAATGAGATAAAATAAGTCAGATGAATGCAATTCTATTGACTTTGAGTTAAAAGCACTCTTATTTTAGACAGTAAAAAACGACAACTTCCAAATAAGGAGTTATCGTTTTTTTGAGTCATGGAAAGCTAAAGGATCAAGTGTCATTTAGCTTATGCTCTTTCGTGATTAGTTTCTGCCAAAGCGTCTGCCTCTACCATTTCGGTCAAAGTACATCCAGGTTCCGTCTTCTAGACGAATCCATTTGTTGCGAACCATATCACCTGACTTCGGATCAAAGTATCGTTCAGCACCATTAACATAGACAACTTGCCCCTTGATCTGCTTACCATCTTGGCCGAAGTAGAGAACTTGATTGTTGATTGTCTTAAGACCCGTTACAGCTTTGCCGTCTTGATCAAAGTAATACCATTCATTGTTAGCGCCTTCTGCAAATTTGTTGACGGCCATCTCACCTGAATTAGCATCGAAGTAACGAATGCTCTTATCTGCTAGTGTCACTACTTGACCCTTGACTTGCTTGCCGTCTTGGCCGAAGTAGAGAACCTGCTTGTTAATCGTTTGGAGACCTGTTACAGCTTTGCCGTCTTGGTCAAAGTAATACCATTCATTCTTTGCACCTTCTGCAAATTTGTTGACGGCCATCTCTCCTGAATTGGCATCAAAGTAACGAATGCTCTTATCTGCTAGTGTCACTACTTGACCCTTGACCTGTTTGCCATCTTGGCCAAAGTAAAGGGTTTGCTGACCAATCTTTTGAAGGCCTGTTAGAGCGACACCATCTGCTCCGAAATAGTACCAATCACTTGGGTTGTCACCCTGAGCAAAACGATTGATGACCGCATTTCCTGAATCCTTGTCAAAGTATCGAAGTTTGCCATCCTTAGCACGTACAACCTTGCCCTTGACTTGATAACCATTTTGGTCAAAGTATTGCTGGCCATCTCCTATCTTGACGAGACCTCTAACCATAACACCCTTGGCATCGAAATAACGCCAGTTTTGGCCATCAGAAGTGTAGTAACGGTTGAGAACCTTGGCACCAGTCTTATCATAGTAGTACTGATTGCCATTTTCATCTTCTTGTAAAGCATCACGCAACTGAACCCCATTCTTCATGAAGTAAAGCTGCTTGCCATCAATCTCACGAGCTCCAGTTACTAGATAGCCTTGATTATCAAAGTAATACCAATTGTCATTTTCATCCTGGATAAAAGTGTCTTTAGCTTGATTACCACTAGTTGAATAGAATTTAAAACCATTTGTGTCTTTTACAAATCCTGTGGAAGCTTCTTTATTGACCAGCTGTTTAGGTAATGCTGTCTCTCCATTCTTGTTAGACAGGTATTCTTTGCTTCCCCAGTCTTTAAGAACATAATAAGCACCACGACCTAAGATATTGGTTCCGTTGAAGTGTTTAGCTGACCACTTGGTAATCTTCTCATCAGTCGTCATCTTTTGACCGTTGGAAATCTGTACTCGTTCAAAGATTTCTGGGTATTTAGCTTTGAGTTCATCCAAGAATGCTCCACCATACTTGCCTTGATAGTCTGTACCATTCGTTTTAGTATTGGCAACGTAAAGATTTTCCTTGATTTCTGCGCCTTCACGGTAGGTTCCGTAGTTGTTGACACGAGTAGCTGTTACCACTTCCTTGCCTGGCAGGTTGTAGATTTGGTCTGGCACCCAGTCCGCAATGGCTTGGATATTGACACTGTGGAGAGCACGAAGAGCATTGAGCAGGTCATCTAAAGAACCATATTTATTATTTTTGCTCATAGCCATATCATAGCGATCTTCAAAGGCATAACCATTTTGGATAATAGAATCTAGGAATGTACCATCCTGACTTGATACATACTGAGGTGGCAACTCAAATGAAGTCACTCCCCATTCTTTAAAGAGGTTGACATTTTTAGCAATGACCTTATTGGTATATTGATCATCGCGGGTTGCAAAGTCTTGGAAGTTAGAGAAGCCTTCGTAAATCAGCTGAGAATCAAGAGCAGGACTAGATTCGTAAACCTGACCGCTGGCATTTTTCTTCTTGCTGGCTGTCACGCGCGCATCCTGATTCTCTTTAGCACCAACTGGTACCCAAACAGCCAGGTAACCAGAAACTTGGACATTGCTATAGCCAGCAATATCATTCATATCAAAGGTCAAAATACCATTGGCATCCGTCTTCTTCCAGAGCGATTGTGGCGCTTCTTCGTCAGTTAGATAGCGGGAAATGCCATCTTTTGTCGTCAAGAGCACAGGACGGTAGTATTGATTCTTATGGGCTGCTCCCATATTGACTTGCAGTTTATCCCATTCGTTCAGTTTAAGATTCGGATTATTTGAAGCAATTACAGCCATTCCTTGAGTACGGGTTTCCGCTGTTCCCTCATCAGTCGCTTCATTGGCGCCAGTACCATAACGAACAGAAGTCAAGATACCGTTATATGACCATTTATCAGCCTCGCGAGGCACACCCATATAGGTTACCTTCATGTCCTGTCCACCAGCTACATACTTAATCCGAGCACGCAACAAGGCATCAATAGCGTCATGGTATGGAGATTTTTTCTCCATGTATTGGCCGTCATCAGTATAGAGGTCGCCATAGTAGACCCGAGTGATAGAGTCTTTATTGGAGAACATGAGAGCATGGGCAGTTGGGATATTGAACTGCGTATACTTCTTGTCGGCCTTGCGCATATCTTCGTTGTAGATCTTGAAGGCTTGCTTGAGCTCATCCATGGTAAAGGTCAAACCATCCGTATTTGGATTGATATTTTCCCGGATGATGTCAGCAATAACGGTTTGCACTTCACTGTCATGAGCCCGAACAAAGATATAGTTGGCCATCCGCTCGCCATTTTTATTTTCAGTAGAACGGTCATTTAGACTATTCGTAATCGTTGGCTCAACTCCACTACGGATAGAAAGTTTACGCATGAATGAATAAAGCAAGGACAAGCGTAGCTTGTTGTCAATTGCTAGTTGAGCGCCTTTAGTATCTTTGTTGTAGTCAGGATCGTTATCAGACCAAGCTTCCAAGATAGACAGATGCTTGAGGGCTTCTTCTTCACTTTCTCCAACCTTGTAGCGGGACTTGAAGTAGTCAGATGCGATTTGGAGCAAGTCTGCGTTAACATTGTCCACCGCATCAACACGAACACCGTCAAAGTTAGCAGTTGGATCATTGGCCACGATACTTCCAAAGTTCATCATATAGTGGAGCCAGTTTAGCTGCTCAGCTTGAACAGCTGGATTAGAGTTATCAAAATCATTGGCTAATAGAAACTCATAACCACCATTTGACTTATCGATGAAGTATTTAGGCGTACCGGTCTGGCTGGTTGGTGTGCGGTTAAGCAGACGATATCTAGAGTTGGCATGAGAAGTCTTATCACTATTTGTATAGAGTAGAGCCCCACCTTGCAGATGGTCCTTGTTCGTCCCAGTTGTTTCAGATTCTGTCTTGATATTCCAATTTGGCTGAGTTTTGACAAAAGCACTCATCAGAGTTCTCAACCATTTTGTGTCGCCTTCTTTACTAATTCTTTCTTCGATTTTTCGCTGTACCTGCTGAACAGCTTCTGTTAAAAGAACTTGCTCCGTCTTGCTTTCAAAAGCGCCGATCCCCAGATTTTCTTGATTCATATAGTTGAGGTAATTAATCTGAGTCCGCTTGTCAGGCCACCAAGCCATTAAAAGAGGACGCAAGTCTGTTTCTGTCGAGACCGTCCATGTTTTTCCATCTTTTAAGATGAACTTTGGACGATACCAGCTATCTGCTGTCAAATAGCCATCTACAGTCTCAATATCCTTGTCAGTCGTACCATAAAAAGCATTCTTTTGGGTGAATTCATTATTGAGACTGCTGGTTCCTTGCTGGAACTGATATTCATTTGAATCAACCAAAGCCCCGGTTTCTGCATCAAAATAAAGAATTTTTCCATTGAGCTCAACTGCAAAATTTTTCTTAACTGTGCCGTCATCCTGAACATAGTATTTCTTGCCATCAATCGTCTTGATATGTGCCAACACATCGTCATCATGCTCAGTATTTACCGGCGCAGCTTGTGCTTGAGCAGCCAGCATTTTCTCGGTTATTGGTTCTTTTCTTTGGGCTGGTTCTGGCAAATGCTCTTTCTTTGGAGTCGCTATAATCTTGTCAGAAACGGTAGCTTTTGCTACATTTTCGGTAGTTCCTTCTTGATCATTGACTCTACTATCTTGTTTAGCCTGTAATGCATCTTGAGTTTTGTCAGTTGACTCAGCCTGATCGGCTACTTTAGGCTCTTGGGAGGAGCCACTCTTTTCAGAAGAGTCATCACTCGTTTTCTGAGTCAATTCCTGTCTGGAGTCAGTTCTTGTAGTTTCAACTTCTTTATCCTGTTGCGTCGTCTGTTCGTTAGCTGTTGGATTGGCTGCCGCACTAGCTTGATAGGTTTCTTTGCTAGAAGAAGCCTGTTCTTTTACTTCCAGATGCGAAGAGGCCGTTGCTTCGTCTGAAGTAGTTTGCTCCGAGTCCTTGCTCTGAATGGTGGACTGTTCTTTTACATCGGTCACTTGATTAGCATCATCCGCATAGATCACACCTGATTCAATCCCCAAGGCCTTTGGAGCCACAAGAAGAGCCAGGGAGCTAACAGCAATCGCTACCCAGTTCTTCTTAACCTTATGCATTTTATAATGAACTTTTTTCTCCATCATAAAACCTCCTTTTGAAAATAGTATAAAGTTTTACCTTTATTTTAATCTTTTTCAGAGGAGGTTCTATTCTATTTGCAGATCTGCAACTACTGTTAGCTGAATTCGCTCAAATTGTTCTTTGAGTTTTTGGGCAACACCAAAAGAATCTAAATATTCAAAAGTTGACAAACATTGTTCAATATCATTCTGAGCGTGAGGATTTCCGACCTTATAAGAATAAAGAGCCTTATGATATTTGATCAACACTCGGTCATAGAGGTCTGTCTCAGGGATTTTTGTATTATCGATATAATTAAGAAATTTCATAGCTTCTTGTAAATGATTGTCCTCTATACAAGCCCCTACAACATTAAGTAACATCTTAATAATCCGTCGGCGATTCTCCGGCAGGTTATTGTAAAATTGAGTGCGGTTAATCATTTCACTGGCAAAGGTTTCCAGTGTTTCTATGGTCAATAGGTTCACACTGTTTGTAAAGAGCCAAAGCTCATAGCGGCCCCATTCTTCAACAGAAAAAAGGTAATCTGTCAAAAACTCAATGTCTTCCTTACTGACTTGATAGTCTGGATTACAGGCCATTAAGGTCGCCCTGATTACAATGGTATTTAACTTGTAGTTCTTTTTTTCTGGAAATTCTTGAGCCATGGCTTCAGAACCAGCTAAAATACTTTCTAATTTAACGACATTATTCTCACGCTGAGCCTCAGAAAGTTTTTGAGACAATACAACATCATCAGCTTCCCTATAATTATGATAAACATACTGAAATTCAGCCAAAGAGACCGACATGTTCCTGAGGCAACTATAAAAAGAATCAACTGTAAGGCTACTAATACCTCGTTCATATCTAGACAGCTGGGCAACAGAAATATCGCCCGCCGCCACTTCTTTGAGGGACATATTCTTTGATTCTCTAATGATTTTTAAAATTTTTCCCGACGACTTTACGATAAGCATACCTCACTTGCATATATGTAATAAAATTCTATTTTTAATATACTAGTCCTATTTTACAGTTATGTTAAGAGTTGGCAACAAAAGATTTCTCAGTGATTCCATCCTATTAAATTCGGTACTAAAACATCTGAAATACGATGTTTTGAAAGACTTACTGCTTAACTCCGCCAAATAAAAGATATCTGATCTTTTTATCTTCCTTGGCCAAAGGAAAGAACTGTACATATTAGGTATTTAACACCTACACCGTTCATAAGCAAATCTCATCCTTTTTTGTTACGAAAAGTATTTCTGTCTGTAACACTGACCATACAATCAACAAATAACTCCTCCCCATCTTTGAAACATTGTCAAAATAAAAAACTGAGAAAAATCCCAGTTTTTTTACATTTTTCTTAATCTTTCTACCCGCTCAGAAATTGGTGGGTGAGTGTAGAAAAGTTTTTGCAGTCTACCTTTTTTCTTCGGATCGCTAATATACAAGGCCGCACTAGCATCATCTACATGGCGGTGCATGGGCTCACTATTATCTAGTTTTAGCAAGGCATTAATCATTCCTTGAGGATTTCTAGTCAACTCAACACTTGAAGCATCTGCTAAAAATTCTCGTTGACGGGAAATGGCCAACTGAACCAAGGTAGCTGCCAAAGGTGCTAATATAATAGCAATTAATGAAAAGACTAACATCAAAAGACCAAGACCACTATCATCATCACGGTCATTCCTTCTTCGTCCTCCACCATACCACATCATCCGACCAGCAATACTAGAAATCATAGTAATAGCACTAGCTAGGGCGACTGCAATGGTTGAAATACGAATATCATAGTTGCGAATATGGCTAACTTCATGCCCTATGACACCTTCTAATTCCTCGCGATTCATCAGTTTTAAAAGACCGGTTGTCGCTGCGACAGCAGCATTTTCAGGATTAGAACCCGTCGCAAAAGCGTTGGGAGAATCATCTTCCACAATATAAACCCTAGGCATTGGAACCTGAGCTACCATCGCCATATCCTGAACAATATGGTAAAGTTCAGGTGCTTCTTGCTCAGACACTTGTCGAGCACCATTCATGGACATGACTACCTCGGTAGATTGAAAAATCATCGTGATAGCATAAATAAGTCCAATAATGAAGGCAATAATCACCCCACCCAGAGGAGAATTCATCCAAAGATAGCCAACAGCCGCTCCGATAAGAGCTAAAAGAGCAAAGAAGGCGACCAAGAGAAACCAGGTCCGCCTTTTATTTGCAGCAATTTGTTCAAATAACATATTACTCACCTAAACCATTGCTACCAAAATCAACTTTAGGCACAGCTTTTTCTTCTTCAGGAGTAGACAAGAAATCAGCAGGTCTAAAGGCAAACATTCCTGCAATAACATTACTTGGGAAAGCTTGCAACTTCACATTATAGTTACCAGCAACAGAGTTATAAAGCTGGCGTGAGTAAGAAATCTTATTTTCAGTGTTTGTCAATTCTTCTTGCAACTTCAAGTAGTTTTCATTTGCCTTCAAATCAGGATAACTTTCCGCAACAGCAAAAATTCCTGAAATCTGACGAGTCAAAGCATCGCTGGCCTTCATCGCATCAGCAGGTGAAGAAGCAGACGCAACTTGAGCACGCAACTGAGTCACTTTTTCTAAAGTAGCTTGTTCATATTTCCCATAGCCTTTAACAGTTTCAATCAAGTTAGGAAGCAAGTCATTCCGACGCTTAAGTTGAACATCAATCTGACTCCAAGCTTCTTGAGTCTGCATCCGTGCACGAACAAGTGAATTATAAACAGAAATCACAAACAGGACTATAACGACAACAACTGCAATAGTAATAATAAATGACATAAGAAGTCTCCTTTTGAACAACATTGTAGGAATGGAATAGCCACTGTAAGTCCCATCCCTAAGAAATATAAATAAACAGAAAATCTACTGTTGTAGTCATTATATCAAAATTTTGAAAAAGTGGCTAAATTATTGACAATCTTTTCCAAAAAGAGTATTCTGTAGATAGAAAACGTTCGACCGACGGTCGGTTTATAAACTTCAGGAGTTTCTCATGGCAAATAAAAAAGAATTTATCTTAGATGTAGCAGAAAAAATGTTTATCGAACAAGGATTTGACCAAACCTCTATTGCTCAGATTCTAGATGCAACCCAGATTGCAAAAGGAACCCTCTATTATTACTTTACCTCAAAAGAAGAAATAATGGATGCCATCATTGAACGTTGGATTGACCGATCTTTTGAGCAAGTGCGCATCTGGGTAGAGCGAAAACAGCTTCCAATCCTTGAAAGATTAATGGGTGCTCTAGCTTCATTGAATATGCAAAAAGATGGCCAAGAACTTCTAGACCACTTACACGCGCCCCAAAACGCACTTCTTCACGAAAAAACTAATCAAATCTTATTGAGCAAGGTTCCTGAAATCCTCTATCCCCTTTTTCAAGAAGGCTTTCAAGCAGGCGAAATGCAAACCGCTTATCCTTATGAGAGTATCGAGATGATGCTAACTTATTCCCTGCAGATTTTTGACTCTTCCTTCCAGAAATTAGACCAAGCAGAAAAAAATCATAAAATTCAAGCTTTCATCTACTTATTAGAGAAAATTTTTCAAACAAAAGAAGGGTATTTTGCTTCTTTGGCACAATTAATCCACTAAAGGAGGCTCCTTATGAAACATAGTGGTTTTAAAATCTATCTCCTGATATGGCTAGGAACTTTTATTTCGGAAATCGGAACAGGTATGACCTCTTTTGCACTAGGAATTTACATCTACCAGCTGACTGGTCGAGCTGCTTCTTCTGCCCTAGTTACCCTTTGTGCTTTTTTACCTGGGCTCTTAATGACTCCCTTGGCAGGGATTCTAGCAGATTATTATGACCGTCGTCTTCTAATGGCTCTGGGTGATGGTCTATCAGGTCTGGGAGTCCTCTGGATATACTTTAGTTTACAGACTAGCCAACCCTCCCTACTAAACATTTGTCTTGGTGCTGCAATCAGTTCTGTATTTTCTGCTTTGGTTAATCCAGCTTTTCGAGCTACCATTTCCGACCTGGTTCCGGAGGATCAGATTTCCAAGGCAACCGGTCTGTCACAGATCAACGGCATTGCTCGTTATCTCATTTCCCCTAGTCTCGCTGGGCTGATCTTAGCTCAGGGGACAATCGGTCAGATCCTCTTAATTGATTTTTCAACTATTTTTGTAACTGTTATTTGCAGCCTGATCGCTCGCCGTCACATCAAAACTCCGAGAAAGTCTACACCTCATCCTTTCTGGAGTGAATTTATACGGGGCTTTCAGATTATCCATGAAAAGAGAGGAATCTGGCTCTTGGTTTTACTAGGAACGGCTTTCTCTTTCTTTCTAGGCACTGTTGAGATTTTGCTTTCTCCTATGATTCTGGGTTTTGCCTCTAGTCAGGAAGTCGGTTGGACAATGGCCATTTCCAGTAGCGGTATGCTCCTTGGCGGACTTATCTTAGGATTCTTTTCCATTAAAAGGCATTTTCATTTGATTCTTAGTCTATCGCTTGGTCTACTGGGAATCTTTATGGCAGGTATGGGCAGTAAAGAAAACCTCGTCTGGATTTGCTTTTTCGGCTTCTTTCTATTTATGTGTTTGCCTTTTGCGAATACGGTTATTGATTATTTGATTCGCTTAAATATAGATAAGAGTGAACAAGGGAAAGCTTGGGGGACAATCGGCATCATCTCTCAGTTTGGCTACGTCATCGCCTATGCTAGTATGGGCTGGGTGGCCGATAGCTTCTTTAAACCACTACTTCTACCTAAAGGAGCATTGACCACTTGGCTCGGCTCCATCATCGGAATAGGAAGTGGCCGAGGTTATGGACTTCTTTTCATCCTTGCAGGATTTTGTATCAGTATTAGTGCACTCTTTCTCTACCGCCAACCCGCAATAAAGGAGCTCGAATATGTTTCTAAGATTAATCCGGAATGATATAAAAGATTCCCTCTTGAACGGGGGTCTCCTTTTTATGATATAATAGGATGAATACTGACAAACAAGGATGAAACTATGACACCGCAAGAATTTTACCAGCTATTGAGCCAACAGGGAATCGAGCTGACCGACCACCAGAAAGACCAGTTTGAGCGTTATTTTGAACTCTTGGTCGAATGGAATGAAAAAATCAATCTGACAGCTATCACCGAGAAAAATGAAGTCTATCTCAAGCATTTCTATGATTCAATTGCCCCTGTTTTACAAGGCCTGATTGACAATCAAGAGCTTAGGCTGCTGGATATCGGAGCCGGTGCTGGCTTTCCCAGTCTCCCTATGAAAATTATCTGCCCCCAGCTGGATGTGACTATCATTGACTCGCTCAATAAACGAATCAACTTCCTCAAACTGTTGGCAGAGGAGCTCGAGTTGGACAAGGTTCACTTCTACCATGGTCGTGCAGAAGACTTTGCTCAGGATAAGGCCTTTCGAGCTCAATTTGACCTGGTCACTGCCCGTGCAGTCGCTCGCATGCAAGTCCTGTCTGAACTGACCATTCCCTATCTGAAAGTTGGCGGGAAGCTCCTAGCCCTCAAGGCTTCCAATGCTCCAGAAGAACTGGAAGAAGCCAAAAATGCCCTCAACTTACTCTTTAGCAAGGTCCAAGACAACCTCAGCTATGCCCTACCAAACGGCGATCCCCGCTTTATCACAGTGGTAGAAAAGAAGAAAGAAACCCCCAATAAATACCCCCGCAAAGCCGGCATGCCAAACAAAAGACCGTTATAAGAAGAAAAGCAAGCAATTCAGAAATTGCCTGCTTTTTAAATGCCTCGTTGAGATCAGTTAAAAAAATCCGATGTGCTAAAGAACTTCGTTACGCGATCGCTTTCGTATTTGATAGACGATCAAAAGCACCAAAAATGACAAGGTCTGAGCCACGGTGATTCTAAGACTCAATAGCTGATCCACTCCGCCTTTTGATAGAACATGAAGCAGATTAACCACCGTGTTATTAACAAAATGAACGGCCATCCCCATATAAAGGCTACCTGTCATCTTGGTCATAAGAGCAAACTGAAAGCCAATCAGAAAACTAGTGATAATTAAAATCAAACTATTAATGCAGAAGCCTGTCAAGCTCATTTCCCCATCGAGAAAACTTCTGAATGGTCCCATAATATGCCAAAAGCCAAAAAGAAGATTGGAAAAAAAGGCTGCTTTCAAAAAGCTGTATTTTCTTTCAAAAACTTTTTGAAAAAGTCCACGGAAGATTCCTTCTTCCATAAGGACATTGATGAGATTGCCCGTCAGACAGATCAACAGAAAAAGCAAGCCCCTTTGTTGACCGATATTACCACTGACTGAATAAGCAGACACATAGAAATCAAGCCCTGAAAGATTGCCTTGACTCAGCAACAAAGTGATTTCTATCAGATAAGCTAAGGCAAAAAACAGACTCCCCCAGACTAGACCCAAACTAGCATAAGGGAACAAACCTTTTGTCCCAAAGCCGATCTGTTTTGAATTCAAACCGTAGAAATGCAAAGCCGGAACCAGTAGCATTAGCCCCAGAAGCTTGTGGACAAATGATTCTCCCCAGAATGTCTGATCCGTCCTCAAAATCAGGTATTCTGCAATCCGCAGTATAAAGCAAATCAGATAAATGACCAAAATAAGCTGAATCTGTAACCTGTATTCTTCTTTCATTCTCTTGTTTTCCATACCTTCTGTTTTCCATTTTCTATCTCCAAGGATTATAAAATCGTCCATGGTTGACAAAGAATAAACCTAAACTAATCAACAAAAAAGCTAGAGACAGAGTAATAACAAGGATATCTAACTTAGTAAAGGCTTGGTAGGTATACCAGGTTCTCTTTTTATTTTTTCCAAAACGGCGGAGTTCCATGGCTGTCGCAATCGTCTCAATTCGTTCTAAAGAGCTGAAAATCAGAGGAATAATAATCTGCAAATTCCCCTTAATTCGCTGGCTCAATTTGGCCTTACTCGACAATTCTAAACCACGCGCCTCTTGAGACATCTTAATCAGGTAAAATTCCTCTTGTAAATCTGGAATATAGCGGAGCGTCAGACTGACAGAATAGGCGATTTTATAAGGAATACCAATCTGATTGAGACTGGAAGCAAATTGACTGGGATGTGTTGTCATTAGAAAAATAACTGCCAAAGGAATCGTACAGAGGTACTTCAAACACAGATTAAAAAGATAAAACAATTCCTGCAAGGAAACATTATAGATACCGAGACCATCCAGCAGAACCGTACTGCTCCCATAAATATCCTGGCCATATTGGGGCGCAAAGAGATAAACCATCAGTATATTGAGGATGGCAAAGACTCCTGCAAAAACCAAGACAAAGCTAACATCTCGCAGACGAATTCCTGACAAGCGAAAAAGTGACAGAGATAGGATAGCGATCACTAGCAAAAGTCGTGTATCATAGCTAATCATGGCTGCTACAGACACAAGGATGAAAAATAATAATTTACTAGCACCTGACAGACTGTGAACAAAGCCAGTCCCAGCATGATAACCAATGATTTTCTTATCTTGAAACATGGCTTGCTCCCTTCTCTTTCATATAAAACTCTGTCAAGGCTAGAGGGTCAACTCCCAACTTCTTAGCCAGAGTAAAAATGGAGGTTTCCTTCAGATTCGCTGCCACAATCAAATCTTTATCAGTCAGTACTTGGGCAGGTGATTTGTCCGCCAAAACCTGACCATCCACTATTACAATCGCACGGTCAGAATAATCCAGCATCAATTGCATGTCATGGGTAATCATGATAATAGTATGCCCCTTTTGATTCAGCTCATCCAAGAAGTTCATAATTTCCGTATAATTGCGCTGATCTTGGCCCGCCGTTGGCTCATCTAACAGGATGACTTCTGGCCCTAAGACCAAGATAGATGCTATGGTCACCCGCTTTTTCTGACCGAAAGACAGGGCTGAAACAGGCCATTTCCTAAATTCATACAGACCACAAGTCTTCAAAACTG
>NZ_KQ969107.1:130748-145713 GCF_001578795.1 Streptococcus gordonii
TTTCCTAAATTCATACAGACCACAAGTCTTCAAAACTGCCAAGACTCGCTCTTCGATCTCCTCCTCAGGGAGGCCTCGCAAGCGAAGACCTAGGGCAACTTCATCAAAAATACATGGTTTCTGAAATCATCTGATTAGGATTTTGTCAGGACATAGCCTATCCGTTCCGCTCGCTCCTTAATAGAATCACCCTTGATATCTTTTCCCTGCCAGCTGTATGCACCCTCTGTCTGGATAAATTGACAGAAAGCCTTGGCTAGAGTGGACTTACCGGCCCCGTTCTTGCCGACAATAGCAATCCGTTCTCCCTTAGAAATCTCAAGAGAGATATCCTGCAAAACAGGTCGCTTGCCATAAGAAAAGCTGATATTCTCAACAGAAAATAGATTAGAATCCCTTTCTTTAATCGCCTCCCCAACAGCTTCTTTTGAAAATGGCAAAGCTGGCAAATCTAGACTAGCTAGGTCAGACAAATGATCCATCTCAGCTATATCAAGACCTAACTGACGCAAGGTAGTCAGATAGAGGGGCTCTCGTATCCCATTTTCAGCCAGTAAAGTTGTCTTCAGCAAAAGATCGGGGCGGTCATCAAAGAGAATCCGACCATCATTGACCAAGACCAAACGGTCTACTGAGCGATAAAGGACATCCTCCAAACGATGCTCGATTATAATGGTGGTCGTTCCAGCTTCCCTGTGAATCTGATCAATCAAATCAATTGCATCCTGGCCAGATTTCGGATCTAGATTGGCTAACGGTTCATCAAAAAGCAAAATGGGACTCTCATCAATTAAGACACCTGCCAGGCTGACCCGTTGCTTTTGACCGCCAGACAAATCCTGAGGCCGATGCTGAAGCAAATTCACCAAGTCTAATTTCTCCGCCCAATGCTGAACTTTTTCTTTCATGACAGGTAATTCAACCATGTCGTTTTCCAAAGCAAAAGCCAAGTCTTCCGCCACACTGAGACCAATAAACTGACCATCTGTATCTTGTAGGACTGTACTGACTAAATTGGACTTGTCATAAATGCTAGACGCAAAGGTATCCTGTCCCTGAACCTTTAAGTGACCGCTGGCTTGGCCTTTATAGATATTAGGAATGATACCGTTTAGACATTGGCCCAGAGTTGACTTTCCTGACCCGGAAGGACCGACAATTAAGACCTTTTCGCCTTCGTAAATGGTCAGATTAATATCTTTTAAGGTCGGCTCCAGTTGGGCCTGATATTGAAAAGTGAAATTTTCAAACTGAATAATAGGTTGTTTCATTGTATTCTCATTATAAAGCTAGGGCGATTTGCACCGCCAGATTTGCTATCTTATCTTTTTCATCCAAGTCGGCATGATTGGACAGATTTCTCATATCCCATTTTTCCTCTGACAAATGGTCAGCAGCATAGAAAAATTGGCAGACAGTTACAGAACGAAAGGCCGCCAGAGCAGCAACTGCAGAACATTCCATATCAACGCAAATTGCTCCTGCTTCTTTTCTCCTTAAGAGTTTCTCTGCTGTCTCTCGGTAAATACCATCTGTGGTCCAAACCTTGCCTCGACTATGGGAAATGCCTCGCTCATCTAAAAATTCTAGCAGAAAATCCTGCAGACCAGCATTCACCACAATCTCATCAGATGCTGCTTGGTAATGATAACTAGTCCCCTCATCTCGTATGGCAGCTGTTGGCACAATGATGGAAGTCTCACTAATATCCTCATCCAGCACCCCACAGGTGCCAAAGAGGACTAGCTTTTTCATTCCAAAAGCAATGAGGTCTTCTAGAATAGCAACACAGGCTGAGGCCCCAACCGGAGCATTAAAAAAAGCTAGTTCCTGATCAGCCACAAAAACTCTGTATATCGGAATCTCTATATTGGCCATACTCGTTGTTGTGATAAGCTCATGATTAAAATTTTCCAAGAGTCTTTTGAAAGTTTCTCTAGCAAAGCAGGAAACTGCTACTGAAGGAAAATCGGGAATAGGCTCAATCAAATCTTCAGGATTGATAATGGCCTTGGGATTTTGGTCAAATTCTTCTAGTATCACGCCTACTCCTTTCACTTTCGTATTTGTTCTTTCTATTGTATCATAAAAAGCTTGGATCCTTCTGCTTTATCGATTAAATTCATCCATTAAAAAAGCAAAAGACGAATCTTTTCTTTCACAAAACTTAAAGTAAATCACTTCCTGCTAAAGGCTGATATGTTTACCTGTCTTTCGTGGTATAATAGAAAGACTAAAGTAAGTAAAAAGAGAGAAACATGACGAGTATTTATGAAGCTTACGAGCAGTACCTGCCTCTTATCCTAGAGGACTTTACTCAAAAAATCAAAACAGCTGCACTAGAGCACAAGAAAACAACTTCTTTCAAACTCTATGAACATTTCCACGCTCGTATTAAGACTGCTGATAGTATGGCTGAGAAATGCCAACGAAAAAATCTACCTCTGTCTGCTGAATCGGCTCTCAAACAGATTCGGGATGCTATCGGCATTCGTATTATTACAGGATTTGTGGATGATATTTACCAAATTATTGACTTTATCCGTCAAATGCCTGGCATTCATATCTTCAAGGAAAAAGACTACATCAATCAAGTCAAACCTAATGGCTACCGCTCCTACCACCTCATTTTAGAAGTAGAGACCCCCTACCCTGACTGCCATGGAAAGACTCCTGGCAAGTACTTTATTGAGGTTCAACTACGAACCATTGCCATGGACTCCTGGGCCAGCCTTGAGCACCAGATGAAATACAAGCACGAGATCAAAAATCCAGAACGGATCGAGCGGGAACTAAAACGCTGTGCCGATGAACTCGCTTCCTGCGACTTGACCATGCAGACGATTCGTAATCTCATTCAAGAATCTAACGAAAGAGAGGACTAAGTGATGAGAATTTTGTTAGCTGAAGATGAAGCCCAACTTAACCGTGTTATCCTAGCTGCTCTTGAGCATGACGGCTATCAAGTTGATAGTGTCTTTAATGGCCAAGAGGCCTTGAACCTTGCTAATCAAAACACCTACAATGTTATTATTCTTGATATTATGATGCCCATCATGACTGGATTAGAGGCGCTCAAAGAAATCAGAGCAACTGGTAATACCACCCATGTCATTATGCTGACTGCCATGGCTGAGGTCGATGACCGAGTGAATGGACTAGATGCTGGGGCTGATGACTATCTGACCAAGCCATTTTCTCTTAAAGAACTCTTGGCTCGCCTCCGCTCAATGGCTCGTCGAGCAGATAATTATAATCCCGTCCAGCTCCAGATTGGCAACACCGAGCTTCATCTGGACGAACAGGAACTTCGTGCTTCCAATAGTATCCGCTTAGCCGGAAAAGAGCTCAAACTTCTTCAATACTTCATGCAGAACTCAGATAAAGAACTAAGCCGTAAGCAAATCCTTGAACGAGTCTGGCCAGATGAAGAAGCAGATCAAGAGCTTGCTTTTATTTATGTATCCTACCTTCGTCAAAAATTGAAAAGCGTCCATTCTAATCTAGAAATTCTTGGCGATGAAGCAGGTCCATTCCAACTTACTGAAAAGGCAGGTGAGGATCATGTTTCGTAAGCTCCAGCTTCGTTTTATCGGGCTTGCCACTCTGGTTGTCGCCTTAATCTTGGGAATGTTTTGGCTCTTGATTAACTCTGCTGTCTACGCTCAAACGGAGAGCAATATCCAAACCGTCTTGTCTGTACTAACGGATAATGACGGCCAATTACCCATGACAGAAGAAATTAAGCAAGACTTGACCGATAAAAACATCCAAGAAGGCATTATTTACAACTTCCAATATTTCTCAGCCAGTCAAACGAAGCAGGCTACCAGCATCAACCTAGGCAATATCCAATCACTCAGTGAGAACACGATTTATCAGATGGCTCAAAAGGCCTTAAAAACAGGTGGTAAATATGGCCAAATGCAAGCCAACAATCGCTACTTCTCCTACCAAATTAGTAGCAAAGGCCAAAAACGCCTAGTTGCCTTTTTAGAAACGACCAACTACAATCGTGAACGGAGTATTTTAGCTCAATTTTCTACCTGGATTGCCCTTGCAAGCCTCTTTTTCCTAATCCTCATTATCGCCTTGGTCTCTGGCATTGTTATTCGTCCTTATATAAAAAGCTACGAAAAACAACGTATTTTCATTACCAATGCTGGTCATGAACTCAAAACACCTTTGGCCATTATCGCAGCCAACACTGAACTGCAAGAGATGATGACAGGTGAAAACGAATGGACAGAAAGTACCAAGGCTCAAACGGAAAGATTAAACAAACTAATTGCCCGCTTGATCAGGCTGTCTCGGATGGAAGAACACGAAAATCTTGAACTAACCAGCGTCAATCTCTCAGAATTGATTGAAAAAGTTGGGAAAGACCATTCAACCCTCATCCAGCAGGAAAACAAAGATCTAGAACTAGACGTTCAGCCAGATTTAAAGGCTATGATGTCAGAAGATGAAGGCTACGAATTAATTAGCATTCTCCTGGATAATGCTCGTAAGTATTGCGATGATAAAGGAACGATTATGATTAAGGCCTACAACAACCGCCGATCCTTTAGACGAAAGATTCGTATTGAAATCTCAAATGACTATGCAGCTGGGACAAAGATTGATTACAAACGTTTCTTTGACCGCTTTTACCGAGCCGAAACTTCCCACAATAACCAAGCCGTTTCTGGCTATGGAATTGGCCTCTCCATGGCCCAACATCTAACCAGCCTCTTCAAAGGGAGAATCTGGGCTTCCTACAAAAAGGGCCGGATAACCTTCAACATTTCTCTCTAACTTAACAAAAAAATCTCCAATAAACTCAAAGAGGCTGGGACAAAAGTCCTAGCCTCTCAAGTGTTTTTGGATTGTCGAGCAAGACGCAGTGGTTGAGTGGGCTCTACTGCGCTGATTTCATCAGCTTTTACAGCCCTACTCAACTGTGCAGAGGTGGGACGACGAAATCGAATTCTAACGAATGACCGATTTCTGTCCCACTCTCTTCTTGATATGACAAGTGAACTGCTTGGAATAAATTTTAGAGTATCTTATACAAGGCTTGGCTAAATGAATCGAGTAAAATGACCCAGTCTCTCTTACACAAACTCAGGACAGCTATCAAAAAGATCCTTCATTTGGGCAAAAGTCATAGCAGGAACATAAATTTTCTCACCATCAAATACTTGAGCCATATCCTTAGGGAGCCTGTCCAAAAAATCTGAATAAGAAATTCTCTTATAAAAGAAGAACTTTTCAACATTATCTGGATCCGTATCATCACATCCCACAAGATTGCAACACCAGCTTAATTTTGACTCATCGATATACTCTACATCTTCCGGAGCTAGACTAAGTTCAAAGGGTAGAATCGTGTCAACACCAGCAGTTAGAGTATATACTCCTAAAATTTGTTGATTCTGCTCATTCCCATAAAATTTACTTTGCGCATCGTAAGCGTCGAGGTACTGTCTAAGAGTGAAGAAATCGCTATAACTCTGAGCAGGATTATCCTCTTTTAGGAATCCTTCCACCATCTGAGGGCTCAGAGCAATTCTCCTGCGAACTCCATCTTGATACACTAAGGGATATCCTGACTTTAGAAAATTCTCCAAGCCTAAGAGTATATCTTCCTGAAATGGGAAGGCTAATACACTTGAACCACTATATTCCCTGCCATACTCATCATGAATACTTGTCCCCAGATAAGCTGATAGCTTAGAAACCAAAGTTAAGGCGTACTCCCAGTCAGTAAGTGTTGAAGGTGTCAAAATCCTCACATTATACGTTTTGCGAGTTTTGTCATATTCTACGTCCATGTAACGGCCCGACTTAGCAGGAACCCAACACTTCAACAAAGGAAGCTTATCCAAGCCAAGAGACAAAGAATCCTTCTGAGCCGGGTGCGGTTCAAGTCCGTCGACTAATCCAAGTAGATCACTGACCTTTATAACTTTCTGAAATCCTAGAAGATCTCGTTTATTCGAAATGGAAAATGTTATACTCATAAAACAATGCCCCTATTATATTTTAACTATATTATAACATAAGTTACTTTTGAAAAATAAGGAACTCGAACACCCTTTTTTAATGTTTCCCTTTAACATAGTAGAACAAATTACGGGCATAGTCAAAAAGCAATCTGATTTCCTCAGACTGCTCTTTATTTACTAGAAAAAGGGTCTTGATCAGCCTTGTTTTGCCACACGTATTCTGCTTTTTTTAGCCAATTCTTCTGCCAAGTCCTGACCCCAAAAATCAGCTACAAAGCCCAAGGACATATCCATACCGGCCGAGACACCTGACGAAGTGTAGAACTTCCCATCTACGACCCAGCGTGCTTGATCTTGCCAAAGAACTTCTCTATCATGTGAAGCAACCCAAGACAAGGCGAGCTTGTTGCTAGTGGCTTTACGGCCCTTGAGCTGACCAATCTGAGCTAAAAGAGCTGCTCCCGTGCAAATACTTAAGACCAACTCAGCTTGCTGGACAGCCTTTTCTAGCGAAGATAGGAAAATCTTATCCTCCACCATCTTTCTGACACCTTGACCACCAGGCAATAAGAGAAGAGAATTGGGAGGTAAGCTTTTAAAATTATCCGTCATGATTTGAAAACCCTGCCTACTAGAAATCAGACCACCCGCAAGAGAGACATAGTTCATCTCTACATTGGGTAAAGTAGCTAAAAACTCTACCGGCCCCATCAAATCTAGGGTCTCAAAATCATCAAAAAGAAATGAAATAATCGTAATTGGCTGCTCTATTTTTAACATTGATCTCCTCTCATTTTCTATTGGTTCATAGCAGTCACTTATTCTACTTTCGATAACGACCTAGTAGGAATAAAAGTACCACCAAACCAATAACAAAGAAGACGATCCCTAGAATCAACTTAATTATAAAACCTACAAAATAGAATAAAAAGATCAAAGCTAAAAGAAATAGAAATATTAGAATTCCCATAAGATCACCTCTGGCTACTATTATACCTAAAATGACGAGATTGGGATAGTTTTTGCTTATTCATAGCATGTACTAGAAAGGTAAAACTCATTTTTTATACTAATAACTCGAACAATCTTCTAAACTTTCGATTAAATAGGTTTATATAGTGAGAAAGTTTAAAATTTGTACTTAAAAAGAAGATAGGCCAACTAAATCAAAGTTTAGCTAGACTTTCTTCTTTATTATTTCTTTATTAAGTTTCAGACGATTGGGTCAGCTCCTGATTGTAAGACAAGGCTAGCTTGATTCAGTAAGACAGTTCCTTTTGTGCTTCACCATCTAAATCAATATAGCCATGATAAAGCCTGCCTTTCATCACTGTGACACTGGCACCATTTTTAGGCAGAATCTGCTTTTCCATTTCCTTACCGATGAGTACCATGATGAGCTCTTGACTTCTCGAACTCACAGTAACGGTCATCTTACCACGGACCATAAAAGCCAAGCCACCAAACATCTTCTTCTCTTCTACCTCTTCTTCAAAAACACGAGGAGGAAGTTCAGTAGCTAAAATGGCACGGACTTGCTGGGCTAAGGATTCACTATAAGCCATCCTTCTACCTCATTTCATCACATCCCAGCCGATACCAAAACGGTCAATCAAGCGGCCATAAAACTCTGCGAAAGCTTGTTCCTCTAAAGGATAGAGAATTTGACCACCTTCAGCAAGCTTAGCAAAAAGCTCATCAGCTTCTTCTCTACTGTCTGGGCTCAGAACTAACCATTGATTGGGCTGATGATTGCTAGGAATAGATAGGTCGTTAAAAATGCCTACATCTTCACCATGCAGGGTTAAGTTTTCCGTATCTAAGGCAATCCAGGCAAGCTTATCCCGTTTTTCTGCAGGAAGGTCAGCTGGATCCATCATATCACTGGCTCGGACAAGTCCCTTAATCTCTGTCTGAAAAGGTCAGCATAAAAACGAAAAGCTTCTTCGGCCTGACCATTAAAACTTAAAACACATCTAATTTCATTATTGTTCCTCCAATTTTTTATATCTGAGAATAAATCTCTAGTATCAGTTTATCAATTAGGATAAAAATTTTCTTATTCTCAATTGCGCTTGTTTGGCTAGGGAACGCATGATTAAAACTGGAAGATTAACTGTAATAGGTGGATCGCTGGGCAAGGGCCTGCGCATGCTGATTTCCTCCTGATATATGCTATCGCCTGAAAAAGTGAGAGGCTCATCGCTCCCCCAGCGAAAGTTATGCTTCAAGACATAGTTTTTAGTTAGGCGTAAATCCTCCAGCAATTCACAGGCCAAAAGATAGTAGTGGCCATCGGGTACATTTTCAAAAGTAAACTGTCTCTCCTGACTCAGTGCTACTCCGATAATCGGCTCTTCTTTGGGAATGCGGGTTTTAAAAAGCCCGACACAGCTAATGCGTGGTTCATACCCCTCAGGATAAGATAGCGCCACTGTCAACCTATTGCCACTTTTACAGTCGGGATCCTGATGTAACAAAGCTCCCTTCTCATCCAGCTGTTTGACCATAAAATCATAAGCCTTGGTTGATTCCTGGTAATATTTTTTAGGCGAAAGTCCAGTATGCCGCTTAAAAGTATTAGAAAAACTGCCTAGACTATCATAACCAGCTTCCATAGAGGTCTCGGTCACATTTTGCCGGCCTTCCACAATTTCCTGAATCCCTTTTTCCATCTTAAGGGCTTCCACATATTGCTTGATAGAAAAGCCCATCTTTTTCTTGAAAGTTCTGGATAGATGGGAAGGACTATAATGGAAATACTGAGCCAAATCGGTCAGACTCAGCTCTTGATCTGCATGCTGACGCAGATAAGTTGCTACTTCTTCCATGATGGCTTTAGACATAGACTTGCTCCTTTCCCATTTATTTAAGCTCATTATATCACATCATAAAGAAAGGACAAAAAATCAAAACTGTAGAAAGAAAACCAGAAAGCAAGTATTACTCCGCGAGAAGTCCCAAGAATCGACAGAAATAGTCTGCTTTTCCAAATCCCTATCCAACAAGCCTTTTATTTGTAGGTAAATGATAAAAAAACTTTAGACACTTGAAACATCTAAAGTTTTTTATCTTCACAATTAAATTACTGAGCCACCAATGTTTCCAAGCTTTCTCCAATCGCAGCCAAACGTTCCATCACTTCTGCCTGGCTCAAGCCGTTTTCAGCCACATAGCGGTTACGAGGGTGAACACGGCATTCATGAGAACAGCCACGGAGGTACTTGTCTTCATTTTCTTCTGAAGTCAGGATGCGACGGTTACACTCTGGATTGCCACAGTTGACATAACGCTCGCAAGGAGTACCGTCAAACCAGTCTTTCCCAATCACAACTGGATCAACATGGTTGATATCGACCGAGATACGCTCATCAAAGACATACATCTTTCCGTCCCACAGCTCACCCTGAACTTCTGGGTCTTTTCCGTAAGTCGCGATACCGCCATGGAGCTGGCCGACATCCTTGTAGCCTTCGCGAACCATCCAGCCTGAGAATTTCTCACAGCGAACACCACCAGTACAGTAAACAACCACTCGCTTGTCCATGAACTTCTCTTTGTTATCACGGACCCATTGCGGCAATTCACGGAAGTTGCGGATGTCTGGACGAATGGCTCCGCGGAAGTGGCCCAGATCGTACTCATAGTCGTTGCGGGTATCTAGGACAACAGTGTCTTCGTCCAGCAGCGCCTCCTTAAATTCCTTAGGTGATAGGTAAGCTCCTGTCGTCTCCAGCGGGTTGATGTCATTGTCAAAATCATTGTCTTCCAAGCCCAAGTGCACGATTTCTTTCTTGTAGCGAACAAACATTTTCTTGAAGGCTTGCTCATTTTCTTGGTCAATCTTGAACCAAAGGTCTTCCATGCCCGGAAGGCTGTGTACATAATCCATGTATTTTTGAGTGGTTTCATAATCACCAGAAACCGTTCCGTTGATTCCCTCATCTGCTACCAGGATACGGCCCTTGAGACCGATGGATTTACAGAAAGCCAGATGATCAGCTGCAAATTGCTCAGCATTCTCAATGGGAACATATTTGTAGTAAAGCAGGACGCGAATATCTTTTGCCATAAGATTTCAACTCTCTTTTCTCTATAAAATTTTCTGAATTTTTTAATTCATCTATTTATTATAACCTGATTGAAAAAACTGAGCAAAAAATTTGTTTGGAAAACAGCAGAGCTGAATCGCTAAATACTTCACTCTTCCTCAAGTTGGTTCAAATAGTGTTCAAAACGCTTCTTTTGACTCTTGCTTATAGCCTCTAATAAAATATTGACCAGCAGCATCAAGGGAAGATGAATGCAAAATGTAACCAAAATGACCAAAAGAAACATGGGGTGAAAAACACTATTATGATAAATAGTATGATTGAGCTGAAAATTCTGGCAAGCAATCAAAAGGGTCAGAAAGCCTGTTGCAGCCAGCACCCCCCAGATAGTAAGACTGAAACTATTGTAATAATTAGCTCCCAGATACTGAGCTCGACAGAAAAAATATAGACATGCAATCGCAATCAGGATCAAGAATGGTTGATAGTGAATGGCTCCCGCATTCATAACCACCGATCCAACATATAAGGCCAAACTACTAAACAGCAGGAAACTAAAAGCCTCCATGCCGGCCTTGTTGACAAGCTGCTCTTCCCGCTCGTCTAAAATTTGACGTTTAATAAGTTTCATTTTCATTTCAAGCTCCTATACCTCTACTCCAAAAATAGTAATTAACAACATGAGAATGGCTGGAAGTCCATTATTAATCATGTGAACTGCAATACTGACTTCCAAGCGACGAGTTCGATAGGCCAGCAATGTCAAAATCACAGAAGAAACAGCATAAATCACAAAAGACACGATATTGGTTGGCCCGTGAAAAAGCGCAAAGAGGAGTCCGCCTATGATATAGCCCCATCCCTCATAGCCTTTAAAGATTTTTAGTGGGAGGATTCCACGGAAGATAATTTCTTCTACAACAGGTGCTAAAACTCCAAGCATGATAGGTAACAAAATCCCATTTCCACTTTTAAACTCCTCCATCAAAGACGCCTGATTAGCCGTTGTAACTTCTCCATTTAGCCACCGTAATAAAGCCGTTCCAAGGATAGATATAAGGAACATGCCTAAGATGCTAAGAGAAATTCATTTTCCGTCTCCTTTTTGAAAGACTTTCCCAGACTGGGATAAGATTCCAATCTTCTTTGCTACCACGATAAAGACCAGTAAAGCGAGGAAAATCAGCAAAATACCTATGCCAATAGTCCACTGTTTTGAAATTTGATAAGTTTCTGCTTTCTGCTTGAATACCATAGGTAGCACATACAAGGCTAAGGCTAAGCAGGCACAACCACCCCACATCAATCTTTTCCAGCAAGTCATTCTTCATCCTCCAATTTCTGATCTAACTTTGCCTGACGTTTGCCGTTTATGAAAAGACTAAACTTGTCCATGGTCAAGCTTCCAAATATAAAAAGAACCATTGCAAAAACCATCTTAAGCAGATACAACATACTCAGCATGCTAGCCATACTTTCTTGGTGTCCAAAGAAATCAATAGCCACAAGAATTAAAGCAAAAATGATTCCACTACCAATACGTTCTGGCCATTTTTCCTCTCTCACCATATCACGAACATCAATGCCTAGGCTTAAGCGACGAAGCAATGAATATAGACCTACTAGGATAAGGAGAGTCCCTTCTGGCAGATAAGCTAGCAAGCTTAGACGGAGAATATAGACTTTGAAAAACACAGAGATGGCTAAGAAGAAAAACATTCCTAACACTAGTTCTCCTGCAACTTTTCCGTCTAATTTCTCTATTCGTTCATCTTTTATAACAGGCTACTTCTTCATTTTTTTACTCACTTTCTTATTTATAAATTAAAAAATCATTAATTCTAATTCTCATCATTTTCTAGTTCTTGCTCTAATTTTATCTGTCTCTTCCGATAAAAATAATTAACTAACTTATCTAGAAATCCAGATAATAACGCTATCACTATAACAACAAAAGCAAATTGCATAACAGGATGCTGACTAAAAAATAGTTTGAGTTTTGAATTCCCACCTAAAATCTGAATAAGCAAAAATGAAGTCGCTAGAAAACTTCCAATAACTAAAGAGCTTCTGAACTTTTTCATACTACTAGCTGAACCACTAGGATTAATATCTAGACCAAGTTGCCAACTGCGAACACCAGCATAAATTTCTAAGGTAAAAATAATGACTATTTCAGGTAAATAAGCCTGCAAATCAAGCCGTAAAAAAACAAGCTTCACAAAAATAGACAAAAGTAATAGAATGATAGCGAAAAAGGCTATCTCATTTCCTAGTTTATGTTCAATCTGTATAGTACGCTCATCTTTAAAGATCTCTTGTTTAACCTTAGATTCCATATATATTTTCCTCTTTTGCTTAAAATTTCATCTTATTCAACATTTGTATGAAAATTGCTCTTCAACTATTCTCGGATATTCCCTTGCTTTCGAGTTCTTTGGCTCAGGCTAAAAATGTCCCCCGGACATTCCCTCGCTTCCGCGTTTTTCGGCTCAGGCTAAAAATGTCCCCCAGACATTCCCTCGCTTCCGCGTTTTTCGGCTCAGGCTAAAAATGTCCCCCAGACATTTTTACTCCCAAAACAATTGATCCAGCGTTTTATCGAGACATTTGCAAATCGCTAAGCATAAACTGAGGCTGGGATTGTACTTACCCGCCTCAATCAAGCCAATGGTCTGGCGGGTCACTCCGATAGCATCTGCTAAGTCGCCCTGAGTCATATCATGCTCCACTCGCGCCATCTTTAGCTTAAGATTTTTTGCCATGATCATCGTCCTTATCATTTTTCTTCTTAGTTGCTATGCTTAAAAGTGCACTACCAATTGTAATATCACAGCCAGCAAAAATAAGAAAAGTATGATTTTGATTGTTCAGTCCTATAACCAAAAAAAATACACCCAAAACAAGCCAAATAAGTGGTGAATAGATATTTTTGATGTTTTTCATATCGGTTCTCCCTTCATTTTTATAAGTCTATTATACAATATATTTTTTAAAATGCAATATATAAATTGCAAAAAGTATTTTATTTTTGACAAAAAAGACCGAGAGAAATCTCGGCCTTTTTATTCTTATCGCGTGATTTAATCTTTTTTAAGGCTACCACTCTTTGTCTGAGTACGTGCATAGGCAATTAAAAGTATGGTTCCGGCAACTGCAACAGTCAGACCATTGGCAAGGGTTGCGACAACACCTTGTGCAAAGACCTTATTGCTTGGTTCATTATAGATCAAGATATCCCCAAGTGGAGCAATGACTACCCATACCAAGGCATTAGCCACAAACTGAGCCACATTAAATGTAATGATATCTCTTGATTCAAATACTCCCTGAGCCACACGGAGGTAGTTTTTAAGCAATCCAACTACAAGTCCGAATAAACCACTAGCCAAGACCCAAGTCCACCAAGGGTTTCCATATTGGATGGAGTCTTTTAGGGCATGGCCAATAAATCCTGTTAAAAAACCAACGATTGGACCAAAAACAACACCAAACAAAGCTTGGACAGCATATTGCAACTGAATGCTAGTGTTTGGAACAGGCGTTGGAATGCTGACCATCCCAATTACAACGAAGAGTGCTGCACCAATACCAGTTGCCACGACTTCTTTAATCGTAAAAGTTGTATCAAATATTTTTTTCATGTTTATCTCCTCTTTACAAATCGCTAATTTTCAATACGCTTGATTTCAATATGCCACTGGGCACCCACACCAACATTGTAGGCTTTGGCAAAAGATCCTTGGTTGATTGCTAGACCAACTCGATAGAGCGAATTGATATAAATAATCGGCTGACCAATGCGAACATCCGCAAAAGACTTCCCATAGGTCACTTGATTTTGGTAAACCAACATATCGTTATTGTAGATCGTTACCTCAAAGCGTTCTCCAAATTGAGGTTCTAACTCTTGGAACTCTTCGCGAGTAATAGAAGTCCAAAGAGATCCAAATCGAACGTCTAGAATATCGATAGCTCCGCTGACAGAATCTTCGCCAAAGGTGGTCTCCACAACTGGAATCTCGACGATGTCATCCACGCTTAATTCTGGTCCTACTTCTTCAAAAGTGATGTGGCCACTAGCCAATTTAGCTCCTGTGTAGGCATAGACATCACGACCATGGAAGGTATAGGAATGTTCAGTATTCTTTCGACGATTTTCGACTTCAGAAATTTCCCGAATAGCCACAATACCAACGTGTTTCTTGATGAAAGACAAGGTTCCATTGTCTGGAGTGACAATGTATTGGTTTTGCGCTGTTTTTGCAACTACGCTCTTCCGCTTAGAGCCGACACCCGGATCGACCACTGAAACAAAGGTTGTCCCTTCTGGCCAGTAGTTGACCGTTTGAAAAAGACGATAACTACCTTCAAAAATATTATATGGCGTAATGTCATGGGTTAAATGGTGAATCTTTAATGTAGCTGACTCCTCTAGAGCCACGCCAATCATCGCAGATACCGCACCATCCACAAGACCAAAATCCGATTGCAATACAAGTAAATTGTTCATGTATTCTCCCTCTTATAGTCCTGGACTTTAACCTACTTATCTACTAGTCTACCAGTCTAATCAACTCTAGAAACAGAAAAATAGCAAAGCCAGAAGCTACATTACTGTTCTTCAATCATACCAAAAATAGGAGGGGAAATCTAGATAAACAACTGTAAAAGCTATAGTTTTTTTGTATAGCGAGTAATTAATTTAAGGTAAGAAAGTAATCAGCTGTCTTCTCAAGCAGTTCTTCATCATGAGAAATGAGCAGAATAATTTTTCCCTGCTCTTTTAATGTCTTCAGTAACTCAGCTACTTTTAACATTTGCTGATAATCTAAACCTGAACTAGGTTCGTCAAAAATAAACACACTTTTTTTAGTAAGGACTTGACTAGCTATGACTAGCCGTTGCATCTCTCCACCTGAT
>NZ_KQ969107.1:145942-148885 GCF_001578795.1 Streptococcus gordonii
AGCTATGACTAGCCGTTGCATCTCTCCACCTGATAGGGTCATTGGATGTCTTTCTTCTAAGCCTTTTAATCCTAAGTTTTCTAAGATATTTGATGCATCGACAACTTTTTTCAAACCCAAGGTCAACTCCTTTTGGACACTATCTGAAAAGAGCTGAAGAGCAACCTCTTGCAGAACAAAAGCAGTCTCTTTCAGACGATCATGAGCTGATAGAGCATGCCCATTTAAATAAAAATCCGCTTCTTCATCGTCTAATAAACCGGCCAGATAAAAAGCTAGAGTTGATTTACCTTTCCCATTAGGCCCCACAAGAGCTGTAATCGCACCTGACTTGAAGTTAGCTTCTTCAAGAAAACTCAATTTCTGGTCCCCTGCCTGTAAGCAAAGATTTTTTATGGTCAAATCCCCCGTCAGTGGTGAAGGAGCAATTTGCTTCTTTGCCTCAAGTCTCGAGATAGAGCTAGATAGACGCTGACTTCGCAGTCCTAAATTATGGCGGTCTGTTTCTGTTAAGCTATCAAACTCCTTTTTTGAATAATCTCTTTTAAGAACACCTTGATCAAAATAAAGATAGCGGTCAGCCAAGTCCTTTAAATAATCCAAGCGATGCTCCGCTATAAGAATCGTTTTCCCTTCTTGTTTTAAGATAGAAAGATAACTAGCTACTTGCTCAATCCCTGACCTGTCCAGATTAGCTGTCGGTTCATCTAAAACCAAGATATCTGTATCCTGCATCAGAGCCGTTAAAAGGGCAATTCTCTGCTTTTCTCCACCTGATAAAGTAGAAAGATCACGTTCAAGATAGTCTTCTAAAGCAAAGTCAGCAGTTAATTTTTCTAATTTATTCAAAATTTCTGCTGCTGATTGACAATGATTTTCACCTGGTAAAACCAATTCATGCTTAACGTATTTATGAAAAAACTGACTAGAAGGATTCTGAAAAACTGAAGCAACTTGTTTAGAACATTCTTCAACTGTCTGTTTTCCTGCTGACTGATCGGCTATTTCTAATTGACCATCTAATTTTCCCTCATAGTAATCTGGGATTAAGCCATTGATCAACCTTAAGAAGGTTGATTTGCCACTCCCACTCTTGCCACATAAGACGACCAACTGGCCTGATGAGATTTGTAAATCTTCAACCAGCAAGCTACTAGCTCTGCTATTTTCATAAGTAAAACGAAAGCCGGTCGCAGTAATCACCCTCTTATCATCCACAAGGTCATGATAAACATCCATGCACAAGTACTCCAATCTGCTAAATTAAAGGTTGATGAAAAAGTTTCTGTCGGCCTTTTTCCTAGTGCTAGTCCTTTGGTAAGGCTAGCTATGGTCAACTCTTGAACCGTTCGCATAAGTGACATGAGTAACGGCACCAGAAGGTATTCAAAGTAGGCCACTGGACGAAAGATAAAATCCCTTTTTCTAAGGAAAATCCCTCGTAGACGCAAACTTCTATGAATCGTTTTCGCATCTGCTGGTATAGCTGGCAAAAATCGCATCATCACTCCTAAGGTTAAAAGAAAAGATTCCGGTAGGTGCCATTTTCTAAGGCCATGAACCAGGTCGTAGGCTGTCGCAGTTGTCAAAAGCAAACTCCCAGCCATAAAAGAAGGAAGCATAAAACGTCCAGCCGTGAGCAGAGTTACGAAATTTCGTATCAGTTGAAAAGAAAAGAAATCGGTTAGATAAGCATCCAGGGTCCAAAAAAGGACAAAGACCAATAAACTATAGACGGCAATCTTACCTTTTCCAGCAAAGTATAAGAGCGTCGCCAAGCCTGAAACAATCATCAGTTCAAGCCAGCCGGATACTCTAAAAAGAAAGGCCAGATTGGCAAATAAAACCAAAAGAACCTTGCTTCGTACATCTAATTTCATGAGACCATCCCTGACTTTATAAAGTGCTTCTTGACCATATATTGACCAAATAGTCCCCCTATAATAGCGGCAATAACAACCATAATTACAAAACCAAGAACCACTTGTGGATTCACAGGAACCATAACCCGGTCAATATACTCTTGAGTTTTACCACGCGCTAGCAAGCTTTGAACATAAGTCTCCCGAGCTAGCCACATCATAATAATCGGGCCCGAATTGGCAAAGGAGAAAAGGACAAATGACGCTAAACTTAGCCATTTATTTTGATAATTTCCTTGTTTGGCTAACAAATCAGCTAGGAAGCCAAAAATCAAGCCTGGCAAGAAGGCCGCAAAGAAATGGCCAGACAAGAAGAAAAATCCTCCCATCACGATTCCCAAGAGACTGATAGCTCCGAATTTTTTTATCTTGCTTTGTAGAAGCATGTAAACCGTCCCACCAAAGATTGCTGCTCCAGCTGGGGCATAGAACATATTCCCTGACCGGTCGAAAATCAGACCAACCAGGACGCCTAAACCGACGCATAGAAAATAGAGGGCTGCAAAAGCACCTGTCATCACAAGGTCTTTTACTTGTAGTCCTTTTCTCATCCTTTTATCCTCCTTACTTGAGAATGATTTAATTCATAAACCTCATCTGCAAAAGCAACCGTTGACAAGCGATGGGAGATGAGAAAGACCATGCCACGGCATTCTTCTTTGACAATAGATAGGAAGGCTGCTTCATTCAGTGAATCGAGATTGCTGGTAGGTTCATCAAAAATATAACAATCTGCCTCCTTAAGCAGGGCTCGCATCAGCTCCAAACGCTGAGCTTCACCAGCAGAAAAAGTTGTTTCTCCATCAATTACAGTATCTAGCCCCTCTGGCAAGCGCTCCAAACGTTCCTTGAGGCGACATTTAGTTGCCAAGATCCAGATCTCTTCATCACTTATATCAGTTCTGCCCAAGACTAGATTTTCCCGAAGACTTTTATGGAAAAGTTGAGCAACTTGAGGGACATAGGCGAAGGAGGCTTGTAAATGCTGGCGATGGAAGGTTTGATGATCCTGTCCAGACAG
>NZ_KQ969107.1:149273-162500 GCF_001578795.1 Streptococcus gordonii
ACCTACAATGCCAATTATTCTGCCTTTCTCAAATCGTGCTGACAAACCTTGAAAAAGTCCTTGCTCTCGCCCTTCATAATCAAAGTTTAAATGATTAACATCAACTGATTCGATCCTGACATCAGTCTCCAAACCACTGCTATCTGCCTCTGGCTCATCCAAGAGTGAAAAGACCTGCCGACTGGCATTCATTGCTCTTTTAAATCCTAGAGGTAGTCGCCCTAATTCCAGAAATGGAGCAAAAGAGCTTAAGAAAGCTACCAGAGCTAGTCCTGCCTGAGTCAGATCAATATCACCTTGATTAAGTTGGAAGAGAGACAAGATAGCAAAGCCCATAACAGATAAGCCCACCATTAAAAAGGTTAGAGCTTGTTCAAAAAATTGCTTCTGAGCAACCTGCCTTTCTATTCTATTTAAACCTTGGCTTTTTTGTTCTAAACAAGCAAAACGTTTTGAAGTTTGTCCGAGCTGGGACAAATCATGTATTGCCTTCAGGCTCTCCAAGAAATAAGAAATGTATATTGTCCGATCATCCGCTTGTTTTGATAAGAGTTTTTGTAAATGTCGAGCAAAATTTTGAGGCAAGACCACAGCTAAAAGCAGGTAAGTCAGCAAAGCCAGAAAACCAAGAGCTGGGGATATCCTAGAGAGAAAGATCCACATAATGAAAGCAGAGATAAGCCCTGTACAAACTGGTGCAACTGTATGGGCAAAAAAGACTTCAATTGCTTCAATATCCTCCCCGATCATTTTTAATAAGCTCCCACTATCTTGTCGGTCTAACTTAGCAGGCGCAAGACGTCGTAGTTTAGCAAAGACAAGCTTTCGCAAGTCCGCTAGGGAATGAAAAGCCACATAATGACCAAAATAATGCTCTCCATAGCGGAAGAGTCCTCGACTAATGGCCAAAGCTAAAAGAAGAAACAGAAAACCTAGAGACGGAGCTTGCCCTCCTACAGCCAAAAATCCTTGATTTACCAATAAAATAGGAATCGCGACTGAAACTGTAAAGCCTGAAACTGCAAAAATAACAGCTAATCCTAGAGCAGGTAATAGATGCTTCATGATCTGAAAAAGCCTGAAAAGGAGTTGCTTGCTTGGATAAGTTCTTTTAGCTTCCATGAATTCTCTCCTCCAGTTCTATTTGTCTATCCACTAAAGTTCTGTACTCCTGATGTTCCCAGTAAAGCTGGGTTGGACTAGCCAAAACTGTTCCCTCTTTGCTCATAAAAAGAACTTGATCAGCCTCTGCTACCCGCTTCATTTTATGAGTAATCTCGATGACAAGGGCTTCTTTAGAAAGCTCGTTTAGCAGTTCATAAAGAAGGTCTTCATTGTCCTTATCAACACTAGAAGTAATTTCATCAAAGATATAGAGCGATTTTTGAGCAAGAATTGCTCGAGCACAAATCACTTGCTGTCTTTGACCTGGTGACAGCTGGTTGCCATCTTCACCAACAAGGGTATCTAGACCCTCAGGCAAATTTTCAATAAAAGATAAAAGCTTCTTCTCGGTCAGCCATTGCTGAATTTTGTCCCGACTCCAATCCCTTGCCAACTGCAAATTCTCTAAAATACTGGTATTCAAAAGAAAGCTGTTTGACGACACATACATCATCTCTTTGTAGAGAGCTGATTGTGTCAAATTTTCATTGGAGGTCTCTCCAAAGAATATCTGACCTTGCTCGGCTTTCAATTTCCCTAGTAGAATCTTGGCCAAGGTCGTCTTGCCACGCCCACTTTCCCCAGCAATAGCAAATACTTGGCCAACTTCTACGTCAAAAGAGACCCTATCCAAAATCTTTTTATCCCCATGAGAGAAGGACAAATCCTGCACACTTAATTGTTGAAATGGTGCTAAATCTTGTTTTGTTTCTACTTTAGTCTCTTGGACCGAATCCAAAAAACTAAAAATCCTATCTGCCATCTTGGTATTCATCATGACCAAATGCATACCGTAGCCTGCTTCTCGAATCGGAGTAAAAAATTCTGTCGCAATTAAGACAAAATAAATCATGCTAAACAAGGACAATTGGCCAGTAGCCAGCCACGAAAGTGCTAAAAAACCTGACAGGCTGATTCCCAAATACATAACAGCATCCATATAGCCCACTGATTGTAGTTGAAAACCTAGCAGTTCCATAGTGGCATCGCGAAAATCTTCGGCCTGCTCCGCAAATTCCTGCTCGTATTTCTTATCAGCCTGATAAGAATACAATGTGTTTAACCCCTTTAAGTCATCCAGAAAAAGGTTGCCCACATCCATATAAGAGCCCCAATATCGATTCATAATCCTACGCGATCGCTTCTGCATCAGGATGATAGACACAGGAATAAGGGGCAAGGATAATATAAAAATTAAACCACCCAAGGGAAAGAGCCAGAAGACTAAGATAAGGACGGTTAAACAGTTAAAATAGGTTCGTAGATTTAAGGATAGATAGTAGGAATAGTAGGTATCCAAGCTATCAATTCCCTGAGCAGCAACTGTTAAAATATCCGCTGCAGTTCGGCTATCCTGAAACTCACCGTCCTTAGCAACAAAAGCCTGAAAAAATTCTCTCTTTAGCTTGTTTCGTGCAAACTGAGAGGCTAGACCTTGAAACTGTTTGGCAAATAGAGCAATTCCAAATCCTAAACCATTTAAGGCTAGCAAATAAAGAAAAAGAGTGTATAAGTCAACTTGTTTTCCTTCATAAAACTCTGCCAATGCTTGGGCAATCAAAGCAAAACTAGTAATTCTCGTTAAAAATTGAATCCAGGATAAAAAAGCAGCCAGATAAATCAAGCCCTTCTTTGGTCGAATTTGCTCTTTCAAGCGAGCTAACAGCTGTTTTTTCCTGCTTCTTGAGATCTTTTCCTCTTCTTGAGCCATAACTTTCCCTTTCCGTATGTTTTTTCTCCTTATTATAACATTCACAAAGTTGAATGTAAATTAAATTTTCAGAATATTTAATTAAAAAACAAGAGGCTGGGACAAAAGTCCTAGCCTCTCAATTGTTTTTGGATTGTCGAGCAAGACGCAGTGGTTTAGTGGGCTCTACTGCGCTGATTTCATCAGCTTTTACAGCCCTACTCAACTGTGCGGAGGTGGGACGACGAAATCGAATTCTAACGAATGGCCGATTTCTGTCCCACTCTCAAATTAACTTCTATTTATGACTTAATTTTTTAGTCAAAAAGTCTCCCGCAAATTGAATCGTAAAGATGATAGCTACAATGACAACCGTTGCAAGAATGGTAACGTCATTATTATACCGGTTAAAACCATAAGCAATCGCTACATTACCGATACCACCTGCACCGACTGCTCCAGCCATAGCAGTTTCACCAATCAAAGAAATCAAGGTGACTGTAGTTACACGGATTAAATCTGGTAGACCTTCAATAAGATAGACACCAATAATATCCCATAAAGTTGCACCACTAGCCTGGGCTGCTTCAATCACTCCACCGTCCAACTCAGATAAAACAACCTGAACTTGACGGGCAAAAAAGGCATAAACGGCAAATGAAAGTGGTACAATAGCAGCGTTTGGTCCAATTCCTGTCCCAACAATCAGGTGAGAGAAGGGCGATAGGACAGCCAGCAAGATAATAAAAGGAATTGCACGGAAGACAGAAGTCACTTTATCCAAAATCCAGAAAGCCACCTTATTTTCCAGAACTCCACCTGGCTTGGTTAATACAAGAAAAAGTCCTGTTATAAGCCCAAAGAAACCACCAATCAAAAAAGAGATTACTGTCATATAAAGGGTCGTATAAATAGCTGTTCCCCAGCCTGCTTGACCAGTCCAGCCCATCCTATATACATTTGGCAAATAAGTTTCGATTAATTTCAGCATCTTATGCACCTCCCTTTAGAACAGTCAAACGAACGCCTGCTTCACTAATAGCCGTCTTAGCCGCAGTAAGATTTTCTGATTCGCCAGACAAGACAACTACCAAAGCACCAACCGGTGTATGGTCCAAAATTTCAATATTCCCATATAAGATATTGGCAGTAACTTGATATTTTTTGTAAATTTGATTCAACAAAGGCTCATCTGTTGCTGTACCCGCGTACTCCAACTGCACCAAAATACTATTTGGAGCCAGATTCTGCACAATTTCTTGCTTTTCGATTTTAATCATAGCTTCATTAATTCCTGTTGCTGTTGTAATGAAATCTCTAGTCAAATCCTGATTAGGATTAGAGAAAATATCGAGAACAGACCCTTCTTCAATCAATTGTCCATCCTGCATCACTGCTACTCTGTTAGCAATATCCTTAATGATTTGCATTTCATGAGTAATAAGCACAATCGTCAAACCTAATTTTTGGTTCAAGTCTTGCAAGAGAGCCAAGATTTGCTTGGTCGTCTTAGGATCTAAGGCTGATGTTGCTTCGTCTGAAATCAAGATTTTTGGATCATTGGCCAAGGCCCGCGCAATCGCTACACGCTGCTTTTGTCCACCTGACAGCTGCGAAGGATAGTTCTCAGCTCGATCCGCCAAGCCAACCAAGTCTAGCAGCTTCTTCACCTTCTCTTTTTTCTCTTCCTTAGACAGACCTGAATGCTTTAAGGCAAAGGCTACGTTTTCTTCAGCCGTCAGCTGGCTCATTAGATTGAAGTGTTGGAAGATCATCCCAATATCCTGACGCTTTTGACGTAACTGGGTTGCAGAAAGTTGAACTCTTTTGTCTTTGAAAATGACATCATTGTCAATGGTAATAGTTCCTCCAGTCGGTACCTGTAAAAGGTTAATCACCCGAACCAGAGTAGATTTCCCAGCTCCAGAATAGCCAACAATTCCATAGATATCTCCTTGGTTAATGCGAATACTCACATCTTTTACAGCTTGGATTTGACGTTTCTTCTGCTGGAAGGTCACGTCAATCCGATCTAATGTAATAATTTCTTTACTCATAGCTTGCAATCAACTCCTCTACTAATTCTATATGGGTGTAATAATCTGCTAGGCGAACATTCTCATCTCCACCATGGTCTCGGCTGTTAGCATGGCCCAAGCCAAAGGCCATCATGGGTATCTTCAAAGCATCATAAACAGTAAACATTGGGCCAGTTCCGGCTGATGTTGGTAGCACTGCTACTCCTTCTCTGTAATATTTCTTTGCTAACTCAATAACACTAAGAACAGACGGAGCACTCATGTCGCTACGGTAGCTCATTTCTCCCAAAGTATAAATAAGCTCTACCTTAGGATAACCGTTCTTGATTAGTTGTTTTCGAATCTTATCAAGCACATCTTGTGGTTCTAAACCAGGTACAAGTCTCACCTCAAGCTTGGCCTTAGCTTCTGAAGGTAGGATTGTCTTGACACCCCGACCTTGATAACCTGATGATATTCCCTCAATATTAATAGCTGGTTCAAAAAAATAGCGTCGTAGGAACTTATGCCCTTCCTCCTCAAGCAGGGGCAATTCTAAACCATAGATTTGTTTTAATTCTTCTGGGTTTCGTCGCGCAAACTCCTCAACCAGAGCTAGTTCACGTTCGTTTGGCTCGACAATTTGTTCATAGATGCCTTCCACCAAGATGCGACCGTCAGCTCCTCGCAAGCTAGCTAGTGCATTTAAAAGATACCAGCTACTTGAATCAATTACGCCGCCAAAACTCGAATGTATATCTACATCAGCGCTTTTCACTTTGGCATCAAAGGTTACAATCCCCTTATTTCCACCCGTGATTTCTAACTGACCCAGCGCATTCCGGCTACCCTGTTCCCAGATGAGGAGATCGGCACCGGACAATTCCTCCTTGTGCTTTTCCAAATAGCGATCCAAGTCAGTCGAAGCAGACTCTTCAGCTCCCTCTATAATAAAAGTAACATTGACAGGTAAATCTTGCTTACCTTCTCGATACTTCTGCAGGGCTGTCAGGCGAGCCACGATATGACCCTTGTCATCGTCAACACCTCGGCCATACATGGCCCCATCTCTGACAGATAAGGTGAAAGGATCTTCTGTCCAAGGTTGATCACTATCTGCAGGCACTGTATCATAGTGGTTGTAAAAAATAATACTTTTAGCATTAGGATTTGAACTCTTAAAACGAGCAATGACAAAAGGGGCTCTGTAACTTGCATCAACGGTCACTTCCGCGCCAGCCTCTTCAAAAACTTCTCTCAAATAATCTGCTACTTCTTTCAAGCCTATCTGCTGAGCAAAAATAGATTTTTTAGCAATCAACTCCCGTAAAACCTCAAAATAAGCCTGCGTGAGTTCATCCTCTTCAAATTTTTGTAACTGCTCTTTTTCACTGAAAAAAGCCATAATTCCTCCCCATAAATAAGGCGATAAAACTCAGCTGGTCATCCCAACTGAGTTTTATTAAACACTTTCAGTCTTGCATGCTTGATAAATCCATTAAGACTGGTGCCTACTGTCTTTTACTTCTTACCAAACTGGCTCAAGCAAGCCATCTGAAGTTTTTTCTGTTAACTCTTTAACATCGTCAGAATGGTAGGCTGCAATCAACTTCTTAATTGCATCAGCCTTGTCAGATTTTTCCCAATCTTTCTTAGCTGCAATGATGTTGTACCATTGTTTAGAATTTTTATCTTTTGGTTCAATGAACAAAGCTTTCTTATAGTCTAATTTTGCTTCGTTTACAAAGGTGTTGTTTACAACAGCAGCGTCTACTGAGGTCAGTGAGCGAGCAGTTTGACTAGCATCCAATTCTGTAATTTTCAATTTCTTTGGATTTTCTTTAACGTTTGCAACTGTTGCAAGCTCGTTACCAGATTTGTCCAATTTAATTAGGCCAGCAGCTTGAAGCAAGTTCAATGCACGGCTTTCGTTGGTCGCATCATTTGGTACAGCGATTTCAGCTCCATCTGGAAGCTCATCAACTTTTGTATATTTATTTTTGCCGTCTTTAGTACCGGAATAAAGACGAATAGGCGCAAGATAAGTATCAGCAACAGCTACTAAATCTTGGCTGTTTTCTTTATTCCAGTTGTTAAGATAGTAATAGTGTTGGAAAACATTGACATCCAACTCACCATCTGCAACAGCTTTATTTACTTGTGGATATTCTGTAAATTGAGTAAATTCAAGTTTCACATTTTCTTTTTCAAGTTTCTTCTGAATGAGATCCCAGCGTTGTTGCTCATCGTTGTCAATGGTCATTGTACCAATTTTAATGGTTACTGTTTTATCTTTGCCATTTCCTGATTCTTTATTAGAAGCTCCACAAGCTACCAAACCAAGGACTGCAACCGCAACTGCAGCTGCTCCAAACCATTTTGCTAATTTCATATTCTTATCTCCTTATAGTTAAAGTCTTATTAATTATTTAATATCTTTTGCCTCTGGAAGGTAACTGCCACCGAAGTATTTTTGAGAAAGTTCTTCAAGGGTGCCATCTTCATATAACTTCTTAATACGTTTGTCTACAAAAGTTTTTAATTCTTCTTGTCCCTGAGCAAATAAAGGATAAACATATGGTTGTTGATTGCTAGGAAGTTCAATAACTTCTAGATTTTCCAAATTTTGTTCTTTGATAATGGTATCAACAGAAATACGCTCAAAAACTTTATAATCTGTACGACCTTCATTCAAATTCACAAGAGTTTGCTGAATCGTTCCATCTGTATAATTGATTTTTGTCTGATTATTCGCATGCTCTTTGTTGTAGTCTTCCAGCTGTTTCGCTGTTGAAGTACCTTGTACTACTTCCGTCGATTTACCACCAATATCATCTAAAGATTTAATATCTGTTCCCTTACGAACCACTAAAACCGTTGGGTTTTTAGCATATGGATTTCCATAAAGATATTTCCCAGCACGTTCTTTTGAATAACTAATATTGTTGGCACCAATTTGGAAGCGATCGCTATCTAAACCAGCAAAGACAGAAGTCCATTTAGTTTTATTGAAATTGATTTCATACTTGTCTGATCCCTTAAAGACCTCTCTAAGCACTTCAATTTCATAACCTGTTAATTTTCCATCTTCATCATCATATGAGAAAGGTCGGGTTGTTCCAACGGTTGCAATTTCAACTGTTACCTTCTTCTCACCCGATTTACCTGATTCAGATTTGCTATTTGAAGCTGAACAAGCAGCCAAAGTTCCGACTGCTGCAAAAGCAAGAGAAAGAAGGGCAGAATATTTTACTAATTTTTTCATAGATATTCTCCTATTCATTTATAAACTATGTCCTATAATAACAAATATCCCTAAGCTTGCCTAGTATATATTTTTTATCAAGGGTATAAATTTTATTTATTGAAGGCTCATAATAAAGGCACAACAAAATCTCCTTGCCACTGTTCTATCTTAACAAAAGGAAGGAGATTTGCCTAGTTCCATTTTTTTATATAGTGGTATAGTTGTTATTTATAGCATCTTAATAAACAGAGAGCACTTTCGACATAGTATGGAACAGATACTTTAAAAGCTTCGTCATCGATAGTCATCGTATCATGGTGAAGATCTGATGCATCATCTGCTCCATTTGAACCAATAAAGGCAAAAACTCCCGGAATCTTCTCCTGATAAAAAGCAAAGTCTTCTCCAGCTGTGGAAGGTCTGGCTTCCACCACCTCAGCAAATGTTTTAGAATTTTCAAATAAGAGTTCGGTCAAATCCGGATCATTATAAGTCACAGGTGGTGTTTGATCCCAAGTAATAGAAACTCGTGCACCAAAGTTTTCTGCTGTATTTTCAACAATTTTAATAAAGTCTTCTTTTATTTTTTTTTGAGAGCTTGGGCTAAAGGATCTAATGGTGCCTTCAAAAAAACCATTTTGGGGCAGAACATTCCAAGTAGTCCCTACCTTGATATGGGTAATAGAAAGAACATTGGCTTCAAAAGGGGAGACCGTTCTGGCCACCAAAACTTGCAAAGCTTGGACCATACTAGTCAAGACTAAAACTGTATCAACACCCAGATCCGGCCGTGCAGCATGACTACTAATCCCTTCCACTTCTACCTTGAATTTTTCTACTCCAGCCATCATAGCCCCTGGCTTTAGGGCTAACTGATTTGCTTTTAGCTGAGGCATATTGTGAAAACCAACAATAGCTTTCAAATCAGCCAAATAGCCTGTTTCTATAACTTCCAAAGCTCCGCAAGAAGTCTCCTCAGCAGGTTGGAAAATAAGACGGATTGTTCCTTGCAAATCTTCCTCCATAGCCTTGAGCAGTTCAGCTGCCCCCAAGAGACTTGTCTGATGAAAATCATGTCCACAGGCGTGCATGACACCTGGATTTTGACTGGCATAAGGCAGATTAGTCTGTTCAAAAATCGGTAGCGCATCTATATCAGCTCTCAGGGCAATTATAGGCTGTCCGGAGCCGATTTCAGCAATTAGACCTGTTTTCAGATTAGAATCTAATATTCTAATCTCAAGGTCTTCCAGATATTTTTTTAAAAAATTCGTTGTTTGATATTCCTGACCAGACAGTTCTGGATGACGATGGAGATAGTGGCGGGTTTGTATTAGTTTGTCATAAAATTTCTTCATAGCAGGCTCCTTTTCCTCTAACTTACCTATTCACCAGTATAGCACAAAGCTTAAGGAAGAAACAAAAAAGAGAGACCTGATGGATGAATCTGGCTCTCTTCTTTTACTTTTTATGATATATCGCCTTCAAAAGCGACAACAATGGAATCATAGGTATAGTCTGGTTCTAAAACCCATTTCCCATCTGTCTTAACAAATGTTAACTGGTATTCAGATTCAGTTGTAAGAAGAGGATGAGAATCTAAACCAGCTGTCATCACGTCAGCATAATTCTTGTCAATTGCCTTATTAATTTCGGTCAGATTGGCATATTCTGAACGGTGCTTTTCATAAAACGCTTTACGATGGTTTAAAATCGTTCTACTGAGACTGATCGTTTTTGGTCTAATCTTGATCACAACCGCATTTGGTAGGTACTGAGTTACCCTATAAGAAATCTCAGCCCTTTTGGCATTCATTTCTACATAAGAATCGATAAAAGCATTAACTTCGTCATCAGTAAATGGATAATCATGTAATTTGCGTTTAAAATCCTCTGTAAAAGCTGCCCTGAAGTCACTTTCATTTTGGGACAGGTCGCCTCCCAAAACAAAATCTTCTTTACCACCAGATGATTTAGCCTCATCCTTACTTTTAGCTTTTCCTCCCAAGAAAACAGTATTCAGATAGTCAAAAGCAAGTTTTTTACTTTCTGCCACCTGATTAGGATACTTAGCTGGATCAATAGTCAATTTAAATCCTTTGATTTTCTGTTTTGGGTTATAAATCTTTTTCTCATACTCAAGTTCATACTTACCGTTGGTTTTAACCTCAAAGACTAAATAACCAGAAAGAGATTTTCCTGCCGAGAGATTATCGAATTGTATTGTCTCAAAACCATGCTTATAATCACTGACTCTGCTTAACTTAACTTTTTCACCATTAGGATTATAGATATCAATATCAGAAGGGGAGATTCTAACTGTTTCGTCTGATTTATTCTTAATTTCCAATTCCAAGGCTAAATATTTTGAATTTTCTTTTCCATCACTTGGCAGAATATACTGACCGCCCTTTTACTTTCATTTCTATCTCTTTGTTGCTAGCTGATAGGGCACCCGATTTAGCCTCTTTCTGCTCTGCTGGAGTGCCCCCACCCTTACTTTGGCCAGGAAGTAGGTCACAGGCCATCAAGCTAAATCCGGCTACAAGTATGGCTACATATTGAAAGATTTTTTTCATCCTTATCTCCTTGAAATAATATATTCTCTTTATTTTATCATAATCGCCTTAACTGGTAAACGTCATTTGAAGTTTTTCATTATAATAAAAAAACCTGCAGCCTAACTGCAGGTCAGTAGATTAATAGCCTTCGACGTTTGTGTAGACTTTTTGAACGTCTTCATCGTCTTCAAGGACATCTACTAATTTTTCAAAAGTTGCAAGATCGTCACCAGAGAGTTCCACTTCTGACTGAGGAATCATTTCTAACTCTGTAACTTGAAATTCTTCGATACCAGACTCACGCAGAGCTACGATAGCCTTGTGAAGATCCGTTGGTGCAGTATAAACCGTAATTGTTCCTTCTTCTGCTTCAACATCATCTACATCGACATCTGCTTCCAAGAGCAATTCAAAGATACTATCTGCATCATCTCCCGCAAACACAACAACTCCTTTGTTGTCAAAAAAGGTAAGAAACAGAACCACTTGCTCCCATGTTCCCACCGTTTTTACCAAAAGCAGCACGAACATTCGCCGCAGTGCGGTTCACATTTGAAGTCAAAGTATCCACGATTAGCATTGAACCATTAGGCCCGAAACCTTCGTAACGACCTTCTGTAAAGGTTTCATCTGTATTTCCTTTTGCTTTATCGATAGCTTTATCGATAACGTGCTTCGGTACTTGTGCTTGCTTAGCTCGGTCAATAACAAATTTCAGAGCTGTATTTGTTTCTGGATCCGGATCACCTTTTTTCGCTGCTACATAGATTTCAACACCGAATTTAGCATATACTTTTGAGTTTGCGCCATCTTTGGCCGTTTTCTTTGCCACAATATTGGCCCATTTACGTCCCATTGGAGGTTCTCCTTTTAATAGTTTACATTTTAATCTTCCTTATTATAACACAGGAACAAGGAAAAATCACTAAGAAAAATAGTCTAATTGGATCTCTTTTATATCTTTTCTTTCACAGAAAAGAAGATCATTACCTGCTAACCTTAAACTTAAAATTCCCCATTGACTTGCTCTTTCTGAACTTAGCCTTGGAAAACTGAAATAGAATAGCGAAGTTCAACTCACCAGCTTATTGTTCTTTTTTCTCATCAGAGATAGTTGGAATATCTTCCTTTTTAACCAAGTTCCAGTCTGAGTAATTCGTTTCACTCTTGATAGCAAGTGTTCCTTGATCACCAGAGGTAGATATATTCATTTTAAATTCTTTGAGGAATTTGCTTTTTTTGTCAATCTTTACGGTCAATTCTTTTTTGAAGTTGGATTTAGGAAATTGAGAAAAGTTAAACCGAAACTCTTTCCCATAAACTCCTAAAATATCCGCATCTTGAGTTTTCAAAGTAAAGACATAGTCGTTATCTGTCTCTTCTAGTTTTAAGTCTTGTGCTAGTTTATTTAAGCCGTTTAAGAGTTGGAAATAGTCTGGATAAACAATATACTTTCCTCCATTTTCTTGGACCTCTTTATCCCATTCACCAGTTTTATTATAACGGGTATATAATGGAGCCTTTTCACCACCCGGCATCAAGAGTTCTTTAAAATTCTCTTCTCCATCTTCCACAGTCTTAACTGTAATGCTTGCCATCTCTACTTCTTGCTTTTCGGTCTTATAGATAACTTGCGAAGTCATATTTTGTTCTTTTTGAATCTTTTTATCTGTTGTTCCCAGCAAGCCACCTATATTGGTTTTTTGACGAACACTGCTCATTTTTTCGTTGGCCGTCTGGATTTCTTCCAATAGACTATCTATATCTTTTGTTTTACTAGAACTTTGACTAGTTTTTTTCTGAGCACTATTTTCTTGACCATTGGACTGCTTATTATTGCTAGAGTTCGAGCAGGCACCTAAGCCAAGGGCAATGATAGCCAAGAGAGAAAGTAAGATTGATTTTTTCATTCTCATAAAAGAAGACTCCTTTTTCTATTTTTATATTCTTTGACTTCTATCTTTCTAGTTTAGATAAAAGTTTTCTTTACAACAAAATCAGCGGAACTCGTCCAAAGTTCTGTTCCCTAAGTACAGGATTGCCTAGCTGATAGACCTTATCAGCCTGCTGGGTTAGACTATTCCATGGCTCCTTGCCGATACGGCTGACCAATTCAACTTTTCCCTTAAGCTTGGACAAATGCTGGCGCCCCTGCTCTGAAAAGCCTAAAATATGAACACCTGACGGAAGCTCTTCTTGCCTAGCTCCGACTAGGATATAGGTCAGTAGACGCCGGACCCGAGCCTTGGTATAGCGCTTGGTCGCCACCTGTTCAACTAGCTCTTCTATGGTCTCACTGCTTTTCAAGGCCACTCTAATCCTGACGGCCAACTCCTGATTGACCTGATAAAAGTCTGTTAAATCCGGACAGGTCACTATCTGGTAACGGAGATAAGGAAAGAGGTCCGACCAGGTCACCTTGGGAGCCGCTTCAATCAAGTGATGGGCTGGGGTGAATTTTTTGAGAAAGCCTGGCTGGTCCAGATTCTGACGAAGGGCAGTTGCGGAAGCAAATTCCTGATTAGCTGACAAGGAATGATAACCAGC
>NZ_KQ969107.1:162520-167651 GCF_001578795.1 Streptococcus gordonii
GGCCAAGCCTAAGATATGATTGGGAGTAGAGCCTGAAAAATTGAGCCCTGCAAACTCCCGCCACATGGCCTGAGTCTTCTGGGGATACGATAAGGAATCAGGCAAGCCAGCCAGATAAGCCTCTATCTGCTCTGCCTTTTCACCATAGACCTTGGAAACACTCTCATAATCCAGCACTTCCTCAGTTCCAAACATCAGATGATCAATGCCTAATTTCTCTAAGATGTCTACTGACCCCTTAGCGAAAAAGTCTGCCGCCTGAATGCTGACCAAGAAAGGCAACTCAAGAACCAGATCCGCTCCAGCTTCTAAAGCCATCTGAGCCCGAGTCCACTTGTCCACGATAGCCGGCTCCCCTCGCTGAACAAAATTGCCGCTCATAGCGATAATTTTCAGACCAGAAGCCTGCTCCAGCAGATATTTGTGCCCATTATGAAAAGGATTAAACTCTGCGATAATACCGGTAACTGTCATCTCATTTCTCCGCTACAAAGAACCAGCGCGCGCTCTTGTCAGTCGGCTCCTTGTCCTCAAAGTCCGCGTACACCTTGACGTTCTTAAAGCCAGCCTGCTCCAGCAAGATATCATAGGTCAGAATCTCATAGGTCCGCTCCTCATGCACCTCATCATAGCGCGTGAAACGCCCATCCTCATCTTGGACAAAGAAGGTCAGCTCATGCACGATGGAATGAGGCGGTTCGTCCGCATAGGAATCCCAGACCATAGCAAATGTTTCAGCATTTTCATGATAGGAATAGCTCGGAAAAACCTCATCAATCTGGTAAATCGAGTGCACATCGAAGATAAAGCGGCCGTCCTCATTTAGATGCTGATAAACTTGAGTGAAAACCTGACCGACATCGACTTCGTCTTCCATATAGCAAATCGAGTCCGAATAACAAGTCACCAAATCAAACTGACCAATATCACTCAAATCCAGCATATTGCCCTGGATAAAGGGAATGTCCAAACCGGCCTCTCTGCTGCGCTTCTCTGCCAAATCCAGCATTTCCTGACTCAGGTCCAGCCCTGTCACCTCAAGACCCGCTTGCTTAAAATAAATGGACTGGATGCCCGTGCCACAGGCTAGCTCCAGCAGCTTTTTCTTATCCTTGGGAAAATGACGCAGGCTGAAATCCGTCCACTTCTCATACAAAGAATCATCCATAATCGCATCGTAAACCGACGCGAAGGTTTCATAAGTTGCCATACTTTTCCTTTCAAAAATAGCCCAGCCAGCAGGCTGACTGAGCCAAATTCTGCTTTCTGCCCAAGGGCAAAAAATCACTTGTTTTTTTCTTCCAATAAGGCCGCAACATCCACACCAGTTGCTTCGTGCCACAACTTTTCCAGATTGTAATGCGCCCGCATTTCCTCAGAAAAGACATGGACGACCACGCCGCCTAAGTCTAAGAGAACCCAGCCACCAGCTGCGTCTCCCTCAACACGGCCAGCAGAAACACCCGCCGCGGCAGCTTTCTCACGGATATTTTCAGCGACCGCATCAAGCTGACGGCTGTTCATCGAGCTAACGATGACAAAGTAATCTGTCACAGTAGTCAGGCCTTGCAAGTCCAAAGCCACAATATCTTCTGCACGCTTTTCATCGGCCGCCTTCACGACCAGTTCCAATAATTCTTGTTCTTTCATAGTTCCTCTTTAATTTTCTTCTATTTCCTTTAAATAGCCTACAAAGGCATTGTAGGTTTCCAAGGTCTGCGGATAGATGGGTAACCCCTTATGAGCCAAATGCTCCACAGTCCTTGCTGTTTCGTATGCCACGGCTTGATTGAGCGACCGTTGAGCCAGCTCTCTAGCCTTATCCACTCCCGGAAAGTCTCGGTTGTGCTCGATATAGTCAGCGACATAGACGACCTTGTCCAGCTCAGACATGGTGCTACTCCCCACTGTATGAATCTCGATGGCTCGGAGAATCTCTGCATCTTCGATGCCTAAATCTTCCTGAATCTTGTAAATGCCACCATGCCATGCCAGACATTATTGCCCCAGTTTTTCAGGTCCGGATCCAGCTGGTATTTATCAATCAAGGCCAGAAACTCCTCGTCCGAGACCTTCTTAGCATAGTCGTGTAGGAGACCTGTCAGACCTGCTTTTTCGACGTCAAGACCGAAGCGCTCCGCTAATTCACGGGCAGCCTTTTCCACACCCAGACAATGACGCAGGCGTTTCTCAGGCATGACTGTTTCCATCTTAGCCAGCAAGGCCTCACGACTCATGCTGATATAGCTTTCATAGGTCATAGGTAAAGCCCTTCTTTCTCGATATAGTCTAAGACTGGCTGAGGCAACAGGAAATTAGGAGTCCGTCCCTGAGCCAGAAAATCCCGCACCATACTGGAAGAAATATCCATAAGCGGCACATCCACCCAGATAACAGGGTAAGAAGTCCCTGCCTTGTAGCGCGGTCGCTGAACACCGACAAATTGAACTAGCTCAACCAGCTCATCAATCCGGTACCACTTGGGCAGATAATCCACCATATCTGCACCGATGATAAAGTAATAGTCTGTATCTGGATGCTGCTCTGTCAAGAGCTTCATGGTGTCATAAGTGTAAGAAATTCCCTTGCGCTCCAGCTCAATGGTTTCAATCCCTAAGCCTTCAATGCCCTCAATAGCCAGCTCCAGCATTTTCAGCCGATGCTTTTCATCAATGGTCTCTTTCTTATCCACATGGGGTGGCTCGTACTCAGGCATGAGTAGGACCTGATCCAAGCCTAACTGTTGTCGGACCTGATCCGCCACGACCAAATGAGCATTGTGGACAGGGTTGAAATTCCCACCTAAAATACCAATCTGCTTGCGTTTTTTATCTTTAACTTCTGGTTCTAATTCCACCTTGGTAAAGGGGGTAAGTAATTCAATAGCCATAGGATGACATCTCCACAGAAATTTTTCCTTAAATTTGTTTTACTTTAACAGAGAGTTTGCGATTTTCCTTCTTGCTGGACTGCTTATAGAGAATCAAGATCCGGCCAATCTTCTGCACTGTATCTACTCCGATTTCTTCTTCCAGAATCTCAGCGACCTCGTGGATATTCTCATCTGTATTCTGCAAAAGTGTAACCTTAATCAGTTCTCGAGCATCCAGTGCTTGACGGACGCTAGTTTTGATTTGGTCGTTGAGCCCATTTTTCCCAATCTGAATGATAGGTTTGAGACTATGTGCCTGACTGTTGAGAAAGGCCCGTTGTTTTGATGTTAGTGTCATGTTCTTCTATAAGGCTTGAGACACAGTTGGGACCTGCTTTCCCCCACTATTCATAGCCTTTTCCTTCCTTATTTTAAGGGGATATATTCCCCTTTGTTTCTTGAGTATTATATAATCGCTTTCCGAGTGACAACCGCCACACCCTCTGGCGCCCAGCCAGCTACTCGAGCAGGACCACTGACGCGAACCCAGCCCAAACCAGAGAAGACGATATCTGTCTTGTCCTTGATGGTAAATTCATGCTTAACCAAGGCTGGAAACTCTTCCTTCTCCTTACCAACTGGCGGCACTAAGAGACTGCCGACATGTTTGTCATAAAATTCGCTAGCGCCTTGCAACTTGGTCCGGTGGAGCTTAAGCTCATTATCAAAATAAGCCGTGAAGCCTTGCTTGTCTCCCGCCACAAAGTCAAAGCGACCCAAACCACCCAAGAAGAGGGTTTGCTCTGAATTGAGCTGGTATGTTTTAGGTTTGATTTCCTTTTTGGGACTGACGTATTTGAGATTCTTAGCAGATAGATAGTGAGCCATCTGGTGACGATGGATGATACCCGGCGTATCATAGATATGACTGCCATCTGCCAAAGGAATCTCGATTTTATCCAGAGTCGTACCTGGGAAGCGAGAAGTAGTAATAATATCCTTGTCGCCTGTGATTTCCTGAATAATCGCATTAATCAAAGTGGATTTGCCCACATTGGTCACGCCGACCACATAAACATCACGCCCTTTACGACAGTGCTCAATCTTGTCAATCAAGTCCTTAATCGCCTGCTTGTTCTGAGCAGAGGTCAGAACCACATCGACTGGACGCAGACCTTCTTCGTGAGCCCGTTCCGTCAGCCATTGGGTCACCTTGCCATCCTTGACCGACTTAGGCAGAATGTCCTTTTTATTCCCAACCAAGAGAACATCGTTTCCAGCGACAAAACGAGGCAGACCAGGAATAACCGAGCCATTAAAGTCAAAAATATCGACAACATTGACGACCAAAGCATCACTATCTCCAACCTCATGCAGAAGCCGAAGAAAATCATCATCCGTCAGCTGGACATCGCTGATTTCATTATAATGGCGCAGGCGGAAACAGCGCTGACAATAGAGTTCGCCTGTCTCCAAGCCTTTTTCCAGAGCTGACTGAGGCGTGTAGCCTAGCTTGTCCTTATCTTCTGTCTGAATAGTGGCTCCGCAGCCGATACAGAGAAGTTCTTCCATACTTAAATTCCTTTTTTGTATTGAATTGGGCCGTATTTTTCAGTGATTTTCTTGAGCACACGGCGTTCACGCGCCCGATTGATCTGAGTCTTGATAGAGTCGTGCTCAACCAGCGGCTTGACCAAAATCGAACGAATCCCGGCCCGATGAGCTGCCCGAATATCCGTCATGAGCTGGTCGCCCACCATGACCACTTCCTTTTTTTCAAAATGAAAAAGCTTGAGCGCTCGGTCAATACCCCAAGTGAAAGGCTTCATCGCCCAGTAGATATAGTCAATTTCAAACTTTTCAACAGCCCGCTTGACCCGTTTTTGGTTATTATTGGACACTACGATAATTCTAATGCCCGCGTCACGCAAATCATGGAGCCACTTCTTCATCTCTGGGGTTCCGTCAGGATTATTCCAAGCAATCAGGGTGTTGTCCAAATCAACCAAAACAGCTTTAATGCCCTGTCTTTTTAGACTCTCTACTGTCAAATCGTAAACTGCCTCAACCGCAAAGTCCGGCATATAATCTTCAATCGCCACATCTCTCTCCAAAAATTCGTATTCTCATTATTATAGCATAAAATGGGCTTTTTGGCACTCATGGTCCTCTTTCTTCTAGAGTGAATAGGTGATGTTCACTTTTCTATTTTTCAAGCAAATGAAAATAGAGGCTGGGACAAAAGTCCTAGCCTCTCAA
>NZ_KQ969107.1:167981-176594 GCF_001578795.1 Streptococcus gordonii
TCTTCGTTTTAAAATGGGCCAAAAATTATACTCATAAGACCACTATCTATTTTTTTCGCTCTCTAACTTTTTTTCATGAAGTTCTTGAAGATCACTGACAATGCCATTAAAAGACGATTCTTTAGCTTTTTTGATATGAAGCGTCTTCGAAAACTTCTGAAAATCCTTCTCCTCAATACCTGGGGCAATGCGAATATCGACAGATTGCCATTCACCATCTTTCTCTTCGTATCCTACTAAAGCAACTAAAAATGATTTCCCTCGTCTATACTCACCTGTTAACAAATATGCTGTATCACTAAAAAGACCATCGTGATATTTAGGATTAGATAGTGCAAACAGTATGACATCTTCTTTCTTAAGTTCTCCATCAACACTAGATAAGGGTTGCTCATCTACATACTCAATCTGTAAACGACTTTCTACTGGAACTATCGAATCGTAAAGAAAGTATTTGTTATAAACTGAATCTGGATTCATAATTTTATCATTGCTATTTACATATTCCGCTGCTATAGCAAAAAGAAACAAAACGAAATAGCTAGATATGGATAGAAAAATCCATTTTTTCCCCAAAAAATGCACCCAAAAATTAAAATTAATACAAACAACATGATTGTAGTCAGATAGAAAAATGTATTTATGAGATTCTCATATGCAATCTCCCATAATTTTTGATGATATAAGTTTAAATATTCTTCCACTAGATCCCCTCCTGACACACTGAAATTTTAATCTAGATATATGTAATCTTTCCAATTTTTGCACAATTATAGATTATTGTCAATTGCTTATATAATTTTATCATCTTTTAGAATTTTGGATCCTCACAGCCCAAAGCTTACAAAAAACGTAAAACATGCTATAGTAGAATTAGTTTATTTCATTGGAGGAGAGTATGTCAGAGAGAAATCGACAATTACAGGCTGTGTCCCCTTTTTTACAAAAAGTTATTAATTGGTCTTCTATTATTGGAGCTGTTGGGACTATCGCCTTTTGTATCTGGGCTTATCAAGCCGGAGTTTTACAATCAAAAGAAACACTCTCTGCTTTCATCCAACAAGCAGGCATATGGGGACCTCCACTCTTTATCTTTTTACAAATTCTGCAAACTGTGGTCCCAATTATTCCTGGAGCTTTAACCTCAGTTGCTGGTGTCTTTATCTATGGGCATATCGTAGGAACGATCTATAACTACATCGGTATCGTCATTGGTTGCGCCATCATCTTCTACCTAGTTCGAATCTATGGCCCAGCCTTTGTTCAATCCGTTGTCAGCAAGCGCACTTACGACAAATACATTGGCTGGCTTGATGAAGGCAATCGTTTTGATCGTTTTTTCATCTTTATGATGATTTGGCCAATCAGCCCCGCAGACTTTCTTTGTATGCTGGCTGCCCTGACCAAGATGACTTTCAAGCGCTATATGATTATTATCATTCTGTGCAAACCCTTCACACTAGTTGTTTACACCTATGGTTTGACTTATATTATTGATCTCTTCTGGCAAATGGTCCCCAAATAAACAAAGCAAAATCAGCAAACTAAAAGACCGAGGCAACTGTCTCAGTCTTTTTTTGTATCTTTATAAAATTCCTTTTTTTCTTTGAATGAATAAATCTTTCAAGGAAATCAACATAACGGCAGCTAGAATCATCCCCATTCCCAGAAAATCCAAGGCATAAAAATGTTCTTGCATAATTAGAAAGGCAAAGAAAACAGCAGAAATTGGCTCAATTGAAGCTAACAAGCTTGATTTTACCGGCCCTACCAAACTTGTCCCTTTCAAGAAGACGGTGTAGGCAAAGATCGTTCCAATCACGATAATACCGAGCAGGGCAAAGAGAATATCCAGGCGAAACTGCCATTGATGCTGAATGAGGCCGCTAAAAGGAAATAACAAAATCCCCGCCATAGTCATGCCAATTCCAATGACCAACATACTGCCCCATTTCTTAATCAAATCAATGGGCAAAAGGATATAGAGCGAATAAGTAAAGGCCGAAAAGAGACCAATAAGCAAACCTTTTGGTGTCATAGAAAGCTGATTAAGCTGACCGTGAGTGGCAATCAAGAAAGTCCCCCCAATCGCTAAAAACATGGAGCATACTTCGGAAACTGTTGGGGCGACCTTGTCTTTGATACAGGTGTATGCTAAAATTCCTACAGGACATAAATATTGTAGCACTGTTGCTGTTCCTGCATTTGTCTCATGAATAGCCTCCAAATAGGCGTATTGATTAAGAAAAAGACCAAACAAAGCAAAAACAAAGATCATCACGAGTGATTGCTTATCCTTCCAGATCTGACCAAATGACTTGGGATCAGCAAAATAAGCCATCCCCATCAAAGCAAGACCTGCCACTAATAAGCGAAAATTGGTCAAACTTAGAGCCGAAAAGCCATGCACCATTAAATATTGACCACTCGTTCCAGACAGCCCCCAAGCTGTCCCAGCCACTAGTGTATAAATGGTCCCTCTTACTGTCTTAGACATCCTAAACCCCTCCCCTATTACTTCGTTTATTATAGCATAAACCATAAAGAAAAATCAGCCAATTTTGACTGATTTTCATATCATTATTAAACAAAAAAATTTATTCAGGGGACACCAAAATTTTAATCTGAGCCTTATCCTGAGTCAGCTCAATAAAACCGTCTTGGACGATATTTTCCAGTTTGATTTTCTTAGTCACCAGCTTATCTGCTGCAAAATAGCCCTGCTCCATGAGTTCCAAAACTTTAGGGAAGATATGACGATAGGCAATGATGCCCTTGAGGGTCTTTTCCTGAATGGCAAATTCGTTGGGATTGATATTGGCTTCGCGCTCCCAGATGGAGACGACCATACATTCTCCAGCCTTGTGGACTGCTGCCAAAGCTTGGCCCAGCACCGCTGGTACACCGGTCACTTCATAAGACACATCTGCTCCGCCGCCGGTCAGACGGTGAATGGCTGCCACTGTATCTTCGCCTTCTTCCGGCCGCACGATAATGGCTCCGAGCTCCTCTGCCTTGGCCTGACGCTCTGGTGACAATTCAACACCATAAATCTTGGAAGCGCCAGCCGCCCGCAGGGCTTCGACGATTAGGAGCCCGATTGGCCCCAAACCGAAAACAACTGCTGTGTCGCCCGTCTTAAGAGCTGACTGACGGACCGCGTAAACAGCCACAGCAGCAGGTTCTGTCAAGGCTGCCTGCTCATAGCTAAGGCTGTCTGGAACTTTGTGAACAATGTCTCCGTCCAAAACACAGTATTTGGCAAAACCACCGTCTGCCGCCAAACCGACAAAGTTTAGATTAGGGTCCAGATTATAATCACCGACAAGATTATGCTTAGCCAAAATGGGCTCAACTGTCACCCGATCGCCAACCTTGACCCGGGTCACATCACTGCCAACCTCGACAATCTCCCCGGCAAACTCATGACCCAGCGTAACCGGTGCCTTCTGACCGGAGTAGACATGCTCTGTTTCTGTCGGGATAAAAATCGGTCCGTCCAGATATTCATGCAAGTCAGTTCCACAGATTCCTGTATACTTGACCGCAATTTTGACCTGATGCGGTTGGACTTCCGGTACATCCACTTCTTCAATACGAACATCTTTAGCGCCATACCAACGAGCAGCTTTCATTTTTGCCATAAACATACCTCGCTTTATAATTTGTTAGTTTTATTGTAAACCCTTTCACAAACCTTGTCAAAAGATTAGCTACATTTTCAAAAAATAACATACAAAAAACCAGCTGTAGCTGGTCTGAGATTTATTCTTCAATCCTACCTGAGTAAAAAGGCAGAAAAAACATTAAAACCATGGCAATAAGCAATATAATTGCACGCACTAGGCCACCAAAGAGTAAAGCAAGGATCAAAGTTCCAAAAAAGATCGCAAAATTAGTAACATTTGTTTCAAGCAGTAGAGTTTGACCTGCTTTAACTATCACTGGCTTAGTTCTCATAGGAGCAGCTCCAACACGAACAACAGCTTCTTCTCCCTCAATAGGAAAGACAGCCTCATCGCCATTCTTAATTGAGCCAACTTTTTGACCGTTGATCAAAATTGGAAAATTTGCAATCATCCCAATAAAACTTTCCCCACGTTTCACCTTAATTTCTGGCATAAAAATCTCCTTTTATTTTTTACTATTTTAACATAACTGATATTTAAAGAAGAGATAAAGAAAGGACTATTATAATACAACTACTAGACTACTCATCTCCAAAACAATCGTCAATAACATGAGAAACATTGGTCATAACTTTGACAGTAGTTAGAAGTTTTTCAGAAAAAGCATCTATCGCATATCCAGTCGCAAAAGTTGAAAGTTGACTTTGAAACTGAATAAATCGAGCAATCATTGAGGATAGGACAGCACCAACCGCTTTTTGAGAACGAACGATACCTGTTAGATTTACTGTCCCATAGAAAGCATCCTCCATACCATCTCTAAAGGATTGGTAAAAACCACCTAACATGCTGATAACTGTATTAATAGTTGTAGCTGCTTCTGTCAACTTTGTATCAATCACTCCCATTGAACTCTGTACTCCAGTAATAGTCCCAGAAACAGAAATTTGATCTCTTAAAATACCATAAAGCTTTTTTTCTTTCTTAGCTTCAAATCGGCCTTTATAATATATTTTTTTAGGGAAATCCATACTTATATCTTTACAAGAATTTTTTAAATCTTCTACTTTACGATTCGTTTCAGCTATAATTTCATTTGATTCGTCAAGATAAATATCAAATGCAGCTGACATTTCTTGTGCAAGTTTCTGAGCTTTAACATCAATTTGATTATCAAAAGCGCTGATAACATCACGGTCATCAAAAATTCCACTCTCTTCAAGATAAGTATTGTAATCCTTGGCAACTGTAGCGTTTACTTCAGGAATATTACTAAAATCCATTCCTTTAACAAGAGTAGCTAGCTTAGTATCTGTGGCTTCCATAGTAGCTCTAATACTATCAGATACATTTTGCATATAAAGAATACAGGCAGAAATCGTCTGTAAATTTTGATAAATAACCTGTAAAATTTCCTGTACAGCTTGTGGAATGCCGTCCCCGAACTGAGAGCGTCTATCAAGACCAGAAGTACTTTCTTCTATCATACTCTCAAAAGAATTTAAAAGATTTTCACCTTTTTTAGCAATATTAGTTTTACTAGATAGACCAAACATACCATCTCTTACAGTTTCACCTGTAGAAATACTAGCATTATTTTCGATATCGCTCTTCATCTGATGAGCCGCTAGAATAACTGCTTCTAGTTTATGAATCACAGAATAATTATCCCATCCATTCCCAGCCTCATCATAATAATCATAGAGCATACTCTTCTATTTTATATTCCCCGGAAATTTCTGTACCAGGATTCTCAAAGCGAATGCTACGACTCTCTATTGTTTTTGTTTTTCTATCAGTTATGTAAACTGAACTATAGTAAATTTTCACATTTGACAAATCTTTCTTTTCTTCCGCTAAAAATCAAACAGTGGCTGAAACTCCTTCTCCAGCTCGTACTGTTCTTTTGTACGATTTTCTGGTATTTTCTCTCCACATACTCCTAAACTCACCATTATTAACAGTCCACCCAGTAGCAGAACAATCAGTTTCGAGAGATGTTTCATCTGTATCGCTCCTATGCATTTTTTATATTTTAGCATATTTTATTCTCCACAACAAAAAACCAGCAGATGCTGATTTTTTTAATATTTTCTACAACTTCTCCAACTCTTGATTGAGCAGCTTCTGGGCTACCTGCGGGTTGGCTTGGCCTTTGGTGGCCTTCATGAGCTGGCCGATCAGGGACTTGGCTGCATTTTTGTTGCCGCCCTTGTAGTCATTGATGGCTTTTTCATTGTTGGCAAAGACTTCCTGAATGATTGGCAGAAGCTGGGCAGGGTCTGAGATTTGGACCAGACCGGCTTTTTCCACATATTCCTTGGCAGAGCCACCATTTTTAGCCAGATGGACAAAGACCTTCTTAGCAATCTTAGAGGAAATCGTTCCGTCTGCAATCAGAGCAATCATCTCAGTCAGGTTCTCAGGTGTCAGCTCAATCTCAGAAATGGTCTTGCCTTCGGCATTGAGGTATTGCGCCACTTCTCCTTGGAGCCAGTTAGAAACAGCCTTGGCATCACCGCCTGCCGCAACAGCTGCTTCAAAGAAGTCTGACACTGCCTTGGTCGCTGTCAACTGCTTGGCATCGTAGCCAGACAGACCATAATCGCCCACATACTTAGCCCGGCGTTCTTTTGGAAAGGCTGGCAGACTGCTGCGCACTTGCTCAATCCAAGCATCCTCAATCTCAAAGATAGGCAGATCAGGCTCTGGGAAGTAACGGTAGTCCGCTGAACCTTCCTTGACCCGCATGAGTAGGGTTTCACCAGTTGCTTCGTCATAACGACGGGTTTCCTGACGGATTTGACCGCCACTGCGTAGGATTTCAGCCTGGCGTTTTTCCTCAAATGCTAGACCCTTACGAACAAAGTTGAAGGAGTTAAGGTTTTTCAGCTCAGTCTTGGTACCAAATTCTTCCTGACCGAAAGGACGGATAGAAATATTGGCGTCGACCCGCATGGACCCCTCTTCCATCTTGACATCAGAGATCCCAGTGTACTGGATGATTTCCTTGAGGGCAGTCAGATAGGCATAAGCTTCTTCTGGACTGCGCATATCCGCTTCCGATACAATCTCAATCAGTGGCACCCCTTGGCGGTTGAGGTCCACATAAGAGTAGCCATCGCTACCGTGGGTATTCTTTCCGGCATCTTCTTCCAAGTGAGCCCGCTCGATACGGATTTTCTTGGTCGTGCCATCTTCTAGCTCAATCTCAATCCAACCATTGTAGCCAATCGGCTCATCAAACTGAGAAATTTGATAAGCTTTGGGATTGTCCGGATAGAAGTAATTTTTGCGGTCAAAGTGCATCTTCTGGTGAATATCCATGTTCAAAGCCAGAGCAGCCTTGATACCATAGTCAATGACACCCTTGTTCATAACAGGCAGGACACCTGGGAAGGACCAGTCAATGATATTGGTGTTGGCATTAGGATCTTCACCAAAGTGAGCTGGAGCTGGTGAGAAAATTTTTGAATTGGTCTTCAATTCAACATGGACTTCCAGTCCGATAACTGTTTCAAAGTTCATTATTTTTCACCTCCAAAGATAACTGGCTGCTGTTTGTGGTAGTCAGTCGTCGCTTCAAATGCTGCGGCTGCCTGATAGATGGTCGCTTCATCGAAGTGGTTACCAATCAGTTGCAGGCCGACAGGAAGACCATCTGCAAAGCCAGCTGGGATTGAAATGCCCGGCAGGCCAGCCAGATTGACTGGAATGGTCAAAAGGTCAGCCAGATACATGGCCACTGGATCTTGGTTTTGACTGCCCAAGTCATATGCTACAGTTGGTGCAGTTGGGCCTAAGATCAAATCATATTTTTCAAATACCTTGGCAAAATCCTGCATAATCAAGGTCCGAACCTGACCAGCTTTCTTGAAGTAAGCATCGTAGTAACCAGATGACAAACTGAAAGTTCCCAGCATAATCCGACGTTTCACCTCTTCACCAAAGCCTTCGCTGCGAGATTTGACATAGACATCTTCTAGATTTTCAATGCCTTCTGCGCGGTAGCCATAGCGAATACCGTCAAAACGCTGCAGGTTAGAACTAGCTTCAGAGGAAGCAATGATATAATAAACAGCCACGCCGTACTTGCTGTGAGGTAGGCTGACTTCTTCAACGATAGCTCCCAAGGTTTCCAAGTGCTTAGCTGCTGCTAGAATCGTTTCCTTGACTTTACTATCAATTCCCTCACCCATGTATTCCTTAGGCAGGGCAATCTTCATGCCCTTGATGTCTTGGCCAATCTTGCTGGTAAAATCTGGCACTGCTTCTTGTGATGATGTAGAATCCTTAGGATCATTACCAGAAATAACATTCAGAAGCTGTGCATTTTCCTTAACTGTCTGAGAGAAAGGCCCAATCTGGTCTAAAGAAGAACCAAAAGCAATGAGACCAAAACGAGAAACCCGTCCGTAGGTTGGCTTGAGGCCGACTACACCGTTAAAGGAAGCCGGCTGGCGAATAGAACCACCAGTATCAGAACCCAGTGATAGACGGACCTGACCAGAGGCAACAGCTGTCGCTGATCCACCAGATGATCCACCAGGAACCTTGCTGCTGTCCCAAGCATTCTTAGTCGTCTTAAAGTAAGAGTTTTCGCTAGAACCCCCCATGGCAAACTCATCCATGTTGGTCTTCCCAACGATAATCATATCCTTACCGTAAAGCTTCTCCACGCTGGTCGCATCGAAAATTGGTTTATAGTTGTAGAGCATTTTAGAGGCAGCTGTTGTCAAAATCCCCTTGGTTGAGATATTATCCTTAACCGCCAGCGGAATTCCGCTCATGAGATTGTCAGCATCAATACCCTTGGCATCTAGAGCCACAGCCTGAGCCAAAGCTTCCTCTTCGCTAACAGTAATGAAGCTGTCTACAGCTCCTTCACGTTCTTTGATATCCGCCAAAGTTGCCTGAGTTAACTCTACCGCAGAAATTTCTTTCTTGACCAGCAAATCATGCAACTCTTCAATGGTCTTGTGAT
>NZ_KQ969107.1:176688-182237 GCF_001578795.1 Streptococcus gordonii
TTTTCAGGTACATTTTGGAACAGCTCTTCCCGGTTCCAGCCTGGCTGAGCCACATCTTCTCGCATATAGTTGATATTGGCCGCCACATTTGAAGTGAAAGGGACACCCTCTGTATCTACTTCGTTGAGCAATTCGACCATGTCGACAATCTTAGACAAAGTCGTTGCAAACTCAGCTGTTTCTTCTGGTGAGAAAGCCAACTTTGACAGCTTAGCTACATGACTTACTTCTTCTTGAGTAATCTTCATCTCTGATTCCTTTCTTAAGATATATGAGCTTTGAATACCGACCGAAAACGACAAATCTAGAAAAGATTCTTTATTTTCAAGTTTTGCTCATCTTTTTTGTTAAGATAGGGACGCAAACTCCTTTAGTAGTTACGACCTCTTTCTTTGGCTTATTCCTGCTATCCTTCAGGAATTCGCATCATTTCATTTTACCATATTTCAGGCTAGTTCTTCAATTCCAAATGCAGTTCTTTGAGCTGTCTTTGGTCAACCAAACTTGGGCTTTCCAGCATCGGATCAAAGCCAGTACCATTTTTTGGAAAGGCGATGACCTGACGAATATTTTGCTCTCCAGTCAAAATCATAACTAAACGATCCAAGCCCAGAGCTAAACCACCATGTGGCGGGAAGCCGTATTCCAAGGCTTCCAGGAAGAAACCAAAGTCACGTTCATAGTCTTCTCGGCTCATGCCTAAAAGCTCAAACATAGCTTCCTGAGCCTTCCGATCATGAATCCGCAGACTTCCTCCGCCAATCTCATAGCCGTTCAAGACGATGTCGTAAGCGTGGCTGCGGAATTGACCTAGCTCCTGGCCTTCTTCAAAGATTCCCTGTGTGAAAGGATGGTGCATAGCTTGATAGCGATTTTGATCTTCATTCCACTCCAGCAGTGGCCAATCTACAACCCAGAGGAAATGAAGCAGACTCGGATCAATCAAGTCTAAAGCTTTTGCGACTTCTAGGCGAAGATGTCCCAAAGCTTCCTGAGCTCGACGCTTCTTAGCCATGACTAGCAGGATTAAATCTCCATCCTTGGCCTCAAAACGTGTCAGTAACTCCTGACTTTCAGCTTCAAAGGTGCTAGCCAAATCACCAACCAACTGGCCATTTTCAACCTTGAGGCTGGCAAAACGGCTACAACCAAATTCCTTCATTTCCTGATAGTAGTGACTCAGCTGTTTCTTACTAAAAGCACTAGCAGCATCTGGCACACAGATTCCCATCACTTCCTCTTGGTTATCCAAGGCTTTCTTGATAAGAAGCGATTCATTGGACTGGCATAAATCCGTCAAATTCTTCAGCTCTAAACCAAAGCGTGTATCTGGCTTATCAGAGCCGAAACGACTCATAGCTTCTTCATAGCTGATCGTCGGAAAAGCTACCGTCAGCTCTAAACCATGAGTTTTCTTGACAACAGCCTTGAGCATAGCTTCAACCAGAGCTCGGATTTCTTCCTCGCTGGCAAAGCTCAACTCTAAATCCACCTGGGTAAACTCTGGCTGACGATCGCCTCGCAAGTCTTCGTCACGGAAGCAACGAACAATCTGATAATATCGCTCGAGGCCAGCTCCCATAAGCAACTGCTTGAGCATCTGCGGGCTCTGTGGCAAGGCGTAAAATTGATTTTTAAAGATCCGACTAGGAACTAAGAAGTCTCTAGCACCTTCAGGAGTTGACTTAGTCAGATAAGGCGTCTCAACTTCCAAAAAGTCCAAACCATTCAAATATTCTCGAATAGTTGAGGTGACCTGATGACGAACTTTAAGGTTGTGTGTCATCTTCTCACGGCGCAAGTCCAGGTAGCGGTATTTCTGACGCAGGTCTTCCCCTGTATGAGCATGCTGATCTAGCTCAAAAGGCAATACCTTGCTACTAGCAATGACTTCAATTTTCTCAGCTCTCAGCTCAACCTGACCAGACTTAATGGCTTTATTAACAAAACGCTCTTCACGCTGAACAACTTGTCCAGTCACTGCAATAAGATCTTCCTTGCCGATTTCTTCTAGCTTAGCAAAGTCTTCAATCTCACCGCCAACAAAAACCTGAAGCAAGCCCTCGCGGTCCCGTAACTCAATAAAGGCCAACTTACCGTGATTGCGGATATTGGCCACCCAGCCTTGTGCTGTCATAGTCTGTCCGACCTGCTCTAAACCGTAGTTTCCAATAAAAATTTCTTTCATCTCTTCCTCTTTCTTTATACTCTCATTTCGTAAAAATTTCTTTTTCTATATTCTGGATTGCCTATATCGTAGTACACAAAGCTATTATAGAAATCCAATTATCAATTTCCCTGATGGTTGATCAAAAAGCCTTGGATCGAACTTTATTTACTATTTTGAATGAAATCTTAGAGATATAGAAAAAACCACAGCTTCCTCTGTAAAACAGACGAAAACCGTGGTACCACTGTTATTTGCTACCTAAGAAAGAAGGTAGCCTCTAAGCTCGTAACGTGAGCAACGTTTGCGCTTTATCACGCAAAAGATTATGAAACATGTTCTTCGGATTTTGCCTTCTTGGCGCTGCTCTCAGCTTCCAGCGCTCTCTGTGCAAGTTAGCAAACCTACTCTGCTTCTCTTTTACTTTTAAATTGTTTCTATTATAGTCGAACCGAGTACATTTTGCAAGTGATTGAGGGCAAATTTGTGATTTTCCTCTGAAATCGAAGCAACAGCCGGCTCTATCACTTGGATATGATAACCTAAATTATAGGCATCAATTGCCGTATGCATAACGCAAATATCCGTCAAGACTCCTGTCAAAATGACCGTATCTACATGCCTTTCTCTCAAGCGAATATCTAAATCCGTCCCGGAAAAAGCAGAATAGTGGCGCTTATCCATCCAAAAGACCCGAGAGTCTCCTTTGTGTTTCTCATAGAAATCAGCCAAAGGCCCATATAAGTTTCGACCACTAGTTCCCTTGATATTGTGGGGTGGAAAAAGCTTGCTTTCAGGATGAAAGGCATCATTCTCATCGTGGGCATCAATAGTAAAGAAGATATAATCTCCACGCTCAAAGGCCGCCTCAGTTACTTGGGTAATGGCTTGAGAAATTGCCTGAGCAGGAGCTCCGGCTGTCAACTTTCCCTCGTCTGCCACGAAATCAACTGTATAATCAATGGAAATTAGCGCTTTTGCCATCAGTAGTCCCTCTTTTTAATTTCCTCAAAAACATCTGGAATCAACACTTTCAGATAGGTCCCCTTCATTCCCAAAGAACGACTCTCAATGATCCCAGCACTCTCTAGCTTACGCAAGGCATTGACAATAACAGACCGCGTAATTCCAATACGGTCAGCAATGACAGAAGCTGTCAAGTGGCCTTCATTCCCATTTAGCTCTCCTAAAATGGCCGAAACAGCCCGTAATTCTGAATAAGACAAAGTGTTTACTGCCATTGTCACTGCTGTACGACGACGGATATTCTTTTCATCTTCTTCTCTTTGGAAATTCAATAACTGAATGCCCACAACAGTACTTGAAATTTCTACTAAGACCAAATCATCATTATCAAATTTCTCGTCATTTCGCCAAATAATCAAAGATCCCAAACGAATCCCTGAAACATGAATAGGTGCAATGGTTGTCAAACCATCTGGAAAATCCGACTGTGTCTCAACCGGAAAGATGGATAATTCATGCTCGACTGGCAAATTAGCCTCTGTATCGTAAATTAAATTGGCAGAACGAATATAATCATCTGGGAACATTTTAGTTTGGTAGAAGGCCTCTACACGGTCATTGTTTGTTTTGTACCGCATAAAGTAACCCAACAAACGTCCCTTGCTATTAACAATACAAGCATTACAGTCCATAATTTCTGCCAACTGTCTTGTAATGTCATTGTATGGCAACTCTTCTTGAAGTTGCTCTTCAGAGCGCTTCAAAATAGATGTAATTTTTCTTGTTTTTTCTAATAAATGTGCCATAAGCCACCTCGTATTTAGTCCGATTGATTATATCATAAATTGACAGAAATTTCAATAATTATCTGAAAATTGCCTATTGAATAATAATTCTTTACATTTTATCCAGCGAACGATTTTAGTTCCTTCAAAACCAAGATTTTTTTGAAAACAGTGCGAGGTCCTGATTTAAATTTATTGGGATTTCAACGCTTTTTTTGTGAAAAATAAAAGGAAGTTAGGAGCTTATCTCACCCTAACTTCCGGCCTATTATCTTATTTACTATATCTATAGCTTCTTCAAAAAATCTAATTTTTGCTTTCTTTTTTATGCTTCCAAATCAGCAGAGCAAAACCAGATACCAAAGCGAGAATTCCGCTCATCACCGCCCAGACAGAAAGCCTACTTCCTGTATTCGGCAATTTTGCAGAGCCTACAGAGTCCTGCATAGAATGATTCTCACTAGGATCAGATGACGTTGCTGATGCCCTGCTAGCATCCGCTTTGCGAGTAGCAACTCCTTTAACGATCGGCTCCTCTTTCGTTTTCACTAGCGAATCTGGGCTAGGTTCTTGCGTCTGCATTTCCACGCTCGGATTAGACAGGACAGGGCCATTCAAGTGCTTCTCTGTCTGATCCAAAATATTTCGATAGTGATCATCGCGTTTTTGTTTCTCTTGAGCTTGGAGTTGAGCAACTAAACTGTTATAAACTTTCTCTGCTTGGGCCTGAGCAGCTTTTAGCTCTGCCAAAGTCTGCTGTTTAGCTACTAGATCGCTAGTCTTATCAGCTAAATCCTTCTCAGCTGCTACTAGATTAGCTTGAGCTTGTTCCAGATTCGTTTGAGCATCCTGCAAGTTAGCTAAATTCTTTTGGGCTTGTTCCAAAGCGGTCTGAGCTTTAGCAGCTGCCGCTTGGGCGGCATCACGCTTTGTTCTAGCTTGTTCCAAAGCCTGATTGGCCTGAGCCAATGCGTTTTCTTCTTGAGCTAGTCTATCTCTGGCTACAGCTTGGGTGGCCTGAGCAGCCGACAAAGTCTCTTGAGCTTTTGAGAGGGTAGCTGCCTTATCTGCCTGATTCGAATTCGCAAGATTCAGTGCCTCTTGAGCCTTAGATAATTTTTCTTGATTCTTTTCTAATTCCTGTTTAGCACTTGCCAGGGCGGCTTGGGCAGTTGCAAGCTCCATAGGCGCTTGCTTGGCTTCATCTAATTGTTTCTGCGCTGCTTGCACCGCAGTCACAGCCTGGTCATAAGCAGTTTGAGCTGCTGTTTTTTCTTCTTGTGCTTGATCATGAGCTCTTCTAGCTTGATCATAGGCAGCCTGAGCCTGGGCTAAAGCTTGCGGATCACTAGGTCTAGAATTTCCACTGGCTGTTAAAGGTGTAGCATCAAAGTTATTTTTGTCGCATATTTAACTTGATCTTCAGAAACCATGGTGAAATGAGCTACCGTGATATCACTCTCCATAGAGAAATCAACACCTAAATAATTTTTCTGGCTTCCTGTATTAAGTCCAGAAATTGACTTGGCATGGACCCATTCATAGCCATTATACATAAATTCAACAAGAGAGAAGTAGATGTCGCGCTTCATATCCGCCACGCTCATCTGAGCTGTATTAGCCCGCCAGAT
>NZ_KQ969107.1:182257-186180 GCF_001578795.1 Streptococcus gordonii
AGATATAGGCATTTTTCGTAGTATTGAAGCCCTTGTTGCTCTTGCTCTGAAGTGGTCGTGACCAATCCATAATCACGAGCCACCCGATTTATCCCCCAAGTATCATGGTGATAGCGATTCATCAAATCCCAGTTCCAATTGTCATTTCTGTATGCTTGGGAAACCTTGTCAGCAAACTCTAAAGATGATGGCGTTAGTAAGGTTTCACCTGTTCCCATTTGAGCACGCAATTGGTTAATTAATTCTGAAGCAAACTGTGATAACTCTCTGCGAACCTCATAAGGAATATTATTGGTATCATACATTTTAGTGCTATCATTCGGATCTGCTATGTAATTATTGTAAGACTTAGCCTTATCGTTAACTGCTGTCAACCTTGCTTCAATCTGACTGATTTGAGATTGCGGTGTGTTTGGATCAGCCAACTGTTTCAATGCGACAATATATTCCGGCGTCATGTAAAGCCTGTTTTTGTTGCTAGAAACAGAAGGTTTTAGACTGTCATTTTCAGTAGCCTGGGCTGCTTCTAAACTCGCCTGAGCCTGACTGAGCTTAGCTTGAGCTTCAAATTCCTGAGAACTTGCTTTATCCAAAGCTTGTTTAGCCTTTTCAGCATCAGAATCAGCCTGAGCTTTATTTGAAACAGCCAGATCAATTTTTTCTTGAAGCTGACTATCTGATTGCTCAGCCTTGTTCACTTCCTCTTGAGCCTTATTTACTGCAGCCTGACTATTGGCCACATCTACTTTTGCTTGTTCAAGATTTGCAGAAACTTCTGCACTCGATCCTGCTTGAGTTTTTTGGACCTGTTCCAAATCAGCTTGAGCCTGACTAACCTTTTCGTCTTCTTTTTTCAGAGCCTCTTTAGCCTCTTGAGTTTTTTGAGCTTGAGAGTTTGCCTGATTCTGACTTTTATCCAGTTCAGTTTGGCTTGCTTGAGCTACTTTTTCTGCTTCCTTCACGGCTTCCGTTTGATTAGCTACAGCCTCTCTTGCCGCGTCTTTAGTGGCAGAAGATGCTTGAGTCCCTTCTTCAGCAGTTTTAACTGCCTCCTTTGCCAGCTCAGCATTCGCTTTGGCAGTTGCTACGGATTTTTCCGCTTCCTTGACCGCTGCTTCCTCTTCTTTGACCTGCTCATTCTTTTGATCTAAGCTATCTTTAGCAGCATCAACTTCAGCCTTATTAACTGCTGAAACAGCTTGGGCATTTGTCCCTTGATCAGTCGTATCTTCTGGCGCAGGCTTGCCTTCTGTCACTTGATCAGCTTTGGCCTCTTTGGCAAAGAGCAAAGACAAAGCAAGGGCACCAACAGAAAATGCACTCAGCATTTTTTTAAACATAAAAACTCTCCTTTGTGTTTAAATCTTTTCATCATTAGTAAAATAATGATGGAATTATTCTATCATCTTTAGATTTGACAGAAAAGTGGGGATGAGGTTCATTTGGACTTCAAACAAGTGAATAGAAAATTTTGTCATTAAAATGTTACATAAAAAATATATGAAAACTTGATAAAAACAAACATAATTTCCACTCACATTTTTTTTGATCTGCTTTTATGTCATTTATTTCAATTTTTTAACAATTTTAAAACTAGAATTATTTACTAGAAAAAGAAGTTAATTTCAAGATCATTCGATACGGTGATTGAGGCTCGTTTCATTTGAACAACAAAAAAAGGAAGAACATTTCATTCTTCCTTTTTATTTTATTGACTAAATTAGCGCCGGTATTGTTGCAAGAAACGAGTCATTTTTTCTTGCACTTGGGCCAATTCATCCACACGTGGCAAATATACAATCCGGAAATGATCAGGATCCTTCCAATTGAAGCCACGGCCATGTACTAGTAGAATTTTTTCTTGTTTTAAGAAATTTAAAACAAACTGCTCATCATCATCGATCTCATACATTTCGCGATCAATCTTAGGAAAAATGTATAGACCTGCCTTCGGCTTGACTGCAGAAAGACCCGGGATGTCATTGATAGCTTTATAAATGAAGTTACGCTGTTCGTAGATACGACCGCCTGGCAACAATAACTCATCTACAGACTGATGCCCTCCCAATGAAGTTTGAACCACCTGTTGGGAAAGAACATTGGAACAGAGACGCATATTGGATAACATATTCAATCCTTCAATATAGCCTTGAACATGCTTCTTAGGACCTGACAACGCCATCCAGCCAACCCGGAAGCCAGCAATGCGGTGAGATTTTGACAAACCATTCATACTAACACAGAACAAATCAGGCGCTAGGCTTGCAATAGCTGTATGCTTCTCACCGTCCATAACCAAACGGTCATAAATCTCGTCCGCGAAGATAATCAAATCATTCTGACGGGCAATCTTAACAATGTCTTCTAACACTTCCTTCGGATACAGGGCTCCAGTTGGGTTATTTGGATTAATAACGACAATAGCTTTGGTGTTTGAAGTGATTTTTGATTTAATGTCATCAATATCTGGATACCAATCTGCTTCTTCATCACAAAGATAATGAACTGCATTTCCTCCAGCTAGGCTTACTGCCGCTGTCCACAATGGATAATCCGGCATAGGAACCAGAACTTCATCTCCATTGTCTAGTAGGCCTTGCATAGACATCACAATCAGCTCACTGACACCATTCCCGAGGTAGATATCTTCAATTCCAACGTTAGGAATATTTTTGAGCTGGCAATATTGCATAATAGCCTTCCGAGCCGAAAACAATCCCTTAGAATCAGAATAACCTTCACTACTACGAGCATTAATAATCAAGTCATGAATGACTTCATCTGGAGCAGTAAAGCCAAACTCAGCTGGGTTTCCAGTATTTAAACGCAAAATCCGTTCACCATTCGCTCTCATGCGCATAGCTTCTTCAAGGACTGGTCCACGAATATCATATGCTACATGCTCTAGTTTGACAGATTTATTGTATTCTTTCATTTTGAACTCCTCGTTTCAATCAATCGTCTTATTATAACTCAATTTTTCTCAAAAATCCAAAAAATATCACAAAAATATTGAAAGAAAAATTGATTAGGAACTTCCTGTAAAGGGAGCTCTTCACCCTTCATTAAGCTATTTAAGCCTTGATTTCTTTTCATTCTTTAACGAGAATTTCTACCCTTCTTACCGAAAATTGCTTTACTTCTTTCATGAAAAGGTTTACAATATAAATATAAGAGAATTTTCAGCAAGGATTGGAACTCTTAAAACAATCTTTATACTTTATGAAATAGAATTCAAGTTGAAAGCCAGTTTTTTCTTAACCATCGTTTTCAACAGGTTCCTAAACTGCTGAAACTTTCTTAGCATCTTTATGGAGGTAGGCTTATGTTACAAAAATATGAAAATATTCTAGTTGCAATTGACGGTTCCCGTGAAGCAGAATTGGCATTTGAAAAAGGGGTCAATGTTGCGCTTAGAAACAAATCTCGCTTAACCATTGCTCATGTTATTGATACTCGCGCTCTTCAAAGTGTATCAACATTTGATGCTGAAGTATATGAAGAACTTCAGGAAGATGCAAAGAAATTAGTCGCAGGCTATGAAAAGAAAGCTCGTGAGGCTGGTGTTGGTGATGTTGTCACTGTAGTTGAGTTAGGAAATCCTAAAACTTTACTAGCAACAGAAATTCCAGATGAACAAAAGGTTGACTTAATCATGGTTGGAGCAACAGGACTCAATGCTTTCGAGCGTTTATTGGTCGGTTCTTCATCTGAGTATATCTTACGCCATGCTAAAGTTGACTTGCTCGTTGTCCGTGATAGCGAAAAAACCTTATAGACATTTTGTTTTAGATATAAAAAAACTGAGATAATCTCAGTTTTTTTCTTTGGAGCCACAATTTTTCTCGTAGGCTTTTATCTGTCTTTCTAGTTCCTCTTTAATGGCTGGTTCTGGCGCGTATTTTTCTTCCCAATCATCCGGT
>NZ_KQ969107.1:186580-190632 GCF_001578795.1 Streptococcus gordonii
AAAACTTTTACCCATTAGTTGGTCTTGAGTGGAACTAATTGTAGAAAGTCGCTCGTCGGTCCCACCCCATTAAAACAAAACTTCCATAAGTAAAGTAGAGTGTATCAATCAAGGCATCTACTTGACCAACTAAAGAAATCTCTGCTGGATTCTTTCCCTTAACTTTGGTAGCTGCCTTGTCTAGAGCATCGTGCAAGTGGGTAACTGCCTCGTCAAACTCTTCTTCTGAACTACTTGAAGCACGCAAAAATTCCACTAGTTCCTCTAGTTTAAAGGCCGCCCGATGGCGAGCTCCTTCAGGCGTCCATGCGATCGGTTCTTCCTGAGTCTTCTTATCCATGACTCCATGAAATTCTTTAACCTTATTAAAATGATGGTCACTACTAGTAAAGACTTTCTCACTTGCCAAAATACCAAAATGCTCCAATGCTTTATGAATCCCGTCTTGACTATTGCTGGTCGTTGTATGCTTGGCAACTTCTTTAACCTTACTAGTTCCATTCCCCATTGCAATCGACATGCCTACTCCCGACAACATTTCAAGATCATTGTCTGAATCGCCGAAAGCCATCACTTGATTAATATCAAAGCCATATTCTTTTCCTACACGCGCAATACCCTGCAACTTTGAGGTATCCCCATTGATGATGTCTGCCGCATAGGGACTAGAACGAGTAAACTTCAAATCTGGGAAATATTCCTCCATAGCCTGAGTTTCTTCAGGTGTAGCCAACATCACCACTTGATAAATGGGCTCTCGCGAAATATCTAACAGATCGTCTTTCTGTTGTGGAAGAGCTTTACTAACAACCCTGTTAAAGCCATGACTAATATAACGTGCAAAACCTTTAGGCACAAAGCGACTGCTCCACTGAGAAAATTTGCTCATGCCAAAGCGCATAATATGACTGCCAACCATATCTGTTTCTGTTCCAAGAGCAATTTCCTTTTTATGCTTTTTAGCATAATCAATGATTTCTCGAAGACTAGACTTATCAATAGGGGCCGCAAAAATAACCTTTTCCTTTGAAAATATATACTGGCCATTATAGGTAACTGCAAAATCCAAATCCAAATCTTTCATGAAAGATTGGACGAAAAAGGGACCTCTTCCTGTGGCCAAACCGACAAAAATACCTTGCTCTTTCAGACTCTGAATAGCCTGCTCTGTTGATTTGAGGACAGTTCGGCTGTCATTGACCAGTGTACCATCAATATCGAAAAAAACAGCTTTTACTTCCATACTTCTTATTCTTTCCTTTTATGATAAAATAAATTATAACACAATTTGGAAAGAAGCTCATCTATGAATAAAAAAATATTGGTATTGCATACTGGTGGCACCATTTCTATGCAGGCTGATGGAACTGGCAAGGTTGTAACAAACGACGAAAATCCTATGAATCATGTTACCGTCCCCTTGGAAGGTATCCAAGTTACGACTCTTGATTTTTTCAATATCCCTAGCCCCCATATGACACCAGAACATATGCTTCGACTCTATAAAAAAATCAAAACCTCTTCTAAGGATTTTGATGGAGTCGTCATTACCCATGGGACCGATACCCTTGAAGAAACAGCATATTTCCTAGACACTATGGAAATCCCTGACATACCAGTCGTCCTCACAGGTGCCATGCGTAGTTCAAATGAGCTAGGTAGCGACGGAGTCTATAATTACCTTTCAGCTTTACGTGTAGCTGCTGACCAGAAGGCTCACGGCAAGGGCGTCTTGGTCGTTATGAATGACGAAGTTCACGCAGCCAAATACGTTACCAAGACTCATACCACAAATGTCAGCACCTTCCAAACTCCAACTCACGGCCCCCTTGGACTTATCATGAAACAAGAGGTTCTATATTTTAAGACAGCTGAGCCACGTGTTCGTTTTGACCTAGACAAGATCACCGGCTGTGTCCCTATTATCCCTGCCTACGCTGGCATGAAGACTGAATTACTAGATATGCTTGATTATAGTCAGCTAGATGGTTTGATTATTGAGGCTTTTGGAGCAGGTAACCTGCCTCAGGAAGTCGCTGAAAAATTAACCTGTTTCATTAAGCAAGGAATCCCTGTTGCCTTGGTTTCTCGCTGCTTTAACGGTATTGCTGAACCTGTCTATGCCTATCCTGGTGGTGGGGTACAACTTCACGAATCTGGTGTCTATTTCATCAAAGAACTAAATGCGCCTAAGGCCCGTCTTAAACTCCTCATTGCTCTCAATGCAGGACTTTCAGGCCAAGAACTAAAAGAGTATCTAGAAGGATAAACAAAAACCAGCCGAGATTAAATCTCGACTGGTTTACTATTTTTCATCAGGATTATGAAAGGAGGGGGAATGAAAAATAGATATTCTACCTACTTACCGTATGTAGAAAAAATCTTTTCTGAATCCTTGAAAACTTTTTTATAATCTACGTGAATATTTACTGTCATGATCAATACCTCATTTCTTTTGATTGACTTTATTATAGGCAGTAAAACTTAAGACATTCTTATAAAAAACTTTCAAAAAGCTTAATCCAAATAATCTTGTTTATCCAAATGAAGAGCCACTAGATGCCAGTTAGGATCCCTCCTCCATTCTTTATTCTGCACAATTTGGCTAGCTACCTTTCTCGCTTCTTCCAAGATAGGGTAGTCCTCTACGATATCAGCCACTTGAAATTCAGGAATGCCGGACTGACGGGTTCCAAAAATCTCTCCTGAACCACGCATTTTTAAATCTTCCTCAGCAAGTACAAAGCCGTCTGTCGTTTCCGTCATGATTTTCATACGTTTCTTCCCGGACTCTGTTTTTGGATTTGCTACAAGAACGGCATAGGATTGCTTATCACCACGCCCCACACGCCCGCGCAACTGATGGAGCTGACTGAGACCAAAACGATCAGCATCCATGATGACCATAATCGTTGCATTGGGCACATTAACACCCACTTCAATGACTGTTGTAGACACTAAAATATCTACTTCTTTATTCTTGAAGTCCTGCATAATCGCCTCTTTTTCGTCACTCTTCATCTTCCCATGAAGGAGAGAGACTCGGGCATCTCCTCCAAAGTAAGCTTGCAGTTCTTCTTCTAAGTCAATAGCATTTTTTAGATCCAGAGCTTCTGATTCCTCAATCAAAGGAGAAATAAAATAAACCTGAGCTCCCTTTACTAATTCTTTTTTTATCCAATCGAGTACGACCTCGAGTTGCTCATGCTTAACCCAACGGGTAATAATAGGCTTTCGTCCCGCCGGCATCTGGTCAATAATGGATACATCCATATCCCCAAAAGCCGTAATGGCCAAAGTTCTGGGAATGGGAGTAGCAGTCATCATGAGAACATCAGGATTGTCTCCTTTTTCCCGCAAAATTCTACGCTGAGCAACCCCAAAGCGATGCTGTTCATCTACGATAACCAATCCTAGACGATGGTATTGAACGCCATCTTGGATCAAAGCATGGGTCCCAATTACCATATCAACCTGACCAAGCTCTATAGCCAGCAAAGTCTCTTTACGCTCAGCTGTTTTCATACTTCCAGTTAATAAAGCTAGTTTTAATTCAGGAAATAGCTGACTGAGGCTTTCAAAATGCTGCTCTGCCAAAATTTCAGTAGGCACCATCAAAGCTGACTGATAACCTGCTGTATGCACAGCATACATGGCCAATCCCGCCACTACTGTCTTCCCACTTCCAACATCTCCCTGTAAGAGTCGGTTCATGTGCGCTGGCGACTTTAAATCAGACAAAATTTCAGTCAAAACCCTCTCCTGAGCTTCTGTCAGAGGAAAAGGTAGCTGACTTTTTTTCTCTTGTAGCTGCTCTTCCTGCCAAGCAAGGGCCAGACCATTGCTGACATCCTTCGTTTCCATTTTAAGCACCTGAAGTTGCATTTGGAAATAGAATAATTCTTCGAATTTTACACGACGTAGCGCCTGTTTGTATTCTGCCAAATCTTTTGGAAAATGCATGGCCCTCACTGCTTCTGCTCGAGATAGCAAGTAGTAGCGTTCCAACAAGACCTGGGGTAAGTTTTCTTCAATCAGTAAATCCAAGCCTT
>NZ_KQ969107.1:190849-197001 GCF_001578795.1 Streptococcus gordonii
TTTAATCAGACTTGTCTGGCTAATCCCCTGAGCCACCCGATAAACTGGCTGTAAGTCGTCTTCTACCTGAGCCAAGAGCTTCATCCCAGTCAAGCTAGCTTTAGCCTTATCCCACTTTCCAAAAATAGCAATATTCGCCCCCACTTCAACCTTATCCGCCAAATAAGGCTGGTTAAAGAAATTGACAGCTAGAATGACTTCCCCTTGCTTGATTGAAAAACGGAGACGATTGCGCTTAAACCCGTAATACTGAACATTTGCTGGTGTCGCAACTATACCAGAAATGACGGCCTTTTCTCCATCCTCTAGATCAAGCACCTGCTTGCTTTGAAAGTCTTCATAGCGAAAAGGGAAATACAGTAATAAATCCTGCAAGGTCTCAATGCCAAGCTTGGCAAACTTTTCTGCTGATTTCGGTCCTACTCCCGGCAGAACCGATAAAGGTTGGTGTAAATTCATAGTTCCTCTTTCAGTTCTAGCATCAAATCGCTTTCTCTAGACAAATTCTTTCATCAAGGAGGCTTAAACTAATTAATTCTTGTAAATTCTTGGTACCCGATCACTAATCAAACAAACCACTTCATAGTTAATCGTTCCTCGTTTCTCAGCAACATCTGTCGCTGAGATACTTTCTGTACCGCTCTTACCAATGAAAATAACTGGTGTACCTAAAGGATATTTCTTCGGCAAGCGAACTGTAATCTGGTCCATGGATACTCGACCAACGATTGGGCAGCGTTGACCATCAATGAGAACATCAAAACCTTGCATATCCCTAGTCCAGCCATCGGCATAACCCAGTGGAATTGTCCCAATAAATTGTCCTTCATCTGCTGTGTAGGTTGCTCCGTAACCAACATTAGCCCCTGCTTCTACTTCTTTGACATGAACCAATTCTGAAACCAAAGAAAGAGCTGGTTTTATCTCATAAGGCAGTTCAAGGGCACTTCCACTAGGATTGAGACCATAAATAATATCTCCCAAACGAACAGCATTCATAACAGTGTCAGTATGCCAAAGAGAAGTAGCTGAATTGCTAGCATGAATAATCGGCAGAAGATCGTCTAAGTCCGCTAAGATACCCTTAAAACAAGCCAACTGCTCTTCAAACTTACTAGCATCTGCCTCATCAGCTGTTGCAAAGTGAGTAAAGATTCCTTCTACCTGAACACCAGCCGACTGGAGACGATTAATGGCCTCTTGAAGAGACTGGCTATCTCTAAAGCCAATCCGGCCCATACCAGAATCCACTTTCAGGTGTGCAACCAGACCTTGCAAAGGCAAGCCTGAAGCCTCCAGTAAGTCCAGCCATTCTAAGCTAGCCACTGTCAATGTAATCTTGTGTTCAATCGCCAGAGGGACTACCTCTATAGCTGAGACACCTAAAATTAAGATTTTTTTGTCCAGGCCGCCTTCTCTTAATTCCAAAGCTTCGTCAATGTTTGAAACACAAAAACCGTCTACAATATCATCAATATAACTTGAAACAGCTACTGCACCATGGCCGTAGGCATTAGCTTTAACGACAGCCCATTTTTCAACATCTTGAGGCAAATGAGCTTTTAATTGCTGAATATTAAAGTGAATTGCTGACAGATCAACAAGTGCTTGACTTGGCCTATGTATACTAGTTTTCATCTCTTTCCTCCAAAATAACGCTAGCCATTACTAGGGTACCTGCATGGCTAATAGACACCCAAATCTTCCCAGAAAAAGGGGCTTTTGTGAAGACTGGAGCACCTCTTTCATCATTCAAGACTTCTAAGTCTTGAAAACTAAGCTTGCCAATGCCTGTTCCCCATGCTTTAGAGAAAGCCTCTTTAGCTGACCAGCGACCGGCCAAATATTCTATCTTTCGCTTGCCAGAAAGTTCTTCAAAACGAAGCCATTCCTTGTCTGTCAAGACTTTTTTTGCAAAGCGAGCATGTTTTTCGTAGGCCCGCTGAATAGAAGATAACTCCTCTATATCAATTCCATGTCCTATAATCATCTTTGTTCTCAAAATGAGACAAAACTCAGTTGGAAATCCAACTGAGCTTGCTGCATTCCGACCAATTGGCAAGATCTTCTTTTGCCAAGCGGTCCCTTTCATTTCAATAATAGAGTTATTTTTCTAAATGGCTATAAATTTCTCGAATCAACTGTTCAGTCTTGTCCCATCCCAAGCAAGGATCTGTAATGGATTTTCCAAAGACCTCTGGCTGATCTTGTCGGCCATCTTCCAAATATGATTCAATCATAAAGCCACGAACACTCTGCTCAATCTTTTCATTCCAGTCTCGATTTAAGAGAGTCTCACGAACAATCCGCACTTGCTCTAAATATTGCTTTCCTGAATTGTCATGGTTCGTATCAACCATAATGAAAGGATTGGTCAAACCTAACTTTTCATAACCTGCAATCGCTTCAAGAAGATGTTCATAATGATAATTCGGCTCATTCTTTCCATTAGCATGAATCGCACCACGAAGGATGGCGTGGGCCAGAGGATTTCCTGAAGTCTCCACTTCCTGAGAACGATAGAGAAAAGTCTGTTTATTTTGTGCGGCGTAAATGGCATTAAACATCACAGATAAATTACCTGAAGTCGGATTTTTCATTCCTGCAGGAGTAGACAAACCTGAAGCAACAAAACGGTGTTGTTGATCTTCAACCGAACGTGCTCCTACAGCCATATAAGAAACCAGGTCATCCACTAGAGATACATTTTCAGGATAAAGCATTTCATCAGCTGTAGTAAGGCCAGTCTCTGTAATAACTCGGTAGTGCAGATGGCGAACTGCCTTAATACCAGCTATTAAATCTGGAGCTCCTGCTGCATCAGGCTGATGAATCAAACCTTTATAACCATCACCATTTGTACGGGGTTTAGCTGTATAAACCCGCATAACTATAAAGATATGTTTTTTTACTTCTTCCTGAAGGGCAGCCAGACGTTTTGCATATTCTAAGACCGCTTCTTCATTATCTGAGGAGCAAGGACCTATGACCAATAAAATCCGCTTGTCTTCTCCTCTGAGAATAGCAACCAACTCTTGGTCGCGAATCTGCTTCGTTGCCAAAGCTTTTTCATCAAGCTGAGACAAGGTACGAACTTGCTCTACGTCAACAATAGGACCTCTTGTTGTAAATGTCATTCCAACTCCCCCTCAATCTTTTTTAACGACGGCCGTGGCAATTTTTAAACTTCTTACCTGAGCCACATGGGCATAGTTCATTCCGGCCAACCTTTGCCAAATCAACATCTGCTGGCAGATCGGATTCTTGCGCTGAGATATTGCGCGTTGCTGTTGTTACAATGTTATGCTCCGTACGAGGACGCTCTTGCTCGTGAATTTGTGCTTTCATCATGAGACGAGTTACATCAAACTCAATTGAACCAATCATATCGTTAAACATTCTGAAACTTTCAGATTGGTATTCAACAACAGGATTATTTTGAGCATAACCTCTAAGACCTACAGCATTACGAAGCTGATCCAATGCATCAATGTGATCTGTCCACTTGTTGTCTACAACACGTAGAATCAATACTTTTTGGAATTCTCGAACAGATTCTTCATCACGAAGTTTAGCAATTTGATTATTGTAGACTTCCAAAGCACATTCGTATAAGTTAGCCTTGATTTCCTCATCAGATAAACCTTGAAGGTCACTCAAAGAAATTGACTCTTCTGGAACCAAGTTATACTTAGCAAAATACAAAATAGAATCCAATTTTTCTTCTTGAGGAGCTCTGCTATTTCCATCAACAAAACGATCAATGGTCCGTTTGATCATAGCGTGAATCTCTGGAGCTAAATCTCGATTAGCTGTGATAACATCGTGACGTTCAGCGTAGATAATTTCACGTTGTTCACGCATCACATCGTCATACTGAAGGACTTGCTTACGAGTATCATAGTTATTTCCTTCAACCCGTTTTTGAGCCGCTTCAACTTGGCGCGTAAACATCTTAGACTTAATGACAGACTCTTCTTCGCTCAGTTTGAAACGATCCAAGACAGCCTTGATTCTCTCAGAACCAAAACGACGCATCAGCTCATCTTCAAGCGATAGATAGAATTGAGATTCACCTGGATCTCCCTGACGACCAGAACGTCCACGTAACTGATTGTCAATACGACGGCTTTCATGACGCTCTGTACCAATCACACAGAGACCACCCAATTCGCGAACGCCTTCACCCAACTTAATATCGGTACCACGACCAGCCATATTGGTTGCAATTGTAACAGCACCGCGTTGGCCAGCATTCATAATGATTTGCGCTTCACGATAGTGGTTCTTAGCATTCAATACCTCATGAGGAATTCCTGCTGCAACCAGCTTTTTAGAAAGATAGTCACTGGTTTCAACTGCAACTGTACCGACCAGAACAGGCTGTCCTTTAAGATGGCGTTCTTTCACGTCTTCCACAACTGCCTTAAATTTAGATTCTAAACTAGGGTAAAGTAAATCCTCATGGTCAATACGAGCAATTGGGCGGTTAGTTGGAATTGGGATAACCCGGATATTATAAGTTTCGCGGAATTCTTCTTCCTCAGTCTTAGCTGTACCAGTCATTCCAGACAGTTTTTTATACATACGGAAGAGGTTTTGGTAGGTAATAGAAGCAGATGTCTTAGTTTCATCTTGAACCGGAACACCTTCCTTAGCTTCAATAGCCTGATGAAGTCCGTCAGAATAGCGACGTCCTTCCATGGTACGACCGGTGAACTGGTCAACGATCAGAATTTCTTGTTCTTCGCTAACCACATAATCGATATCCAAAATCATGATATAGTTAGCACGCAAGGCATTATCAATGAAGTGAGTCAATGCCACATTTTCAATATCATAGAGGTTATCTAATTTGAAATAGCTTTCAGCTTTGTCAATTCCAGAGTCAGACAGGCCGATTGTTTTTGATGGCACGTCAATGATGTAATCATCCTTGTTAAGACTCTTAACGAAGCTATCCGCCATGTGGTAAAGCTGATTAGTTTCAGATGAAACTGGTCCAGAAACAATCAGAGGGGTTCTAGCTTCATCGATCAGAATGGAATCCACCTCATCAACTAGGGCATAGTTAAGTGGCCGCTGAACCATGTTTTCAGCCCGAACCACCATGTTATCACGAAGGTAGTCAAAGCCAATTTCTGAGTTCGTTGAGTAGGTGATGTCACAAGCATAGGCTTCTCTCTTCTCAGCTGGAGATTTAGCAGCCAAGTTAATACCAACTGAAAGCCCTAGCCAAGAGTACAGTTCACCCATTTCTGTTGCATCACGCTCTGTCAGGTATTCATTGACCGTTACAACGTGAACTCCTTCTCCTGCCAACGCATTCAAGTAAACAGGCATGGTCGCAGTAAGAGTTTTCCCTTCACCTGTACGCATCTCTGGTACGTCACCATGATGGAGAACAATCCCCCCCATAATCTGTACTGGATAAGGATAGAGACCAAGAACACGTTTCGCGCCCTCACGGACAACTGCGAAGGCTTCATAGAGCAAGTCATCTAAACTTTCACCATTCTGATAACGTTGTTTAAATTCATCTGTTTTAGCCTTTAGCTCCTCATCGGATATGGCAGCCATCTGATCACTATAAGCAATGACCTTATTTGCCATTTTCTCTAATTTTCTTAATTCACCTTTATCGTTTTCGATAATTGTTCTTAAAATATTTGCCATTTTTATCCTTACTTTATAATCTTTCTGATTTTAGAATGTTCTTTTCATTATAGCATTTTCTCCTATAACTTTCAAGAAACTTAAGCATTTTTATACCTAAATAAGGCCTTCTCTTTGATTCATTCCCACAATTTAACTCTACTTTTATTTCACGTACCAAAGTAAGCATTCAAGATAAATAATGATAAGTTTTTCCGGTCAGTTATAGCATTTTTTCCTTCCACACCCTCTATCGAAACAACTGTCCTTTTTGTTAGAAAAAAGCCTCTTTCAACCAAGAGGCTTTCTATGCGAAATATAGGAGAGCAATGTTTCAAGCTGAAACCGATAATGTCTATCCCCCACTACTAAATCAATCTTCAGATTGCTTGATAACCAATGCCTCAAACTTCATATCTGGCATGCATTCTTTTAAGTCAGACTGGATTCGCTTCAACGCTTCCAAACGCATCTCAACAGAAGTATTTTTATCATTC
>NZ_KQ969107.1:197119-198586 GCF_001578795.1 Streptococcus gordonii
TATCATCATCAAACTTATAGAGGTCACTATCTCGAATATCCAACCAAGCTAAAATACCTTTGTCGTCGCGATAGACATAGTCTGTTTTAGCTACGTATTTCTCCTTAGACAAAATTGGGAGAAAGCTATCTTCTCTTTGACTGACAGTAAACTCAATCTTTTCACCAATTTTATTATAATCATGTCCACCAATCGCTAACAGGGATTGCAAGGCTTCTACATTATAAATATCGATGATCGTATTGATAGAAGGAAGAGACCCGCGATGGCGGATATTTCTAATCAGAGCTGGAACGGTTGGAGGATTTTTCTTAACACTGCGGCCCACACGTTGCAAGATATCTTCATAGCCTTGGATAACTGGCGATTGGAGAACTTGCTCCATGTCACAGTTTAGAGCCCATTCCTCTCTTTCTTTTTTCTTTTTTAGAAAGGTTGGAGATAATTCTGCATGCGGATTGACATTTTTGGCGATACCAATGACTACACTTTCAATTCCTAAGTCACATAGGCTTCGATCCAGAATAAATTTCATCGCAGCACCCTCCCTGTCGCTATTTTCTATCTATTCCCCATCATTATACGACTTTCTTAAGTCTGTTTCAAGGCTGAAAAAAGACTGGAGCTTTTTTGCCCCCAGTCTCTCTTTTTATTCTTCTTCACCCTCTGCATCATCATCAGAAAATTCATCATCTTCTTCATTGATGTCAACATCTTCATCTAGATCATCCGGAGCAATCTCATTGATTTCAGCATCATAAGCATCTGCTTCATTCTTTTCATCGTCTGGATTTTCATCGTCATAGTTGAGTGCAGGATCTGCTTCGTATGAATCCTCATCTTCTGGATCATCATCACTGTAATCGATAGCATCCTCATCACCATTCATAAAGGCATTAACGCGTTTTTTCTTCCGTGATTTCGGACTATCTTCTTCATCAGTCTCTTCAAGCGCGATAATTTCCTCGTCCACTTCATCAATTGCATACCAAGAACGAAGGCCCCATTTGTTGTCACCAAGCGGAATAAAGCTTCCGTCAACATTTAGCTCAGTATAGAACAATGGTAGAGCTTCTCGGATTTCGCTGTTTGATTTTTCTAAATAAGTTTGGATCTCATTGACAAGGTCATTAAAATACATCTCATGGTCGCGACCGCGCAATTCTAAAATCGCACGCGCTACCTCAATCATAGAAAGTTCACTTTTTTCTTGTCCAGCAAATACTTCTAATTCCAAAGTTGGTCTCCTTTTAAGCTGATAAAGGACATTCGCCCTCTTGTATTTTTTCGCTACTTTCTATTGTACGATATTTTTGAATTTTCGTCAAAAGAATTTTGCTCTTTTTCCCTTTTAGAAAAACGAAAAGTCACTAGTCAAACTAGGACTTTTCAAATCATTATTTCACTTTTGCAGTGCTTGTGATGACTTCAACAGCTTTCTTGATAGTGATATCATGTTTTAACATA
>NZ_KQ969107.1:198663-206909 GCF_001578795.1 Streptococcus gordonii
CATATCTTCTGAAAGAAGTTGACGAACACGATCTGCTTCCATGTTGTAGTCGTTTGCGAGTGAAGAAATTTCTGCTTCGATTTCTTCAGCGCTTGCTTCAAATCCTTCTGCTTTTGCAATAGCTTCAATCACTAAGTTTGTCTTAGTACGAGCTTCTGCATCAGCTTCATGCTGTTTGTGAAGGTCTTCTTGAGTAGTACCAGTAATTTGGAAGTACATGTCAGGTGAAATTCCTTGGCGTTGCATGTTGCCGAGGAATTCGTTTACTGAACGATGAACTTCTTCATGAACCATTTCTTCTGGTAAGTCTACGATTTCTGCATTTTCAACCGCAAGATCGATTGCTGCTGACTCAACTGCATCTTTGTATGCAGCTTCTTTTCCTTCAGCTAATTCTTTACGGTACTTTTCTTTCAATTCATCAAGAGTTTCTACTTCTTCATCAATATCTTTTGCAAGTTCATCGTCAAGAGCTGGAACTTCTTTTTCTTTTACTTCATGGATTGTAGTTACAAACTTAGCTTCTTTACCTGCAAGATCTGCTGCTTGATAGTCTTCAGGGAAAGTTACAACCACATCAACTGTTTCGCCAGCTTTGTGACCAACCAATTGATCTTCAAATCCTGGAATAAATTGACCGCTACCAAGTCCAAGAGAGAAATTATCTCCTTTTCCGCCGTCAAATTCAACACCGTCAACTGAACCAACAAAATCAATGACCACTGTATCACCTTCAGCTGCTGGACCTTCTTTTAGAACCAACTCAGCCAAGTTGTTGCGTTCGCGTTCGATACGTGCATCAACATCTTCGTCTGTTACTTCTTTTGAAACTTCTACAGATACTTCAAGGTCTTTGTAAGCACCTAATTTTACTTCTGGTTTTGTAACAACTTCAGCAGAAATAGTCCAATCTTGACCTTTTTCCATAGAAACGACATCGATTTTTGGTTGTGCTACAACTTCGATACCAGCTTCTTTCACAGCAGCTTCATAAGCATTTGGAAGTAAGTTGTTTAAAGCATCTTGGTAAAGCGCTTCTTCACCAAATTTTTGGTTGAAGACAGGGCGTGGAAGATGGCCTTTACGGAAACCTGGTACATTAATTGTTTTCTTTACTGAGTTAAACACACGGTCCAATTCTGGTTTGATTTGTTCTTGACTAATAGTAAAAGTCAAAACTCCACGATTTGTTTCTTTTTTTCAAATGATACAGACATTCTGTCATTTCTCCTTAAAATTTATTGAATACACTCCATTATAGCATATTTAAAAAATTTTTCAAAATTATATAATATTTTTTACTATTATTCTTTTCTTATTTTGTCTTCTCTATAAGCTGCTCTTGAACCACCAATCAGCTTAGGGCGGCTAGCTAAAGCTGTAACATGAGCAACACCCACTGATTTAAGCTTTGGCCTGATAGGAATCTGAACATGCTTAACATGCATACCAATAGCAGTATCTCCGATATCTAGACCAGCATGAGCCACTATAAATTCCACCTCAACAGGATCCTTCATGTACTGGAAAGCTGCCAGTTGGCCACTTCCCCCTGCATGAAGAGTGGGGAGAACGTTAACAATTTCTAAATCTTTCTTTTTTGCCAGGCTTCTTTCAACCACTAACGCCCGATTGAGATGCTCGCATCCCTGAACTGCTAGAAAGATCCCCTTCTCTTCCAAGATATCCAGGATTGTTTTGACAATGATCTGCCCTACTTCTAAACTGGAATTTCGGCCAATATGACCTCCGATAACCTCACTAGAGGATAGACCCAGAACAAAAATATCACCCTCATCCAAGGACGCTTTGTCTAAAACATCTTCAAGAATCTGACGTGTTTCTACTCCAATCTTATCTAAGTCCATGTCTCACCTCATTTATTTCACTGTAGCCATCTTTTTCAAACTCTCTGGAAAGACTTTGTAAAGGACGTAACCGACTACTAAACCAAAAACATTCTGCATAAAATTACCCAACATACCAGCCATACCTGCTCCGACACCATTCATGATACTGTCAAAAAGGGCGTAGCCACCGACCATAGAAACTGCAGCCAAAACCAGACCAAGATAGCGACTCTTACCTTCAAGACCAGCAAAGAAGCCCTGCAGTCCGTGGCAAATCAAACTGAAGAACATCCACTGAGGATAGCCGGCAATCAGGTCAATCAGAAAGCCTGAGAGCCCTCCGACAATAGCAGCTTCCTTACGCCCAAAGTAGAAGGCCGTAAAATAAATCCCTGCATCCAACAAGGTCAAAAAGCCAGTAGGCGTAGGGATTTTCAAAAAATTCCCCAAAACGACAGACAGAGCTGTGATGAAAGCTAAAATAACTAATTTTTTAACTTGATTATTTCTCATATTGAACTACCCCATATTGATCTGAGCGCTGAATCGCTCCGTAAACAAAATCTTTAGAAAATTGAACTGCTGCAAGAGGAGACTTGCCTAGAAGCAACTGACTGGCAATACTGGAAGCAAATGTGCAACCTGCTCCGGTATTGTTGCTAGCTAGCACTGGCGATTCCAATACCTCAAAATCTCGACCGTCATAATAAACATCCACCGCCCGCTCCTTACTCAAGCGATTGCCACCCTTTATCACCACATGCTTGGCTCCTAAATCATAAAGCTCCTTGGCTGCAGCCTGCATATCCTCCAGACTTTTGATTTCTTTTTGGGTCAATAGCTGAGCTTCTGCCAAATTAGGTGTGATGATGCTGACATAAGGGAAAAACCTGATGAGTTCTTCTCTCAATGCACTAACTTCCAAATCATGATTTTCCTTGCAGACCAGAACAGGGTCTAACACTACTGGTATGTCCGCATGCTGCTTGATAAATTCCAATGCCTGCTCTGCTATAGCTAGATTGGGTAAAAGCCCTATCTTAATAGCAGAAAAAGGAACATCTTTGAGGCTGGCTAGTTGCTGAGTAAAAACCTCTTCCTCAACCGGAAGGACCTCAAATCCTTTGTTGGTCATCGCAGTCAGGCAAGTCACAGCCACAAAACCATGCAAACCATTGACTGTATAGGTAGCTAAATCAGCATGCAGTCCGCCACCGCTAAATATATCATTACCCGATAGGGCTAAGATGAGTTTATCCTTCATAGTGAATCTCCTTTAAATAAAACAGCTTGAACCTGCTATTGTCCTCCTGCCAGATGGCGATCTTCTCTTCCAAAATCTACTATTTTTTACGTAAATCCAGCGAAACAATAGCTTTATAAGGTGCTATGTGTTTATTTTAGCAGGTAAAAAAGTCCCCAGCAAGGGCCAAAAATCGGAACTGTCTGGGGACAGATTCATGAAATTAAAGTCTAACAAATGGTGCTGGCTGATGTTAGGAATTACTAATACGCAAGAAAATAACCCATCTGAATTAGCCTTTATGTGACGACACAAACAGAGCTAATCCAAATAGGTTATTGATTACATATTGCTAAAGGTCTTTTTTTGTCATTACACATCAGCAAATCTGACACTTTTTCTTAGGAACCCCAGATGGAGTTTTCATCCATAAAGCTGTTGGTGTTCTTCAGCAACTGCGTAAAGACAGCGTATTTGAAGTCCTTGGTTGCCCGTTCATCGACACGAGACTTCTTCAGATCCTTGTCAACAGCTTCTGCAAAACCAGCTTTCAGTTCTTCATAAGTGTGATAGACTTTTCCGTTGACAGTCACTGGCTTAATACCTGAAGTTTGTGCTTTATCCACAATTTTTCTGAAGTAAGCTTTCTTGAAGGCTTCCATGGTTTCAAATTCGCCTCCAGAAATTTGCTTAATGATAAAGTTATCACTCAAGCCAGTCACCCCTTGCTCATTGGCTGTCTTACGGTGTTTATTGGAAGCATAGCTTATGAAGCCTTTTTCATAGCCATAGTAGCCCCAGATTCTGAAGGTATTATGCTTGAACATCAAGGCGCCTGGTGCTCCAGTATTGTTTTGACCACCACCATAGATACCTGTCATGAAGTCGATTGCAATGTAACTAGAGTCAAAGTCAGCAGGGTTATAAGTTCGATTGTCAACCGCACGATTAGAAAGCAAGCCTTGGTCAACCAGGTCATTTACAGATGAAACTGACATGGTCGCTTTCTCCTCTGCTGTCAATTCTCTCACGACATCATATTGAGTCCGAGCATCTACAACCTTTGGTTCAACCTTCTTGAACCATTTAGCCACAGCTGCATTTCCTTTATCCACAACCGCTTGACCCTCAAGATAATCCAGAAGCATGAGGCTATCATTATAGCCCTTCATGTAATGATCGATATCTGCCCGGTTCTTGAAGAGACTTGGCGAGCTATTGAAAATAAGACTACCATCATTTGGACGGTCAAAGGCCATATTGAGACCCAGAGCACCCCAGCCTGGCTGACCAGGAACAGGTGATTGGAGCATGCCTTGAGCATAGCCTTCTGGTCCGATACCTTGTCGTCTGCCATGTCCGCCCAGGTAAATATAGCCGTCATTGACGTGGGTGAGTTCGTGCGTGAAGACGGACACACCGTAATCTGTCAGGAGGTCAAAGGCCTCGAAGTTAACACGGATTGAACCAGCAGCATGGGCGCCATAGCCATTTGACTTGTACCAGCCACCAGCTCTGCCGCCAACTAGGTTGAAGAACTCGCGGGATGGTGCATAAGGATTGCCCTTATTATCATCTCCATTAACATTAATCCAGCCACGTCCTTCTACATCAAAACCATCCCATACTGCCGTTACATTTTGCTTGACCATTCTGGACTTGATATCATCTGAGAGCAGTTTGTACCAAGTGTCTACGTGATTTCGATGCTGGGTCGCTACTTCCTTGATGCGTGCATTAAATCGTTCATCAGACCATGAACGGCGTTTGTCTCTGTTGACAAAGGCCATCGTACTATAGTTTGACAGAATAGCTAAACGCGTATTCTTCAAGGTTAGAAGTGGGAGGATATAGTTGCTGAAATATTCAGAATTGAGGTTATCGAAGACGCGATACTTGGCAGACTTGATCTCCTCGATTTCTGACTGGCGTTCTTCAAACTGAATAAAGCCTCGAGTTGCATCCTTGAACCAAGAATCCATGTCCGCAAAGTCAGTCAGCAGTCGACGGTTGTAGTCCAAGTAAGCTACCAAATCACTAGACTTGGACTCAGCCCCCAACTGACGTGCAAACATATTGACATTGTCTGCCCCTTTCAGTTGATTTTCTGTCGAACGACCAATCTTAATCAAGCGATCCAGCAATGGTACTTTTTCACCATAGAAGTCTGGTTTGAAGAGTACCAGCTCCTTGAGGTTATAGTCGCCAAACTTGAGATCGTAATAACGGTTGAGGTAGGTCAGACCGAGCATGATAGCGGTCTTGTTTTCTTCGATTTTAGCTTTCAGAGCTTCGTTGGCTGCTGGATTATCAGCATGGAATCTTGTCCATTCATTGGCCAATAGCTTACCAAGCATATCCTGCAAGTTGGCTTTCACTTCAGCCAGAGATTCATCTAGGAAGAGACGCTTCACTTTGTTGACCTTGTCATTATCATTAGACAAACCAACAGAACGATAGACTTCATCACTGTATAGTTCAAAGCTCTTCAAGCTCTCAGTCAGCTGAGTCAGCAAGTCTTCTTTGACCTCCGTTGAGTGATTTGGAGTATAGACCGTACCAAGCTCTGCAATCTGATATTCCGGCAGAGCCGTCTGTTCAAATTGTGCTTGATTTTGAAGATTGTAGATAGTCTTGCTTCCGTCTGCAAAATGGACTAAGATCTTATCTACATCCGTTCCGCCAGCAACAAACTGGTTACCTTTCAGGGCTTGAACTGCTAGAACTTTCTTAGTCAACAGGTCGCCCGCCTTACCAGCATCCACCAGCTTATTGGCTTCATAGATCAAGAACTCTTGATTGTAGAAAGGCATAAAGCGTTCTAGGTTTTGATAAAGCTGTTCATTTTCTGCCTTGTAACCTGGCTTATCTTGATAAGCACTTGTTTTCAGGATAGTAGCATTTAGCTTCTCAGTTGTTACTTCATTGGCGCTGGTTTCTTCAAGAGCCGTAATCCGATAGCTCTTGACTTTTTGCTCGGCTTCAGCTTCTGTCAAGCGGCGGAACTTGGCATCTTTTCCTGTCTTGGTTCCAGAGCTTTGCCCCTGAACACCAAAGAGGTTTTGGAGCTTTTGTCCCATCCAAGCATTGGTAATCTCATTATCTGAGCTAAAGAGCTCTTTACCGTTCACTACTGTGGCATAGCTGACAGTGTCATTGATAGTTCCATACGGCCAAATGGAAGCAGCGATACCAGCTGCATTTCTTGAGCCTACATCCTCCAACTTACCTTTAGCCACAGACTGCATCAGCTTGCCCCAATTACCCCAGCCTGAGCCTGAATTGTCAGTGAAGTTTTGAGCAACCAACATACCTGCATTACGAGCACTGTGCACCCAAATATCTGCTTCAACGTAGGCTCGTTTCACCAAGGACATAGAGTTGCTACCTGCAATACCACCTGTTACAGAATTTCCACCCTTGGACTTAATACGGCCCTTAAAGGAGACATTTTCAACTCGAGATTGGCCTTCTATATTGTTAACCAGACCGGCTATATGGTCTCTTCCTTCCAAGTATCCTTGGACATTGACGTTTTCGATTACTCCTTTATTCTTCAAGCGAGCAGCAATTGTCGCAATTGTATCGCCCGCTTGCGAATCTGGATAAACCATATTGACCCGCTTAAAGTCAATATCCTTGACTTTTCCGCCAGTAATCGTATCAAATAGAGGATGAGCTAAGTCTAAAATCGCATGGCGCTCGCCATTTTGACCGCCAATCAGCTGGCCTTTGAACTCACCTGGCAGGTAAGACTTGCTGTTAGCCGGTTTGTCAATCAGCTTGGCACTGATACTGCGGCCCAGAATAAAGGTTCCAGAAGGATCTTCCTTGATGCCGTCCAAGAGGTCTTGGAAGTCATAGTAGACATTTCCTTCATGCTTCTTAGCCTTTTCCAGATAGAAATCAAAGCTGTTCTGAAGACCGGTTGCACTTCTTTGCAGCAAGTCTGGCAACTGAGCCTGGATTTTAAAGACAGGCTGGTTGTCAACGACCACTTCCTCGATAGAGGTAACCGGCAGAACAGTGTCCTTGAACTGGTCGGATGTAAAGTGCAGGTAATATTGATCCAGATTTGCTGGTTTTTCAGCCAAAGTAGGCATCAATTTTGTATGGCCATTCTCAACCTTCATCAAGGCGACATTAGTGATGGACTTGAGTTCCACCTTCTTCAGGTCAAGCTGAACTGTCTCTCGAGCTAACTCATTGCTTTCAGAGCCATTTCCTAAGTCATAAGACAGGGTCGTCTCGATATCATAAGGTGTATAGTAGTCCAAACCACTGAAGCTGGCAGTCAACTGACCGGTCGCCAAGTTTTGCTCTGCTATTAATTGGCCATCCTTCTTCAGGCGAATATGAGCACTAGTAAAAGCTTGATCCCTGTCCGTCAGCTGGTAGTGGATCTGAGCTGACTTCTGCAATTCATCTTTCTTAACCGCTGAAACAGTCAGAGTTGGCGCTGTTTTAAGAGCCAATAAGTCGGCTAAAGCCTGCTTGAGTTGGTTGATACCTGCATCTACTTCATCTTGACTCGACGAAGTTTGATAAACCGACTCAGCCATATTCTTAATTGCTTGCAATTGCTGGTAGGATTGATGGGTGTAAACTGCAGGATCTACAGCCACTGCTAAAGCTAGCTGCTTGCTCAATTCTTCTTTATTAACGCGAGTCTTAGTGCCTCGAGTGACCACTGTATCAACTGCTTCATGCAAGATGCGCTCAGTTGTTTGTGGCTCCGATATCCGCTTGCCATCTAAGACTTCATAGCTGGTTACAATTTCTTTTTGGCCTGGAGTTCCTTCTACAGTTGTCTCTTCATCAAGATACTTGCTATCATCAGTTTTGTGAACAACCTTTGGTTCAATTGTTTCTAGCTTGACCTCTGTATGCAAACTAGGCAGTTCAGCTTGAACTGTTGATTCCCCGTTAACACCACCCGTGTATTCTGGAAGAGCGGGCTCGACTGGGGCCGTATCTCCTGCTGTTCCAATCGGCTCTGTATAAGTTGGTTTCTCCGGTTGAACTGCTGACTCGCCATTCACTGACCCTGTGTATGCTGGAAGCGCAGGCTCAACTGGGGCTGTTTCTCCCGCTGTACCAACCGGTCCGGTATAGGCTGGGAGCTCAGGTTGAACTGCTGGTTCACCATTAAC
>NZ_KQ969107.1:206961-209674 GCF_001578795.1 Streptococcus gordonii
GTATAGGCTGGGAGCTCAGGTTGAACTGCTGACTCGCCATTCACTGACCCTGTGTATTCTGGAAGGGCTGGCTCTATCGGCGCTGTATCTCCCGCTGTACCAACTGGCCCGGTATAGGCAGGTTTCTCAACTTGAACTTCTGGCTCTCCATTCACTGACCCTGTGTATGCTGGAAGCGCAGGCTCTATCGGCGCTGTATCTCCCGCTGTACCAACTGGCCCGGTATAGGCAGGTTTCTCAACTTGAACTTCTGGCTCTCCCTTGCTACCACTGTTTTTTTCAGACTGATTCGGATTCGTTTTATTTTCTTCTTTTGATGTTTCCTTATTTGGAGGTAATACTTGAGAAGATGGGTTAGGGGTGGAACTAGAGATGCTTCCAGCCTGACTTGAAATATCTTGATCTGGTTTTTCCTCTTCTATAAGCTCTGTTTGCTTTTCTTGCCCCCTAGCATCCAGTCCAGATTTTGAATTTCCTGATACTACTAGTTGGTCTTTAAGACTAGTTTCCTCAGTCAGAGAGGCCGGTGCCGCCCCCTTCAAAGAATGCAAATCAGAAGCAGTAAAGTAACCGATATAGTCGTAGCCTTCAATGGCTAAATCAGCCTCAGAAACACCTGAAGAAATTGGAACTTGACGGTTATAAGAAACCAATTCTTTATTTTCTAGTGCAAAAACTTGAGGTGAAAGCAAAAGACTCTGTCCTAACGCACCAATCAAAAGCACTCCCACTAACTTGCCAGCCTTCTTACGAGAAAACACCAAGACAGCCAAAATAGCCGTCCCAGCTAGCATGCCAAGAAGCGGTTGACCATTATTCCCTGTTTGAGGCAAAACTGTTGCTTTCCCCTGCTTACGATAAATCAGGTAATAATTCTCACCTGATTGCAAATCGGAAGGAAGCTCATGCTTAATCAGCTCCTTCTCTTGCTCAGTTAACTCTTGCTCTTCAATATAAGTGTAATGAGCCTGACCAGTCTTTTCGACTTCATCAGCAACGACAGCTGGACTAGTCAAAAAGCTACCAAAAATCAAGGCAGCAATTGCAACGGAGCCTACACCAACAGATAATTTTCTAATTGAAAATTTCTGAATTTTCTCCTGTACTTTTCTAAAATCCTTCACTTCATAACTCCCATTGTTTGTTTGGATGTATAAATTTTCTCCCTAAGTCTTCAACGGCTAACTCCCAATTAGCTTTTAAAAGACAGCATTTATACACATAGTATTATCATAATTCTTTTAGATGTTTTTTACAATAGATTTTTCCTGAAAAAACTATTTATTTCTTCAAAAACTACTAAAAATTGGAGAAATATCCAGCTTTTTTTGTAGAATCGCTAGAAATCGCTCCAAATAGTCATTTCACACCTATTCCATATGGCATTTTAAAGAGACTTCCCAGATAGAAATAAAAATGTATCAGAGAAGAACCTTTTAGTCTCTTTTCTAGAAAGCTACTCCCAATCAAATAAAGCCAAGATACCATTATCTCAGCTTCATTCTTCATATCTAATTTCTTTCAAATAAAGGCCATTGGGACCGGCAGTTGGCCCGGCTAGATGACGGTCTTTCTTCGCTAAAATCCTCTGGATCTGCTCCACTGGCATGCGTTTATTACCAATCTTAAGTAGCGTTCCTACCATATTGCGGATCTGCTTGTAGAGAAAGCCATTGCCCGAAAAGGTAAAGACCAGAAAATTACGCTCTATATCATAGCGAACCTTGGCCTCGGTAATGGTCCGAACCTTGTCCTCCACGCTGGTCCCCGAAGCTGTAAACCCGGTAAAATCATGCGTTCCCTCCAACTGAGTAATCGCTTCTTCTATCAGGCTCAGCTCCAGAGGATAAGGATAATGGGTGGCATAATAGCGCATCATAGGATTCTTGGGCCTACCGATGTCCACCAAAAACTCATAGGTCTTGCTGTGCTTATTGTAGCGAGCGTGAAAATCATCCGACACCCGCTCCACACTGATGAAATCAATATCTTCTGGCGTCTGTGTATCCAAGGCAAAACGCAATTTCTCTTCATCCCGCTTTTCTGGTAAATCAAAATGTAGGACTTGTCCCAGAGCGTGAACACCACTGTCTGTTCGACCTGCACCATGAATGACCACAGGCTGGCCTTTGTTAATTCGAGTCAAGGTTTTTTCAATCTCTTCTTGGACACTTCTAGCATGAGGCTGTCTTTGGAAACCAGCAAAGTCATGTCCATCATAGGAAATAATCGCTTTATATCTAGTCATAAGATCTATTGTAGCAGGAAAAGCTAGTAGTAGCAAGATAATTTTCATTATGCCAGTATCAATAAAAAAATGATATACTAATTCTAAAAAAGGAGGGAAGAATGTTAGCAGATATCAGCTTTCAAGAAGAACTTAGACGTTTCAGATACAAAGCCGCAGCACTTATCATAGAAGAAGGAGCCGTGGCCTTCATGACCAACCCTGACGAAAGCTACTTCTATCCACTCGGAGGTGCTGTTCAGTTGGGAGAGTCCTCTCAGGAAGCTGTCAAAAGGGAAATCCAAGAAGAAACCGGTCAAGAATACGAGATAGATCGGTTAGTATTTATCCATGAAAACTTCTTCCAGCAGGAGACAGGACGATTAGCAGGACTAGACTGTCACGAAATTTGCTTTTACTACTTGATGAAACCAAAAGGACAGCAATTCCCTAGTCTTTCAGAAAATGAGACTGTCGAATGGATAC
>NZ_KQ969107.1:210234-212232 GCF_001578795.1 Streptococcus gordonii
CTAGCACCCCCTTAGAGGGCCTATTCCCCATAATGTCATAAACAAAAAGACGAGGCCAAACTATTTTCTTTGACCTCGTCTTTATTCTTGTCCAAATAATTATTTAAGCCTAGGTTTACACTCGATTTTCAGAACGATAAGTGATTATCCTTTTCTTTTCTTGCATCCACCCAAACCAATCATAGCTAAAGCTGTCCCAAGAAGGGTTATAGGCCAAGCTGAAGATGTCCCAGTTTTCGGAAGGTTATTATCCTGAGTCACTGCTTGGACAGATGGTTGCGCCAATTTTTGTTCAGCTATTGGCTGCTTAGCTTGAGTCAGTTTTAGACCGTCTTCTTTTTTACTTACTTGGCTAATCGCTGATGATCCCTTAACAGAAGGAGTAAGCAATGGATCCGGTTGGACCTGACTTTCACCCATTTTTGCTGAATCTACTTCTTTTGTTCCAATTTCCACAATTTCGACTACAGCATCCTTAGAAACGAAACTCTCCACAAGCTTGCTACTACCGTCCTGGGCAGATATTTCAACCAAATTTGTTTTTTCACCTTTGATACCCACTTGCAAAATCTTGCGTTGCCCTTTTTCAAGGTTTGGATTTGCTACTTCTTTTGTCTCAAAGGCAATCTCTTCTGTTTGAATATCAAGATATGGTTTATATTCCACAAGAGCACGAACTTCTTCCTCATCAGCACTGCCATTGTAGGTGATTGGCTTGAGATTTTCGCGGGCAGTTTTTAGCTTGGCCGCTAGTTTATCTACCTCTTCTTGCTTCATCCGGCTTAATTCCCAATCAATCTCATCTTGAGCTGCTTTTAGAGCTGCAACAGATTCTGGTGTATAGATGGTTAAATCGGTTGGGATTTTAGCAATTTCTTCCCGAATAGGGCCATAATTAGCCTTGAAATAGTCTTTATTATGATCAGCAAAAGCAGTCATTAATCGGAAGATCTCTTCTTCCTTGTATTCAGCTTGCGGTCTATCAGCCCAGATGGCAATCATGCTACCGACTGTTGGAAGGTCTACTTCTGGGTACTTGGTAGAAGCTAGTTGATTAAATGGTGTCTTTTCAGTATTATCAAGTGCTTTCTGTAAAAAACCACCGCCATCTTCTGGCTTTTGTCCCAAAATGTAGTACCAATCCCCATTGGTATTGAGGAATTTGTAGCCCTTACTTGCTAAATACTGTGGTGATGCCAGGTTATAGCCCCACCAGCCTTTAGACCAATAGGAGATTAAGACATCCTTATCAAACTCAACATCGTCTTTGTCTTCGTAGTAGAAGCCATCGTTGAAGGCCATTGGCTTCAAACCTCTCTCTTTTGCCATAGCAGCTAGAGAGTTGGCATATTCTGCGAACTTACCATAGAGATTGTAGTATTTCAGATAATACCAACCCTGAGCATTGGTTGCATCATTGGCATATTCATCCGTTCCATAGTTGAAAATTTTGGTTTTGCCTGCAAAGTAATCCATATATTTGCCAATCAATGCTTTGGTAAAGGACTTGGCTTCTTCATTTTCCAAATCAAGGGTTGTTTTGGACAGTGTATCAAAATAAGCCTGAGGGTTTTGAATACCTAGTTTTTCCATAGCGACCAAAAGGGCATCCATATGGCCTGGGCTATTGAGTGCCGGAATAAGGCCTATACCCTTTCCTTTGGCATAAGCAATCAGCTCATCCATCTCTTTTTGGCTGAGGGCATTTCCATTTGGATCATCGTAGTAAGCCTTGGTACCAGCCAAGATTGCTTCTTTCACTTCATCACTTGTGTAGGTTTTACCATTGGTTTCAACGGTCATGTCATCCAACATGAAGCGCATCCCGTCATTTCCAACTAGCAGATGCAGATCCGAATATCCCAATTCACTAGCCTTGTCAATGATTCTCTTTAGCTGATCCAATGAGAAATATTTCCGACCAGCGTCAATAGAAATCACCTTGCTCTTAGCTAATTTTTCTCGTTCAGCTTGGGCATCTAGCATCTTTTGATAATC
>NZ_KQ969107.1:212252-214401 GCF_001578795.1 Streptococcus gordonii
GGCTGGAGATGCTCACGGGCTTCTTTTAAGCGAGCAACCGCAAGATCAATCTCTTCTTGCTTGCTCCGACTAAGATCGCTGTCTAATTCTTTCACAGCTTTTTCAGCCTCCTTAAGACGAGCGATACTTTCTGGTGTATATTTAGAAGCTAAGTCACTTGGGACTGCTGCCAATTCTTTTTCTGCATCTTGATAATTAGCAGCAAAATACTCAGCATTTTGATCAGCAAAGCGACGCATCAACTTATAAAGACGAGACGGTGAAAAACGTGCTGAAGGCTCATCAGCCCATGCCGCCACCATACCACCAATAATTGGAATATCTGCCCCCTCAGACTTAGGAACACTTGTAATCGGTGTAGAAGCAATTCCCTTCAATCCTTGATCCAGATTATACCAACCTTGGCCGTCTGCATTTCGACCTAGAACATAATACCAAGCATCATTGGTATTTAGAATCTTATGCCCTTTTTCAGACAAAAGTTTGGAAGAAGCAACATCATAGCCTCCCCAGCCACCAGTCCAATAAGACACAATAATGTCCTTATCAAATTCACCAAAACTTTGATCAGAATTATAGTAAATACCATCATTGAAGGCCATTGGTTTCAAGCCATTTCGCTTAACGATTTTAGCTAGATCATTAGCATAAGCGATGAATTTTTCATAGCCCTTTTCTGGGTAACCTTCTCCTGGATAATACTTGTCTGCTTGTAAGACTTGCCACCCTTTAGCATTGGTCGCATCATTAGCATATTCATCTAAACCAATATTGAAAATATCTGTCTTACCAGCAAAATATGCTGCATATTTCTCAATCAAGGCTTTCGTGAAATCAACAGCAGGCTGATTATTTAAATCAACTGTTCGAGCAGATTCCTTGCCAAAGTAGTCGAAATTAGGTTTTTCAATTCCCAGCTCCTTCATGGCATTCAGGATCGCATCCATATGGCCCGGGCTATTGATTGTCGGAACAAGACCGATTCCTTGTCGTTTAGCATAATCGATCAAGTCCGTCATTTCAGCTTGTGTTAAGTGATTGCCATTTGGATCATTATAATAATCGTTGGTCCCTTTTTCAATGGCTTTTTTTACATCTTCACTAGAATAGGTCTTACCGCCTACAGTTAACGACATATCATCCAATTGGAAACGCAGTCCATCATTTCCTAACAGTAAATGCATGTCTGTAAAACCATAACGCTTAGCCTTGTCTACAATTTCTTTCAATTGTTCAGGACTAAAATATTTACGACCTGCATCAACTGAAATCATTTTGCGCATGGCAAGCTTTTCATCAACACGGTCTGACTCTTGACCCTTTGGTGCATCAGTAGGTAAGCCTGCTTTCTCCTCAGAATCATTTCTTTTTTCTGCTTCTCCAGTAGCATCTTTTTCAGGGGCCGTATCTTTCTTAGGAATATCTGTATTAGATTCTGCTGGTGCAGAAGTTGATGGAGTTGCTTCACTATTGTTTACAGGATTTGCTCCGGACATTTCCTCTACTGTAGATTTATCTTGTGCGGGACTAGAGGTTGCCACTTCTTCTGTAGCTTTGGGTTCGGTAGAATCTGCTGGAGCGACAACATTTGACTGCGTAGTCGGAAGTTCTTCTGCCGAGACAACCTGTCCAGCCATAGTAATTCCAATTAGAACAGAAGCTGCTCCAACTGAAAATTTGCGAATAGAAAAACGCTGTTCTCTATGAAAGACCATCATAAAATCTCCTTTTTGATAAATAGAAAAACCAATTATGTAAACGGTTTCTTTTTTCTTCATTATAGGCTATTACCCCTTTTTCTGCAATGAGCCCTCTGCAAGATTCTATAATTTAATGATAAAGAGATTTAATTCAGATACCTATATTTTAAAGTAGCATTTCCAAAGATCTTAAATCTAAAAAAAGAGAGCGAACTACAACTTCAGTCCACTCTCTACCTTTCTTTTATTCCCCTTCAAAAGCATCTTTAATATGGTCAAAGAAGCCTTTTTTCTTAGGGCTTACACTGATATTTCCTGCAGCCGCAAAGTCCTTGAGCGCTGCTTTTTGCTTGTCATTCAGTCCCGTTGGGGTCACAATGTTAACAGTAACATACTGGTCGCCCATACCTCCGCCACGAAGACTCGGAGCTCCCTTGCCACGCAAACGG
>NZ_KQ969107.1:214492-218601 GCF_001578795.1 Streptococcus gordonii
ATTCTGAGTTCCTTCTGGGATATTGAGCTCAACATCCCCGTGAACAGTTGGAACATCCACACTGTCTCCAAGCGTGGCCTGAACAAAGTTTAGATCGAGCTTGTAGTATATAGTAGATCCATCTCGCTCAAATTTATCACTTGGTTCGACATTGACGACTACATATAAGTCTCCATAAGGGCCACCATTGAAACCTGCTTCCCCTTGCCCTGCTAGGCGAACTTGCTGGCCAGTTTCCACACCTGCTGGAATTTTAACATGGACACTGTGGGCTTGTTTTTCATGTCCTGTTCCATGACAAGTCGTACAAGGTTCCTTAATTTCTTTTCCGCGTCCATGACAGACATCACAGGTCACTTGACGACGCATCATGCCCAGAGGAGTTTGCGTATCTACATTGATGACACCTGAGCCATGACAACGTCCACAAGTCACTGGACTTGTCCCTGGCTTAGCACCTGATCCGCTACATGCACGACAAGACGCTTCCCGATTGTACTTAATTTCCTTTTCAGTACCAAAAATAGCCTCTTCAAACTTGAGATTTACGCGATATTGGAGATCATCACCTTGACGAGGAGCATTTGGATTTCGCGAAGCACCGCCACCAAAGAAGCTTGAGAAGATATCTTCGAAACCACCAAAACCAGCTCCATCAAAGCCTCCAAAGCCACCTGCGCCACCGCCAAAACTACCATTGGCTCCAGCAGCACCATACTGATCATAGGCCGCTCTTTTCTGCTCATCACTTAAAGTCTCATAAGCTTCTTGGACCTCTTTGTACTTATCTTCTGCCCCAGGATCTTTATTAATATCTGGGTGATATTTTTTTGATAATTTCCGATAGGCTCTCTTTATTTCATCCTGTGAAGCATTCTTTGAGACACCTAGACGGTCATAATATTCTGTATTGTTCATATAAGATACCAAGACCGTAAAATTCGACTGAAAATATAGGAAATCAGGCGACGGAGCAATGCTCCTAGGCTGATTTCTCTTTTTTCCGAGAATTTAGGTCGGGTTCAGTTCCTTTCTTTTATATTGAATTAGAATTTTTGGAACCCGTGTTCAGTTGCGAACACCCATGTTCCTTTCTTTAGATTTTAAGAGAATTCTTAGAAGTTGTTTTTTATGCTCTGCTTCACTTCATCAAACTCTTTGTCCGATAGAGTAAAAACCAAATCCTCTTCTGAATATTCATTCTGTTCTTTGAAATAGTTTTCGGCACTATCTACCAAACCTAAACTAAGAAGAACTATCCTTGCAAACTCTTGATGTGCAAAGCTAACAGCAGTAATGATATTTTTATCTTGCAGGACAGCTTTAGCTTTGAAATTTTCCCGCGGAAGAAATTCAAAATAGTCAAAGAAGTTTTGCCAAATCCCGCCAGTAAATTTCGTGTCCTTCAATAAGCCTGCTTTCGCCAATAAAATAGGCGCTGAGGAAATAGCTGCAATCAAAATTTCTTGCTGATTCAAACTTCTTAGAAAAGAAATCAATTTTTCATCGTGCAAAGCAGGGGCAATATTTATCATTCCTGGCAAAATGACACAAGAATAGTCTTCGATAACTACTTCATCCAGTGTTCTAGTAGGTTGACAGGCTAATCCATCTTCCGATGTTATAACGCCTCTATCTGAACCAACATAATCGATTTCAATACCAAAAGATAGAGCTAAAGTACTGGTCAGGCAAACTACTTCATAAAGTGAAAAATTAGGATAAATGATACAAAGTAATTTTTTCATAAGCGTCACCCTCTATCTTACCGAAAAACAGAGGCTGGTTTGCAACCTCTGGATTTCTTCCTATACTTATGACATCAGACCGAGGCTAAGACAAAGACCTATCTACCTCATCTAATTTTCAAAACAACTTTTGACGCGGTAGCTGATTGGATTTTGGGTTCGTCTTTCAGACTCCCAAAAATCCTAATCATACTCGCGGGGGTTCGACTACGAACTAAAAACTTTCAATTTTTAGTTCTGTCTTACCGCCTACTTTTCAGTAAACTCTCCATCTACGACGTCATCGCCTGCATTTCCTGTTGCTTGTGCGCCTTCTGCTCCTGCTTGAGCTTGTTGGGCTGCTGCAGCTTGTTCGTAGAGTTTAACAGCAAGTCCTTGAGCTTTTTCATTCAATGCTTCAAGTTTTGCTTTCATTTCGTCCAAGTTGTTGTCTTCTTGGGCTTTCTTAAGGTCATCAAGGGCAGCTTGAGCAGCGTCACGTTCTGCGTCGAAGCCTTTACCTTCAGTTTCCTTGATAGTCTTTTCAGTCGCAAAGATAGCTTGGTCAACTTCGTTACGAAGGTCAACTTCTTCCTTACGTTTCTTATCTGCTTCAGCGTTTGCTTCTGCATCTTTCATCATGCGGTCAATTTCTTCGTCAGTCAAACCTGAGTTAGATTGGATGACAATTGTTTGTTCTTTTTGAGTTCCAAGGTCTTTAGCTTTAACAGATACGATGCCGTTCTTGTCAATGTCAAATGTTACTTCGATTTGAGGAATTCCACGAGGTGCAGCTGGGATGTCTGTCAATTGGAAGCGTCCAAGAGTCTTGTTATCTGCTGCCATTGGGCGTTCACCTTGAAGAACATGGATATCAACGGCTGGTTGGTTATCTGCTGCTGTTGAGAAGACTTGTGATTTAGATGTTGGAATTGTGGTGTTACGGTCGATGAGTTTTGTGAAGACGCCACCCATTGTTTCGATACCAAGTGACAATGGTGTTACGTCAAGAAGGACAACATCCTTAACATCACCAGTGATCACACCACCTTGGATAGCCGCACCCATGGCAACTACTTCATCAGGGTTAACTGATTTGTTTGGTTCTTTACCAGTTTCAGCCTTAACAGCTTCTACAACGGCTGGGATACGAGTTGAACCACCAACAAGGATGACTTCGTCGATTTCTGACAAGCTCAAGCCTGCATCAGAAAGGGCTTGACGAACTGGAGTTTTTGTACGTTCTACAAGATCACGAGTCAAATCATCAAATTTGGCACGAGTCAGAGTCATTTCCAAGTGAAGAGGTCCTGCAGCTCCTGCTGTGATAAATGGCAAGCTGATTTGAGTTGAAGTCACACCTGAAAGGTCTTTCTTAGCTTTTTCAGCAGCATCTTTCAAACGTTGAAGAGCCATCTTGTCAGTAGACAAGTCAATACCATTTTCCTTCTTAAATTCTGCAACCATGTGGTCGATAATCTTTTGGTCAAAGTCGTCACCACCGAGCTTGTTGTCTCCTGCAGTTGCCAATACATCGAAGACACCATCACCCAATTCAAGGATAGATACGTCAAATGTACCACCACCAAGGTCAAATACCAAGATTTTTTCTTCTTTGTCAGTCTTGTCCAAACCATAAGCAAGAGCTGCTGCAGTTGGTTCGTTGACGATACGTTCTACTTCAAGACCAGCGATTTTACCAGCGTCTTTAGTCGCTTGACGTTGAGCGTCGTTAAAGTAAGCTGGAACTGTGATGACCGCTTTGGTACTTTTTCACCAAGGTACTCTTCAGCATAACCTTTCAAGTATTGAAGGATCATAGCTGAGATTTCTTGTGGAGTATATTCTTTACCGTTGGCAGAAACTTTTTCAGAAGTCCCCATCTTAGATTTGATAGAGATAACAGTATCTGGGTTTGTTACTGCTTGACGTTTTGCAGCATCACCAACGATGATTTCGCCATTTTTAAATGATACTACAGATGGAGTTGTACGATTCCCTTCTGGGTTTGCAATGATTTTGCTTTCAGTTCCTTCAAGAACTGCAACTGCTGAGTTTGTTGTACCTAAGTCAATACCGATAATTTTAGACATGTGTTTTTCTCCTTAAGTTTTATATTCTATTTTTGATTTTTCTTAATATTCCCCTTAAGTGGTGGGGACGTGAGCAACTCCCTCTGGGATTTCATCACTTATTTTTGAGCCTACTGTCTCAAAAATCTCCTGTTTCAGTAGCACGAGCTACTGAAACTTTCACCACGGCGGGAAATATCTTCCTTGCAAGCCTCAAGCTTGCCTCTTATCTTTCTTCATAGTTTATTGTCATTGCGGACAAGTCTTCTATTATGTAAGGTTACGACATGAGAAGTCGAAATTATACGCA
>NZ_KQ969107.1:218641-226099 GCF_001578795.1 Streptococcus gordonii
CAGGGGTTAGTCAACGAAATCACAGATTTCTGACTTACCGCCTAATCGAACTCGCCCTAAGCTCTGGGTAAAAAAGATAGATTTCCTTGTGTTCATCGAACACTTCGTCAATCTCCTATTTTTACTGTGAGCTTTTTCGGGCTCTATATCTTAGTTGTATACTACTACCATAGCCGGTCTTAGGATGCGGTCATGGAGTTTGTAGCCTTTTTGGAAGACTTGTGCGATGGTATCCGCTGGATGTTCGTCATCAGCTGGAACTGTTTGAATAGCCATGTGATAGTTATGGTCAAATTCTCCATCGGCCGGAATTTCTTCGATGCCCTCTTCTTTGAGAGCATGAACCAAGCTTTCCTGTACCATTTCCAGTCCTTTTTTGACATCATCTGTCAATCCTTCAACAGCAAGAGCACGCTCAAGGTTGTCCAAAGAAGGTAAGATTGCTTTTGCTAGATCTTGACTACGATAGCGTTGCAAGAGCTGACGTTCTTCATTGGCACGGCGTTGAATGTTCTGCATTTCTGCATGGGCACGGAGATATTTGTTTTCAAAATCATCTGCCCGCTCATTTGCTAGTTCTAATTCTGATTTTTCAGGGCTGGCAGATCCAGCTTGCTCAGCTGTTTCTACTGCTTCCTCTTTTACTTCTACATCTTCTGGATGTTTTTCTTGTTTATGTTTTGCCACAAGGCACCTCCTTTTTAGGAATGATTATACTGTAATTAGTGGACTTCATAGTGGTTACTACTAAGGTAGCGATAGAAGTCCGTCAGTTTCATAGTCAAGACACGATTAATCACATTAACCTGACTGACTACTCGCTGATAGTCGAGATTGACTGGTCCAATGACTGCTAAAATTCCAAATCCTCTGTAAGGAATCAGAAATTTGCTAGAAATAATGGTCAAATCAGACAAACAACTTTCTCTGCTATCTGCCACGCGCACACTTTGCATCTGATCCTCGGCTAGACTGTCTCTAATCTCAAAAGCCACCTTCTGTGAATCATCAAAGAATTGATAGGCCTTCAAGTCTGAAAAATTCAACAAGCCAACCTTGCCGGACACAATAACATTCTCTTTGAAAATATCACCAAAGATATGCTCAAAGAGCTGGATAACATTGTCCGTCGTAGTGAAATAGCGCTGGATAATCTGCGGAATTTCCGTCCGAATCTTGTAGTGAATATCCAAGACTGTCTGTCCCAAAAAGCGCTCCTGCACCAAGGCTTTAAGCCTATCCAAGTCTTCTCTTAGGAAGTTGCGCGGAATCATAAACTGACTGGTGATAGTATTGGACTCATCTAGAGTAAAGACTGCTAGAGCTGTATGCTGACTGAGTACTACGATATCAAATGCTGTCAAACGTTGCCGGCTGGGTTCGACATCCAAGGCAACAACTGTGCAACCACTCAGCTTAGCTAGAAGGTCCGCTGCCTGTTGAAGAATGTCCTCCAAGTTGAAAAACTCATGGTCAAAGGCCTTGATAACCTCATAAAGTTCATTCTCAGCTAGACGATCAAAAGATAGCGAATGCTTGACGAAGTACTGAAAACCAGCAACACTAGGTTTACGACCACTAGATGTATGAGCCTTCTCCAAAAGTCCCTGTTTTTCTAGAGCTGCCATATCATTTCGGATAGTAGCACTACTCGAATTGATAGAATCCTGTAAAGCTTTGGACCCTACTGGCTCGTGAGTCTTGGTAAAGATATCAATAATCAAATTCAAAATCTCATTTTGACGCTCCGTTACCACGACACCACCTCCATTCAAGATTTCCTTCTTTGTTAGCACTCAATCACCTCGAGTGCTAACTCATGATTCTATTATACACTCTTCCGAAACAATGTCAAGATAAAAACTCAAAAAATTAGCACTCTTTTCGCAAGAGTGCTAAAAATCAGTCTAAAGACCTAGTTTAATCATCCAAGGATTTCATGTGACTCATTAAGTAGAAGGAAAGTCCTGCAAAAAGAAGTAGCCAGAGAACGAGAGCCAAAAGTTCTCCACTCCAAAATTGGAAGTTAGACCAATCTTTCATAAAAATAGTAAAGAGTCCCAAAAAGCTATAACGCAGAACCTTAAATAAATCCTCATTCATATTCGAAAACATAGGAATAAAAATTACCAAAAGCATAGCTGGAGCACTAAGGGATTGGGCCATAACCTGATTTTTACAAAACAGACCAACCATTAAGAAAAAGAAAATTAAGACTAGCAAAGTTAACAAGAGAACCAAACCATAGCTGAATACCTGATTAGAAAGCTTAGCTCCTGCCAAAATCGGGATAATGATGATATAAAAGACCCCAATAATCGCTGGCCAGATTAAGGCAGAGAGAATGTATTGACCCGCTGTCACACCAGCCAAGCGCAAACTTTGCAAATTATGTTTTTCTCTCTCCTCAGCTAGAATGATGATAATAGGCGTCCCAACAGACATGGCTAGAGAGAAAGGCAAAGAAATATTCATTATCAAGACAGCCAGTCTGTCTGCTCCCAGTTCTTGACCCGCTCCATTCAGTGAAAAAATAAATTTATAGAGAAACACGAAGAAAACTGGCATGAGAACTTGTAAAAAGACACTTTTATTAGCTAATGTCGCTTGGCCCCTCAGCCAAATCATCCCTTTTAACTTATTAGACATTTAAGGTACCTCCTGTCAAAGTGATGAAAACATCTTCTAGAGTTGGTTCGCAAGAATGAATACTGATAACAGTTGACAGATCTAAGCCACTTTGCAGTTCCTCAAAGGCCACCGTCTTCGTTGTCAAATCTACATATTCTAAACGAACTTTCTTATCTGTATTGTACTTTTGGATAATCTCATGCGGACTGCCTACTTCGACCAACTTACCCTTATGCAATAAAGCCAAACGATCGCACAAAAGTGTAGCTTCCTGCATATCATGTGTCGTCAGAAAAATAGTTGTTCCCTGAGCTTTTAGTTCCAGTAGCAAGTCATGGATTGTTCGGGAAGTTGACGGATCCAAACCACTGGTCGGCTCATCCAAAAAGAGCAATTTAGGCTGATTAATCAAGGCACGGACCAATAGCATCCGTTGCTTCATACCGGTAGATAGTTTTTCCGCTACCTTGTTGCGACTATCATAGAGCCCCACTTTTTGAAGAAGCTCATCGACTTTCTTCATATCCACACCAAAGATCATAGCATAGGCCTTAAGATTGTTGTAAAGCGACATTTTTTCATAAAAGCCACTCGTATCACTGACAATCCCTATCTGCTCCAGGACTTCTACCTTTAAATCCTCAACCGTTTCAGACAGCACATGAGCTGTTCCAGCATCTGCCTCTAGCTGCCCAGTCAAGATATTAATGGTCGTTGTTTTTCCTGATCCAGATGGTCCTAGAAAACCAAAAATTTCTCCTTCTTGAATGGAAAAATCAATTCCTGCCAAGGCTTCTTGTTCCTTGAACTTCTTTTTTAAGCCTTGAACTTCAATAATCGTCTCTTTCATCATTATCCTCGCTTTCATAAAAAACAGTTGATAAGGGGCTCATCAGCTCTTGAGCTCCTGCTTCATTCTCCAGAAACTCAAGCCGATATGAACCAGTTGACCAAATAAAATAAGCAACAATACCGTATCTATTAATAAGATACATTTTACTAACCAACTTACATCTGAACCTTTTTGAGCTACACTTAAAACTAAATAAGTGGCAAAAAACAAAGCTACAAGAGCTGGCAAAAACCGCCATATAAGCAAACTCTTGACCATCTCGAGCTTAGACCAAGCGTCATTATAGATCTCAAGGTCACTTTCTGCATCATGCTGAGGAACTGGCTTGCGGAAATAGGAAAACTGATTAAAGTTTGTAATATGCTCCCAACCACAATCCTTGAATAGTTGATAATAGGAGTCACGCTCCGCCTTCTTTATAGGGCGAAAATCTAACTGATAAGCCATTTCCTGAGGTGAAGTCTTTTCAAAAGTATAGCGAACCGCAACAAGAAAAGGAGAATAACTTACTTTTTTCAGCTTCCAGCCCTGGCCATGCATCTTTTTAAAATAGGACGCTTCTCTATCATAATCCGCAATGGTAAAGATCCTGTAGACGACTTTCTTTCCCATCAAACATCCTCCTTACTATTCCGGTAAAGTCGTTCAATCCGCTGAATTTCCAAGTTCAAAATCTTCTGCCCAAGATCTGTAATCTGGTAGAGTTTCCTCTTTTCTTCCTCGCGAACAAAGGCAATCAGACCATCCTTTTCCATTTTGGACAAGGTTCCATACATGGTTCCTGGGCTAATTGACAACTGACCTTCTGTCAATTCCTTGACTTTTTGAGTAATACTGTAGCCATGTCTTTCTTTCTGGAGACAAAAGAGAATATAGAATCCCGTCTCCGTCATCGGCACATAGACTCGTCGGAGCTTTTCTGTTAATCCACTCATCTTTGCTTCTCTCTTTCACTTCGATATATCGAATCTTGATATATAAATTATATCGCAGTACGATATAGTTGTCAAGAGTTTCTATAGGAATCTTGGTTAAATTATTCTTTCAGCTCAAATAGATCCTCTATTTTCAAATCAAACACTCGTGCAATTTTTAGAGCCATTTCAAGAGAAGGATTGTAACGATTATTTTCTAGATGCAAAATCGTCTCTCGCCTGACACCAATACGCTCTGCCAACTCTTGCTGGGTCATGCCACGAGCCTCACGAATAGACTTCAAACTTGTAATAAGATTGCTTGCTTTCCCCATCATGCCCCTCTACTTTCCAAATACATAAATACAAAATTGAAAAGCAAGACCAGCACCCCTGCTACTATAAAAAAGATACCTCCTGGAACATACAGCTCCCTCACAATCGTTAAAAGCAAGGCTAGGGTTAACAGAAAAATGATACTGCTAGCAAATGCTGTCATGGCAGCCTTAGATAAATTTGCATAAAAACGCTCATCTGCTTCTTCATCTGCTTTTCTTAAGATAAAGTAACCAAGAAAAACCAACTGCACTAGAAGACCTATCCCCATCACGATTTCTTTTAAAAGACCAGCAGATGGCGTACTGAGCCAAATGCCTAGTGTATAGATAGACGAGGCAGATAAAACGAGGACACCATTTAATTTTTCTTTAATAGAGAAGATCTTCCTCTCTCTAACTCCATTTTGTTTGCTCTTTAAAATTCCCCAAGTAGCAAAAAACAGACCAATCCCTGTACCACCAATCAATATTAACTTTTCCAGCAAGCTAAATCGAACAACCCCAGATAAAACCGCCCAATCTCCCCATAAGACCAGAATCCACAAAAGTAGTAACACGACTAACTTTTTACCTTTTTTCATGACAAAACCTCCTGTAGTGTTATAAATATATCACACCTTATGTTATAAATATATCACATTAGTTGCAATAATGCAAATTTCTCGATAAAAAAAGCCAGGAACACCTGACTTACTTGATTTATTTTTCTGCTACCTTTAGTAATGTGATGTACTCCTCCAGAACTAGATTGTGCTTTTGCATATACTGGGCGCTCTCTACACCGACATAGCGGTAATGCCAGTGTTCAAAATCAACTCCAGTAATATTACTCTTGCCTTCGGGATAGCGAAGGATAAAGCCATATTGTGGGGCTAGTTGAGCTATCTTAGCTGCTAGTTCATCCTCCAGCCCTTCAGGAACACTCATATCAATAGCCAATCCTGTTTGATGTTCACTAGCTCCTGGAATCTGAATCTGTTTCTGGACAGCACTGACTGCTTCTTCATGCGACAGGCCCTTAGACTCTTCTGCTGCAACATTCTCATTATAGAGCTCTTCTTGCTCTGCACGACTCCGATAACCAGAAATTAGTATTTCTCCTGGAGCTATGGTCTGAGCCGCAGCAAGAAACTGGCGAGTATTCTCAGCAATACGACTATCCACCCGGATTTCCCCAACCTGAGTCAAAGATGGCGTCTTTTCCTCCTGTAGATGATCACGGTTAACCAAGACTAAATTCCAATCCGCTGAAGACACCTTGGGTAAATCAGAATCAGAACTTGTTAATCTTGAAGACTTAGAACTGCTTAGCTTAGTAGCACTACTCACTTGACTCGAAACCTGAACATGGCTAAGAAGATTCTTCAATACGGATGGGCGGAAATAAACAACTGTCCCACCTATAACTAGGGTCAAGATAAGTAATAGTAAGATCGTCAAGCCAATCTTCTTGGCCTTGGATTTTCTCTTTACTCTTAGATGTTTAGCGTGTTTCAACTTATTACTCCATTACTTTAGCGCCCACTTCACGATAAGACATATCTCCAATCCGGTCAATCGTAAACTTACCATCTTCGTAGTCCACTACAGTTACACTGCCATTGTGTAGACCTAAACCTCGAGGTGTTGTATGGTCAATCAACCAAGCAAAGGTTCCAATCGTCATACCATGACTAACAATTAGAGCATTACCCCCTCCTGACGACTCAACTTCTTTGGCGATACTCTCAAAACCATCTAAAATACGGCCACTGAGTTTAGGCCAAGATTCTGCCCAGCCCGCTGTGTCCACTTCTACCAATCCTTCTGCTAATTCGGGATAGCTAAGCTGGTGAACATGCTCGACATGAAAGACACGAGGCATAACACCCATAAAGAGTTCACCGTCATAAGCCCCATCAAAGCTACCAAAACACCATTCTCGAATACGTTTGTCTGTACGATAAGGAATCTTATCTCTCAATCCCAGCTCTTCTAAAATGATTCCCATAGTTTGAATAGTCCGACCACTATCGCTTGAATAAGCCCGTTTAAAGTCTATACCAGCATCTTTTAGTCCCAATCCTAACTCTCGAATTCCTCGTTCACCTTCATCTGTCAGAGGGGTATCCGACCAACCTTGAGCACGACCAATTGTATTAAACATGGTTTTACCGTGACGGACGATATACAATCTTGTTTTTGACATTTACTTGCCTCCCTTATTCTTCCTTTATTATACCACTTTTAGGAAAAAATTAAGATATTCCTGTCAGCGACCATTTAAAACCTCTGCACCAGCTTGACGATAGGACACATCTCCCAAACTTTCAATGGATAGCTTTCCATTGGCATATTCGACAACCGTCACACTTCCATTTTCAACTCCAGGGTTTTTCTTAATCTCTTCGTCAATTAAATAAGCAAGAGTACCGATTGTCATACTATGGCTGACTACCAAAACATTACCACCACCTGAAGCCTCAACATCTTTTGCAATAGCTTCAAATCCTTCTAAAATCCGACCGCTGAGCTTATCCCATGGTTCCGCCCAACCTGCAGTATCTACTTCAACCAAGCCATTCGCCAAGTCAGGCAGACTAAGCTCCTTGTAGTCATCTGTCTTCAAAACACGAGGAATGACACCGTGAAAGAGTTCTCCACCATAAGCACCATCAAAACTACCAAAACACCACTCTCGGATTCTTTTATCAAAGTTATAAGGGATTTCCCCAGTTAAGCC
>NZ_KQ969107.1:226119-227037 GCF_001578795.1 Streptococcus gordonii
AACACAATCCCCATAGTCTGAATGGTTCGCCCCGAGTCACTTGAGTAAGCTTTTACAAAGGAAAGGCCTGATTTTCTTAATCCAATCCCTAACGCTCGAATACCACGTTCCCCTTCAGTTGTCAGAGGAGTATCTGACCAACCTTGAGCTCTGCCAATGGTATTAAACATTGTCTTCCCATGCCGAATAATAAATAATCTCGTTTTTGTCATCTCTTCTCCTTGTTCAATCGAAAAGGCCTGTCTGCACAGACCTGATTTTCTTATTAATTTTTAAAACTGTGAATGGGCGCTGGAATCTGTCCACCACGCGCGATAAAGGCAGCTGACGAAGCTTGGTTGACCTTCATGACCGGAGCTGTTCCCAAGAGTCCGCCAAATTCGATCATATCGCCTTCCTTGCCTTTTGGAATAATCCGCACAGCTGTCGTCTTTTGATTGATGACGCCAATAGCTGCTTCATCCGCAATCATGGCTGCAATGGTTTCAGCCGGCGTCGCCTCTGGGATGGCAATCATATCCAAACCTACTGAGCAGATAGCTGTCATTGCTTCTAACTTTTCTAGATTGAGCGAGCCATTTTGCACAGCTGCAATCATGCCCTCATCTTCTGACACAGGGATGAAAGCACCAGACAGTCCGCCAACCTGATTGCAGGCCATGACACCGCCTTTTTGACTTGGTCATTGAGCAGGGCAAGCGCTGCTGTTGTTCCATGAGTGCCAACTGTTTCCAAGCCCATTTCTTCCAAGACACGAGCCACTGAGTCTCCGACCGCTGGTGTCGGAGCCAGACTCAAGTCAACAATCCCGAACTTGACGCCCAGACATTCGCTAGCCATCTGACCAACCAACTGACCGATACGAGAGATTTTGAAGGCCGTTTTTCTTGACCGTTTTCCGCCACCACATCAAAGCTC
>NZ_KQ969107.1:227305-235530 GCF_001578795.1 Streptococcus gordonii
TCCTCAATCATGGCAATGGTTTCTGTTACTTGTCTGATATCCATCCTTCACTCCTTAGATATTGTACATGGCATCAAAAATAGCTGCACTTTGAATATTGATTTTGACGTTAAGAGTCTGACCAAAGCTCTCAAATTCACTACGAAGAGCTGCAAAATCTTGTTTTTCTTCACTTGAAACAACAGCCATCATCGTAAAAAACTCATCCAAAACAGTCTGTGAAATATCATCTATATTCAATCCCAACTCTGCAATCTTAGTTGAGACTCCTGCAACAATCCCTGATCTGTCTTTCCCAACAACCGTAATAATTGCTTTCATTGTCGACTCCAATCCATTTTTTGTTTGTATTATTGTAGCATAAAAGATGCGATTTTGCATGGAATTGTAGAAATTCCTCACCTCAGACGATCTTATACATGCTTTCTTCTCACTCTTCTATTTTAGGCAAGCATCCATAATTCATCCATATAAAATAAGCCCGCTATTTCTTGTTCGACAAGGCTCATAGATGGAATTGCAAGACAAGATTCTCAGATTTGTCTATTGAAAGCATATTATTTATCTATGCTTTTTCTTGATAACGATTACAAAAATTGATATAGTAAGATTAAAGAACAGATTACAAAGGAGGTCTCTTATGAAAGATACCTATAAGAAACGCTTATATACTCAGGTTCTTAGCCTGTCAGCCGCAGCTCTTCTAGCTGTTCTAGCCCAAGGAAACGTAGCTGCCGATACGCTAAATCCGACTGAAGCGCCACAAGAAGCAGGTCCAGTAAGTGGTCTTGTCGAAAATCCTACTCCGGTCAGTGCCGAGAAAACAGAAGATCATTCTGATCAACCTCAGGCAGATACTGCTAATAAGGAAACTCAGCCTGTAGCTGAATCGGATAGGACTACAAGCGAAACGGCTACTAGCCCAGCCACAGGAGCAGAAAGCAAAAAGGAAACTAGCTCTGAAAATACTACTGCACCGGATAAGTCCGAAACACGTGCAGCAAGTAGCCAAGACTCAAAGGTTCAACTTGCGGACAGTAAGGTTTATATGTCTGAAAAAGCAAGCATTGAGGAAACCGTTCAAGGACAAGGTGCCAAAGCCAACAAAATTAACTGGACACTTGATAATAAGCCAATTAGCGAGTGGAAAACATGGAAAATGGAAGACGGTACCTTCTCCGGAGATCCCTTTGTAACCATAGAAGAAAAAGCCGAAGGAAACGACCTCAGGCTATCTCTGAAATTTAACGAACTATTTGGCCAAGATCTGAGTTTACGGACACCCAACAATATTCGCAGAACCTACCGCAACTTTATGGGAAATCATGAATTAGTCGGGGTCAGTGAAGATTTAGGACTTACTATTCGCAAAAACATTGTCCTAAGACCATATGAAGACTTCCATACCCACGACGAAATGCTAGCCTCTATCGAAAAAAGTCGGCAAGAAGCTAAAGATGATCGTTTGGTCCAAATCGAAACGATTGGCAAGAGCGCGCAAGGACGAGATGTCAAACTGGGCATCATTAGCTCCGATCAAAAGAGCATCGATGACTACCTCAATACAACCAATCCAAAAGCCCTCACAAAGCCTGCCGAAATGCTGGCTGCCTTAAAGAACGGTACACTGGATTATAAGCTCCCAGTCCTTATCAACAATACCCATGCTGATGAACAGCCAGCAATCGATATCATCACTGGACTTTTCAATACTTTTGCCACTAAAGATCTTATTTCTTTCCAGACAACTGATGCTAATGGGCTTGCCAAAAACGTTACTCTTAGTGTCAAGGAACTCCTCAAGAAATTTATTTTCTTATTTGACTTCACAGAAAATCCGGACGGAGATGTTGCCAATACTCGTGCACTCGCTAATGGAATTGACCCAAACCGTGACACAAGTTATCAGGCCAACCCTGAAACTCGAACTGTCGCCGGCCTCATCAATAAATGGAATCCTATTGCTCTTTATGATATTCATGGATTCATTAAAGAATTCTTGATCGAACCAGCAACACCACCTCATGATCCCAACTTCGAATATGACCTCTTGTCAGAAAATATGCTAGAAAACGCCCACCACATGGGACGTGCCGGTGTCGCTAACTCTAAGTATAACAGCTATATTATCCCTAAACTAGACTGGGGTAATGGTTGGGACGATTCCTTCTCTGGCTATACTGGAGTTTACGCTATGTACCATGGTATCTTAGGGCATACAATCGAAATACCTGAAGGAAATCAAGAGTCCTATAAAGCTGGATACCACGCAGTATTGGGAGGTATTTCTTACTTATCTCAAAACCCAGATAAATTGATGGAAATGCGCCTCAACTTCTATCTCAGAGGTATCAATAAGGTAGAAGATCCTAAAGCAGAGAATGAATTAGTAGGACCCGATGGTAAGGTCGTTGGACGGATCAAGAATGGTCAAAAGAAATTCTTCCCTGACTATTATGTCATTCCAATGGGACTTGATAAAAACAACGACTCCCAACAAGCCTTCAATATGATTGAATACTTCAAGAGAAATGGTGTCACTATTAAAGAATTGAAGGAAGATGTAGGCGACTACAAGAAAGGAGACCTGGTTGTTGATATGGCCCAAGCTAAACGAGGCTATGCCAACCATGTCCTTTATAAAGGTTCTAATGAATCAGCTTGGTCAGCTATGTATGCCGAACTTTTAGTGAATTTCCCAGACATGCGCGGCTTTAAAGCGGAAGCAGTCTTCAAAGATAAACTCTTTGACGGAAAATTAGGAGACGTAACGGCTCTTCGTGCTACTCGTACAAGCGAAATTAACCACTCAGCTCCTTACTACGTGATCGCAAATACATCCGACAGTGCCGTAAAAGCTGTTAACCAAGCTATTCGCCAAGGAAAAAAGGTCTATCTAACAAACGATGGCTATATCGTTGATACACCGACATTCGAAAACCTGCTGGGAGATTATGCCATCTACGGGGATGCACTCTATAAGGTTCCTAACGGCCCAAGCCTGAAATCCCTGAAAGTCTATTCACCTCCTCATCAATTTTATTGGGCAGGTGTTGATTCGCCTACACATACAGCTCTAGCACTAAAAAATCTAGGCTTTGATCTTGTTGACACACCAGAGGAAGCTGATGTTGTTGTTTTAGAAAGCAATAATTTTGACAAATCTCTGGTCGGTCTCAAGCCAACCATCGTCGTTGGTGGTTCTGCTATGCAAAGATTAGAAAAACTGGGTCTTATCGACGGATTTGACGCTGAAAAATTCTCTGGTGGCAGCGATTTTGAAGGCCTCATGAAAGCAATTATAGATGATCAAGACCCACTGACTAGTGGCTATAATAAGAACGACCTCTTCTATTCTAACTCAGGAAACTGGATTGCCAAGGCTCCAGCTAACTTCAAAACTTTGGCAACAATCGCTGGCAGTGATTACTATATAGCTGGATGGTGGCCAGGCAACGAAAAACTGGCTAACAAAATTGTAGCTATCTCTGGGAAATACAACGAAAATCCATTATTTGTATATGCTGGAAATCCTACCAACCGCTTGCATACAATTCACTTCTACCGTTGGATATCCAATGCTGTTTTTGGTAGTCAGTTGGCAAACTTGACAGATTATATCTTGCCAAGTCCAACTCCAAATCCAATTCCTCAACCTCAGCCATTAACGCCTCCTACTTACCAGGCTCCAAGCAAGACCTATCAAGCTCCAAATCAAACAAGACTTGATTTTAAACCTGCAACTAAAGTTGAGCCTGTTCAAGAGATTTCTTTGACCAATAGCAGAGACTCTCTTCCAAAAACTGGAACACAGGAAATGACTGAAGGCTTCAAGCTAGCAAGTATTTTAATCGCTTGCTCTGCTGGACTCTTCCTTTTGAAGAAAAAAGAAAATTAATACTCAAAAACCCCGCCGTCCAACAATTGGAAGGCGGGGTTTGATTAACTTCTGAGAGGATATCGCTCTCCCCTTGCTATGAAAATCATTCAGGATAAGTCGAGAGTAATTCCTGTTTCAAGTACTCAGCCAAATGCTGATGAGCAAAAATCCCTGCTTTTTCTTCAGCTGTAGGATTATAATTGGTATTGGTGTTCACATCATAGACATAGATCTGACCTGCCTCCGACTCTACCCACTCCAATAGCAGCCACATCAATACCAGCCTGAGCTAAGAAGGTTTCATAAGCCTGTCTTTGACTAGCAGGTAGCGGATCTGTGATTTGAAACTTATCCGATGTTTCCAACTGAGCAGGCCTTTGTCCAATCTGACACCCATCTGCCGGACAAAGCTGAAAACCATCTGATGAATCAATCGACACTGTATAAAGAAACTTCTGGTTGATGAATTCCGAACGGCGAATACGACCATCCGCTGGCTTGATATAGGCCTGAAGCAGGGTAATCCCATCCACAGAAGGCTCAAAAGCAGGACTAGCTACATAAGCTTCTAACTCCGCCTCACTGTTAAAGAGCTGCACACCCAAACCTTTCCCAGCGCGATTATGCTTGGTAATCAGGGGATAAATATTGAGTTTTCTAGCTGCTTCAAGAATATTTTCCCGACCCAAAACAGCTACTGTCTCTGGAGAAGTAATCCCAGCTTCAGAAAGTTTCAAATATTGCTTGATTTTGCTGATTTCTAGATTGATGGCTCCGCTACCATTGACAACCTTACGGCCGTGAACTTCCAGCCAAGCTAGAACCTGCTCTGTAAATTCTGGTGCGTAGCGATGTCCACGAGTATGAGAAGAGGCTGACATCCGATTATAGAAAATTCCTGTTGGGGGCGGACTCTGCAGATCTAAGATCCCACTTGACGAATCCCACAGTTCATAGGGGACATTTTTCTCCTCTAACCACTTGACCAAGTGCTGCGTCCACTCCAAATTTTCATGAATAACGTATACTTTTGCTTGACTCATAAGTCTTCTCTCCTTTAAGAATACCGAACATCCAGTTCGCTGCTTTTTGATTCTTCCACTACGTGACCTTCTGTTTTTTCAATCACACTCACAGCCAAAGCCTGGCCTAGAACATTGAGGGCAGTACGACCTGCATTAACAAAGAAATCAACCGCAAAAATCAAGGCAACTCCTTCCACTGGCAATCCCAATTGAGGCGCCGCAGCCAGTAAGACAACAATCGCTCCAGAAGGCACTGTTGCAGCAGTCTTTCCAACCAAGGTTAAAAGTAAGATGGTAAAGAAGAGACCAGAAACAGAAAATGCAATTCCATAAGCATGAGCGATAAAGATAGTAGCTACCGAGAAATAAACAGCAGCTCCCTCGAGATTAAAAGTATACCCCAAAGGCACAACCAGATCAATGACATGTTCGTCGTGACCTTGCTTCTTTAAATCTTTTAACAGGGGTGGCAAAACAACACTGGAGCTACCAGAAACAAAAGCCAAAGTCAAGAGGCTCCAGTTCTGACGAATACTTGTCAGATAAGGAACTCCGAAAATCAATGCAATCAAAGGAAAAATCACTAAAGCTAGAACCACATAGGCCAGATAAGTTCCTGCTACAAATTGACCCAAACCAATCAACTTATCAACTCCTGTTGTGGCTACATCTTTGGCAATAAAACCAAAGATCCCAATTGGTGATAGCTTGATAATCACACCGACAATTTTGTAAATGGCCTCAATCCAAATTTGCAATAAAGCAATAAATTTCTGTGACTTGTCTTCCTTAAGACTTCCAAGACCATAACCCAAGAATATCGCAAAGACGATGATAGGAAGCAAAGCCCCTTCAGAAAACGACTTAACAATATTAGCCGGAATGAAACTAAGAAAGAACTCATTTATCTGGATGCTCTTAGCAATCCCATCAATATTTCCTCCAGTCTGACCGATATTGACACCTTGACCAAAGCCTAGATAATAAGAGGCAAAGACAAAGATCAAGGTAATCACTGTCGTGACCCCAAAGAAATAGAGCAAACTCTTTGTCAAGAGCTTCCCAAAAGATTTCTTACCAATCACACCAGCCACCGCTACGACCACAACCGGAAATACCAGCGGAATGATCACCATATTAATCAGACTGATAAAAGCTTGTCCCAAAAATTGATAGAAAGCTGAAAATTGCGGCCAAATCAATGCCGTTAGCACACCCAGAATCAAGGCAATCAAGAGTTGCAACCCCAAAGAAACCTTTGACCATAAAGAAAGAATTTTCATCCCCCCAAACTCCTTTTTCTATTTTGATAGCTATTCTACTATGATTCTCCCAACCTGGCTAATATATATTTTCTATGAAAGTAATAGAAGAATTTTATGGGGTGTTGAATAGCGTAAAAAAACATCCAAGAAAACATTTTTGAATGTCTGGAAAGATTTATACAATCGTATTGATTAACGTTTTGAGGATTGTGAAATTTTGTGAGCTCTCTGAAGGCTTAGTTTAAAAGGTCTTGGTCCTACAATATATAGAAAATATTTAATAACAATCCTTAAAAGACTTTCTTCTGCTCGTATATTTCCAACTGCATGATTAGATTCATATAATATAGGGAAATTACTTTAAAATAAATCTTAACGCTTTACTACTATGAAAGTATACACCCAACCTAAATAAATATCGATCATATAACGAATTCATAATTCAATCTTTCATATAAAGTGAGTTACTTTTTCAAATATATATATTGATAGAAGCAACAAATTGTTTTATAATAGCTTGAATTCAAAATTAGGAGTGATGTTTATGAAATTCTATTCATACGACTATGTACTGAGTCAGATAAGCCAACAGAATTGGACCATGATTCTTATATCAACCTTGTTGGTTTTTGTGACTGGATTTTTCGCCTTTAAAGCTTATAAAAACAAACAAGGAAGCAAGTTTCGTGAATTATCCATTATTTCTATTTTAACTTTAGTTGCCTTTGTTTTGATTACCATTAGTAATTTCCAAAACAATCAATCAAATGATAATCAATTTCGTAGTTCCTTACACTTTATTGAAATTGTCTCAAAAGAACTAGGAGTTGAAAAGGAAGAAGTCTATGTCAATACTTCAGCTATGACTGACGGGGCAATTATTAAGGTTGGGAAACAATTCTACCGTGCTATTGGCGGAACAGAACAAGATAACTATTTGTTAGAAAAAATTGAATTATATAAGTCAGACGTTGAACTTGTGGAGGTTGAAAAATAATGAGCTTTTTTATCACAATTGCTATTAAGTTAGCTTTGGGACTTGTTTCCTTAGTTTTTGTTATTAATGTAACAGGGAAAGGAAATCTTGCACCAAATTCGGCAACAGACCAGGTACAAAACTTCATTCTTGGTGGAATTATCGGTGGGGTCATCTACAATAGTTCGATAACAATCCTTCAATATGCTGTTATTCTAATTATTTGGACGATTCTTATCCTGCTATTAAAATGGCTTAACACCAATGTTTCCTACATCAAGCACTTGATTGATGGAAAGCCCACCATCATCATCAAAAATGGACAATTAGATCCAGAAGCTTGCCGCTCAAAAGGACTTTCAGCATCAGATGTCGCTCTTAAATTACGTTCTCAAGGAGTCTTTCAATTGAAAGAAGTTAAAAGAGCTGTCATCGAGCAAAATGGCCAATTAATCATCGTGAGAATGGGTGATGAAAATCCTAAGTATCCTATCGTTACCGATGGTGTTGTTCAGATTGAAATTTTAGAGACTATTGGTAAAACTGAAGAATGGTTAATGGATGAACTCAAAAAAGAAGGATTTGACGATGTATCAGATATCTTCATTGCAGAATATGACAAAGGCGAAATCAATGTGGTGACCTATTAACCCATCGTTATTTGCTATCTAATAATGACTCGTTCCCGCTTTCAGAATACCGTAGCGATAATTTGACTTATAATTTTAAAAAGAATATACTCGTAATAATCTGAGATGAATATATTTAATTTTTAAAATCAACTGTATTGAATTCGGAGAAACAAATCATTCACTTAATGGAGGTGACACTATGTCATTAGAAGAAAAATTTAACCAAGCTAAAGGTTCTGTTAAAGAAGGAGTCGGTAAATTAACTGGCGATACAAAAACACAAGCTGAAGGCGTTGCTGAAAAAGTTGCTTCAAAAGCAAAAGAAGTTGCAGAAGATGCTAAAGGTGCAGTTGAAGGAGCTATCGAAGGCGTTAAAAACATTATCAAAAAAGACGATAAATAATCATCGTCTGTCGTTCTTATAAAAAACACTCTTATCCTACGATT
>NZ_KQ969107.1:235616-263750 GCF_001578795.1 Streptococcus gordonii
AACGTTTTAAATGCAGTGGTTGCCATCCAATCAAACATCATTGAGCAAATGTAGCCTGATTGTAAAACTCATACACTAGATTGTTCAAAATTAGTTGCCCATTATGATGAAACTGATCTCCCAAAAAGTAATTTTAAAGACCAATTCAGAAATCAACAATCTACAGCTATAAATACGATTGTCATCTATTTAAAAATTATTTATTCATTTTCAGAGATTTTTTATCTGGTATTAATAAATATAATGGCAGTAAATCAATAACAATTGTGATTACAAATAGTAATATATCAGTAATTTGAATTTCTTTTGACGTTACTAAAGAATTAACTATCTGACTATAATAATAGCCTGGAAATATTTTTTGAATTGTACTTACTGTGTTTACAAAATCACTTTCGACAGCTAGGTGAGAGAAAGGAATAATGGTAATTGAAGCAAGTACAATAATAGGAAAGCTAATAGTATCAATAACTTTAGAATCAACACGAACTCCAATTACAAAACCAATAAAACTAAAGTACATTCCCATAAACATTAATAAAATAAACTGATAGATTAACAAATTGCTAAATGGCAATCTAAAAAATATGGTTGCAACTAAAGTTACTACCGCAAAAATCAATCCGTTCAACAAGACCTGAACTAAACTTTGACTCAAAAGATAATTAACTATGCTATAATTTGAAAAACTTGATTCTAATTTATAAAACTCTATTTCCGAAGAAATCCTTTTACTAAATGTTGCCAAACTGTTCCCAATTACACCGATAAATACCGCAATACTCAATAAGATATTTGGCATCATATCCCCTTGAAGATTATTCAAAATCATATACCATGTAACTGGAATAAATAAAGTAAAAAGAATAAAACGTTTATTTCTCAATACTTGTTTAAATTGAATAAGACTAATCATGTTTTTCCTCCAAATTACTCAAATCTCGATAATATTGTTCAATTGTTTTTCCTGTCTTATGAATTTCAGTGACAGATTCATCTGCTAAAATATATCCATTTTTTAAAATCAACACCCTTGAAAAAAACTGGTCAATCTGATTGAAATCATGAGTTACAATTACAGATGTACAACTACTATCTTTTAATAATTCCCAAAAATTATCTATAGAAGCCAAATCCATACCAGTTGTTGGTTCATCTAAAAAAAGTAATCTAGGGTTATTTAATAATGATAATAATAAGGACAATCTTCTCTGTTGCCCCCCTGATAAATCACCTACTAGGTCTTTTTTCTTATCTGATAGTTCTACCTTAGAAAGCATTGATTCAACTTCAAAGTCCTTTAGTTTGTTCATATATGCTTTAAGCAAAACTAGTTCTTTTACTGTCAAATCTTTAATCAAAAGATCATCTTGAGGCATCATTCCAATATCATTTTTAAAATCTAATTGAGTTTTTATAAGTCCACTATCGCTCTTTACTTGTCCAGCAATAATTTTAAATAAAGTGGATTTCCCTGCCCCGTTACATCCAAGCAAAGCTATCTTATCGCCTTCCTTAATAGTAAACGAGATATCCTTAAGCACATTCTTTGATCCAAATTTTTTCTTAATATTATGCAATGAAAACATGACTATCTCCTTTGTTTTGATGACTATAAGATAACATTATTCAACATTAATTTTTATCAATTATCAGAATCGGACCTTACTTTATCAGAAACAGTATTATTACTTTCAATAATATATTCAGTTAAGTAATCTTCATCGAAATTAGGGTTTGGCTCCTCAAAAACAATCCAACTAAGATCCTTGATATAATTTTTTAACGCTTCAATTCCTATTGAACTACATAAATTAATATAAATAGGCTTTTCAAACTTGTTTTTAAAATTACAATCTACAGAAAATTCTCTGACAAAAAAGGTTTTACCACCTAGTAAAGTATTTAATTTCACGATTAATTCAGTTTTATTTTTAGCTTGATTTATTAGACTATTCAAGTAATCAGTACTAACTAAAGTTTTATCTCTTGCAAGTACAATTTTCTTTTCTCTAAAATATACCATAGGTGCAGTATATACATTCAACGTAGGATTTTCATCATATTTTTTTCTCAAAACTAAGTCCGCAATATCAAAGTACATCCCTCCAGTCAATGACAGACTATTAAACATTGCTAACGTCCTCGGAAGAACCATAGGTGTCATACTACCAAGAAATGAATAGTAGAATTCACTTCCATCTTTTTTTAAAAATTTCAAACGTTTTTGAACTTCATGCCTTTCAACTTTAATATCTCTGTAGTTTATAAAGCTATTGCTAGCCTGAGATTTCAAATTATATATATCAAAAGACTCTTTATCAGGACGGCTATTAGCATTAAAACCGAAATCATATGGTATATCATAAATTTTATCAAAACCAAATTCTTCTTCAAATACTCCTTCTTCAAAGTTATCTTTATAACGATTAGTAAAGATTCCATATCCTTTATAAACATGGTTTATAAATAATTGATTCTGACTAAGTTGAGTAAAGAATGTATACGAATGTTCCAAGTTATAATTGATTTCTTGCGCTTTTTCAAATATCATTTGTATCATATTCTCACTTATAACATATTTATTTTCTTTACTTTCACAAATACTATTGATTATATAATTGATAAGAGGGTATTCATATAAATTAAAAAATCCAGAGCGAAGTTCACCTAGATTAATATTTTTAAAAATATAATCAGACATTTGTGATAAAAATTGATCCAAATCTTGGAAATCAGCAAAATCCTTTCCAAATGGATAATAAATTCCCATAAATTCCCAAGCTAATTCTTCTACTTTTTTAGAAGCATCAAAGATAGAATAAAATTTACTTAATTGTTCCTTATTTTCAATAAAAATATTAAGAAGTTCCGTTTGATTTTTCGATATTTTTAAATTTGAAGTATATGTGTCTATTGTAAGTACAGGGAAATTTAAAGTATCAATTTCAAGTAAATCACATAATGATTTAATTTGTTCTGAACATTGTAAAAAGAAATTGATATTAAATCTCTTATTCAAACTCTTTAGATTATCCTTTATTGATAATAATTTATTTAAGAGACTATCATTAGTAAACTCTATATAATCCATCCATTTAAAATTATTTCCAATGGAAATATCTTCATAAAGTAATATCCCACTGTCTAGAAGTTTAATAACTTCTAACTTAGTAAATAAACTCCTAAGTTCCTGATAACTAACTATTTTATATTTTAATAGATTGTCAATAGAGGAAATTTTCTTGATTTTTAACTCACGTTCTTGGCCCCTAAATATATTTGATAAATTATTATCAAGTAATACTTTAAAAATATAATATTCTGTATCATCTGATATAATATAGTTTTGATTAACCAAGAATCGAAATTTAAATTTTTCTATGTTTTGTCTTAAAATCTCATAATAAATTCTATTTTCAAGATAACTATGAATTCTTATGACTACTTTATTTTTTGGATTTCTCAGTTGAATACTTTGATCACGATTATATGAAAAACATCCAACTTTACTGACAGTACCAACTCCTCCAGTTTTTAAAGTAAGTTGTGACAAGTAGTGATAAAGTGATATCCACTCTTTATTCTTAAGTCTCTTCTGTGAACCGTTTCTAATCTCATTAATTTTCTTAATGAGATACTCATTTCTAAAAAGTAGAAGATCTTTACTTTCAACTAACTTGGGTAAAGTTTTAATTTGAGAATGGAACTCCTGTTCTAAGCTATCTTCTATTTCTTGAGCTAATAATTCATTTTTAGCCCTCCTATTATTATACTCTTCACAAGCGTAGCTTTTCATAGGAAGGGTATTTTTTATTTCTTTACTTTTTTTTAACTGTCGCTTTATCTTTAAATATTCTTTTGTAATAGTATAGGGAATCTCTTCTTTTGAAATATAATCTTCAATAAAAGTAATTAGATTTTCTTTTAATAAATTGAGAGCAATCTGATTACTTTTATATTCTTCAATCAAACTATTTATATTATTATTAAAAGAATTCTCTAATAAAACATTTGTGGATTTATCATTTTTCCTGTAGAAAATTTCCATCAGCATTCCTCCAATATATATTTGTATAACTTGAGTGAAGAGTTGATAAACTTTAAATTAGGCTTATAATCACTTGTATGAGTTCTAGATGTTTTAAATTTTAAATAGCTGCCTAAAAAAAAATAACATACATCATTCGAAATTTGATCATAATAGCAAAAATCATCTGAAGTAAAACTATCTGGAATCTCTAGAGTCAGAAACATAGAATTGTTCTTTAATTTTTGGTACAAGCTATGACTATTTTGTATGCGCCAATGGTAATTTAAATTTTGCACTTCCATAGATTTAACGATATTAACTCTATTTAACTCGTTTGAAAATTGTTTAAATAACATTTCTAACTCAAAAATATCTTTTAAATTAGACCTTAAAGATAAACTAAAAGTTAAATTAGTTGCCTGAGATCCAATTTGACTGTCCACTGTAAATTCACCAATAGACATATTGATATTTTTATTATTGTTATTAAAAGCTACTATTTTTGCATATAATATATCCCAAACTGATAGAAATTCTTGAATATTGTCTGAATTTCTATCTTTCTCATAAAAACTAATCCTTAACTTATTAGTAATATTATTTGTTAGAGTCTCTCCAGATTTTATTGCTATACTTTCAACGGGAATTTCTGGAGCATTATGTAAACCAAACATTTTATCAATTAAAATGTTTTTTCTTTTTAATATATTAACCAGTGTTGATCCTCCGTTTCCAATTTCTTCTGAGCTTTGATATATAAATAATATTCTTTTTGAGGTCTTTCGCTTACTTAAATAAGCCATAAATTGTAATAAAGAACTCATGTGTAAATCATGTCCACAACCATGGAAAACATTCCCATTAGATAAGCATAACGCATCTAGTTCGGCTCTAAAACCTAAATCGTAATGTTTATTTTCTTCCAATACATTACTATAAACCAACCCTTCTTTTCCTTCATATATGATCTCATATCCTCCAATATTATTGACAATTCGTGAAATTATCTCCCTTGTTTGTACCTCTTGAGAAGATAATTCAGGTGTCTGATGAAGCAAATCATATATTTTTTTACCGTACTCGAACAAATCCATAACTACTCCACTCCTTATACTATACTAATGGTAGCTCCTCACTTAAGACTACATTACTATCTTTATTTAAAATTAATTTTCTATTGTGTAAAGGAGATAATGATAGCAAATAGTTACTTATTCTTTCAATAATCATTCCCGCAATCAACTCTTCTCGAAAACTATTAATATTTAATAATGCACTTTCAGTAAAAACTGTTTCAATATCGGTATTAAATAAAATCTCCTTTAAGTTATATTCTAGAAGATGGGATTTCTTAATAAACGGCCCTACGGAATTAATTACACCTGTCTGTACAAAATATAAATAGTCATAAGTACGTAGATAGTCTACAATCTCTATTAAATCATCTTCTTTAATAGAATCTAAAATAACTATCGCTTCCTTATTACCAAATTTATTTTTTAATACAGTTTGTTTGGATATATTTTTCCCCGAAATTGATACTCTCTCCAACTGTGTATCTTGTAACCATTTAAATAGATGAACACTAAAATCTACTGCATTTCTTTCAGCTTGTGAGATTTCATGAATATTTTTCTTTAATTGATTTAAAAACTTATATTCAGTATCTGATACAGTTAGCTTCTGGTGAAATAATATCTCCAGTTTATTAAATAGAATCTTCTTACTATCTTCATTAAAAGAATTAGTAATTGCACACCTAAACAAAATTTTATCTAACAACCGATTTTTAATAATTAAAGTGTCACCGCCAGTAATTAATGCCTCAAAAAAAGGATTGATTTTTTCTTTAACCATTTAAAACGCCACTCCATAAATAACAATATCATCTTGACTGTCTGACAATCCAATTGCTTCCTTAGTCACATCTGACAATATTCCCCCATTAGGTAGGGATTTTTTCCCCATTGCTGTAGAAACTAATTGAAGATTTTGACCTATATGACCAGCTTCAATCATCGCTAATTGCCTAGAATAATACTTATATTTCTTGAAACTATGTTTTAAATTCATATCTAAAACAATAGCAAAAGAAAGTTTTTGGGTTTCTTCGCTAATTTCCTTATTAAAATGAGAAATAGCAAAAATCTCCTCAAATTTAAAATTCACTTGATCTATTTCGCTAATCATCCCTAAATCTGCATGTATTTTATAGGAATGGTTTTTTTTAAAATATCCCATATCCTTATTAACAATAATAAATATCTTTATTGGATATTGTGCTCCTCCCGAAGGATAACTCCTTAGTGGTATATATTCATCTTTATAGACCTTATTTCTACGTCCATCACTAATTGCTTTATTAATAAGAAATAAAAGTTCCTCCTCTGACCACTCACTGTCTAAGTGTTCTACCGGAGTTGATCTTCGAGCTTCAAGAGAAAATGTTAAACTATCCTTAATTTCAATTCTTGAACCATCAATATTCCAAAAACTTTTTGTCAAATTTGTCGAATCTTCCTGCGGTAATGATTTTTCAAACTTCAAATTTAAATTACCAGTAGGAGCAAAATTCATTAACCATCCACTAAAATTCTGTGCATCTCTAAGATTTTGTCTCACCAGATATTTATAATCATGTTTTTTATTTATATAATATTTTTTATTCAAAATCATAATTTACTTTTCCTTCTAAGAAGCTATAACATGCTAGTTCCGTCGAAATATTTACACCTAGACGATTAGCAAACATATGAAGATGTGAAAATAATACACTATCAGCATAGTCGTGATCAAAGTTGAAAATAACGCTGTATAAACCACCTAATTTCTCAATAAATTCTTCCAATAATGGTTGTAGGTGCAACTCACTTGCCAACATATGAATTTTAGACATTTCTTGTTCATCAAGACTCTGTTCCACTCCAAGATTACGCCAGAATCGTCCTCCTAATGAATAAAACTTTCCAATAAATTCTTCACTTGGTAAGTTAGTTTTTGTAATTTCTGTTATAAAATAATAAAAAATAATAATCTTTTTAAGAGATGATAACTTTAAATTCAATAATTTATTTGTTAATTTTGATGAAATACAAAATAGCTTTTCACTATATCCAATTAAGTCCCACCCCCCATATCTATCTAGTTCAGGTTTATAGGGTATTTCTACTATTGACATATTTTCATACCAAGGCATTTGTTTGACATCAATTTTTTCCCCGTCAGTGAAGGTTTCTAAATAGTACTCTTCTTTGTTCAACTCAATATTTCTTATATATGGATACTGTTTAATAGTATTCTGAATCGCCATTTTAAGAATAACTTCAATTCTCTGAGATGCATTTTCTTGGATACGAACTCTCAGATGAGGACCTCCTTCCCAGTATCTAATAAAAAATAATTTTTCTTTTTCTTCATCATTCAAATGACTATAAATATACATAATTACCGAATCAAATACTGAATAGTCCCATAAAAACATATGATAGGATTTCCAATTTGTATTCATAACTTCTCTCCTATGGGAATGGATGGGGGCGTCGATTAAATTGACAGATAACATCTAAATTTAATAGTTTGCGTGATTTGTTAATGTTAGAAAGACTAATTCTAAGATTACCTGCTCCAAAAGTCATTGGTAAAAATTCTGGTATGATAGCTTTAACTACAAACAATTTATTGTCTGCCATTTCCTTTGAAGTTAAATTAGCGAAAATAATTCTCTTATAATCTTTAAGTGTTGTGTTCAGTAAATGATTCAAGATTTCTTCTTGACTATGATATTTTGCCAATAAATTGTTTTCTCTATCAATAAATTTTTCAAAGTTCTTTACAAAATCAAATTCAAATGTATTTAATGGATTCGCATAGTAATCAATATGATCATCTATCGTTGAAATATTTTCCGGAATAGATGGTGCTTCTTCATGGTAATTCTCCTGTACCAAATAACCAACAGATACCTCCATCAGTGCCGCTTTAACTGCTTCATCAACACTGAATCCTGCACCTGCAGAAGTATAAGTTGAAATAGAAGTTCCCTCTTGCTTATTAGTAATTAGCCCCCAAACAACATATACATCTTCAAATACAGATATTTCAAATAAATTAATCCTTGCCCCTTTCTCATTTACTCTTTTAATAACACTCATTTCTTTAGTAGAAAGGTAATTCTCATAATTCTCTATTCTTCTTCCCGGTACATTCCCATACCAGGTCATTAAGAAACTGTGTCTTTCAATTAACTCTAATAATGCACAAATCATCGCTTCAGTATAAGTTGAACCAAGTGCCACCCCGTTAGAACTATCATTCATATCCCTAATATAGCCTTCACGACTTGGATTATTACCGTAATATACCAAATCTTCAGGAACATAAATTTCATTGCCGGTTCGAATATCCTGTGCTAAGGTCCAATATAGTTTTGAATCATTGGTTATTTGTGATACCTCTTCTAACGTGATTTCATCTAATGGTAAAGTATAAAAATTATTATTTAATTCATTATAGCTAAAACATTTTGTGTTATTTTCAAAAGCGTAACAATAAAACTCAGATGCAAATCTTTCTACTGCTTCCAAACTAGCAATATGCTTTGCAGTTAAGAAATCAAATGACCTCCCGTATCCATAATTAAATTGATTATAACTTGGCGTTTTATATTCGTACGCTACACCTGTAAAGGGAGCTGCAGCTGGATCTAAATGATATCTCCCAAAAGTATGATAGGATAAAAATTTTTGTGCTGATTTACCAATATCTGATAACCTACTTACCCTAAAACTATCACTAGAATTAATCGTATTAACTTCCTTGCTAATTTTATCTAGTAGATTATTTGTATCCTTTAAGCTCAGGAACTCTTGCTTAATAAAATTAAAGCCATCTAATTTTTTCCCCTCATCAGAAAATAGACTAACATCATTGTCAAGTTCTGATTCATCAATATATTTATCATAGTTAGTTGAAGTATCTAAATAATCAAATTGACCATCATAATAGAATTTAAACCAATGATTAACTTTCAATGTTTTCAACACTTGAATAAAATAGTTAATATCTGAAAATAGATTATCATTTTGTTTAATTACAATTAATCCATTAGGGACCGAGAGAGCAAGAGTTTCTTGCTTTACCAATTCAGTAATTTCCTGCCAATTTAATACTTTATTATAATTTTTATATCTCATTACTTATTACCTTTTTATCTAATTATTAAGCAACTATATTGATCAAATAGTATAACTTCCTCAATCTTGAGTTCTTTTGAAGTTATACCCTCGATTTCTATATCTTTATGATCTTTAATTTTCTTAAACTGTTCAATATACTCTTCTTTTTCCTCCGGATTATCAAAGATTTTTGTACGATTCTTATGCCTAAAGATAATACAATTGTCAGTATTATCTGTATTTAAAAATTTTTTATATTTATAAAAATCTTCTTCATCAACAATAATATCTAACATTTCATATGGTAATATCAATCTTAAAAAATATTTGATGTAGATGTTCTGCAAATTTTTATCCATTAATACAATATTTTTATAATTAATATTAAACAGAGGATATTGATCAGTCGACATATCCGTAATATTATTAAGACTCAATAGTGAACCAAAATTAAGCTCCAATTTTTCGATTAATACTTTTTTTCGAGAAATGAATATGATTTATGAAAGTTGTTACTCCAACTAAATTTTTTTACATTAACATATTTTTTACTATTATTTCCCTTAATTGCTACTATTTTTTTATTTGGTAAGCTTTCAATATTGTTTACATTATTTACAGTAACAAGCTTAGCCCCATCTAATATCATCAATCTATTATCTTTTTTCTGCATTAACATATTTTTCACTCTCCCATCTAATGCTTTCCTTGATTTGTGTTTCCCAATTTATTCCAAAATATTTCTCAATTTGCTCCACAGCTAAAAATATTATACGGTTTCGTCTATTCATGCTAATCCCCAGTAATGGTAAAATTTTAAAGAAAATCCCCATTACTATTCTATAAAAATAAAAAAATGAATCTTTAGTGTATCTACGAAGTAATAGTTTATTACTAAATACTGTTTGATGAAATTTTGAATATTCAAGATTTACTGAACTATTTTTAAAAAATGTATAAGGGTTTGGGAATACACTAAAATCTAACTCTTGTTGGTTTTCGGATAACATCTTAATCTCTTCCTGCAAAACATCATAGAGATTTTTAATGATGGTCACTTCACTGTTTACAAAAATTTTATCTAAATTATCGACATGCGTGATTTTATTCTGTATTTTCAAAAATGTCTCACTACTTGCGATAGATTTTATTTGAGATAAATAATAGAGATAATTGGAATAGAAAGAAAGATACCCATGTGTAATCCCATCTTTATGTACAGAAGCAACAGTATCCAAAATCTGACAAATAAGGTAATCTTGTTCAGTAGTTTTACGATTCCAATATTCTGACTCTTGAATAAATTGTGCAATTGCCTCAAAAATTTTTGAATAAAAATTTAAAAATAATTTTTCGTTTTTGCACCAAGGAAAATCAATATTATAGTTATAGTTTTCAGATGAAATTTCACAAACATCAGCATCTGAAACCATATCAATTAAACTTATAGGCTTTTCGCTTATGAATGATAAAAAATTGTTCGATGCATTTTTTTCCAGCAAATAAACATTACTATTGAAAGCATTATTAAAATATTTTTTTTGAAAACTATTTATATCCATACTTGAATTAAAAATTACTTTATATTTTTTCATTGTTTTCCTTTCAACTCATTCAACAATCAAAATAAAGGGGAAGATAATTCCTCCCTCTACTTTGATTATGTTATGCACAACATGAAGATGAGCCACATGTACTTGTCACTTTACATGAACTGCTACCACTACTTGCTGCTGCTGACGACACCAAATCTGATTCGTCTAAATCTAAAATTGAGAGATCAAGTTGTGAAATTTCTTCCAATGCTGCTACTTGTTCTTCGTCTAAATGTTTCATATTATTTCCTTTCAATCACTATGTATTATTCTTTATTTTTTCTGTAACAAATCTTTAGCTATACATTTTAACCATCTCCTTTATTCTATTTACCAGCTCCAACTGACAAATAAATTATAAAAAATTTACTCAATAAAATTTATTTTTTTCATAACTTGTTCAAGAAAAATCATTATGCCAAGGAAATATTATTATAAATCCAGATTATGATAGAAAAGCGACTGTTTTTGATAAATTTTCTAATATTATTTGAAAATTGTTATTATATCTTTATCAAATAAAAAAGAGGTGTAGCCCATGAATTGGTGGAAAATCTTTGGAAGTCACTAAAAAATATAAAAAACTACAGATAGCTAAATCTGTAGTTTTTTTTGTATTTCTATTGTCTGTCTAAACACATATGAAAAACTTTGAGTTCTAATAGATGCACTAGGATACTTATCTAAAATTTGTGTCACTTTATATAACCCTATCCCTCGTTCTTCACCTTTTGTTGAAAAACCATTTTTAAAAATATTATTCCTATTTACACTTTCCTCCCTTGTCTTATTTTCAACTATAAAATAAAATCTATCATTATGAGAAAAAATAGCAATGTTAATTTCCGGATCTTTTGATAATAACGTTGCTTCTATGGCATTATCTAAAAGAATTGAAATAATTGTAATAAAATCTAGCAATTCAAATGAATATAAATCTTGCCTACCATCCACCTCTATAGCAATTTCAACCCCCTTATTATAAGCCTCAAGTAATTTTGCTGATAAGACACTTTTTAGGGCAGTGTTTTCAATTTTGGAAAGATTAGCAATATCGTATTTTCTATCCGAAAAATCTTTTACGGTTTTTGATAAAACTGTATCATATACATTCTGAATAGATGCTATATCGTTTAACTCAATACCTGATTTTATACTTGTAATAATGTTTATATAGTCATGTCTAAATAATCGTATCTCCTCATATAAAGATTCAATGTGACTACTATATTTTTCTAAGTTCTGAAGTTGGTTATCTTTCTGCTCTTTCAACTCTCTATCAATCTCATCAGTGATCTTAGAATGCAAAAAAATTAGCATAATCAAAAAGTAAATTACGTATATCCCTACTAAATTCTCTCTTAATTTAAGTGCATTTGGAATCACGTCTGTAAAAATAGAAAAAATTTGAAGCAATATAAAATAAAATGCCATTGAAATATCAAATGTTAACAAATAATATTTTAATTGATTTTTAGAAAACCCAATTTGCAAATTTTTAAAGTCGATCTGGATAGTTTTAGTCAAATAATAAAATGTTGGAAATATTAACAGTTCAATCAATAGTGATAATACCGGAAATTTATTTGTAATATTTATTGATACACCAAACATCGGCAATAAATCAAATGCAATAACCCTACTAAATAAACTTTCGACAACTACTGGATATAGACCAAAAAATACAGCTAATGTTCGATTACTAAATTTATTTTTATATAATGAGTAAAATAACCAAAATAATAATGAAGAAAAATATCCTATTGGTGGAACAATATAAAATAATACTCTAAAAATGATTGGTAATAGAAAATAAATATAAAAACGTACCTTGTCCCCTGTAATTTGTTGATATAGCATTAAAACTACGATAGTATGAACAACAAACGTTATTTCTTCAAGCAAAAAATTATTGATATACAAAGTTAAAACCTTTTAAAAATCTAACCTTTCCTTGAGTTTATTTAATTTAGTCTTAGAAACTAAGCAACTTTCTCCATTTTCAAATAGAATTAGCTTATTTTCCTTATCAATCTTACTAATGTTTTCAGGATTTACGACAAATGACTTGTGACATCTGTATAACCTATTATCCGTTTTTTCAATCTCAGAAATTCCAGCATAAAATTCTAATCTTTCATCTATCGTATGCATAATAACCTTATGCACAGTAGGCGATGTTTCAAAATAAAGAATTTTATTAAATGGAACTTGGACACGAGATAGTGATGTTTCGAATTTAAAAGAATCATGAGCAACAGTACTTCCATTTTTTTCCAATGTATATTCAATCGCTGATTTTACTCTTTCATAAAAATGAAGATCACCAAGTGCCTTATCAATAAAATCCAAAGCACTAACTTTATATCTAAATGTTAATGGCATAAACTCAGAATGGGTAGTCACAAAGACAATAGTTGCATTGGGATCGAGCTTTCTAATTTGATAAGCAAGCTCCAATCCTTTTTTCTCTTCATCCTTGATCTCAATATCTAAAAAAAATAACTGATGAGAGCCTCTCTCAGTTATCTCTGCTAATAATTGAGATGGCCTTCCAAAAATATCAAACTTATTAATTTTTAAATTTTCATCTTTTATCACCTTATAAATAATAGTCTCTATGCGAGACTGTTGTAGTAATTCGTCTTCCAAAACATAAATGTTAAGCATCTTTATTCCCTCCAACTATATAAATAGGCGTTTACATTATGACAATATACTGACCAATTATGATAATACGATATTTTATTTTTAATTTATTTTATCATAATTATAAAACAATAGAATGAGAGGCAAAAAATATTTTCTGTCTAAAAATAATTAAATTGATAATTAAAATCAACAAATTATGTAAAAAATATTCATTAAAATATCAAATATTGCCTAACAAAAAAGCTATTAAAGTATTTAAGGATACAAATAATAGCTTATATTTTATCATAATTCTCTCCCAAAATACAGTGAATACTAAAATAGGTAGGATAAAGAACACTAACACTACTGATTATAAATCAATCATTCTTCTTACCAAGAAAATAAAGTACGAAAAACTCTTTTCTGGCCATTTAGAATTATATGGTGCAATTGATTTAACAGAAGATCTAGATGTATTAATGAAAGAAATTAACGAATACCTAACTGAGTGGTTAAAATTCACAACTAAAAAATTATAGGTAACATCAAAATAACAAAAAATTTGACTCCATTAATTAAGATTTCATCTAATAAATGGAGTCTTTTATTATACATAATTGTTCAACCATATAGTTAGAATTTCAAGGTAGTTAGAAGATATGTAAATTATAGAATTGAACCAGTCTGACGAAGATACCCTGAACTGGAGTTTCGCTTGAAGAAATTTCTGAAGCACTCACTCATAGTGATACGATTACAACTAAGACTTATGTCAACACTTCAAACGTAATCCCAATGGCTGTTGGAGAAATTGCCTTTCGTAATCTTAAGAAGTAATGGTGTGAATTTTGCTAAAAATCATCAAAAAAACACTCCATGGTGTGAACCATGAAGTGTTTCGAAACGTTGATATAATCGTATTGATTAACGTTTTGAGAATTGTGAAGCTTTACGAGCTTTCTTAAGACCTGGTTGGAAACACTTTTATTTGAATAAGTTTCAATATCCTCTTAAAATCAATGTTTTCCCACATTTACAAAAAACAGAATTTCATCTAATTTGAATAAGTTTCAGTTGAATGGTGTGAATTTTACCCTAAAAATACACGATTTGAGCTAGATTTTACCGAAAAATTCACACCATTTAAATTTTTATTGTGGTTGGTCAAAAACTCATTATGAAGAGATAAGTCAGTAAACATTTACATGATCAAGATTATTTTATAAATTTTTCAGACACTTTCCAATTTTTTATATCAATTATAAGGCAATAATGATAATAATTTCCAGCAAAATCATTATAAATATTTTAGTCGGGAAATTCATGAGCAACCTCCTTCAATAAATTATTAACTAATTTTAATTATATGCTATAATTTAATCATATTTTATCTCATAACAAAGTTCCTTTGAATTTTGTCCCATATTTGCTTTCGGAGGTATGAAATGGTAAAAAAATTTGGAGAAATATACAAGTTATATAGGGAAGCAAAAAAAATTACCCTTAGAGACATAGAACACAAAGGAATTTCACGTTCACAATTATCTCGATTCGAAAAAGGAGAAACAGATTTAACCACTTCAAAATTTTTATTAGCTCTTGAACAAATAAATGTACCAATAGAAGAATTTATGTATGCAGCTAATGATTATAAAAGAGACCGTTTCTACCAAATAGTAGATGAAGTTAAGCAATGTTTTCTCAATAGAAATGTGACAAGATTACATAAACTATTGATTGAACGTATAGAAAATAGTAACTCATCCACTTTCTCGGAAATGGAAATTATTTTTCTAAAAATAAAATTACAAGAGCTATCTAATAAAGAATATTTCAATGATACTGATATAAAAAAAATAACTGATTACTTATTTAGTGTTGATTTTTGGGGTATGTTTGAGATTTTATTATTTGGAAATATTATGTATATTTTTAACCACGAAACCTTTCTACTTTTGTCTAAAGAAATGTTGCACAGAACGGAATTTTATCATGATATACCAAGTTATAGACGAGTAATTGCTAGCATGGCTCTAAATTCATTTATTATTTGCACTGAAAGAAATCATTTGGTAGATGCAAAATACTTTGAAATGCAAATTTCTCATTTTAATTTTGATGAATCTGAAATTTATGAACGATTGATTTTTAGATACGCAAGCTCTTTTTACGAATTTAAAAAAGATTATACTAAACAGTCCATCTTAAAAATGCGAAAGGTAATAGGTTTTATGCGTGCTGTAGAATGTGAAAAGCTTGCAGAACGATATGAAGAGCATTTGAATAATATTTTGGAGTAGTCCTAAAACAATAACCAAAAGTGCAAATCTGGGACAAACTAGAATTAGGGATATATACTGGTATACTAGTTTTGTAAAGTTTTCATTACAATTGAAAGAGAAAAGGAATAATATGACTAGTATAGAGGAACATAAAGCGGTCGAAACTAAACCGACAGTAACTGATGTATCAATCCCTTCGTTATCAAAAAAATATTACTATTGCAAACACTTGGCTTGGCAAATGGAGCCAACTACGGAAGTAGTATACATTTTAGATAAAAAGATAAACAAAATGTTTCTCCTTGAGGATTCATCAAAAGATATATGGCTATCTTTTTCAAAAGATACAACATACAGTCAAGTTTTACAAAATCTTTCTGAAATATATAACTGTAATATTACTGAAATTAAATATTTGGTAGACAATTTCGTACTAGAACTTTTGGATAATGGACTGATTTATGAATTATAATTTCTATAAAAGCGACATATACTCTCTAGCTTCAAAAAACAAAACACTGTTATCTGTCACTATTGAATTGACGACGAGATGTAATTGGCGTTGTAAACATTGTTACCTTCCATCATATATAAATAGAGGTCTTTCAAGAGAATGCCTCTATGATTTATTTCAAGATTTAAGAAAAATGGGAACATTTGAACTACTCTTTACGGGTGGTGAAATATTTACGAGACCTGATATAATAGATATTATTAGAGATGCTCGAGAGATGTTTTTTGATGTAAAATTATTTACGAATATTTCGCTGTTAAATGAAAATCTAATTAAAGCATTGGCTGAATTAAATATTTCACAAGTATCCTGCACTGTGTTTTCAATGAATGAAATCATTCATGATCAAATAACTTCAGTTAAAGGCTCTCTGAAAAAGACTATAAACAATTTATATTTGCTAAGAAAGTATAATATTCCCGTTGAAGTAAAGCAGATTATTCTTACTACTAATCAAGATTGTATCGACGAAGTATCTATATTTTGTAAGAATATGAACTTCAAGCATCTAGTTACAACAAATATATTTTTTAAAACTGATGGCAACTCAACTCCATCTACATTCCGTGTAAGTGACCAATTTTTGAATGAAAATATAGTAAAAATAGACCAAATTAGAAATTTTAAATGTTTTGAAAACAATCCCACTATGTATGTCTGCAATGCGACTAGATATAGTTGCACTATCGAATCAAACGGGAATTTTTTGGCTTGTAACAATTTAAACATACCACTTGGAAATATCTTAACCACTCCAATTGAGGAAATTTGGCTAAACTCTACTACCTTACATCAGATTCAAAATAAAAAATTTACTGATTTAGAAAAGTGTACAAGTTGTCCTCTTAATAAATATTGCAACAGATGCAGTGGAGTAGCATTACTTGAGGATAAATCACTATGGGGCTGCTTAAAATCTGAACGGCAAGTAGCAAGAGCGAGACTAGTCAACCAAGATTATTATTCAAGTATCGGTACTACTACTTTTCACTGTTAATGTATCAATCGGATGTTTTCAACCCCTCTGGAGAGAGGAATATAAATACTACAAGATAGAAAGGAGATCAGTTATGGCTAAAGTTTTTAAAAAACCAAAATTAGTAGTCAAACAAACAACTGTTGTTGTTAGTATGACCAAGTCAGCATTATGTAGTGGTGGAAGTTCCCATATTGTTGCTGATACAAGTAATAACTAATCTTTTTTTAGATTTAGTAGGTGTCAAAGGCAAAGCAAAGAATGATGAAATGTTTATACCTTATATCATTCTTTGCTTACCTTTTTATCTTAAGGGTTATGATTTGTATGGATAAAACTATAAAAGATATAACAGATATTATAAAAATATATAGAGAGAATCAAAATTTATATTCAGTAACAATTGAAATCACCTCTTTTTGTAATTGGAGATGCGAACATTGCTATATTTCAGAATATACTCAAAAAGGATTTGATGAAGTTACTTTTAGAAATTTATTAATTCAATTACGAGAAATGGGGACATTTGAAATTGTTTTTACTGGGGGAGAAGTATTTGCTCATCCCAATGCTATGAAATATATAAAACTAGCTAGGGAAATGTTCTTCAATGTTATTGTCTATTCAAATATATCAATGTTGAATAAACAGAGTATTAAGACTCTTTCAACCCTTTATATTGATTATATTTCTTGTACAATATTTTCTATGGATGAAGTGATTCATGATCGTATTACAAATAAAAAAGGCTCTTTGAAAAAATGCCTTCAAAATCTGGAATTGTTGGAAGAATTTGGCATTCAAATAGAAATCAAAACCCCACTATTCGAACAGAATATACATTCAATAGATGATGTATTTGAATTCTGTAAGAAAAATAATTTTAAATATAAAGTTGACACTCAAATTGTACCCAGAAGGGGTACCGTCAACAATAAAGTTAGAGTAAAATCATTAACTCTTAAACAACTTATTTCAATACAGAAAAAGATAGATATAATAAACGGTGTCCGTTTTATAGATAAAAACGAAAACTTTCTAACTTGTAGTTCTGTGCAAGTATCTCTTTATATAACTTGTTTAGGTTCAGTACAACCATGTTCTCTTTATAGTATAAGTATTGGAAATATCTATAACGCTTCTATAAAAGAAATATGGAATAAATCAATGTTTAACAAGATAGCATCATATTCTTTAAAAGATAGCAAAAGTTGTAGTACTTGTACGATTGCTAATTATTGCACTCAATGCCCTGGGATTGCTTTGTCCGAAACAGGTAACAGCAGAAATTGCTCTGAAATATGTAAAAAAACAGCACTAGCAAGGAGTTTCGTCTATGCTTCAATACCTTAAGCCTCTTCGCTGGTATCTTTTCTTTAATTTTCTCTTTAGTGGACTGTCCAATATTTGTACTGCTCTTCTTCCATACTTTACACAAGAGTTAATTCGTGGCCACTATCAAATTGCTTTGTCTGGTTATTGCATCTCAGTTATAGGTTACCTGACCTGCAACTATATCCAAATGCGACTTGACTGGAAACAGGCCATTCTCTTTTCGACAAATCTAAAGAACGACTGGTTTCAATCTCTTTTAGGACTTGCCCACCATGATTTTAAGCAGAAAACAGTCGCAGAATACATTTCTTATCAATCTAATGACCTTGATTCACTGGAAAAAGATTATCTACCTCCACTGATGAGTTTTTTTAAGCAGATTCTGCGAATTTTGATTTATACCATTATTATTACCAGAACGATCAATTCTATAGTGGCACTGATCCTACTGATTTCAACGGCCATCAGTATTCAAATTCCAAAGATCGTCGGTCAATTGACCGCGAAGCGTAGAACAACCTATCTTGAAAAGCAAAGTGATTATTATCGGACATTGGAGGATCTATTCCGAGGACATCACCTAGTTAACAAACTCAGTCTACCTCATTTTATAGAGCAACAAAGAAGCTCTCTCAAAAACTTGCAGGATAAGTATCTTGGGTATGGTTTGACTAAAATTATAGGTATTCTATTGACAGGTATTTCTTTTGAATTCATTAGCCTTATTCTCTTTTCCTATCTAGCTTACTCTCTATATCATCAGCAAATTGGTATACCTGAGGTGGTGGCTAGTTTTGGTTATATTACAGCCTTCTCGGAACCAATTCAAGAAATCCTTTACGATCTGCAAATGTTGGAGTCGGTAAAACCCGTAATCAAAAGCTTTCAAAGTATTGTTAAGCATCCATCTTCAATCCAAGCACCACAGCCTTCTTTTGAAACGATCACATTGAAGAATCTTTCTAAACAACTTGGAGAATCAACATTGAAGATTTCTTCTGCCACCATTCACAAAGGTGATAAGATCGCCCTCATAGGAGAGAACGGATCTGGTAAGAGTAGCCTACTCAATATTTTAAATGGTACGGATGAAGATTTCCAAGGTGAGATCCTCCTGAACGGTCTTCCTCTTAATCAGCTTTGGGGGAGATTTGGCCTGATTATGCAACAAGAGCATAGCTTCATCTCTAGTTATGCAAATAATATAACATTATTCAATACTTTTCCTGCAGAGTTTAAGGATGCGGAGTTTGAAGTAATACCTCCTCAGTCCCTTTCAGGTGGTCAACAGCAACGTATGTACCTCAATCGGGAGAAAAATCGTAAGAGTCCATTGGTTATTATGGATGAACCTTTTTCAGCATTAGATGATAACCTGTTCGAGTCAGAATTGAAAAAAGTACTAGACTTACCGTGTGCTGTCATCGTTACTTTACACCGACAAAATGAAGCACTAAAGAACTTTGACCAAGTCTGGGAAATTAAATCTGGAGAACTGCTCGTTGAAAAAAGCAAGTAAACTTATAGCAACCATAATATAGCATGTTCCCAGATCTAACTTGTATTTCTAATTTTTCATCTTTTACATAATTAAATACTTTCACATTACAACAAAACGGTAGGCTAGTAATTTCTAGCTTACCGTTTTATTTCTCAAATAGCTCTTATTATTAAAGATATGATGCTAATACAAACCACAAATTGTACAAAATAACCTAATAAACTTTTTGTAAGTAAATCAAATATCGAAATTCGAGAACAAATATCCAAAAGCCAAAACCTTTTTTCCGATGATTGTTAAAAATAGTATATGAGGACAATCTAGTCTAATTGTGATACCTAACTATCTCTCGTATATTATAAACGAATCATTATAGAGTTTTCTTTCATCCATCTGTATAACCGATACTCTATCAAAACTTGATCTATCTAATGTTAAGAATGAAGTCCCTACTATTTTTTGTGTATTTAAAGGATTTGTTGTCATAAAAAGATTAACCTCTTTATAGGCGTTAATTATTTTCTGCGTTTCTTCTCGGACTGTACTAACTAATTGAGGATTGTTATATCTGTTACCACTATACTTTTGTTGCGATGAAATTTTTACTGTTGTATTTTCCAAATAGTCAGATGCTAATTTTTCTAAAGGAATATCATATGTATCACATACTAATAAATTGACAACTTTATTCTTTTTGTTTTCAATTGGATACTCAACAACAATTTCTCCTTCAAATTTATCATATTGCATAACAGATGATTCCGATATAAATTCTGAGAAAACTCCATTAATAATAAGTTCAAACTGCATTGGTATTGATACACCTATAAGTTGTAACTTTCGATAACCTAATATATTTGCAGCAACCCACAGTCTTTTATAACAGTTATGAAGATATACAGAATGACCATCATTAAATGTTCGCTCTGCATTGTTTTTTCTAAAAATCATTAATAATGAAGTAGATATTAATAAATAAAGAACTATATAAGTAGCGGTAGAATTATCAGGAGTTATTTCAAAAATAGTTCTTGTAAAAAAATTGGTATTTGATATTTTTTCAACTTCAACTAGTGTCAAACTCTTCCCAATCAAATAGCAAATAAGAATTGGAAATAGAAAAATTAATACCAATGGTAAACAAAATTTTTGAGACCAAAAAAAGCATTTCTTAAATGATTTATTTTTTAAATCCATACGTATTCAATACATCCTTAAAATAGATTAGAGTGGATTGCCACTCATTTGATTCCCTATAGTAGAATCTACCAGCCTGAAGCCCAATTATCAAGAAGAATAATCTATCATCATTATCTGATATAATTTTTTCCCATGATTGAATGTCAACAATAGATGCAGTAGGTATATCTTCAGGATGGGTATGCCATTCTCCAATTAAGCTTATGAAACCTGAACTTTTACCAAAATAATCATCTGCAAATTTCTGATGGTTTGGAGAAGTTTTTGAAAATTTAAATCTACTTCTTAAATCATTATCCTGTGGTTCTGAAAAATTTACAATAAGTATCGAATTATTTAAAAGTCTCTTACCAACAAAAATACCACCTGCTTCAGGTTCAAAACCCAGTTGTCTAAACTCTAGTAATGAATTTAAAATATCAGATGGTATTACAATTTGATATTTATTGTTCAGATTTACATATATCAACTTTATACTCTCCGCTACACTCTGGACAAGATGTATTTGTTCTTAAAGCAACATTTAATAAATCACTATTTTTTAAACAATTGTAGTATCGAACACTATATGTAAACCCTTCTTTTCCAAACTGTTTATCTGAACCAATTTCTGATACTAATCTGTTTTCAGAAGAAAATTCTCCATACAAGTACTGTAAATATACTTCTATAGCTTTATTTGCCAAAGAACTAGGCGCAATAACATTATAAGGAATAAATGAAGAATAACAGCTAGCTAGACGCTTTTCAAATATTTGATTTTTCTCTGCAAAAGAGGCTCTATTATTAACAAGATGCCCATCTTCATAATTCATACACATATAGCATCCATTATTTTGTGGAGAAACTAGTAGGTTATGATACCCAACTCCATATGGATCTAACCAGCAATACAATACCGTTTTTCCAATCTTTCTGAAAAAATGATTAATTTCAAAATTTGTTTTAGTATCTCCGACACAAGAAAAAACAAAATCATATTCATGAAATAAATTTGGATTCTTTCGAACTATTTCTTGAAATCGGATACCCTCACATTCAATTTCTAAATCAGGATTTTCTTTTTTCAATTTATCTTCTAAAGCGTCTACTTTTTGAATATTGTCTATTACACTATCCATACCTAAGTAGTGCCTTGAAATGTTATCTACCGTTAAAAAATCAGGATCTATTAAAAGAAGTTTCGCTATACCCATTTTAGATAAATTGTTTGCAACAAATGATCCTACAGATCCAAGTCCAATAATGACTACTTTTTTATTCAGAAAATCATATTCTTGGGATGTCCTACTCACTCTATACTCCTTGTCAAATCTTGTAACATATACTGGAGTAATCTTGAAACTCCCATTTTTTGACTTCTTAGCCTTAGAACCAATTCTTTTTCTATCTTTATTTTTTTGTGGTACCTTATTATCAATTTTAAATGGATATTTGGAAGTTCCAGACTCAAAACTCGCACCAAACAAAACATAATCATTATCAGATATAGGAAGTGATAAAATTAATATGAATGACTTTCGTTTCATTTTACACCACTTTTGGAAGCGGCGTCTAACCCCCGAAGATAGATTTCCTGTAATCAATTTCTTAAATGTTGCTTCCGTTAGTTCATTCAGGGGATTAGGAGGAATCACAGAATTCGAATCTTTAAGTGGAAGTATATAAACATCTCTGCTTTTTTTAGATTGTAGTGCAACACTCTCTTTGAGTTGTGAACCATAATTAAAAAGATGGTATTTCTGATTTGACAGGACCAATTCATGTTTCTCAAATGTACTGACCCTAGATAAATAACTTTGAATATCTATATATTTCGTTTTTGACTTCAAACAACTGATATGCCAATATGACAAAAACTCTTTCCTGAGGTCTTCGGTCATTTTGGGTGTATCCCAACTATCCAGTAATTCCTTTACTTTTTCACAGCAATCTTTTAATAATCCAAGTGGATTATTAAAATCCCAAATTAAATTATCTTCTGAAATATAACACAATTTCCCCTTCGGAACCGACATGGCTATACCATTTGTTAAAACCCTTATAATTTGAAAGGTATATTTCAGGAAGTGAGTGGGGAAAGTCATTAGAAACGATAATTTTTAAGGTAAATTTTTTGTACTGATAAAAATAGCATTCCTTATCTTCGGACTCCAAGTTCTCTGAAGGTATTTCGTCAAAGTACATCTGGAATATTTCTTCTTTTTCTAACATACGCGCCTCTAAGCACTCGGATAATCACTGATTATAGCTCGAGTTCCAAAGTTTTCTGCTGTCTCTTTTTGTTCAATAACAGGAAAATCATCACCAAACTGTTTACTCAATATTTTTGTAGACTCACTTAAATCAGTAGAATCTATTGCTTCGTCTAGTGAATCTCTCAATTTTTCTAATTTATTCTTAAAGGCTTCCATTTGTATATTTGATACCCTTTCATATACATCAGTATATGGCTTAACCGGTAAGAAAACCTCTAATCTCGGATAAAATAAGTTTCTATCAACATCATAAATATTCGAAAATGAATTAATCATAGTATTTACTAAATTTCTTAAAGCTGAAATATCATCATAAGTAGTGTTCCCAGATAAATAGTCTACTTTTTTGCTTACAGAAAAATTATTGACAGCAAAAACTGAAATCCCAATGCCTGTCGGTCTATTATCTTGATTTTTAAATTTGAGATCTTTCCATCTTTTTAAGTAACGAATTACTCTCCGAAATTGGTTTCTGTCTTCGGAGTTCTCCATAGCATTATTAATTTTTTTCGTTAATTCTACAGGATCCGCTTCCTCCCATTTAATGTTTTCATCAGTACTATTCAGTTTTCCCCTGGCTAAAAAATAGTTATCATTTTCAGTACAATACACCGCTATATCAATATGAACACTATCTTCAGGAAATGATACTGTCACACATGGATTTTTTACTTTAACTCTATTTTCACCAAATTCGGAGACTAATGCATCAAAAATAAAATTCTTTACCTCTTTAGGAGAATACGAATATCTATCAACATCGATTTTTAAACCTCTATCTAAGTCATAATCCCCTTCATCAATTGGCAAAATACCCGTGTGAGTTGAGTAACTTCCTTGATTGAAAAAGCTTTTTCCAAATTCTGAAACACCTTTATTTATTGCTTCTTCAACCTCTTTACGTTTGTCAATTAATACCTTTTTGTCGTCAGCATCTAGCTTAATGGTATCGTGAAATTTAATAAACTGTGACTGTATAGTTGGCATGAGTCCCTCCTTAAATTAAATTGTTATATCTAGCTTTTATTATATCACTTTATACGATTATTTCTTGAGTTTCCAATTAATTAATTATCTTACCTAAATATGATTTTAGAAAATACCACTATTACCGTTCTTCCATCACAACTCTCTCAACCGTTCCTGACTCATCTTCAACATCTCTTCCTCCACCTTACTCCATTTTCCGAAGAGGCATTCTTGTAAAACTTCTGCTGCTGAGATTTGATCTACTTCCGAATCATAAACACACGATTGGTCTCTTTGATAAATTTGAATTTGATTAAAAATATTGTCATTTTCTAACTCTCGTAAGTTATCAACTAAATGTTCTACAATTCCATCATGGTGTTCTTTGGGAGTCGCTCTAGCTTGACTAGGATCTATAGCATAGAGCTCCTCATAACGTATCAAGGTACTGAGATAGGACAATTCTGGCTTGGTCGCAATTAGTGCAAGTGAGACTTGATATCCTCTAATTATCAATAATTGTGCCGTTTTTCTAGGAACTTCTGTTGTTCTCAAGGTGCCCTCGATTAACAAATGATAACCTTGTTTACTCAATTCATCTACGAGATATTTAACCATTTTTCCCGCAAACACTTTGGTATAATCCACACTATCTTTGCCATACTTTTCCTGTAGGCCAAGGTAGTTCGGATGAAAAGAGCGATAACTATCTCCATCAATGATAATGATATTTCCTTGAAATTCCCTTTGTTTAATACGATGAATCGTTGTTTTCCCAGCACCACTCTGTCCACCTAGCAAGATAGCCTTGGGCTGAGACGAAGTTGTTTTACCACGAGTTAAAGAACGAACGAGTCGTCTGGATGCTCGTTCAAAATCATCTTGACTAAACTCTTCTAGTTTCATTAGGCCACCACCAGATGACTAGCTTGTTCTAGCATCCGTTCAATACCATCCAAATAGCCATTATATCGCTCTACTTCATCAAAAGTCCCCACAAGATAAATCTTCGTGTTCAGCAAATCAGACAAATCATCGCTCATTAGAACCCAAGGATTAGAAGTATCATCAAATACAATTCCTTGTTCATCTTGAAAACGATAAAGTTGCGCTAAGATATTCGCTCCTCGTTCCTTAATCACTTCAATTTTCAGGGTTAGCTGGTAATCTTCTACTGGTGTGAGCATCTTTTCCTCTCCTACGATATCGATATAGGAAACATTAAATTTCTGACAAATACGATCTATCAATTCTGTCGAAATTGAACTTGTCCCGTTTTCATAACGACTTAGGCTATTTCGAGAGATACCAACAATCTTTGCGAACTCAGGCTGGGTTAGATTATATGTTTTACGTAACGCTTTAATATTTTCTCCGATCATGAGAGTCCTCCTTTTATTTATTTCTATTATAGCATTAATAATTTAAAAACGCACCATTATTGGTGCGTTTTTAAATCTGGTAGATGAATCTTTCTTCAATCTAACCTACTGATCTCAGTATGTTAAAACTAATCCAAATATATAATTTTATCAAAAAGAGATCTTATATTTTCATCTAGATGATGGCTTACAAAAATAACAGTTTTTTCTGTCATTGAGAATAGATACTTAAATTATATTACTGTTTTTCAAAAGTTCCGTCTGCTACACGAAAATCACTGTTAAGTTCTTTATCCAATTCTGCACGCGCATCTGCTAAAACTTTTTGTTTTGTTTGAATGTCTGCATTAAGATTTTCAACTGCTTTTTGTGCTTTTGCGTAACGAGTCTTGGCAGCAATCAATTGTTTAGAAGCTTCATCTAAATTCTTTTGTGCAAGAGGTGTCTTATCAGAGATTGAGTTTAATCTTGCAAGGATAAGTATAATAACGATTGATTAAGTAGAGACGTAACAAAATAGCTACGTTTTTTTTAATATTTAAAAGGAGGTAGCTATCGCGGAAACAGCAGGTTTAAGCCGAGTTAGGAAAGAACCAATTTTTGTATTTCACTAACTAAAAAATAAATGTATAGATAACAAAAGTAATGTCAATAGCAGTAAAAAAATTTTTTGATCATAACAAAGTAAAGTATAAAAGTATAAGAACGAAAGTAAATAGCAAAAGTCTAAAAATCAAATACAAAAAACTATCTTAACTCAGTCGCTAAATTCAAAGCATTTAAACCTGAAAAAGAGTAAAAAGAAAAAACAACAGATTTTTATCTGTAAGATGGAACTCTACATATTATTTTAATTGAGTCAACTTGTCATGTTGTAAAATGACTTGGTTAACTTCTTAGCCATCAATTAAGAAGCGCCCTCAGCACAGGGAAGATACTACATCAGTGAATATAAGCTTTAAATCACTGCACTACTTCAACTTGAATAAAAAAGACCTTAAGATTTTTCTTAAGATCTTCTTTAAATGAACATCATCTTCTATAGAAAGGAAAGAACTATGGCAAAGAAAAAACGTAGTCGTTCAGAACGACGAAAAGCTAGAGAAAAAGCTAAGAAACAACAGATGGATGCTCTAAACACTTTTGAAGGTCGTAAACAATTCATCCAATCAAAGGGATTAACTAATCTAGTCACGCGCTTCAAGAAGGGAAAAGGTATCAAAAGAAATGAATCCAAAAAGACAGGAGAGGACATTCATTTAATCCATACAGACCGAACTCTTCATAACTACGCTGGATCCTGGAGCAGATTTGCTTCCTTTGTTGCTGCAACAGCCACTGCCGAAGATTTAAAAGCTCTTGAAAAATCTAAGAATGTAGATGTATGGATTGACTTAGTAAATCAATACTTAGAACATTGTAAAAAAACTGGGCTTTCTGCACCAACCCAATCAACTTACAAAGCAGCATTAGCTAAAGTCTTAGGCGTATCTTCTACTGCTTTTATTGCAACAGATATTCGATATCGAGCCAACAAAAAAAATAATCGCTTAAAATCTAATGACGATAGAATGTCTGAAGAAACGAATAATCGATGGTTTTCAATCGTATCTGCCACTGGACTACGAAAAAATGAGCTAAAAGCAATTACTGGTGACTCACTCTACCAACGTGAGGATGGCCGATATTATCTTAAAATCATTGGAAAAAAGCATAAAACAAAAGGAGCTAGAGATCGTTGGGTTCCGATTATCACACGAGACAAAGAAGAATTAGAGAGGCTTGTTGAGGAGTTTAAGCTAGCTGGTAAAAAGCGTGTGTTTCAAGTTCCATCTGCTTTAAAACCTCATAAATATCGTGCTGAATACGCAAAACGTCTTTATCTTCTTGTCGCGAGAGATCCCAAAGATATCAAAGATAAAAAAGAAAAAATTTATCTACGGGGAGAATTAAAAGGCGTTGTCCTTGATAGGAAGGCTTGTTTAATTGTATCACGTGCTCTCGGACATAATCGACCAGAAGAGTTTCAAAAGTCCTATGCTTACAAGTTAATCGCACAAGCAAACTAATAAGTACTTCTAAAAAATAATTGTATATCTCTCATTGAAATAAAAAAATAAATAAAGTAGGGAAAAACCTAATTTTTTCTCCAAACTCTTATCATTACGCGTTTTTTTAACAATTAAACATTGTGTATTTTATTTTTTTCAAAATTTCTTCCATTTTTCACTTTTTTTTTTTGAAAAAAAGGCTTTTTCTGTCAAAAAAAATGGCATACCTA
>NZ_KQ969107.1:263958-278783 GCF_001578795.1 Streptococcus gordonii
AAAAGGAAACATTAAAACATGAAAAGGAATACTAAAGTTTCTACTGAACAGAAACATTTAAATGAGAAAGAAATTCAATCTTGTTTTACTTTAATGAATTCCTTCTGGGGCTTTGATCGCATGGATTTTAACTTGGGTGAAAATCTAATTGTTGACATCGAAAAACTGATAGAATACAGCAAAAAGAATCCTGATAAAGTTAAAAAATTAAATTACAATTCAAATCAGATTGAAGATTTAATTATCCAATCAAGGGAATTCGGAAGACTTGAAATTGGAAAAATTTATAAAAAGGAAATCGGGGATACTGTTAATTATTGCTTACTACAACTGAATCATGGAGGTCTCAATTTTGAAACTCTCTCTATTTCTGCAATACGAAAGAAACTAATAAAAGTTGTAACGGAAATCAAACAGCAAACTGGTATTTGGATTATCCCAACAACAATTAGGATTCATCAAATGGAAATCTCATTTACATTTGCTACTGATGCGATTATTCATTTTCAAACAAGAAATTTATTATTGAGGGCTCTATCTAATACATCTCAAGTAAATAAAAAAGTTTATACAAAATGTTCAACTCCCGAAGACCACCATATTCTTTCAAGCAAAAAAAATGAAAACTTGTTGCATGTTCTTTACGATAAAACAGCAAAAGCTGAACATAATAACCAGATTGAATCAAACGTATCTCGTAAATATCGCATTTATAGATACGAAATGACACTGAATGAACAAAAAATTAAAAGTGAATTCAAGAGTACTGACTTGGATAAACTAAACCATGATCAGCTCTATTCATTTGTATATAGTGTGATTAAGAAAGGATTTTGCAACTTTAAGATAATTGTTCAAACTTCAGTAAGAGATACTCAAAATAAGTTAAAAGAATTGTATGAAGAAAAAGGTAAAGATGGATATATGAAAACTTTTTTTGAAACTCAACTAAATCATGCTATGGATTATTTATATCCAATAACATTGGATGAATCTATTTTTTATTTATTGATGCATCTGAATTTGTAAATCCAAAAAACTGTGCAAGAACTAAAAAAAATCTGATTAAAGAAAGTAGGAGGAATGATTTGAAAAATGGGAGTTATTTTCTTTCTATTATGATTACATGGCAAGTACTATATCTCTTTAGCTTAATGCTAAATAGTCTATATCTTGTTACTATCTTTGACTTTGGTTGTTACAAGAGTAATCAAAATAATAAACTCCATTTTTTTAAAATCCCTAGTTTTACTAATGAAGAAAAAGATAGTTTTATTAATGACGTTAATAAAATCAAGGATAAAGACATTGGTTCATCCCTGGATTCTTTTTTAAATGAAATTCAAATAAATACTTCTTCCATTTTAATATAAATTCTGATTAAAAAAATGGAAAAGTATTACTACAGCAACGTTTTCCTATTTTTTAACTCTTCAACCCTTGAAGACTTAAAAAAATCCAAACTAATTAAATTTAAATCTAATAGAAAGAAATAAACAGGACTATTTATGAATTTATTTATTCCAGACGACGAAATGGTTAGGCAACTTCAATTACTAATATCAGATACTGTTAAAAAAGAACTGGATAAATTTTTAGATATTAATGAAAATACCAATCATTTTTTAAATAAAAAGCAAACTTGTGAGTATTTGAATATAACAAATAATACTTTAGACAAGTGGATTAAGCAAGGATTGCCTTGCATTAAGATTGGTAAAACTGTTCGCTTTAGCAAATCTGAAATCAATCGCTGGTTACAAAAGCAGTAGAAATTCTATGGTCGTTTGTTATAATGTAACCATGGTATTTTCTAGCTCAATTCAAAAAAGGAGAATACTATGTCAATTACAAAAACGAAAAACGGAACCTATCGCTTACGTGTCTATATTCCTGAGGAAGTGAGGCCTTCACTAGGTGTTGATAAGAAAGTGATTGAAAAACGGTTCAAAACAAGGAATGACGCAAAAAAATATGAACTAGAACTTCAAAATAAGTTTGATAAAATTCTTAGTGGAGATTCAACCTCATTGGAAACAAATGGTTCAATCCTCTTTTCCGATTTTTATCACAATATTTGGTGGGAATCCTATAAAGCAGGTCAAACAACATCTACCACAAAACCACCTTCTCAAGCAACCATAGTTGGAACAGAAATTGCTTTTAGAAAACATATCCTCCCCTTGCTTGGAAATTATCCTATTGATTTTCTCAATCGAAATAAACAGGTTGTTTTGAACCTATTGACCCAAAAAGCAGAAGAATATGCCAACTTCAAAGTCATCAGAAGTTATGTTAACTCTATTTTTGATTGGGCTGAGGAATTGGAATATATCGAAACTAATCGCCTATCAAAAACTATAAGCCGTATCAAAGCCACTAAGAAAATCAAGCTACAGGAATCTAAAAAAGATGAAGATTTATATCTATCTCAAGAAGAACTTCAAGCATGGTTTACAGCTTTTGAAAAGGATTTGGAGACTGAAAAAATTCTATTCAAAGACTATGTTTTGTTCTATACTACCTTCTTTTTAGGAGATAGAAAGTCAGAGAGCTACGCTTTGCAATGGAAACATATTGATTTCAAAAATCAACAAATTCAATTGGTTCAAGCCTTAGATCGATATAAAAATCAAAAGTCAACTAAAGGGAATAAAAAGACGATTTTTTCGATTCCACAAGAACTTACCGACTTGTTAAATTCTTGGAAGAAGCAACAAAAATCTGAATTGGCTTCATTTAACATCATGCAAACTCCTGAACAGTATGTTTTTACGTATATTGATACAAAGGAAAATGTAAACAGTTGTCTCCATGCTGATTATCTTAACAACAAGATGAAATCTGTTAAGCGTCGTCATCCAGAACTCGCACATGCAACCCCTCATAAATTACGACATACAGGAGCTACACTCGCTAAACAGGCTGGAACCTCTATGGAAGCTATTTCTGAAGCACTCACTCATAGTGATACGATTACAACTAAGACTTATGTCAACACTTCAAACGTAATCCCAATGGCTGTTGGAGAAATTGCCTTTCGTAATCTTAAAAAGTAATGGTGTGAATTTGGTGTGAAAAGTGGTGTGAATTTTGCTAAAAATCATCAAAAAAACACTCCATGGTGTGAACCATGAAGTGTTTCGAAACGTTGATATAATCGTGTTGATTAACGTTTTGAGAATTGTGATGCTTTACGAGCTTTCTTAAGACCTGGTTTTTCGTCATCAGTTTATTATATACGCAAATAGGCTTTAAATCAGCTTTTTCACTGATTAAAGTTCCAAATTTATCCACTTATACACAAATATTTAAACTCAGACGGTATCAAAAAGGTATCAAAAATCAGTTTTCGGAGCTTATAAAATCAATAAATTCAATTAATGCCGATTGACCTGCATCCCAATCCTTAGATTTTCTATCTAATTTTTGGAATACAGGTCAAAACGGTCTTTTTATTTTTTCGTATCGCCGGATTTTTCAGTTCTAAACTGAGGGTAGACCGGTGACCCGATATAGAAAAACTATGCCCTTCTTGACTCCTGTTTCCATTCGCCCGGCTAGGAGGACTATATCACCACCGACCGTGTCGCTGAGGTGACCCTCGAGAGTATTATAGCATACTTATTAAGTTATTGGAAATTTTTTTCAGAGTTTTAAAAAGCAAACGAGCACTGCGAGCAACTAATTTCAAAAGTAAGATAAATACACCCAATATAATTAAGTTCCGTCTCATTCTTCTTTCCTCTTGATTTCTTCTTTGACCTGTTTCTTGTAGTATTCCAATTTTTCATCCAGGGTCATATTGTGCAACGATTTTATAAGCTTATCAGCTAATTCCGTTCCTGTCTCAGGATTTTCCAGGTCAGAAACCACCTGATTAACTCCTTTCTCGAAGGCCTGCAAATCATCTACATAAATTTGCATATTAGCTAAGTGAGTATCAAAAATGACTTTGATTTTATTTTGAGCAAGATATTTCGTTACAGCATTAACACTTAACTCTCTATTCATAAAATCCTGAAAATGCTTGGAGTCCTTCACATGGCCTAACTTCTTCCAACATTCTAATTCAGTATCTTCAGAAATTTCCATATGAGTATTATACAAGATTTTTAGCATGAGTTCCCCAGTAAAAGCGGTTATCTCAGTGTATTTCATTAACTTAGGTGTTTGTGACATTTGACTTCTCCTTGATTGATTTATTCCAATTTCCTTTTGACAGCAAGTAACCTATGACTTTTTATTCCTGTTGTAATCGGTCGGCAGCTTTCCAGCCTGCCGACACGACTCAACTAGTCTAAATCGTCATAGCTTGCTATCAAAAGTTTTCTCGGCATAAAGGTTTTACATGGACCTCTCTACCATGTCTTTGACTAATTTAATGGCTTTAATAGCCATCGGTTTGAATGTTTGGGTAATTTGGATTTTATTGACTTGCTTGATGAACTGCTTAAACTCCTTTCCAGGGATATATTCCCGAGCATAGCCTCTCCATAATTGCAATTTTTGAGTGGTGATATTCAGCTTATCGAGCAACTTAGAGACCTTATCATTCAACTTTCGATTTTCAAACTTCAATAGCTTGATTTCTTCTTTGCTGGCATTCAATTCATTGAGCAAGTGATTTTTATTGGATACTTGTTTTTCTAGGTTTCTGATTTGATTTTTTAATTTCTCTTGATGAAGACTCATTTTGCTATTCTGATCCATTTTTTCAACAGCGGTCTTAACAATTTTCTTGAGTTCCTGTTCATCAATCTTTACTTTTCCACCTAGAGTTTTCTTCCCAAACTTCCCTTCTTTCAGGTCATTGAGGCCAACTCTATCGTATTCTTGATACAGTTCATTAACTGATGACAGCTTATCTTCTGTTTCCGTCAAATCTTGCTCTAACTTCCCGATTTTTTGTTTCTTCGCTTTAATCTTTTCATCTATCTGCTCCAGAGCTTTCTGTTTTTCTTTAAACTCCTTAACGTTTAGATGTTTAGCATCACTATTCAATTTACCTCTTTCTAGGTCAAAGCCATGTTCATTCAGGTACACTGGCAAATCTGCCTGTATCTTTTTCAATTCTTCGCGATCAAACATTGCCTTAGAAGACAGTTTCCCATTTTTCATCGGTACTACTCCCATGTGCATATGAGGTGTACTTTCATCTAAATGTACACTAGCATAGGCAATATTACTTTCACCATAATTTTCAGCAAAATAGTTCTTTGCGGTCTCAAAAAATTCTTTTGTTTGGTCCGAGTCCAGATTTTCAAAAAAGGTCTTATCTGATGTGATAATCCATTCATCACATAAAACAGCGTCTTTCCTAGTCGCACGTTTCGATAGCTTGTTTTCATCGATATAAGCCTCAATCTGCTCTTTGTAAGAAATCTCCCGATTGCGGTCCGTCAATTCATAATTCAGATGAGAGCGTTCAGGATCTATATCTTTGTTTGAATGCTTCTCAAAAATTCTCTCATTATGCTTATAGGATCCTCCTAAATTTCCAGATTTCATTTTCTGCATTCTAGCTACTACATAACTCATATTTCCTCCTTTCTCGGCTCAAAAGGTCGCCGAGCTGGTGACCCAAATTGTCACCAGGCTAAGCAAACTATTAGCTGGATTTTCTCTAATTGGCCGGCACTACTTCCATGTAAAGTATAACGCACTATACTTTACTTCGTAAAAGTGCGCTCTTGCAGAGGGCCATCTCTCCACAAAGGAAAAGTGGAGAGAGTAGATAAAACGTCTCGAGCCACAAGACATTTTATCTTTTTGCTCGTAGATACGAGCAAAGCATTTTTTTCAAAATGCTGGTCGGACGGCTTCGCATTGTCCGACTTTTCTCCCTGCATAATAGGCCAACTCTTTCTCAAGTTTTGGTCGATACTTCCGAAGCAGATTTTTTATCTCAGCCAAATAATCAATGTCTGATGTCTGATAAGTGTCTAATAATTTCTTGTATTTTGTCTTAGTATTTCTATGAACCTTGCGCCAGGTACTTTTATCATGTAGCATAGCTGACAAATATAATTGAGACTCAATCGTCAAGTTATCAAAATTATTAGGCTTAAATATTATCTCATCAACCACGGTAAAGAGTTCGTCTACGGATCTGCTTCGCAGCTGGAATTCCAAACGCCACCAATTTTTAAATTGATTTGCGAATTGCCTCTCCTGGTCAGTTCCATTTGATAGTTGCTCCAACTTTTTATCATAGAGCCTAATCTGTTTTTCAGACCGGGAAGCTCCAAGATACTTTGTTTCTAGCTTACCAGTCTTAGAGCGAAACTCTTTAGTTGCTACTCCCTTGCCTTTTTTCTCTAAGATGAAATTACTGCAGTCTAGCTCAAAAAAATCAAAAGCTAAGTCAGCACGAGAGATTGAAATATCTTCAAGATATGTTATAATTTTGTCAAGGATATTTTTATCTATTGGTCGGAGCTTATTTGGGTTAAACTCCAACCGAAAGGGGCGAGCATTAAAGCTTTGCCCTTTTAGTTTGTCATACTGCATCAAGAGGACAACTCGGCCCATATCCCTGGTGTATGCTTCAAACCTATCTGTTGCGGCCATCGGGGTTGTTATGGCTATATGGTTTTGAACTAAATCTCTCATAGCCCAAAATCTATTTGATTGAATATAAGCTGTTATGGTGATATTGTCCAAACTTACTTCTATGTCCAACTTATCCCCTTTCTTTTTTTGAGGTCGCCTATCGGCGCCTCTTTTTTGTCTGCGTAAAGGTCTCGTAAATTGACGGACTTGGGGGAGCAACCCCAAGCCGACTTCGTCGGACACCTTACAATTTGCTCAACCATACTTGCCAAAAAACTTGGATAGAAAATGCACACGAAATGTGCGTTCAGCGGGCTGTTAGAGGAGCCCGCGTTGAGAGGTGATTTTTTACCTTCAAAAACGACCTCTTTTTTGCCTATTTTTAATTATAAATACTGCAAATCTGAGATAGCTTTTTTGAAAAAATCTTCTCTTTCTACCAGGAAAATTTTTGAGGCTTTATCGATCCATTTTTCTGGCGGAATTTGTTTCTTTTTCTTGTACAAGAAAAAACGGTCCTTTATTTGTTTCAGTTCTCCAAGATCGTTCGACTCATCAGTAAACAGCAAATCAATCAATTCATACCAGCGTAGCTCTGCTTGATGCCTAAACAAATCAAAATTTCTCCAAAAGAGGCGACCTGTCTCCAATTCCTCAAGCTTTCTAAAAAGATATTGTCTTTCAATTTTCCTATGTTCCTTAGGGATAAACATGCGAACATCCTCTGCAGATACTCCAGAATAGACTACATCATCCACCATCGCAATCGGCAATCTTAAATACTTATCCTTATCAGATAAAATTCGATGGATAAATTGCTTGAGGCTCAGTCGGTTATCCAGTTTGTACTGCACTAGGTTAGGATTCAGCAAATCAAAGAAATCACTAGTCCGTTTCAGTATCTCCAGGAAGACTTGTTCAGTCAGTTCTTTCTCTTCATAACCTTGAAAATCAATAGAGTAGGAAGTCAGCTGTTGGGTCAGCTGCTCCCGAATAGCAGGGTCACTGCCAAAGAATATTTTTATCATTTTCGTCACCTCATATTTCGTTGATATAGGTCCGATAAGGCAAGCTGCGTCCGTAGAATATGTCTTCTCTTTCACGTTCGATCAGATTGTGCTCTTCCAGCATACGCATGATATCAATCATTTTTTTCTTTCCTACACCAAACATCTTTTGCATTTCAGACAAACGATAGGCCAGATAAACATTGCCGTCAGAGTCAATCCATCCCTTACTTGCAGCCTCCTTCTGCTTATCTTTCAGGATCGTATAAGCTACGATGGCATCAATGGTTAAACCTTGATAATAATCGTCTTGAAAGAGGATTTTAGGGATATAGTAATAATTGTCTTCAAAAGTGTAAGTCATAACCTTTCCTACCTTTCATACTGTTGCAGCCATGTGGCCACCTTGCGTTTGTCGTACAAGGTCACGCCATCAATGACCATGTGAGGCATGCCCTCACGTTGCCATTTAGCAATCGTTGTCGTTGAGACATCTAGCCACCGGCACAAGCCAGCCATGCGAACCATGGGCTTGTATAGTTCCTTGTCCTCAAGGGCCTTTTCTATTGCCTTTTGGACCATATCATCATAGCGAGCAAGCAGCTGCTTCTGTGTCGCCTTAGGTAATTGGATAGTGAAATCTTCTGCCATATTCTGACCTCTTTTCTTTATTTTGTAAGCTCCGAAAATAATTCGTTTTGAATTATTTATAAACATTGTAAATTCTTTTTGAATTAATGTCAAGAGTTTTTATGCTTTTTGAATTATTTATGATACAATATCCTTAAAAATAAAATAAGAGAGGGTAATATGAGTAGCAATATACAGAAACTCATAAAGAGTAGTGGAAAAAAATTGACGGAAATAAGTAAAGAAACAGGAATTCTTTATCCAACTTTATCAGGATATAATCAAGGAATTAGAACTCCTAAGAAAGATAATGCCGAGAAACTAGCTAGATATTTCAACGTTTCCGTCCCTTATCTATTGGGTATCGATGACAATCCTCAATTACGAAATCCAAGCGAAGCTAGTTTCATGCAAGACCTTTATAGGCGTTTAAAAAAGGGAACCCTGATAGATGACAAAATCAATGAATGGACCCCTTTTAAAGGGGATTTAGCATATTTCCTAAGTGATTTCGTTAATAGTGACGTTTTAACAAATTATATTGATTTCATTACCAAGGATAAGGGCTACAATCCACTGTTCATAGAAGCTTTTAAAACTTATATCCAGGATAATCAACGTTTTATTTTTCTTATCAATGCTAGCGGTGACGAATCTTCTCCTTATTACGATGTTTGGCAGGCTTGGATAAATTCTGACGAATATAAGAATAAAATGGCAGCAAAGCATAAAAAATAAACAGTCTAATCAGTAATTTCTTTATTTTGTAAGCTCCGAAAACTTAGAAAAGAGGAGAAATTACATGTCTATTCACAAATACCAGACCAAAAAAGGGAGTCGCTATTTTGTTAAAATCTATATGAATGTTGACGGCCTGCGACGAGACCATCTTAAACGCGGTTTTAAGACGCGTAGGGAAGCTAAGCAATACGAGAGTGCAATTCTCCATAAAAAGGATTTAGGGCAGTTCTCAGCTCCTCTCAGGGCCTCAAAAGACCTTTACGAGGAAATCTTCGAGAACTGGTTTAAAAGCTATCAAGGGACTGTAGAGGCCACAACAGCAGCCAAAACGGTCGATTTATTCCGGATCCATATCCTGCCAGTCTTTGGAAAGCAGCAGATCAGAAAAATTTCCCCTATGGATTGTCAGAATTTCATCACCGAAAAGGGAAAGACTTTCAAGAATATCAAGCAAATCAAGTCTTATAGCAGCAAAATCTTTGAATTTGCCGTTAAGATGAAATTACTGAAATACAATCCTATGGCCGATGTTATCATGCCCAGACGAAAAAACAAACCATCAGAAAATTTCTGGTCCGTCCAGGAGCTACAGGAATTTTTAGCTATCCTACTGAAAGAGGAACCCTATAAACACTATGTTTTATTTCGACTGCTGGCATATAGCGGCCTCCGAAAAGGTGAGCTCTATGCCTTGAAATGGTCTGACATAGACCTTGATACAGGTCTCCTCAGCATCAGCAAGAGCCTGGGACGATTGAACGGCAAATCCTTGGTCAAAGGGACGAAAAATCAGTTTTCTGTACGAAAAATCAAGCTCGATACAGAAACTGTCCTCACTTTGCAGAAATGGAAAGAAGAAACTCTAAAAGAAAAAGCACGACTTACCGTCGCGCCAATCACACTTGAACAAGAGTATATTTTTACTTACTGCACCCAAGCGGGACAGATTGAGCCTCTTCATCCGGACTATCTCAATAATATTCTATCCAGAATTATTAGAAAGCATGGTCTCAGAAAAATCAGTCCTCACGGTTTCAGGCATACACACGCAACCTTGATGATTGAAATCGGTATTGATCCAGTCAACACTGCCAAAAGATTGGGACATGCCAGCAGTCAGATGACCTTGGACACTTACAGTCATTCAACTGCTGCAGGAGAAGATAAATCGATTAATCAGTTTGCTGACTATCTCAGCAAGCATTTTTAAATAAATTGATGTAGAAGTTTTCCAACACGGTATCAAAAACGGTATCAAAAGCTAAAACAATCAAAAAAAGCACCTTGCAAGAGACTTGCAAAATGCTTGTAATCGTTGTTGTAAAGCGGTTCTTAACGTTTTGAGAATTGTGATGCTTTACGAGCTTTCTTAAGACCTGGTTTCTTACGTTCTACCATACGAGCATCACGAGTAAGAAGTCCAGCGCGTTTAAGAGAATCGCGGAAGTCTGGGTCTACTTGAAGAAGGGCACGAGCGATACCGTGGCGGATAGCTCCTGCTTGTCCTCCATAACCACCACCATTAACGTTTACGAAAACGTCGTATTGACCAGCAGTTGAAGTAACTGCGAATGGTTGGTTGATAACCAAGCGAAGGTCAGCGTGTGGGATGTACTCTTCAACATCTTTTTTGTTTACAGTGATTTTACCAGTTCCTGGAACAAGGCGAACGCGTGCAACAGCGTTTTTACGACGTCCAGTACCTGCATATTGTGCTTGTGACATAGCTTATTTGTTCCTTTCCTTAGATAAGTCCTGAAATATCAAGAACTTCTGGTTGTTGTGCAGCGTGAGTGTGCTCAGCGCCTACAAATACTTTCAATTTCATACCTTGAGCACGGCCAAGAGTATTGTGTGGAAGCATACCTTTAACTGATTTTTCGATCAAACGAACAGCGTTCTTAGAGCGAAGTTCACCAGCAGTGATAGATTTCAATCCACCTGGGTACATTGAGTGAGTGTAGTAAACTTTATCAGTAGCTTTTTTACCAGTCAATTTAACTTTTTCAGCGTTGATAACGATTACGAAGTCACCTGTATCAGTGTGTGGTGTGAATGTTGGTTTATTTTTTCCACGAAGTACGCTTGCTACAACAGCAGAAAGGCGTCCAAGAGGTACATCAGTAGCGTCAACTACGTACCATTTGCGTTCAACTTCACCTGGCTTAGCCATGTATGTTGTTTTGTTCATGATTTCTCCTATTTGAATATCGTTTTTGTTTACAGGGCGGATGTTCCGGTCCGCAAGTTATTTGAAAGGTTCCGGGGCCTTACAAATGGGGTAAACAATACCGCCTACTATCATACCAAATTTTTAGGCCAAAAGTCAATATCTTTGCCGGAAATATTTCACTTTTTAGCTTGTTTTCGTTTTCAAGTTTGTTTCTTAATCTCGGTCGTTTTTTGCGAAGCCAAATAAAGCTAAAGTTTCTGGTCCAACGTGGGTTGCAATAACTGGTCCAAGTGGCTCAATCAAGACTTCTTTCACTCGGCCATCTGCTAAAAGCTGTTCCTTCAGATTTTCAGCATCCTGATCAGCATCTGCATGAGCAATCACTGCTCGATCATCTGCTATATTTTCTAAAAGCATGCGAACACACTCTGCCTGAGCCTTCTTCTTTCCTCTCACCTTAGCAATTGGTTTCAAACTTCCATCCGCTTGAACTGCAATAATTGGCTTGATACTAGCCAGACTACCGATCATGGCAGCTGTTTTTGAAATTCTTCCGCCCCGCACCAAGTGATTCAGATCATCCACTAAAAAATAGGTTTGGACTTTTGGTCGCAAAGCCAGTAAAATATCCAAGGTCTCAGCTAGTGATTTACCTTCTAATCGTGCCTCGACAGCCTTCATTACCAGAAGCCCTTCCCCCATAGAAGCAGCCCGACTCTCAAGAATCTCAATCACAGCCTGAGGATAGTCTTCCAGGACTATGTCCCGAGCCATAACTGCACTCTGATAGGTTCCAGATAGCAAGGAAGCAAAAGCTACATACAACAGAGGTGTGCCAGCTTTCGCATATTCTCTAAAGACATCCTCAAACTGACCTACATTAATTTGGCTGGTAGTTGGTTGACTTCCTGCCTTCATCTTTTCAAGCAAGGTTTTACTGGTCAGTTTGTTTTCCCCTACTGTTTCATAAGTTACTCCATCCAGCTGAATGGTCAAGCCTAGGATTGTAACATCGTGTTCAGCTGCCCATTTTTCAGACAGGTCTGTTGTAGAATCCGTTAAAATTTTAAAGGTCATCTTTTTTCTCCATCATTTTTTTGTTCCCTCAGAAGCGTTTCTCCATGGATATAAGCGGGTCATTAGTGGTGCTTTGAATGACCGCTAACTATTAAACATTTTTGCTTTTTAGGAAAGTTATTTCGCTAGGTCAGTCTAAAACAGGACTGACACTTTGAAAGCCTTTCAAATCAAAAATATATTTAAAATATTCATCTTGTGAATCTTTTAAAATAAGGTTTGCCTTGCCATTAAGCAATTCAATACAGGTCCATTCCCCATCTAAACACTCAACATCATATTTTTTATCTTCTAAAAATAAATTTGTTAATTGTCCTTCTGGATATTTATTTTGGAAAAAAACCATCCCAGAGTTATCATTTCGGTAAGCAAGCACAGGAACTTCCACTTTTTGATTTCCCATATAAAAAGAACTCATACACCTCTTTTCAGCAAGGCACTCATATTTTCCTTTTACATAATTCACAATCTCTTTATTTAAAATTGTAGAAAAATTGAGAATGCTGATGAGATCCGCCTTATCACTGGATAAGGTTTCGACCTCAATTAGGTATTTCAAAGCACCATTTACCTGACTTCCTTGACCGTATAAATCCGTGCAATTCAAGGAATATTGGGTCAACAAATCCTCTAAGGGATACTGATCTGCTTCCTCAGTGATTTCAAAGCAAAAGCAATAATTATCTTCTCCTTTATTATGATAGATATCATAAATAATCGGTTCAAACTTTTCTGTTTGGTATTTTTCTAACTCATAACTTCCAAGTACTTGCATTAGCCCACCCGATTTCTAAAGACTTCATACATGAGAATAGCTGCTGCGACGCTGGCATTGAGGCTTTGGACATGGCCATTCATGGGAATCGTCAGCATTTCGTCCACCTGCTTCTTGATGTTGCTAGAAATACCCTTTCCTTCATTGCCGATGATGAGAGCTAGTTTGCCTGCCGTATTCCACTTATGGGAAGGCGTCCCCTGCATATCTGTACCGAAAATCCAGAAACCAGCTTCCTTGAGCTTGTCCAAGGTCTGGCTGAGATTGGTCACACGAGCAATGGGAATATGCTCAATGGCACCCGTTGAGGTCTTGGCCACAACCGGTGTCACACCAACTGCCCGGTGCTTGGGAATGATGACTCCAGCCACATTGGTTGCGTCAGCCGTCCTCAAGATAGAGCCAAAATTGTGCGGGTCAGTCAGCCCGTCCAAAATCAATAATAGTGGATTGTCTTCCTGCTCTGCTTTTTTCAACAGAACTTCAAACTCAGTATAGGCGAACTCAGCCACTCGCAGAACAAAGCCCTGGTGAACGGCTCCGTCAGTCATTTCCTGCAAGGTCTTCTTGGGCGTCCAGGAGATCGAAACCTTTTTTTCTGCAGCTAAATCTTTGATTTTATCGACCTTTTTGCCACGCAGGTCATCTTGAATGTAGAGTTTATTTCCAGTGTTGGCAGCGAGTGCTTCTGTCACCGCATGCACACCGTAGACAATATCGTTTTTTTCCATGATTTCAGTATAACATAAATGCCTCCTAAATTGCGACAGCTTTTACTGAACAAAACAAGAAATCCGAATTGAAGGAATCATCCTAACCAACTTTATACTCTAGTCATGATATAATAAAGCGACTCTAGAAAAAGAAAGTTGACTCATATGTCCCTTCTCCACCGAACGATCAAACTGATGCTCGCCACCTGCCTAGCGGCTTGGCTAGCAAAAACTTTAGGATTAGCTTATTCAGTCTCTGCTGGTATTATTGCTCTTCTGAGTGTTAGCGATACTCGCAGGAGTACAGTCAAACTAGCTAGAGACCGCTTTTTATCGACCATACTGGCTCTGGCTATTGGAAGCTTAGCCTTTCGCTTTCTAGGCTTTAATCTCGGGGCATTGGCCCTTTATATCGCAATCTACGTTCCCCTAACTTTTCAACTCGGGTGGGAAATTGGCATTACTCCCAGCACCGTTCTGGTCACCCATCTGCTCTTAGGAAAATCCACCTCCTGGTCACTCCTTAGCAATGAGCTTGCTCTATTTCTCATTGGAACTGGCTTTGCTCTTTTAGCCAATCTCTACATGCCCTCGCGCCAAGAGGAGATTAACAGCTATCATGAACAAGTGGAAGAACAACTGAAAAAGATTCTCCTTCGTTTTGAATACTTTTTAAAATCAGGGGACGGACGAAACGACGCGACCCTAATAAAAGAGCTTGATACAACTCTAGAACAAGCCTTACAGTTGGTCTATCTGGACCACTCTGACCATCTCTTTCATCAAACCAACTACCATATTCACTATTTTGAGATGCGAAGAGCACAGAATCGCATCTTGCTGGATATGGCTGGTAATATCAATACCTGTCGCCTGGCAGCTAGCGAAAGCTTCACATTGGCTAAACTCTTTTTAAAAACAGCCAAACAGTTAAGTCAAGAAAATCCCGCCCGAGACCTTTTGGACGAGATTGACAACTATTTGACCGTATTTCGTGAGAGACCACTCCCTAAAACCCGCCAGGAATTTGAAACACGCGCTATGCTCCTTCAGCTCCTGCGGGACTTGGAAACCTTTATTAAGCTAAAGGTTGATTTCTATAGGAATTATCAAGAAGAAACAAACTAACTCTTTCGACACAAAATACAGAAGAG
>NZ_KQ969107.1:279102-287901 GCF_001578795.1 Streptococcus gordonii
TCATTTGATTATGAAGGATATTTTGCCAGCTCTTTTTCGGGATAAACTGAGGAACCAAGACGGTCACTGTCCTTCCTTCTTTTTTAGCCCGCTTTGCCACCTTGATCACATACTGAACTGTTGGCGTAATGATATTGCGGTAGCTAGTCGTAACAGTCTCAAATCGGATGTCAGGGAAGTAGTCTGCAAATTCCTCTGCAACTTCAGCATCCTTTTTAGCAGTTTCAGTTGTTGAGACGTGCATTGCGACGACATCATCCCCAATACTACGAGCATAGCTCATTGCTCCAACACTAACTCTGGTGACATTTCCGACTAGTACAATTACTGTATTGCCTGTGTAATTCTGACGCTCGATATGTTCTTCTAATCTCAGCTGTCTTGCGACCCTGTTGTAGTGCTGTTTAATCGCTAAGAACAGCCATGTCAAGACAATGATAATTGGAAAGAAAGGCCAAATATCGCCGAGACGGAATAAAAGTAAAATAAGAACAATCCCGTAACAAATAACAGCACCAAGGATATTCGCAACTGAATGCTTCAAGAAATCTTTTCCAAACTTTTTCTTCCAATGGATAACCATACCAGTTTGAGAGAGGGCGAAGGGTACAAATACACCAATGGTATAGAGTGGGATTAAACGCTCCGTATTCCCTTTAAAAATCCACAAAAGAGCAATAGCCCCAAAGGCTAATGTAAAAATCCCATTTGAATAGCTTAGGCGGTCTCCTTTTTCCATGTACATATGTGGCATATATTTGTTTTTTGCCATATTATAAGAGAGTACAGGAAAAGCCGAGAAACCTGTGTTGGCTGCAACTGCCAAAATCAAAGCTGTCGACAATTGAAAAACATAGAATAAGACACGACCAAGTGGAGAACCTCCCAAGATAGCCTGAGCCATCTGTGCCAAGGTAGTTACACCTTTGACAGGCACGATTCCAATCCAATAGTTTAAGAAAGTGATTCCTGCAAACATGATCCCTAGGATTAAAGCCATGATTGATAGGGTTGTTGCAGCATTGTGAGCCTTTGGCTTCTTGAAAAAGGGAACTGAATTAGATATGGCTTCCACTCCAGTCAAGGAAGCTGAACCACTGGTAAATGCTCGGAGCAACAAGATCAAACTTACTCCAGTAATAGAAGTGCCAATATGAGCAGTTGCATGATATTCCAAGTTTCCTGTCATGATTTGCACAAATCCAAAAGCAATCAACAGCAAAGTACTTAAAATAAAAAGATAGACAGGAATCATTAAGGAAGCCGCTGATTCTTTTAGCCCTCGAAGATTCATGAGCATCAATAAGAGGACTAACAAGACCGAGATGTGTAAGTTGTAAGGGTGTAAGACAGGAATAGCTGAGGTAATGGCATCCGCTCCAGAAGCAACTGAAACAGCTACAGTCAACATATAGTCTACCAGTAAACTTCCTCCTGCAATTAAGCCAGCTGTTGGAGAAAGATTTTCTGTCGTTACCATATAAGCTCCTCCTCCTTGAGGGTAAGCATGGATAACCTGACGATAAGAAATTGTTAAACTTGCTAGTAAAACCAATACAACTATTCCTATTGGAAGTGACCACCAAATCGCTCCGACAGACACAGAAGTTAAGACCAGAACTACCTGCTCTGGTCCATAAGCGATGGAAGATAAGGCGTCACTAGAGAGCATAGCCAAGGCCTGTAGTTTTGTCAATAAATGACCATCCTCTCCTTCTTTACCGGATTTTAATGGACGTCCAATAAAAAATCCTTTTAACTTGGAAAACATAAGTTCCTCCTCAATTAAAAAATAAGGGCTATTCTACTCTTTTTCGGAAAACAAGTCAATAGTTTTCTGAAATTTTTTCTATTTTTAAGCAACCTCTTCTTGTTCAACAATGTGAGCTAATAGCAATTAATAGATTGTGAGAAAGATTCTGTCATCCTATCCCTAAGGATAAAAAGTGAATAATTCAAGCTCATATTCTCCAAAGTCCATCAGCCATTACTTATAGGAAGTTCCGTCTCAACTATGAAGTTTTTAACCTATCAAGCACGGATTATAAGATATAATAGCAAAAACCGAGCATAGATATCCATGCTCGGTTTTGATAACTAAATTTTCTTCATTGTAGAAAACATTAATAAACTGTCTTTTCAGTTTCTTTATCGAAGAAGTGTGCTTTATTCAAGTCAAAGCCAAGGTCAATTCCTTCACCTGTTTGCAAGTAGTCACGTGCATCTACTTTTGCGATAAATTCGTTTTTACCAACTTGGCAGTACAAGTGAGACTCTGAACCAAGCAACTCTGATACAGAAATTGTCGCGTGTACTACTGAGTCAGGGAAAGTTTCAAGGAAAGCAGGCTCTGTATTGATATCTTCTGGACGGATACCAAAAATCAATTCCTTACCTTCGTAGCCTTTTTCTTTCAGAACTTTCAAGATCCCTTCTGGCACTTTCAATCTTACACCTTCAGTAACGATCTCGTTGCCTTCAAGCTTCACATTGATGAAGTTCATAGCTGGGCTTCCGATAAAGCCAGCAACAAATTTATTGACAGGGTGTTTGTAAAGTTCTTGTGGTGTACCAACTTGCTCTACGCGACCAATTGTACCAGTTCCTGACGGGTTCTTAGTCGCTGACATGATAACGATACGGTCAGCCAAAGTCATCGCTTCTGTTTGGTCGTGTGTTACGTAGATAGTTGTTGCTCCGATACGACGGTGAATTTTAGCGATTTCAGCACGCATGGATACACGAAGTTTTGCGTCCAAGTTTGACAAAGGCTCGTCCATCAAGAATACTTTTGCATCACGGACAATAGCACGTCCCATGGCAACACGTTGACGTTGACCACCAGAAAGGTCAGCTGGTTTACGGTCCAAGAATTCTTTCAATCCAAGAATTTCAGCAGCTTCTTGAACACGTTTGTCGATATCTTCTTTGCTGTATTTACGCAATTTCAAACCAAAGGCCATGTTGTCGTATACAGTCATGTGAGGGTAAAGGGCATAGTTTTGGAAAACCATGGCAATATCACGGTCTTTTGGTGCCACATCGTTAACCACTCGACCATCGATTGAACATTCACCTTCTGTGATGTCTTCAAGTCCAGCAATCATACGAAGAGTTGTAGATTTACCACATCCTGAAGGTCCTACGAATACGATAAATTCTTTGTCTTGGATTTCCAAGTTGAAATCCTCAACAGAATAGTGTTCACTATTTGGATATTTTTTGTAAATGTTTTTTAGGTTTAATTCTACCATGATAGGCTCCTTTTAAAATTATACTCTTATTATATTTGAAAGCGTTTTACAATACTATGGCAAACTGCCTAAAATAAAAAAAATGTTTTGTGCAGCCTGCACAAAACATCAAAATAAATCTTTCAAAATGATATGGTAACAGAGTGATAAATCCGTCAACTCTTTTAACTGCAAGCCTGTCAACTCCTCCCACTTATCCAAGCGATATTGAAGAGTATTCCGGTGAATATAAAGTTGCTGAGCTGCCTTGGTCACAACTGCTCCATTTTCCCACAAGGCTAAGATAATCTCGGTTAATTGCTCTTGTCCCTCTATAAGCTGATGCAGTTTCCTCTTCAGAGAAAGAAGAGTGTCCTTAGCCTCGTCTAAGCCCCATAAAAAGAGCTGTGAGAAAGGTAAAACCAAAGACTGCTGATAGCGATTCAACCATTGAGTGAAGAGGCTGTTCTCAGCTTGATAGAGTTGTGGCAACTCGTCTTTCACCGATCTGGGCCAGACTTGTCCAATCAAAACAGCCAAACGCAGGTTAAAGTCATATTCAACAGCTGACAAGACATCCCTCAGCAAATCTTTAACAGCCAACTGCTGACCTTGATCAAGAACAAAAATATAGTCTTGCGGGCTGGTCTGAAAATAAGCGACTTTATTGGTCAAAAGAGTTCGCATCATGTCTAGCCAGGATGAAATAGATTCTGCCTCATAATGGAAAAGGTGACAATGAATGAACTGTAGCGCCTCAACCTCATGGGGGAGTGTCTCTTCGGACTCAGATACTAAATACCTATGCCAGGGATTTTGTGAAAAAACGGACTCTTTTTCTGTCAGCAGAGCAAGCAGTTGCTGTTCTCGATCTGTTAAATCTTCTGTCGCCAAAACTAGCCAATGTTGCTGATCAAGACGAAGCGAGACTTTCTGGCTATCTTGACTGGGTTTATCTTGTATACTAGCCTTTGGAAACAAAGCTAGCAGTTCATTTGTTTTCATGAGTAGCTTCCTCCACTCGTTTGACACACCAGTCAATTAATTCTTCTAAGCGTTCGATTGCTCCAGTCATATGTAGGTAGCCCATGACCGCTTCAAAGCCGGTAGACATACGGTAGGTGACGATATCCGCATTCTTGGCCTTGGTGTGACTATTAGCATTGCGGCCGCGCTTGTAGATATCCTCTTCCTTTTCCGTCAGGATCCCTTCTTCCAGCATGAGAGATATGAGATTGGCCTGAGCCTTGGCAGAAACGTACTTGGTCGCTTCCCTGTGCAGCTGATTTGGCTTGGTCAGCCCCTGAAAAATCAGGTGACGTCTTATATACATGGAGTAAACAGCATCTCCCTCAAAGGCGAGGGCAATACCGTTAATCAGGTTGACATCAGTCACGGGTCCACCTCACTCCGTCCTTAGTATCCAAAAGCTTGATCCCCTGAGTGGCCAATTCATCCCGAATACGGTCTGCAGTTGCAAAGTCTTGATTAACCCGTGCTACTTGGCGCTCCTCAATCAAGCGCTCAATGTCTGCGTCTAGGACTTCTTCTACAAAAACAATACCAAAAACTTCTAAGAGCTTGGCAAAGGCTACCTTAACTTCAGCGGTGTAATTGCCAGAATTGATCCACTTGGCTAACTCGAAGACAACCGTGATACCATTGGCTGCATTGAAATCTTCGTCCATAGCAGCGGTGAACTTGTCTAGAAAGGCTTGCAGCTGACCAGAGTCTGCCCGGCCAGTGAAAGGTTGCTCATAGGTATTCTTCAAATACTTGAGATTGGTCGCTGCATCATGAACAGCTTTTTCTGTGAAATTGATAGGCTTGCGATAATGCTGGGTAGCAAAGAAGAAACGCAGCACTTGACCATCAATGGTCTTGAGGGCATCGTGAACAGTGATAAAATTACCTAAAGACTTGGACATCTTAACATCATCAATGTTGACAAAGCCATTGTGCATCCAGTAGTTGGCAAAGGTCTGACCAGTCTTGGCCTCTGACTGGGCGATTTCATTGGTATGGTGAGGGAACTCCAAGTCTGCTCCTCCACCGTGGATATCAATGGTATCGCCCAAAATCTCCGTTGACATGACCGAGCACTCGATGTGCCAGCCCGGACGGCCTGCTCCCCAAGGACTGTCCCAGGAAATCTCGCCTGGTTTAGCAGCTTTCCAGAGTGCAAAATCTACCGGATTTTCCTTGCGGGCGGTCTCCTCATCTGTCCGACCAGAAGCACCCAACTCCAAGTCTGCCAAGGTTTTGTTGGCTAATTTGGCATAATCACGAGACTTTTCGACGCGGAAGTAGACATCGCCCTCTGACTCATAGGCGTAGCCTTTTTCAACCAAGTCCTCAACAAAACGGATGATATCAGTCATAAACTCCACCACCCGCGGATGACGAGTCGCAGGTTTTACACCCAGAGCTGAGACATCCTCACGAAAAGCTGCGATATACTTGTCCGCCACTTCTTTTGGAGTAATGCCCTCTTTCTTAGCCCGATGGATAATCTTATCATCTACATCTGTAAAATTGGAAATATAATTGACCTCAAATCCCCGATACTCAAAATAGCGACGAACCGTGTCAAAAGCTACTGTTGAGCGGGCATTGCCGACATGGATATAGTTGTAAACTGTCGGTCCGCAGACATACATGCGAACCTTGCCCTCTTCAATGGGCACAAATTCACGTAGGCTGCGGGTCATGGTGTCGTAAATTTTAATCATGCGTTCCACTTCCTTCTCTATTTCTGACTTTTTCGGCTGAAAACCAGCTCTGCAAAAGGGCCAAATTGTCTGAGGCTATCCAGTTGGTAAAAGCGCTGCCCTTCCTCTTGGGTAAAGAGGGGAACCCCCTTTCCTAGGATAAGGGGCGCTATCTGAATAATGAGGTGGTCGAAAAGATCCGCATCCAAGAGCGGTCCTACCAAGGAATTACCACCAATCACAAAGACATTTTTGCCTTTGTCAATCTGGTGAACAAAGTCCACCACATCCCCAGCTACTGGCTGGTAATTGCTGACAGGCAGGTGCCTATCATGCGTAAAGACATAGTTTTCCGTAGCTTGATAAAAACTTTCTACATCTTGCAAATCTTGGATTTCCTCAAAGGTTCGCTTGCCCATGATGGTGATATCCATTTGCCTGTAAAAGTCATCATAGCCTGTATCCTCTACAGAACCAAGCTGATGCAGCCAGTCTATCCTGTGCTGGCTGTCTGCCAAGTAGCCATCCATGGTGATACAGCCGTAAAAATATACTGCCATTCTTATAGTTACCTTTCTAGTTCCTTTGCTATTGTCAAAGCGATAGTGAAAAAAGTCATGGCATCAGCCGTCCGTTCTTCATGGCGAGCATCCCAGATTCGGTTATGATGATCCACATAGTCAGCTGTGTAGAAGAACTGATAGACCTTGGTCTTGCGAAATTGACTCCAAGCCATGATAGCTGAAGCTTCCATATCCACCACTTGGGCTCCAGTAGCCAAGCGACGCTTGACCTTATCAGGCGTTTCCCGATAAAAGGCATCAGTCGTCCAGGACTTGGTGCGAATATGCTCAATATCATGCTTGTCAAAGATGGATTCCAGCTTAATCAACAGGGATTCATCATAGGAGATTTCGTCACCCGGTGGGGCATAGTGATAGCTAGTTCCTTCATCTCGCAATGCAGCCGCAGGCAGGATAATTTTATCCGCCTCAATTGAGCAGTCCAAAACGCCACAGGAACCTAGAATGATGAAATTCTTGAAGCCTCTGGCTGCCAACTCCTCAAGTTGGCCAACTATCATAGGAGCCCCAATTGGAGCCAACATAACTGCTAGCTTGCTAGGTCCTTGGCCATAAATATACCATGGATGCTGTCCGTTTATACTTTTTAAATAGCCTCTTGGATAGACTTCTTCTGACTCAATCAAACGTTTCAGAATTTCTCCATTAAAGGACAGGATAATGGTTTCGCATACCTCACCCTTGTCATGGGTCGCATGGACTGGCTTTTCAGTTGGCTCAATGACTGCTGCTACATCTTCAAATTCCTCTAATAGCATAACTTCTCTTTCTTTATAGCTTCAGCAAATCTGCCTTCATCTTTTCTATGCGACGTAGCTTAGTCTCATCTTTTTTGACTTCACTGATATAGCGAGCCCATTCGCGCTGGTGGCTAGGTGGCAGTTTGATAAAGTGCTCCTTAGCAAGACCATCCAAGTGTTCTTGCAAATCAAGAACTGCCTGGTTCAAAATTGCATCTGATAAATCTGACATAGTTCTTACCTCCTGTCATACTTCACCTCGATAACTTTGCTACCCTTTCCTACAGACTTGAAGAATGGTGGCTGGCCTCACGGGCATGCTCTAGTTTGTCTAAATAATATTCTCGTTTTTCTTCTACTTCATGGATAGTCGGCTCATCCTTCTCGCCGTGGACACGAACAATTTTAGCTGGAACTCCGACCACCGTCACATCACTAGGCACATCAGATACAACCACTGCACCCGCTCCAACTTTGGCTTTCTCACCAATTTCAATAGGGCCAATCACCTGAGCGTGGGCCGAAATCAGCGCCCCTTTTCGGACAGTCGGATGACGTTTGCCCGTATCTTTTCCTGTACCACCTAAGGTAACACCGTGGTAAAGCATAGCCCTCTTCTCCACAACAGCTGTCTCTCCAATCACCAGACCACTGCCGTGGTCAATAAAGACACCTGATTCAATCTGGGCTCCAGGGTGAATCTCTATCTGGGTCCAAAAGCGCCAGAATTGACTGTGCATTCTTGCTAATAACTTAAAACCATGCTTCCACAAAAAATGAGAAAGACGATGAGCTGCCAAAGCTTTAATACCTGGATAAGTCAAGAGGACTTCTAGAGAATTTCGAGCTGCTGGATCATTTTCTTTTACAATATCAATGGTTTCTTTCCACCATCCCATCTTCTTCTCCTTTCATGATGTAAAAAACAAGGGAGCTGGCCCAAGAATTGCAACGCAACTGAGCCCTACTACTCCTTGTTTGTCTTTTATTCTTCTGTTTGAGTAAGAGGTGCTTCTTCATGTTTCTTATGAGGATGCCCCTTACCATGATACTTATCATGGTGCTTGTCTGATTTTTCAGGTTTAGGCGGACGTGGCAAAAGTGCTTTCATGGAAGCATCTACACGACCTTTGGCATCAATCTTGATCACCTTGACATCCACTTCATCACCGATTTGTACAACATCCTCGACATTATTGGTCCGAGTCCAAGCTAGCTCTGAGATGTGAACCAGGGCATCTGTCTTGTCAAAGAGATTGACAAAGGCACCGAATTTCTCAATCCGAACAACCTTGGCATGGTAAACTTCATCCACCTTTGCTTCGCGGACCAAGCCAGCAATGATTTCCTTAGCACGATTAATGGCGTCTTGGTCGCTGGAGTAGATGGATACATTTCCTTCTTCATCAATGTCAATCTTAACGCCGGTCTCAGCGATGATCTTATCGATGGTTTCCCCACCTTTTCCGATGACAATCTTAATCTTGTCCACATCAATCTTGATGTTATCGATTTTCGGAGCAGTTGGAGC
>NZ_KQ969107.1:287991-341031 GCF_001578795.1 Streptococcus gordonii
GTCCAGGATTTCAAAGCGAGCTTTCTTAGCCTGAGCCAGAGCTTCTGTCAAGATCTCGGCGGTAATCCCTTCAATCTTAATATCCATCTGCAGGGCGGTAATCCCTTCGCGAGTACCAGCTACTTTAAAGTCCATATCACCAAAATGGTCTTCCAAACCTTGAATGTCCGTCAGAACCGTATAGTTGCTGCCATCTGAAATCAATCCCATGGCAATTCCAGCAACCGGTGCCTTAATCGGCACACCACCGGCCATCAGAGCCAAAGTGCCCGCACAGATAGAGGCCTGTGAGGAAGAACCGTTTGACTCCAAGACTTCTGCTACCAGACGGATAGCGTAAGGAAACTCTTCCAAGCTAGGCAAGACTTGCTCCAAGGCACGTTCCCCAAGAGCACCGTGTCCAATTTCACGACGACCAGGAGCCCCATAACGGCCTGTCTCACCAACAGAGTATTGCGGGAAATTATAGTGGTGCATGAAGCGTTTCTTGTATTCTGGATCCAAGCCGTCAACAATTTGCGTTTCTCCCATTGGTGCCAAAGTCAGAACAGACAAGGCTTGGGTTTGCCCACGAGTAAAGAGACCAGAACCATGCACGCGCGGTAGATAATCCACTTCCGCATCCAGCGGACGGATTTCATCAACCTTACGACCGTCAGGACGAACCTTATCTTCGGTAATCAAACGACGCACTTCAGCATGCTCCATTTGCTCCAAGATTTCAGCCACATCACGCATGATACGGTCGAATTCTTCGTGGTCCGCGTATTTCTCTTCATAAACCGCTGTGACTTGGTCTTTAACAGCCTGAGTCGCTGCTTCACGCGCCAGCTTTTCTTCTACCTGAACAGCCTTTTGCAAGTCGCTGTTGTAGACTGCGACAATCTCTGCCTGCAACTCTTCATCAACATGCAGCAGTTCCACTTCCGCTTTTTCCTTGCCGACTGCTGCGACAATTTCTTCCTGGAAGGCAATCAATTCTTTGACTGCTTCATGCCCTTTAAGCAGAGCTTCCAGCATGATATCTTCAGACAGTTCCTTGGCTCCAGATTCTACCATGTTGATAGCCTCTTTGGTACCAGCAACTGTCAGTTCCAAAAGCGAAACTTCTTTTTGTTCCTTGCTAGGGTTGATGATAAATTCACCATCTACATAACCGACTTGAACTCCTGCAATAGGGCCATTAAAAGGAATATCTGAAATAGAAAGAGCCAGAGAGCTACCAAACATAGCAGCCATTTGAGGCGAGGCATCTTCGTCATAAGAAAGAACGGTATTGATAACCTGAACTTCATTGCGGAAGCCTTCCGCAAACATAGGACGAATCGGACGGTCAATCAAACGGGCAGTCAAAGTCGCATCTGTTGACGGACGGCCTTCGCGCTTGTTAAAGCCGCCAGGATATTTCCCAGCTGCATACATTTTTTCCTCATAGTTGACCTGCAATGGGAAAAAGTCACCAGTAGCCATCTTTTTAGACATGGTTGCCGCAGTTAAAACGGTACTTTCTCCATATCGAACAACGGCGCTACCATTTGCCTGCTTTGCCACCTGACCGGTTTCAACTACCAGCTCACGACCTGCAAAAACGGTTTTAAAAACTTGTTTTGTCATAAAGACTCCTTGCCGAGCACATGCTCAAATTTTTTCATACGCCTTGGCTACAAAGATCAAGATACTAAGACCGTCAAAAGCAAAGTAAAAATAGGAAACTGACGAAGTCTTCGATGAAGACAAGACAGTTTATCTTTTTTACACAGCTTTTAGGTCGTGTTCAGTTCATAAAGATACTAAGCCGTTAAGCAACTCAAAGGAAAATAGGAAAGCGAGCGACGGAGCGACTGCTCCTAGATAGATTTATCTTTTTCCACAGAGTTGTAGGCGGGTTCAATTCTCAAGATACTAAGCCGTTAAGCAACTCAAAGGAAAATAGGAAACTGGCGAGGTCTTCGATGAAGACAAGACAGTTTATCTTTTTTACACAGCTTTTAGGGCGTGTTCAGTTCATAAAGATGCTAAAGGGCAGTTCAGCTTAGCTTTGATTTCATGGCCTTAGTAGCTTATTATATCCTCATCTTTGTATCAAGCACGTATAGACCTTATTTTACCACAATTTCAGGCAAAAGAAAAAGGCTGAAAATGGCTTTTTTCTATAAAAATAATAAAAATCTATTTTTCTTTTCTATAGCTGATTATAGTCAGCTGTCAGAGTTCGTTTTTCCCTTTTCGATTCGTCAAACAAGATGGCGGTATAGCCACTATTCACTTTTCAAAGAGGATTTCTTGCTTTATAATAAATATAGTAATCATTTCAAACATATAAAGGAGACTATCGTGCCAGAATATCAAACAGTTGAAAAGAAAGATTTTTTCTCGCTCCTTGCGACAGCCTTAGTCTGCTTTGCAGGCATCTTATCTGAAACCAGTATGAATGTAACCTTCCCGCATCTAAGTAAGGTCTTTGGGTTAGGATTGGGAACGCTACAATGGATTACAACAGGATATTTGTTAGCAGTGGCCATTACGATTACTTTAGGAGCAACCTTAGCCCACAATTGGAAAGAGAGAACCATCCTCTTTACCGCTTTGGCCAACTTTTGCTTGGGCACACTGATTGCCATGTTGGCTTCAAGCTTTCCCATCTTGATGGTAGGGAGAATCCTACAAGGAGGAGCTACTGGATTAGCCATTCCTTTGCTCTTTAACTTGATTGTTGAGCGTGTTCCTAAGCAAAAAATCGGAACCTACATGGGCTTATCTGGGATGGTGGTCAGCCTAGCACCAGCAATTGGGCCGACTTACGGTGGTTTTATGATTAGTCGTTTTGACTGGCATATGATTTATACCTTTATTCTTCCTGTCCCAATCATTTCCTTTATTCTTGGCTTTTTCTTTTTAAGAAATTCCGAGAAGTCTAGGAAACGCGCCTTTGATCTCCTCTCATTTCTCCTCTTAGCAAGCTCACTCGTCTTTGCCATTGTAGCCATTTCCAGCTTAGAAGAAGGACATATCGATTGGTTCTATCTTATTCTCTGCATACTGCCACTAGCTTGTTTTATCTATCGGAGCTTGAAAATCGATCATCCATTCCTAGATATTCGGATTTTAAAGCAACCAACGGTCTTATTGGCTATTTTACCCTTCTTTATTTTTCAATTTATCAACCTATCAGCTAATTTTCTGATTCCCAACTTCTTAGTCATAGAAAAAGATATTTCAACCGCTCAGGCAGGCTTTGCATTACTTCCGGGAACCATGCTTGGAGCCTTCCTCTCTCCTGTCTTTGGCAAACTCTATGATACAAAAGGCCCGAAACCAACCCTTTTTACAGGCAATTCACTTCTTTTCCTAGCTGTTCTCTTGCTCCTTCTCTTCACAAAAGAACTCACCTTAACAGCTGTTATTGCGATTTATATTTGCTTTACCTTGGGTCGAAACATGGCCTTTAATAACACACTTGCCCTAGCAACGACTCAAGTTGATAAAGAAAAAACTGCAGATACGACCGCGCTCTTTCAACTGGCCCAAACCTTTGCGGGCGCTATAGGTACTGCAGTCACAGCTGTCATCGCTAATCAAGCTCCAAATATGACAAAAGGAACTCAAAACGTCTTCACCCTTTTATTGGGCTTGGTTATCTTCGTCTTCTTGTCTTATCTACTGCTTTTTAAAAGGATTGCAGCAAAGAAAAATTGACTTTTATCCTTGACCTGATAAACACTTAAAAAATACTGACTTATCCTTCCTCCCCCAAAGACATTTTGGGGGATTTTTTGCTATACTATTTCTATATATGACAAAAGGAGTGTACTATGGAACAAAAACATCGTTCTGAATTTCCAGAAAATGAACTCTGGGACCTAACGGCCCTTTACCAAGACCAAGAGGACTTCCTCCGGGCCATCGAGAAGGCAGGAGAGGATATCAAAAAATTCGTCCGTGATTACCAAGGCAAGCTCAGCACTTTCGAAGATTTTGAACAGGCATTTGCTGAGTTAGAGCAGATTTATATCCAAATCAGCCACATCGGCAACTACGGCTTTATGCCACAGACCACTGACTTTGGTGACGAGAGCTTTGCGCAGATTGCCCAAGCAACCATGGAGTTTGAGACCGAGGCCAATGTCGCACTCAGCTTCTTTGACGACGCTCTGGTCGGTGCAGACGAGGCTGTCTTGGAGAAACTAGGCCAAGAGCCCCATCTGACTTCAGCCATTCGCCAGGCTAAAATCAAAAAAGCCCACTATCTGGGAGCAGATGTCGAAAAAGCTTTGACTAATCTGGGAGAGGTCTTTTACAGTCCACAGGATATTTATACCAAGATGCGGGCCGGCGACTTTGCCATGGATGACTTCGAAGTGGATGGCAAAGTTTACAAAAATAGCTTTGTCACCTATGAGAATTTCTACCAAAACCATGAAAACTCAGAAATTCGCGAAAAATCTTTCCGCTCTTTCTCTGAAGGCCTTCGTAAGCACCAAAATGCCGCTGCAGCTGCCTATCTGGCTCAGGTCAAGTCTGAAAAACTACTGGCTGACATGAAAGGCTATGACTCTGTCTTTGACTACTTACTGGCAGAACAAGAAGTTGATCGCTCTATGTTTGACCGGCAGATTGACTTGATCATGAGCGAATTTGCTCCAGTAGCTCAGAAATACCTCAAGCATGTCGCTAAGGTAAACGGACTTGAAAAAATGACCTTTGCCGACTGGAAGCTGGACTTGGACAGCGAGCTCAATCCCGAAGTCAGCATTGATGATGCCTATGACCTCGTCATGAAATCAGTCGAGCCACTCGGACAAGAGTATTGTCAAGAAGTTGCCCGCTACAAGGAAGAACGCTGGGTCGACTTTGCGGCCAATGCCGGAAAGGACTCTGGAGGCTATGCTGCGGATCCTTATCGGGTTCACCCTTATGTCCTCATGAGCTGGACTGGCCGTATGAGTGATGTCTATACTCTGATTCACGAGATCGGCCACTCTGGTCAGTTTATCTTCTCTGACAATCACCAAAGCTATTTCAACGCCCACATGTCCACCTACTATGTGGAAGCACCATCTACCTTTAATGAGCTTTTGCTCAGTGATTATCTGGAGCGCCAGTTTGATAACCCTCGCCAAAAACGCTTTGCCCTGGCTCACCGTCTGACGGATACTTACTTCCACAACTTCATCACCCACTTGCTGGAAGCTGCCTTCCAACGCAAGGTCTATACTTTGATTGAAGAAGGCGGAACCTTCGGCGCAAGCAAACTCAACGCTATCATGAAAGAAGTCTTGATGGACTTCTGGGGAGATGCCGTGGAAATCGACGACGACGCTGCCCTGACTTGGATGCGCCAAGCCCACTACTACATGGGACTCTACAGCTATACTTACTCAGCTGGTCTGGTCATCTCTACTGCAGGCTACCTACACCTGAAAAATGACGAAAATGGTGCCCGTGACTGGCTTGAGCTGCTCAAATCTGGTGGCAGCAAAACGCCACTTGAGTCAGCTATGATTATCGGAGCAGATATTTCGACGGATAAACCACTCCGCGACACGATTCAATTTCTATCTGATACTGTTGAGCAGATTATTGCCTACAGTAAAGAGTTGGGGCAATAAGCCCATATCTTTAGAATCAGATTCAGATGAATCATCTGGGTCTGATTTTTAGTTCTTTTAATGAACAAAATCAAATCTATATTTTAAACTTTTACAAAAATATCCATTGAAAACGCTTCCTTTTTGTGATATGATGTCCTTGGATATATATCCGAAGGGAGAAAAATTATGAAAAAATGGTTATTTTTAACAGCTTTGACTGCACTACTGCTTGGAGCTTGCTCAACAGAGAATGAGGTTTCCCAAGAAAACTCCGATAAACAGATAGGCTTCGTTCAAAAAGAGGATAAAAATAGTTTAGAGAAAGCGGAAAAAGAAAAATTAGAGAAAGAGAAAAAGAAAAAGAACAACAGGAAAAAGAGAAAAAGACTGAAGAAGAAAGAAAACCACGAGAAGAAGAGAGGAAGGCTCGCGAAGAACAAGAAAGAAGAGAGGCGGAAGCCAAACAAATTGTAGAGCAAGCAGAGGCAACTGTTCAACAACTGGAAAACAAGCAAGTTCAAGACTACGTTGCTCCAGCTCAAGCTGCAGTTGAGCGTGTTGCTGATGAAAATATAAAGTCTAAATTGATATATCGTATTGGACTTGTTCAAAATGCGATTAATATTAGGGCCCAACAAGCTGCAGAAGCTGAACAAGCACGCCAAGAAACTGCAAGACTGGCAGCAGAACAACAACAAACAAGAATTGTTTATGTCGCTCGAAACGGAACTGCAGATGTGTATTGGTATAGTATGGAGAATATGCCATCAAATACACGTTTTGATAGAGTCGTGTCAATGACTGAAGCTGATGCTATTGCCTCTGGAAAAAGACACACAAGTAAAGAATAATATAAAAAAATGCACAAGAAAATTTTTCCTTTATCTATTTCGTCCTCGAGGCAATATGTATATGCTTAACCACTTCGCGACACCATTTAATTATTGTCGGATACAGATGATCTGATTATTGCCTTTAGCGAAGAGGTTGGAAAATAAAAGCTTTTACCTATGATGGATTTAAGAGTATTTATCATCTAAAACCAGACTACACAAAAAATCACCTGAAACGGGTGATTTTTTTGCAATTTAGAAAAATTCCATCTACTAAATGTCCAACTAGCAAGAAGTTGGAGTATGCGGGTTCGAAGAGTCCATTCAAGACTCTGGTAGCAGCTTATTCGAATTTACCTTTATTAGCTTCATTCGCTGGTTTCATATTGATTTGTAAAAGATTAGCGATATTTTCTTTATCTATCTTAGCATTTCCTTTACTATCAACCTTAATTGCCAAATAATGAGTACTAGTGTCATAATAATCCATTCCCTGTAAATTCACATAGTTATCTGCTTTAAAATCTAGAGCAGCTAACTGGTAGACAAATCGAATAATCAAGCCTTTAGAATAGTTGGTTTCAACAACCTTATTGTGTTCATCTATCAAGCCTTGGAAGAATTCTTGATTATCCTGATGATAAGATGCCTTAACCTCGTACTGATAGACATCTACAGATGGAGCCTTAAATTTCAAATAGACCATATCGCCTTCTACTTTGTAATCTTCAAGAGTGTATGCTCCAGCTTTTCCCAAGGCATTAGTGTTTACCTTGAAAAACATTGGCGCGTATACCTTGAGTGGGTAACTTTCTCCCTTATACTTAAAAACTGTATCCTTTGAAAAAGTTGCATAACGTTCGGACAATACAGGAGCTATGACATCATTCCATAACTTATCAAAAAATTCTTCTTGATTGCTAGCACCTCTTGCTTTTAAAACCAAATCAAAATTCTTTTGATTAACAAAAACAGCATCTACTAATTTCAAAGCCGCTTGTACCTTGGGATTGGTAATCTCCTTTTTCTTTTTTTCAAGATCGTCAGCCGCCTTTTTAACACCATCTAAGGTTGAAATGACTTCCTTTCCACTATTTGTTTCAACATACGTTTTCTCATAGGAAACAGGGCCAACTTTTGCATTCCAATCAAATGATGCAGCAGGTCCAGTCACATCTGTCTTGTGATATAATGCATTTTTAGCAGTATCAGTCGATTTAGATGAACATCCAACAAGAGCAACTGCTAAAGCTGCCAAACTTACAAGGAAATAAACTCTAATCTTCTTTCTCATATTATTCTCCTTTTCTAATAATGTTTCTTATTTACTATCTAGTATACCATGACAAAACCTATCTTAATGACTTTTTAAGTAGATAAATTCTAAAATATTATAGAAAATATAGTTTATATTCCCTTTTTTGGAAACCTAGCTCCTTTAAAATCGCTAAACATAAAGTCACTTGTTTGCTCTAAAGTCAAGCATTGTTGTGTTTTGTCCATTTTTAAATTTCAAATCTTGTCTATTAAAATGATATCACTAAATAAAGCAAAGGGGCCTTCTCAAAACGAGTTAAGAAAGACTATTCAATCTTTTCAATACTAAGGATAAGCTAGTCATTTTATGATTTTCAAAAAAATTTCAAGTCACTTTTCTTGAATCCGGTTGCTTCTTTTGATAGACTAGCGCATAGTTTTAGAAAAAGGAGACAGAAAATGAAAAAGTTTTTTGCTGAATTAATCGGTACATTCATACTTGTGTTTGTAGGAACAGGCGCAGTTGTTTTTGGTAATGGGGTAGAGGGCCTTGGTCATCTTGGAATTGCCCTTGCCTTTGGTTTGTCAATCGTTGCTGCTGCTTACTCTATCGGCACGATTTCCGGAGCTCACCTTAATCCTGCAGTATCTATTGCTATGTTTGCAAACAAGCGTTTGTCGTCTAAGGATCTTGTCAACTACATCCTTGCACAAGTTCTTGGGGCTTTTATTGCTTCAGCGACAGTATACTTCCTCTTGGCTAACTCAGGTATGCCAACTGCCAGCCTAGGTGAAAATGCCTTGGCAAATGGTGTAACTATCTTTGGTGGCTTCTTATTTGAAGTCATTGCAACCTTCTTGTTTGTCTTGGTTATCATGACCGTGACTTCTTCAAGCAAGGGCAACAACTCAATCGCTGGCCTCGTAATTGCCTTGACTTTGGTAGTGATGATCTTGGTTGGTCTCAATATCACTGGCCTCTCAGTTAATCCAGCTCGTAGCTTGGCTCCAGCTCTTCTTGTAGGTGGTGTAGCCTTACAACAAGTTTGGATCTTTATCTTAGCACCAATTGCCGGTGGCCTTCTTGCAGCAGTAGTTGCCAAAAACCTTCTTGGAACAGAAGAATAATCGAAATTAAAAAGAGCCTTGCTCCTTATCTTGTGGAACAGGGCTTTTTCTTTAAATATTAAAATACACTCCCATTTTACTTACGGGAGTGTCTTGATTTTAACTCAATTCAGCAACGATAGCCTTGATTTGTTCTGCAGTATGAACACCTGCAACTTGTTTAACCACTTGGCCATCTTTTTTAAATAGAAGTGTTGGAATAGACATAATTCCAAAGGAACGAGCTGTCAGTGGATTTTCATCCACATCTATTTTGACAATTTTAAGTTTATCTTCTGAAAGTTCTTCTGACAGTCTATCTAAGACTGGCCCTTGCATTCGACAAGGTCCACACCATGTTGCCCAAAAATCAACTAAAACTAAGCCATCCTTTGTTTCTTGCTCAAATGTTGCATCTGTAATTGCTTTTACCATTATTTTTATCTCCTTTTAATCAAACTTTGTCAAATCCTGCTTCATCAGGAAGAAGAATACATCGCCATAAGTCCCATGATAATCCAAATCATGGCCATTATAGGTCAGCTTCTGAACTGGATAATAATCCGCAACCCCAATTAAGCAGGCTTGTTGAGATTGTTCAAATGCTTGATATGACTCAAAGGTCATCTTGCGCTCTTGCTTGACAGCATCCAAATAAGTAATTTCAATCATAACTTCTCCTTTTTCAAATTACTCTTGTAATTTTTTATTTTATGATTATATTGTAATCATCTTAGTTACATCTGTCAAATAAAACGACTCAGAGAAATTCATTCACTTTTCAAGTCGCTCACTGATTGCCTAGCAAATGAAAAAGCCTCCCATAGGAAGACTTTTTATGCGAATAAGAAAAATCAGGCTCAATGTCCCTTGTGCTTTTCCAACCGTTTTTGCTGTTTGAGTTCGAATTTCCTTTGCTTAGCCAGTTCTTTCTGCTGCTTGCGCTTGACTTGAGCGATTTTCTTTTGCTCTTCAAATTGCAGTTGCAGCGCTTCCTGAGACTTTGAAGACCGTGAAGCCATCTGCTCCTTTTTAGCCTGTCTCTGCAAGCGTTTAGGACTGACCGACTTAGTCTTCTCCTTCACCCTGATGCTAGGACTAAACTTCAACCGATAATAATAACGGTTTAGAAAATCAAACAATTCCTGTGTGCTTGGCTCTGCACCAAAGGTGACTCGGCAAACTCTATAAGATTGAGCATGTTCCTGCTCGAAAAGACCGTGCCAAAAGCCCTCTTCAAAATAAACTGTCAGCGTCATTGAAATCTTATCCATGACAGCACCTCCTTTAAAAATCCCTAAGAATGGACAACCAAGGAGGAAGGTTACTGACAAAAAATGGATTTTTTGCGCCTGGACTACCAACCAGAACTGTGTTTTTATCTTAGTAGCTACAGTCTAGCAAGATTTTCTAAAAAATTCAAGATTCTTGGAATCTCGCTTAGATAAGTGAATTGGATTTTCTTGTATGAAATCTAGAAAAATCAAAAACAAGAACTCTCTCCTTGTAAAATACATTCATTTCCGCTATAATACTACAAATACTGAAAGGAGAGAACTATGAAGTATATTTGGGCTTTCTTAGCAACCTTGAGCTTGGCTGGACTGGTTCTTTTCTTCTGGCATTCCCAAACCAAATCAAATCCTACCCCTCCTAAGCGCGAAAGTACACAAACAGCTTCTAGCGAGAAAATCGACAATCAACCGACTCCGACAGAAGACATCGTGTCTGAAGAATACAGTGTTTCATACGACGACAAGCAGTTATACGGAAAGATTACTGCTCCTTCTGACTACAAGAGTAAAAAATTGCCAACTATTGTTATCGCACATGGATTAAATAACACCCTTGAGCAATATGAAATGTACAGCCAACTGCTGGCAAAGCAAGGTTATCTGGTTTACAGCTTTGATTTCTACGGAGGCAGCCGTCAGTCGAAAAGCGGTGGACAGGATATGCTGAATATGTCGGTCAAGACCGAACTCACAGACTTGACCCAAGTCATGGAAAAGTTGAGTTCCGAGGCCTTTGTAGATAAGAGCAAAATGAGCTTATTCGGCGCCAGTCAAGGCGGTGTCGTTGCTAGTCTCTATACTGCTACTTATCCGGACCGCGTACACAAACTCCTGCTCATCTTTCCGGCTTTCGTTCTTTTTGACGATGCCAAGGAGACCTATCATGAGCTAGGGAGTCCTGACTTCGACCAACTTCCTGATAGCCTGGCAAACCACAATGTTACTCTAGGGAAGATTTATCTGATTGATGCTTTAGGTATCGATATTCAATCTGAGCTGGCCAAAATTACAGCTCCGACTCTGATTATCCATGGCACTGATGATGCAGTCGTTCCCTACCAGTATGCGGTCGAAGCCAGTCAGACCATTCCAAATGCTAAGCTGGTCACTGTAGAAGGTGGAGAGCATGACATTGACGAAAGATTTGCTATCACTGCCGCTCCAGCAATCCAAAAATTCTTGAAAGAGTAAATCTTCTTATAAAAAAGTTCTTCTAAGGGATAGAAGGACTTTTTATCTGTAGAATTAGAAAATTCAGCTTAGAAAACGATATTTGAAGATCTTAAAACGAATTAAGGGGAAAGGCGAATAATCGTGCTCCGAAACCCAGAAAACTATTTTGAGCTCGGGCTAAAATCTATGAAAAAAGCTGCCCAATTTAGAGTAGCTTCATTATCAAGATATGCTCAATTGAACTCGGCCTAAGCACTTGGCAAAAAAGATAAAATCTCCTCGAAACTGAAGTTTCTTCGTCAATTTTCCTATTTTTGCTTTGTGCTTTTGACGGCTTTTGTATCTTGTTAATTGAACTCGGCCTAAATGAGTTGATAAAACAAAAAAGCCCTCTGAATCCAGAGAGCTATTTTGGGCTCGGGCTAAAATCCTAGTGAAAAAGATGAAACTCCTTGTGTCCATCGAACACTGTGTCGTTTCCCTATTTTCATACGGATTTTTGGCGCCCTTAGCATCCCTTTTCTTGCTGGATAAAACGTTTATAGACAAGGCGACGAGTCGGAGATTGTACTAATGGTACATCGAGACGAAGTCAACGAAGTATAGAAACGTTTTAGACGCAAGATTAACGACGAAGTCCTAGAGAGTTGATCAACTCACGGTAACGGTTAACGTCGTTTTTACGCAAGTATGCAAGCAAGTTACGACGGCGACCGATTTTCTTCATCAAACCACGGTAAGTAGCGTGGTCTTTTTTGTGTTGTTTGATGTGGTCATTGAGGTGGTTGATTTCCCAAGTAAGGACAGCAACTTGTACCTCTACTGAACCAGTGTCACCTTCGTGACGTGCGTATTGTGCAATGATTTCATTTTTTTTCTCTTTTGAGATTGCCATGATATACTCCTTTTCTTTACGCTTCATCCGAGTGGCAGGTTTGGCATGGCCTGCAACCAAGAAGAAGTTATTTGTCTTTACGACATTCTTATTCTACCAAGAAGGACCAGCTTTGTCAAATCATCCTACTTTAAATCGTCTTGGTCATTGATTAATCAACCTTAGTCACATAGTTCCCGGAAATTAGCTAAAAAAGAAGTGCTGCAATAGGCGGAGCACTTCTTTTTTTATTCATCAGTTGCAGCATCATATAGAGCCAGAACAGTCTGGTCTTCTTGACCTTCATTTGCAAAACGAATAGATGGCTGGTTTGTTAAAGGAGAGATAATTCCTATAGCAACCTTATAGCCCTTATCCTTACTCATCAGATCAGAAGTTGAAAGTGAGACTTCAAGCTCTTCCTCTTTATCTGGCAGAAGCTTGGTCAAATCAAGAGAAAGTTTCTTAGTTTCTACAATCTCCCCTGATTTATCAAGAACATAAATCTTAGTGTCCCAATTCCGATAAAAAGGAGCCACTCCTTTGTTTGCTAAAGTAAGAGTAAGCTTGGTTTCATCACCTTGTGACTTCAAGGACGCTGAAGGAACCCAGAATCTATAACCCATGTTTTTCAACACTTCGTTATAGCCCGTGTCATCCTTCTCTTCAAGTACCTCAGCAATCTTAGGTCCCAAAAAGCTTGTATGCGATTGTTGAACTTCTTTAATCGTTTGTTCTAAATTATTCTTGAGAATGTTTTTCATGCTTACTGCACTAGTAAACTCACCACCAATCGGTGCAGTTTGCCAGGCGTCAGGCATCGCTACAAGGCCATCCTTCGCTTCTTCCTGGTCATAGTCGCCACCAGATTTTATCCAATCCAGCCAAACCTTAGTGCTTTCTTTCTCTCCGACCATATCATTATAAAGGCCGAAGCCATGCTTCTTCGCAGCCACAAAAGGACGACGCATTAAAATATTGGCTTTGGGAAAAGCTTGAATCCATGGAGTGATAAATTTTTCACGGATTGCTGCTTCTGGTAATTTTCTGATGTTTACCTCATCATTGACGTGCCATTCTCCCCAATGTCCGAGAACCCCAAACTGAATAAAGGCAATTTGCCCACTTTTAGCCCAGCGCTCTCCCATAGCAGCAACAGCTTTTTGATAATAAGAAATCAAGGTTTTATCTGAATAATTAGGAGAAAAGCCTTTTCCATAGTCAGACTCATAACGGTCCCCTGGATCAGACATTTCTTTTATGAGCCAAGAAGGAATATCTTCATGAGAAGAACTGGAAGGATAGTCTAAGACAAAGCGTAGAACAATATACTTTCCTTCCTTTTTCCAGCGTTCCATCTGGTTGCTTTCTTCTATCTTTTCCCAATCATATACACCCTTTTGGGCTTCTAATTCTTTCCAAGTGACATCCATATATACCAGTTGAACATCGTCCGAAAGCTCCGATTCCTCTGCGGATGGTGCATAGCCCATCAAGGGATTTGGAATTGCCTCTTCAGAGTAGGTAAAAGTACGGTTTACTTGTTTTTTATTATTCAAGGAACTTAAGAAAAAACTACCAAAAATCGTGGCTACTACTAAAATAATTAAACTGTATCGCAACTTTTTATTCATTCCATTTCCAATCATGCTATCCGTGATACTCACCGTTATATTGGATAAGGGTCACGTCTGAAACCTGTTCAATATTTCGAATGCGTTCTACAAATGTGAAATCGTCTTTTTTACAGAGGACTTCAACTGCCATTTCAACAGCATCTCCTCGAAGGGTCTTGGATTTCACAAAGTACTTGATCTTACCAAAAGATTGGATGATGCGGTCTCCTGTTTCATCTCCTTGGTAATGAATAATGAGAATGAAGACCCTACCTTGGTGCTGCATCCGACTAAAAATGAGTAGCATTGCAAAAATAACAACAGCTGTCACAATGGCTAAGATATACATACCTGCTCCAACTGTGATTCCTGTGGTGATGGCCCAGAACAAATAAAGCAGGTCCATGGGATCTTTTACAGCCGTCCGGTAACGCACAATGGAAAGGGCACCGACCATCCCCAAAGAGATAACAACGTTGGTACTAATTGCCAAAGTAACCATGGCTGTTAAGATCGACATACCAATCAAGGTCATGGCAAAACTTCTTGAATAGACTACTCCAGTGAAAAATCGCTGATAAACAAAGTAAATAAAAGCTCCTAATGCGATTGCTAATAAAAGAGTGGCAAGAATTTTTACAGCATTTTGGGAAGTAAAATTCTCAGATTTTAATATTGATTTTTTAATCATATCTTGAACACTCATTCTTTTCTCCTATCTCTCCTAATAATCTGTGTTAAACCAGTACTCAAAATCATGCAAATATCTTGTCTTTTCATAGCAAAGAACGTATTTTGATACCGCGATAAACTCTGAAGCTCCGGGGGGAATAATATCTTTGATAATCTGTGGTTGCATCTCTGTATATTTCACCTCAAAAACCAACTTGCCTTCCGGAAGAACTGGAATAGTCGGTAAGTTCGGGTCAAATATATCATAGCTACCAACAGCTGCTCGAACATTTGAATCAAAGGTCAAGCGTACTGTCCCTGCATCATAGACCCACGGTTCCCGCTCGTAGTCAACAATTACACGAGGACGCATAACATTTGTCACACATTCATAATAAAATTCCCGACAAAGAGGATGGGGACTATGGAGTAGAAATCCATAGTCACCTTCAATAATTTTTTCCACCTCTTCTCGTGTTAAAGGTGCTGCTTCCTTATAGATATAATTTTCAAACTTTTTCTTTCTTTCCAACTTGATGCTACGATCGCTAAAATTATAGATCCTAATTCGATATTTCTTTCGCATCAAAATCCCTGCAGCCTTTTCCTCGTAACTACTATTCCAGTAATCGTCAAAATAAAGACTGCGAATGGTGTACCCTCCGTTTTGAGCGTGTCTATCCAAATTTAGAATAGACTCAAACCGTTGGGTCAGTAAGGCTTTTTCTTTTAAACCGATGAGATATTTCGCTTCATGGCGAAACTGCTCCTTTTTATCTGTTTTCATAAGTGTCAACCTTGATTCCCCCATCTTCCATTACATAGAAGCCTGAGACACCAAATTGTTTGGTAGTGTCTGTTCGATAGTAGTCAAAGGCCGCTTGTGAATTACCTGTTTCATTTGTAGCGAAAATTTGGATAAAGTATTGCCCCTTAGGTAAACGGTCTGTCTTAATGCTGAGCTCCTTGATCCCCTTCTTATCTAGTATTTTCTCTTTGAAGCTTGGATCCTTGGCAAGTTCTACGTGATAGGTAATCTCTTGATTATTAAAATCATAAGATGGTAGCCATCTTAAGACTAGTTTCTTTCCTTCTACTTTAGGTTGGTCAATGTAGAATGGCTGAGGCGATTGCAGACTCTTCTTATAATCATGATAATTTTCCTCTACTTCTTTTGGTAGAGCATCCAAAACCTGATTATACTGGTCCTCATTAAAATACAAATGACCCAAATCTGGCATACGAGACAGATATGGTTTTACTATTTTAGCATAATTTTTACTCAAATCGCCAATATTTTCTGGTTTCAGCTGATTTTTATATAACTCATCAACTGTTCTTTCCAAACCAGTCCGGAATCTTTCTGATTTGAGCAAGCGTTGGAACAAGTGATTTCCCCAGTAGTTGCTGACTCCGTATTGCCAACTATTTTCTCCCAATGCACCTGGCTTACGAATTGCATACTCACTTTTGTGTAGGGAATCGTCCAAGTCCCAAGGTAAGATATACCAACGTGTCCCATTCTTTGGACTGTAGAGGAACATATTCCGGTTTTGACTGTCAATATTGCCCATCAAAATCTGAAAGGCCATCCAGTACTGGACGTTTTGCGCATCAAAATATTTTTCTAGGAACTCATCACTTGAGACTGACTCATCGTTTAGTTTATCCAACATGTCAATCAGTTTGGTATGGTCCTTGTCTCCTTTAACCTCTAAACGAGACTCGAATTTTTTCTTATCAAATTTGGGATCATCTTCTTTTCGAATAGCATCAGGCTCTCTGTAGAATTCGAAATTATTAATCTTATAGAGATGACCACTTTGGTCAAGACCATGAGCTTCAAGAGCCGTCTTGTTTAACTGTTCAACTTGCGTGTAGATTCCGTAATCTTCAAACCCCTTCGATTCTTCTCCTGTCTCATCTTTGACATAAAGATGGATAAATTGGGTTCGTAGCCCTACAATTTGCGGAATTCCTTCCATTAGTTTAAAAGCTAGCTTATTACGGAAACGCAGATAGTCATAGGGATGCTTATTTAGGTTAATGGTCCGTTGGCCTTCCCATCTTCCCTTGCTCCTTTTAATCTCAACCTTATAATTCTTTTGGCTGGCTCTACTAGAGCTTTGCCCACGGATCTGAACCGTAGCATTGGGAACTTCTTCTCCAAAACCGAACTGCCCTGACTCAGGTCCTTTTTCATTGCCCACTTGAAGGAGACCTTCGACTTGATAGCGTTTCACACCCATTTTTTCATAATCATAAGCTGAATATTGGTTGACTTCACTCCAAGAATGATTGGTGTTTTCGACTGTATTCCCTCGTCTAACAGTCAAATACATGGTAATCACATCCGGATCTCCTTGGTTATACAAGGTTTCTTTGTCATAAAGATGCAAGTCATTAATATTTTGCACCTTTTCCTTCTTCACCTTTTGGGTCACTTTGTCTTTTCCAGTATTTCCTGTGTTATCAAAAACTGCTAAAAGAATAAAGGCGAGGGACATCAATCCAAAGACTAGTAGAAACTTACCCCACTTATTATTCATCATTTCCCCTCGCTTCCAACGTATTATACAGCTTAGTAAAGAATCCTACTTCTTCACGTGAAACGACATCCTGACTTCCTAAAACACGGTAAGGAAGGTCTTTGGTATATTCAGTCAACCGAGCACTTGTTGTTAAGTAAAGTATTAATGAAGCTAATAAAAAGCCATAACCGATAAAAGATGTATCCATAAACTGAGTCAGAATACTAAAGATAACTGAAATTCCAGCAAACCACTTGGCGCAATCTTTGCCCCCCTCATAGTCTACGAAATAAAGAAGTAAGAGTAAGTTAACATTTCCTACAGCATAAAGTCCGTAGCCCAAACAGAGGGTCTGAAAATAGCCTTTCATCTGACTATTAAAGCCTAGGGGTAGAACCCCCAACAAAACTATCCCCACAAACATCGCTAGCAAGGTTGCTAAGAGTTGCTTCCAAGATAAATATTTCAATTCATTTCGGAGAGTCCGAAGCATATCCACTTCCGTCTGGTTGATTTTATCAACACTCCCGACCCCATCATACAGCTGGTAATATTTCCTAAATTTCGGATAAAATACAACTTCTACCGAAACCACAAAGCTCACTGTTGACACCAAGGTTACGAGATAGGCTAACATAGCTGACACATCATAGACAGGAGCCGTACGAAAAAGCCCTCCAATCCCCTTGCTCAAGGGCCCGAACCAGTTAATCACAATATGGGCAAAGAGCCCAATAAAAAGATAGATTCCAACCTTAAAAAGATTGAAATATTCATCAAACCAGATCAGAAACTCGAAATTGGCCTCATAGCTTTTCGGAAAATACCGATACATTATGCGAATCATTTGAATTAGGATATATGCATAAGCGATACAGGTGCTCAGAAGCAAACCGTAAGGGATCGACAAGGATAAAGCGAGGAATCCTGCTCCAAGCGTAATCAGGATCGCCATTGCAAATGTTTTTAAGATACTGCGATAGTCTTTAACCGCTGTTAGGTAATTGACAGCATGCCAAATCAAGCATAATTCACTAAACAGTAGCAAGTTTAAAACAATCTCCAGCAAGGGAATACCTGATAAGAATAAGAACAAGCCGTAAGACACAAAGCCAATCCCCAACATCATGGCACCAGAAGAAAAGTAAGAAGGCAGAATTTTTTCAAACTTTTCTTCATAGAGCATATCGGAAACATAGCGGGTCACAACCATAGAAAAAATATTGGTAATGGCTAAGGAAGCTAGGATTGAGTAGGAAATCAACCCCAACAGATGGTCGCGTTCACTGTTGCCAAAACGACCAAAAACACTGAGATAGACAACTGCAAGAATCAGTAAAATCCCAAGAATCATCGGTCCAACATAAATAATGCCTGCATAGCCATATGCTTTTTGCTTGGCCAGGAAGCTTCCCTTATTATATACCTTTCTTAGTTCAAATCCCAATCCTGCCATTACTTCACATACTCCTTATACATTTGTCTATATTGGTCAATCATTTGGTCATATTGGTAATATAGCTCGGCTCGTTTTTTAGCAGTTTTCCCCATCACCAGCCTTTCTTCTTCCACAGAAGCCATCCGTAGCATAGCATCAGCTAGGCCGCTTAGGTCAGTAGGGGGCACACAATACCCTGCTGGTCCCAAATTATCGTCTTCTCTTCCCTCCAGCAATTCTCTACAGCAACCAACGTCTGTCGTTACACATGCTTTTCCAGCTGCCATTGCTTCTAGAACAGAAAGGGGCTGTCCTTCAGAAATACTGGTTAAAATCATAAAGTCCATTCTTTTGAGGTATTCTTTGATGTCAACTCGGCCAGTAAAAATCAGGTTATCTAACTTCAATTTTCGAACTAGATCATAACATTCATTAGCATAGGCTTTATCATCTACACCTCCCATAACATAGAGACGCACATTAGGCATTTGGGCAGATACTTCATAAAAGGCATAAATCATGGTTTTAATATCCTTGATTGGAGCCATTCGGACCGCTGCACCAATGTTGATAAAGCCATCCCCCTCATGAGGAATTGTTGAAAAAGCTTCATAGTCAATTCCATTTGAAATGACTCGACACTTTTCTGGATCACAACCCATATCTATCTGAATTTCTCTGGCTTTTGAAAATAGGCTGGTAATACAGTCTGCTTTTGAATAGACAGCATCTGAAAGAGTATAGAAAAAGTCAATCCATTGTTTTCGCATGGACGGCAAAATCCAATCTGCTCGGATGATCTCTTCCTCACGCTCCCGTGTATAAATCCCATGTTCAGTCAAAAGAAGGGGTTTCTTTGCCCGAACGCTCGCTAGTGTGGCCAAGATGCCACCATATCCTGTCGAAATGGCATGATAAGCATCTGCAATCGGAACATCACTAGATAAAAGGGTCAAAAGCGGAAAAAGCATGGAACGGATGGTATGAAACACATCCGACATCGGCTGCATGGCGTATCTTTCCGTACACAATTGCTGGATCATTTGGAAAAACTCTTCGCTAGCTAAGAAGCTATCCCGCTGGATTTTTCCATCTTGAAGCAAGTTAAAAATCAAAGACCAATCTGGTTTTGCGCAAAAAACTAATTGTTTTAGGGCTTCGTATTCTGCATCTGTTAATTCTCCAGATTCCTTATTCCCTACCTTTGATCCGACTAGGCTATCTAGGAAAACCTCTCGAACTTCTACTACATTAGGAGGAAATTCGTAGACGAATTGTCCTTTCTTTTCCTCGTTCGCCCCTATCACCCATACGATAAACTCGTGTTCTTTCATCTCGGTGATATACTGATGCATCCAAGTAGATACACCTCCGTGAACATAGGGATAAGAACCTTCTAAAACCAAACAAATTCTCATTTTTCTTTTCTCTTCTATGTTTATTTGACCTCAATAGATACTTTCGCTGATGTTGCCTCCAGCAGATAGAGATTACCTGTTAAATGTTCGAGTTTGCCACCCTTAACCTTTCCAGGCTCGCCCTCGTTTAATCGAATCACTACATAAGCTTGATTATGGAAGTTTCCAAGTTCTAGCTCTAGGCCATTATCTGTTCGATTCTGATTTATGGTTAGGATTGCATAGCGTTGGACTGCACCTGCCATTTCAGAACCTGTCAGACGCCGAATATTTGGAACAACTTTGTACAGGCTCTCAATTTCATTTTGGAAATCTTTATAGAGTTTGGACCAGCCTAGTTTCGCACCTCGATCCTCATCTAAGACATCATCTGGATGAAGGAAATGAGTAGTGACATAGTGCATGTTTAGCTCAGAAAATACGGTCAATTTTGAATAGGCATCCCATGAAGCACCCGAAACAATCCGAGGTTGTTCAATCATACCATCATCTGCCACTTCAAATTCCTGCGAATAGGTGAATTTCCCTGGGAAATAATTACTAGCAATACTCTTGATTTCTGGAAATTTCTCTCGTAGAACTTGCCTTCCTTCTTTAGATAGGACGTTTGAAGGCGGGATATAAATCGACTTTTCTCCCTTTGGAAAGAGTCCCTTCGTAAAGCGAAGCAGTTCACTGATTGCAGAAGCCATAGCTTTCTTATCTTTCCAAGTTTTATAGGTTGGGAATTCATCGCCATAGTCAACTCCCTTAGGCGTTAAAGGCTGGTGATTATAACCATGGTAACTAATCTCGCCTCCATTAGCCAAAAGTGACTTACCAAAATATTTAAATCGGTCTACGTCTTTTTGGCTATGAACATTTCCTGACGTGTCATCCTCATAATTTTCGATAACCCCACCTGTATACTTAATTCCGTAATTTTCAGCCAGCTTCAGCAAATCAGGCCACCAGATATTGGTATAAAAGTCCGAGATGCTCATATTATAGTCACGTTTAATATAAGTCGCATCTCCTGCAGGGACTGGAGATGGGAAGTCATCTAGGTAAAAAGTTGTCCCATTAATAACTGGATAAGCTGTCGCGGACGTCATCAAGCTATAGGAAGCTGCATAGAGGCCACGTACTGCTCTTTCATAAATGCCAAAATTATCAACTACAAACTTCCCTTGACCATGTTTCTTTTCCCAGACCAAAGGAGTTTTTGCCTCATCATCTGTCCAGGCGTGAACTTTGGCATCAGATGATAGCGTAACTGACCAAGCAGAATGGAAAGCGCCGTCGATGGCATAGCTTTTCCCACCACCAATCATAAAGTCTTTATCAATATAAATTTTCTTAACATAGGCATTTTCAAAACTAGAACTTGAAACGCCTAATTTTTGTTCGATTTCTGTTAGTTTGCTGTCCTTGGAGAGGGTTACAGCAAAGAGAACATTTCCTCCCTGCTCAACCCAATCCACCATCTCAAGCGCCTTATCTCCCATGCCTTCCAAATCGCTCAGAAGCACAACTACTTTTTTATAATCAGAAAAATTAGGAATCGTCTCTTTTGAAATATCAACCAAGCGGTAGCCCATTCTCATATCTTTGAGAATCTGAGTAAATTGCTCTTTTGCCCTTCGACTTGTATCATTGTTTTCATCATAAAGAACCAGATTATCCTGAGCTAAGCTGTCAAATACAGCATTAGACGAAGGGGCATTTTTTAGATAAATGTTTTTTTCAGGATTAACTGTATATTGTTCGCCACTCTTTTGAATCCACAAAACTGCAGATAACAAAAGAAAAATTACAATTACAATAATGGATTCTTTTGAATATAAGATTTTTCTTTTTTCTTTTTCATCTTAAAAACCTACGATTGCCAGAAAGCTAGGCGTTCTCGATTCGCTTTAGAAATATAAATAGAACCATTTTTGATAGCTTCTACCAATTCTTCTAACCTTTCTCCCTGTCTCGTTTCAAAATAATATCTGAGATAGAACATATAAATTTCTTCTTGTTGAGGCCATTTTTGAGAAATAGTATTCAAGTATTTTTCAACACTTTCATATCGCTTCAACAAGAGTTCATTCTCTATCAATTTCACATAATCAGAAAGTTGCTCTTTTTGTTGAAGTTTCTTTTCTAGGAGATGGGAATAATCTTTCCGCAAGACCTCTTCCATCCGCTTAGTCACTAGATTCTTTTGCAGATATGCTGCTAAAACTGCACAGTATTCTGCTAGAATCCGGTAATCCGACGGATTTTCCTGGTGCTTTTTATCCAGTGTTTGGAGACGGATATCATATTGTCGAGATATTTCCGCAATCAAAGTCGTTGCATAATGCACAACCTCCGTATCCTCATCCTGACGAGCCAGGAACAATAAGTCAATAAACTTAGCTGGAGCCCGACTGACTATTTCCATCAACATCCACCGAGAAACTTCTTTGTCTTGTAAGACAAGAGCTTCTTCTAGAGGAATAATCTCTTCAACGTGATCATAAGCGCTTTCAACCCTGCTCATTTTCTGTGTGTCATCTACGTCAAACCATTCTTCGAAATCGCCTTGAACCAGCGAAAGGCCAGATTCATCCTTTTGAACAGAACGATTCAAGCCCCAAAGTAAAATATAACCTAAAAAGGGTAGAGCAATAGGGAAGACTATGTAAAAGAGAGGCAGCTGCATCCGTTTTGTTTTTAATAAGATAAACGAATGCATGCATAAAGCTAGGTCTAAAAAGACACAAAAACTAGTAATCATCCATTCCATTTTAGTTTCCTTGCCTCATTTCGCCGGGACTGCTATGCGTGGTCAGGCCAGAATCTTTATTCATGCTAGAAAAGACTTGATAATAACCGGCCTTGTCTACCATAGACGCTGTCAGTTCACTTACCATCTGTAGGAAATGAAGTTTTGAGAAAGTCAATTGATCATAAGAAACTTCGTCGACCCATATCAGATAATGAAGCCCAGAAGCACTCTTCATTTCTACAGCAAAAACAGGATAGTCTGGAAGCATTTTTTTGTTAATCCAAACCGCTTCTTTTTCCAAACCTTCTTTCAATTGAGGATAGAGCTCTATCTTAAAGCTAGAAAAAGGAGACAAAGGGTAAAAATGAACTTCATCAGTTGAAAATTCTTCTCCAATGATTTTTTCAGCTTCAGCAATCACTTCTTCAACTGTTTTCTTATTTAAACGTTTGTGAACAGCATATAGTTTACTGTTGCCATTGTTACTGCTCACTACTTTTTGAACTAGTGCATCTCGATCATGAGCCGCATCTTCATATGACAGAGTCAAAAAGTCATTTTGCTCATTCAACAACTGATTTTCTTTTTCCAGCAATTCCTTCTCATCTTGGTATTTCATCTGGATAATACCACAAATAAGAGCCACGAAGATATAGGCAGCAAACGGAAGCCATCTATCGGTGTTATATAGAATTGATTGCCACGTATTACCTGCTACTATGCTCGTTACAAACAAACCTAAAACAGATAAAACACCAGAAAAGATGCCATATACCGTTCCAAAAATAGTACTAATTAAGGTTACAAACAAAAGGCGCACATCAATCATTCCTAGCTGATTAAATCTTGCAACGACAAAGCTGAGGACTTCTGACAAGAGAAAGGCCAGTAAAATCTCTGCTGTTTTTTGGAAATCATTATGGCCCCTCAGTCTATAGATATTTTTTTCAAGCCTCGGAATTCAAGCCGTCTTAAAGGTTTACTTTCAGAAGCAAATTGGCAATAGAAATCTGATAAATCATCCAAAATGGAATAATGGATAAACCAACCATACCGACCACGCAGATTATTCTTGTCCATTGTTTGGTAGAGTGGCGATAGCTTATTGGATGATTGGAAGCCAATCGTACTGTGCGAAAGCTCTAAGTTTTGTAACTTGGTCGCCAACTTCTGGAAGGTATCCTGAAACGGACTAGGAATTGTTAGAACTTCAATCTCATCTGTCCAACTATTAAATACTTTATAAACAAGTTCTGCCAGGTCTTCTGAATTAATAAAGTTTGCCACCTCATCGGGCTGCTCATCGAAACGAATTGGCTGATTGCGCCGGATATTAGACATTAAACCGTAGAAATAGTCCTCTGGCTGTGTTGCAGAATAAATATAAGGACTTCTAATAATCTTGAGAGAACCACTGTAGGTATGAGCCCAATGCAAGCAAAGATTTTCTGCTGCCCTTTCTAAATCCTGAGGCAGATTGATAATTTCTGGTCCAGTCAGATAGATAATGTTAGACCAGGTCAATTTAGAAGTGTTCTTTAAGAAATCCTGTAGTCTTTCCAATTCCCCAATCTGTTGATTTTTATAGGTCAAGAAATTTGAAAGATACAAAATCTGATCGAAGCGATAATTTTCTAGGATTTCAGCGATCCCGATTGCCTCTGTCTTCTTAAAAACTGTTACTTTCTTTAAGCCAGTTAAGTTGATCTCTCCAAAAATATAGACGTCGCTATTAGGGAAAGCCTCCTCAATGAACTCTTTAGTTATGTAACCTGTGTTTCCGAATAGTAAAACTTTCACATTTCTCTCCTTTTTTTATATGCTTTTGTTCGCCTTAAGAACAAAATTTAGGTCGAAAATACTTTCATATATCTTATTATTTAGTGCTCAGTTTAAAATCATATAATTTTTTGGCAAAAATATCAAGCATATCACCCCGTATTTTACACAAAACATAGAAAGAACAGGAACTATATAAAGTTAAGAATCAGATCAAACATTTGATATATACAAAAAAACATCTTCGAGGATCATAATGCAACATAAAAAAACATTAGAAGGGCTCAAAGATTCACCCTTATTATACCACAAAAGTCAATCAATGAACACTATTCACCTGTCTCAAATCCAGACTTAATCTTACAGAAAATTCTAATCTTCAAATAATTGGAAACCTCCCACTATTTTACAAAAGTTTTGCGAAAATCAAAAGCACCCTCGAAGTCAGATTTTCATTCCAACCTCAAAGGTGCGACAATATTATAAAATTAAATTCATTATAATTCTCGCTGAAATCTCTCCAAAGATTTTAGCTCTTCTTCCGTTAAACGTCGCCATTCTCCGAGGGCAAGCTCAGGATCCAATTGCAGGGGCCCCATCGAGAGGCGCTGAAGATCCGTAACTTCTTTTCCACAGGCAACCACCATGCGCTTGACTTGGTGGAACTTGCCTTCGGCTAGACTGATTTCTACAAGAGAGGTCTCTTTTTCTTCAACCAGCTCTACAATCTTGAGTTGAGCCGGTTGACAGGTAAAGTCTTTCAACTCTATCCCTCTAGCAAACTGCTCCACATCTGATTGATTCATCAAGCCAGCTACTTGAGCTCGGTAGATTTTCTCAACGTGTTTTTTGGGTGACAGCATGGCATGAGCTAGCTTACCGTTATTGGTCAGAAGGAGTAGACCATGAGTGTCAATATCCAAGCGACCAACAGGAAAGACTTCTTTTTGGCGAGCAGTCTCATCCAATAAATCCAGAACTGTTTTATGTCGTTCGTCCTCTGTTGCTGAGATATAGCCCTTGGGTTTGTTAAGAAGATAGTAAACAAATTTTTCATAGGTCAACTTTTGGCCAGAAACAACAACCTCATCTGCCGTCTCATTAATCTGAGTCTTGGGAGATTTTTCCGCTCTGCCATTGACCAAAACTAAACCTTTTTTCAAGAGTACCTTCACTTGGCTTCGTGAACCAAGACCATTTTCTACCAAAAATTTATCTAGGCGCATATTATTCCTTTGTGATATTGTAACTTAGCATTGCTATGATCATCATGACAACCCCTAGGACGGAGAAAATGAAAAGCGGAGCTTGAGATAGATGACCAATCAAAGAAAGGATAAATGTCGTTACAGAGGCACCACCACTGCAACCTAAAACAGTAATTGAAACAGCCTGGTTGATTAGATGAGGAGGAATCTTCTCTGACACTATATGAAAAATGGTCGTCAGAGTTATACTGTAGGTAAAGCCTGCAAAAAGGGCACTAAAAGCTAACAGCCATATATTGCTGGAAAGACCAATCAAAATCAAGCTCAAGCCAAAACAAATTCCAATAATCGTCAGTAAACGGTCCTTAAAAATTCCGACCATAGGAGCAAAGCTAACACCAGCCACAATTCCAATTAACTGCATAGCACTCAAAATCAAACTGGCTGTTTGCGCTGTCCCTATTTGATGGTACAACACTAGACTAGGCACGCGCAAGTTGATGGCTGTATTACTGAGTACAATTACCCCAGCCACCAAAGCTGATAATAAGGTCAAGCGGAACTGACCAGCTGTCATTTTTTCTTTCTTGGCCTGCTTATGTTGATGAACTTCCCCTTTTTCATAGGGAACAAAGAGGAGAAAAAGTCCCAAAACCAAAAAGCAGAAGGTATAAACAAGGAAGGTTGCTGTCCAGCCAAAGCGTAAAAGTTGGCCGACTGCCAGGGTCAAAAGGGCTGTTCCCACTACTTCTGCTGATCCCCTATAGCCTAAAAGCTGTATGCGCTCATGACCTTGGTAACGCTCGCTAATAATTGAAATAGCCTTAGCATTGATCAAGCCTGTCCCCAGTCCAAAAATCAAACGGGAAAGAAAGACTAGATTATAGGACGGATTCAAAATGGGAACAAAGGCGCAAGCAGACATAATCAGTAAACCCGTCACAATCATGATCCTTTCAGATAAGAAACGCTCAATTAGTCCATTCAACAAGAGCATGACCATAATCCCTATAGAGGGCAGGGACACTAGGAGTTCTATCCTATCGGCTGGATAGTCCTTATAAAAATCAAACATGGCCGGCAAGGCACTGGAGATTGAAAAAGACGTTGTCAGTACCAAAGATAGACTCAGAATACTGATTTTTTCCATTGTTCTTTTCATTTTCTTTCCCTTCAATAACACACTATTAGTATCATACAGTTTTTTGCACAAAGACGCAATCTGTTTATTTAGAAAAATTCATCATCAAGTCGTCTTCTTTATTTCTAGTCTGTTTTGTGATATAGTATCTTATAGAAAGAACGAGGAAAGAGAAGATGTCTGTTATTGAAAAACTTATTAAACCAGCTCATTTGATTGATATGAGGGATATTATCCGCGAAGGAAATCCAACCTTACGTGCTGTTGCTGAGGAAGTTTCTTTTCCCTTAGCGGACGAAGATATTCTTTTGGGTGAAAAAATGATGCAGTTTCTACACAACTCACAAGATCCAGTCATGGCTGAAAAACTTGGATTGCGTGGTGGTGTGGGACTGGCTGCTCCACAGCTTGATATTTCCCGCCGGATCATCGCTGTTCTCTTACCTAACCCTGAGGATGAAAACGGCAATCCACCCCAAGAAGCTTATGCTTTAAAAGAAGTCATGTACAACCCTAAAATTGTGGCCCATTCTGTACAAGATGCGGCTTTGGCTGATGGAGAGGGTTGCCTATCAGTCGACCGCGACATCCCTGGCTATGTAGTCCGACATGCGCGGGTCACTGTAGATTACTTCGATAAAGATGGTGAGAAACATCGGGTAAAACTCAAGGGCTACAAGGCTATCGTTGTCCAACATGAAATTGACCATATCAACGGTATCATGTTCTACGATCGGATCAACGAGACAGACCCATTTGCCATTAAAGAAGGCATGTTAATCTTAGAATAATTGATCAGAAGTGCAAAATTTTCTTCTGTCTCTTAACGAGGTGAGACCAGACTAACTGTTTAAACAAGCAGTCTGGCCTCCCTCTTTTTTCTTGTCTGTCGACCATTTTTCCTTAAACAAATATTAAGCCAAGCTTAAAGAAAGCTGATATCAGTTAGCTTTAAGGAGCCATCTTTATACTGTTCTGTATCTTATCTATTAAACATCTAAGAAAGAGGTACAGCTTATGGATTATCTCGTTATTCCAGCTTATGAGCCAGATTACAATCTCATTCGCTTAATAAAAAAGTTCGTGAAAAGAGTGACTTTGAAGTAATCGTAATCAATGACGGCAGTTCTGCCTCATGTAATCGTGTCTTTGAACAAGCAGCAACGTATGCTACGGTCCTGCATCATTCTCTTAACCAAGGCAAGGGACAAGCTCTGAAAACAGCTTTTCGCTATATTCAGTCTCAAGGTCACTACGGTGTCATTGTCACAGCAGATGCAGATGGGCAGCATAAGCTTTGGGACATCCTGCGTGTTGCCAATGCCGCCCATGAGCAACATCAGAAATTAATCTTAGGGGCACGCTCATTTACCGGAAAGGTCCCTCTACGAAGTCGATTTGGAAATAGTCTGACCCGTCTGTTATTTAAGCAACAAACTGGCGTTGCTGTTTCGGATACCCAGACTGGCCTCCGTGCCTTCACTAGCAATATGCTTCCATTTATGCTCTCCATTGAAGGCCAACGCTATGAATATGAAATGAATATGCTCCTGCAAGCCCGCAAGACTTATCCAATCGTGGAAGTTCCGATCGAGACCGTCTACATCAATGATAATAAAACTTCCCATTTCAGACCCATTCAAGATGGCTTAATGATTTACAAGGATATGTTTAAGTTTGCTCTATCCTCACTAAGTAGCTTCATTGTGGACTATCTAGTCTACGCTGTCGCCCTACTCTTTCTGGTGGCTGTGCCGACAACTCTGCGTATTCTACTTGCCAATGGGATTGCCCGCGTTACCAGCTCCATTTTTAATTACTCAACCAATAAAAAGCTCGTCTTTAAAAATGAAGATAGCATTGCAAAAACAGGAAGTGGCTACTTTGGCCTGGCTCTAGGTTTGTTTATATTAGACACCCTTCTAATCAGACTCTTCTACGCTGTCTTTGGGATCAACCTTCTACTTGTCAAGATTTTGGTCGGCATTCTGCTATTTTCTCTTTCTTGGCTTATCCAAAAGAAGTTTATTTTTAAAGAAAGGACCCACACCGTATCATGAAATTATTTAAAAAATCTTACGTCTATGCTAGTGTTTTTGGCTTATTGTTGACTGCATCCTTCAGCTACTCCATGCTCAAAACCTTTGTCTTATCAGAGTCTATTACAACTGTTAAAGCCAATACTACAAGTAGTAGCGCCAGTACAACGGCAACCAATGTCAGCACGTCTGATACTAGCTATAGTGACGACAATATCTCCATTACACTGACAGAAAAAACAGTGAGCAATACCCAGGTTTATATTGCTGACATAACTGTCAGCTCTGCTGAATATCTAAAAACGGCTCTGGCTCAAAACACATATGGAACCAATGTCACTGCCAAAACCTCTGTCACTGCTGCCAACAACAACGCTATTTTAGCGGTCAACGGTGACTACTACGGGGCTAATTCCACTGGCTATGTTATCCGCAACGGGGTTGTCTACCGTGATACCGTCCGAGAAGACTCCAGCAATGGTGATTTGGCGATTTACAAGGACGGCTCCTTTAAGATCATTTATGAGGATGAAATATCTGCCGATCAACTGGTGAAAGACGGAGTTGTTAACCTCCTAGCCTTTGGTCCATCCTTGGTAGAAAACGGTGAGATTGTTGTTGATACTAATTCTGAAGTTGGTCAATCCATGTCTTCCAACCCACGTACAGCCATCGGTATTATCGACGAAAACCACTATATCATTATCGTATCAGATGGCCGGACCTCAGAAAGTCAGGGTCTATCCCTCTATGAGTTAGCTGAAGTTATGAAATCTTATGGCGTCAAGACTGCTTATAACCTTGACGGTGGCGGATCTTCTACACTCTACTTCAACGGTCAGGTGATCAACAAACCAACGACCAATGGAAATATTTCAGAAAGGGCGGTGAGCGACATTGTCTACATCGGTTACTAATCCAAGAAAAAAACGTTTCAAGAAGACAGCTCTTGTCTATACTCTCTTAAGTATCTTCTTCTTTGCCTTTAGCCGTATCTATGAGTCTTTCAGCTTTGGTGAAACCTCTACCTACATGCACTATCTTTATGCAGTTCCTTTGGTTGGAGGCCTCCTCTTATTAATCCTACTCAAGATCATTCCTAACCTCTCAAGACTCAGCCTTAATCTCTGGAACTCTGCAGTCGCTACCCTCACTGCCGGCATCCTTTTCCGAGGTATTGTTAATCTATCTGGACGTTCCACGACGCTGGATCAGCCCTATATCTATACTAGCATCGCCTTTCTTGTATTAGCTGTACTCTCAATATTATTTACTAGAAGCGTCTGGACAGAATAAAATAATCTTATTGATTAAATAAATAACAAAAACAACCGGAGTCTAAAATGGCTCCGGTTGTTTCTTATGTAGCTAAGCTTACTTAAAAGATTTTTAATTCTCCTATAGACTATTCGCTTTCTTCTCGCTTTTTGTGAATAACAATTCCTGCTAATGCGAGTGAAGTTATTCCAAAGAGACTGAATGCTTGAGAAGTTTGGTCCTCTTGTCCTGTCTTAGGAAGGACACCGGATTCTTCTTGCTTACTAGAAGCTGTTTTGTAGTTAATCGTTAGTGGCATAGCTGTTGCAACTTTTTCACTAACTTTATGTGTTTCAAAAGAAGGACTGCTATTTGGATTTGTAGGAGCTGGGACTCCCGGTTTCATATCTGGTTTTACAACTATTCCACTATCTTGATCTGGATCAGGCGTCGGAATCACCATCTCCTTCAGATAGGATAAAACATAACGATTAATCTTATTTGTGACTTCATAGACAAAGTCATTTTCAGTTGCGCGATATCCTGCTGGAAGCTCAACATGAATCCGATAGTTTCCATTCATCAGCATGCTTTCAAAGCTCAGAAGATCATAAATACTATGAGCAAGAGTACGGATAACCCCTTTCTCATCAATAGTCTTCACAACAGTTCCTTCTGGCACTGGCTTGTCAAAACCTATTGTCAACTTATTCTCAGATAAGTAGCGCGAAGCAAAGGTGACTTTTGGATGAGGATCTTTAGGAGAAACTGTCACTTTTTTCACTAGCTCAGCTCCCCAATCATAATGGTAATCAGAAAGAGTAATCTTGACTGTATATGTGCCAAATGGGAGCTCTGGGAAGCTGCCACCATTATAGGCCGAATTAAACTCACCAGTTACAGCACGTCCCTGATCATCAAAAACTTGGTAACGCACGATTGACGGATAATAATTGATCACTTCTCCACTGCTGTCTGTAAAGACAAGCTCCAAGGTCCCCTTGTCAAGAGTCTCTTTGTTTTCTGGACTTGACGTTGGCTCTTCAGCGACCGACGACGCCTGAGCTGTTAGTTCTTCGCTAGCCTCTACTTTATTTCCTTGCAAGTCTAGCTCAGCTGTATTGTATACCTTATCCCAAACTGAATAACGAATCGTTGAAAGATCCACTCCCTCAGGAATGACATAACTTCCATCTTCTTCTGGAGTCAAGGCGTGCGTTTCTCCATCTTTAGTGTATGACAGATAGGTACCTGCTACTCCACTTCCTGTTTCGATAATCTTTCCAGGACGGAAAACTCTTGTCTTAGAATCATAGTGGGCGCTACCCGTCTCGATGCTTGGAGCTGTATTATCAATTTTAACTTTGAAATTCAACTCCTGCTTCTTAGCACCTGAGGCTGATGGACGGTAGGAAATGACAAATTGATATTCTCCATCTGGAAGCTGGTTCCCACCATTATCCAAACCTGCCCAAGAAGTTTCATAAAATTCTTCACTTCGGTTTCCTCTTCGGTAGCTCCAGTCCGTTTTTCTATGAACTTCATTTCCGTTCTCATAAACGGGATGTTTTCTCTCTGTGTCTCCTTTCTTGTAGACTGCCAGATGCACATTTTCGACATTGCGGAGCATAACAGCTTTTACCTTCACACTATCGAAATTATAGTCATTATTTGGTGAAAAGTAAAGTTGATCCCCATCAAACTTTTCGCCATCCTGTCCTAGTGTTTTAGCCACATATTCCCCATTTTCATACACATAACTGATTAAGGACGTAAAATGATTATCAGGATGTCGCTCTTCCACATCTGGAATCTTGCCATCTGGATAGTCTGTTTTGTCCTTATAGTAATAGAAAGGTTTGTCAGAGCCAGCATATTCATAAATCGGTTTTTCAATTCCTCGCAGATTTTGGTATTCCCCTCGGAAACTGACATAAGGGAGACTGACCAAATGCTGATTGCTCTTAGCATCTTTAACAAGGAAAAATCCTTCTAGGAAATAACCATTTGGCATTTGTTTGCTCAACTCGGATCGATACTTGCTGGCATCAACTGAAACACGAATGGTCCGTTGACCATGAGCTGGAACAGTGACAGTTTCTTTACCTGTCAGGGTCTCTAAAAGACGTGGGTGGAGCGTAAATTTCCCATCTTCAACTTGGTCCGTCTGAAGAGTTGTTTCATAGGTGACCGTCTTTTCCTGATCAGATAAATTATGAACTGTCACATCAAACTCGAAGGTGTCCTTCACATTTCCCAAGGTCAAGCTACTCTTTTCGCCTTTTGCAGTGACATATAAATCACCTAGAGCAGCCGCTGTCACATCCATGACTCCAGCCCCCTGTTGACGGACAGAAGAATAAGCCTTTGTTTCTTCATCCAAATGGGGAACTGCTGTACTCATCGTCATTTGCTTGACGAGGATTTGGAGTTGTTCAGGTGTCAGATGAGGGAAGCGTTCTTTCAAAGACTGCTTGACCAAAGCTGTTGCCCCTGCAGCATGAGGAGATGCCATACTTGTTCCTCTGTCCATATAGTATTCACCGTTATTAACAGATGAGTAAATCATTCCACCTGGCAAGGTCACATCCGGCTTCAAATCACCATCAACTGATAAGCCCCAAGATGAAAAGTCTGACATCTGTTTAGCAGCTTCATACGGTACACGCTTAAATTTGTTGGCAATGTTCAGTTGGTAATCACTGGCGTGCTGGGACAAAACCTCTCCTGCACGATGGCCGATTACCCCAACAGGGAAACGCTCCCCTAAACCTTCTAGATCAAATGGAGCAGGCCTTTCTCCTTGCTCTTTTGTCTGATAGAAGATCACTCCAGTTGCTCCAGCTGCTTTCAGCTGTTTGACTTTTTCAACATCTGAGACCTGACCGCCTCTTTCAGTCAAAACCAAACGGCCATTTATCTGAACTCCTTGATAGTTTTCCAGTCCACCATTTTCCACATGGATATAATTTTGTGGAATGGTCGTCCGAAAACCATCTCGTTCAACAAAAGAATGCATTGGAATTTTACCATCAGGAAATTCTGTAGAATCGACTAGCTCCTTAACGGTTAAGCTTGCTTCCGTTGAAACGTGTTTAGTCAAGCTATTGATTGAAGCAACAGAAATAACATTTGGATTGACTGACGGTGTCCCTGTCATCCCATAATCAGGTGTTGTAGCAAGTGGCTTACTATGCCAAAAACCATTGGTTGCCATGTTGGTCGAAGCAACAGTAATGGTCACTCCTGCCTTGCGAGCTTCATCGAAGGCTTGACGGGTAATTTCACCAACATCATAGATGGAGCCTGAGGCAGTTCCTAAACTCATATTAATGGTATCAGCCCCAAGCTTCACAGCGTCTTCCACAGCCTTGGTATAAATAAAGTTTTGGACTTGTCCACCTTTCGTATCTGAAAAAACGCGCAAAAACATGAGCTGAGCTTCTGGAGCTACCCCTCGGAAAATTTCTCCGTTTGGAGATGGTTGAGAAGCATTTCCTACAGCAGTCCCAGCCACATGGGCACCATGTGAAATCGGATCTTCTTCTTTTACATTATCATCCATATCACTATAGTTATGAACATAGACGACTTTGTTGTTGTACCACTTACCATAGGTAATGCCAGCCTTTTTCTTGGCTGCTTCAATATCAGCTTCACTTTTGAATTTTGCCTTGCTGATGTCCGTTAAACGAAAAGCGTCGTGGGCAGGATCGACACCTGAATCAATCACGGCTACAACCTGACCCTGACCTTTAAACCCTTTATCCCAGAGCGGTTGTAAATTGATTAAACTGTTTTCTTCGCTAACTTTGGCAGGACTTGGGGTTGGGGAAGCGTCAGCTGGTTGCGGCTCTTCCACTCTGGTCCGCCGAAGAGGAGCATAGTCCACAGCATCGACACGCGCCAAACCTCGAATTTTCTTCGCATCCCCGTAAGTCGTTTCTAAAGCAAGTCCACTAAACAAAAGATTAATATCATATAGTTTCTTAAAGCGAATGGACTGTCTTTCTAATTCTTTTAAAAATTCCTCGTGTTCCCGATTTGTCTTCTCAATTCGTCTAGACTTTTCCGTAGCTGATGTAAGAGGGGCTTCGCCAGGTGTTTTTTCTTCCTTTAGGCGAACAAGAGCTTCTACTGGAGTCGCTTCATCCAGTTCATTTTTTGGAGCTTCAGCTACTTCTTTGTGGGAATTTTCTTCTATATTTTCCTTAGCTACTTTCTTTGAGGTATCAAGGACAGGCTGCTTATAATCATTTTCACTTCTCTTCTCAGATTCAGGAGTGACATTGCTTCCTGCCTCTTTTTCAGCACTTACCTTGTCGGGCTCATTTGCACCTCCTTTTACAGGCTCATTACCCTTATCGGATGGCTGAATACCTTCTGTTAGACCCGAGTCAAGAGTAGAAGGAAGAGACGGTTCTTCCAGTTTTCTTACTTCTTCCTCTTTGACAGGATGATTTTCTTCCGTCGTCTGTGCAGTATCCACTGCAGACGCTGTAATGGCTTGTTCTTCAGAGGTTACTGTATCTGCCGCAACCATTGGTCCAACAAGAGCCATTCCAATCAATACAGATGCTACCCCTATAGCATACTTTCGAATTGAAAAACGTTGTTTTCGGTGAAACTCCATACAAAACTCCTTTATCTTTAGGCTGGAAGCAAGAAACTAGATTGCTTCCAGCTATTATCTAACTGTTAATAAAACTTCAAATGATTAATCCTGACCTTCTTTTCCCTTTTGACGAATGAATCCAAAAGTGCAAAGTGACAAGAACAAGCCTAACAGACCCATGCCATCCCCAGCTTGTCCAGTCTTTGGCAGGCTTTCTTTTGCATCTAAGTCAGAGACTTCTCGTATGTCCTCCTCCTTCTTTTCACTTGGTTTGACATACATTGGACGCAAGTCTGCTTTTTTCGCAATTAGCTGATCTTCTTTATCCACTTCTTTTCCTTTACCAGGATTTGGTGTCTTATCCGGAATGAGTGGATCTGGTACTGGATTTGGAATCGGATTTGGTGTTGGGTTCGGATTAACCGGATTGTCTTCTGCAACTTCTACAAATGTTGTTAAGAAGCGATTGATTTTTTCTCCTACTGAATAGAAAACATCATTTTCTACCGCACGATAACCTTTTGGCAGTTCAATATGAATCTGATAATCTCCATTTAATAGAATCTTTTCAAAAGTCTTTGGTTCATAGAGGGTTTGTTCTAATTCATGCTGTTCTCCATTATCCTTACGAATAGCAAATACTCTAGTTCCAGATGGTAAATCCTTATCAAAGACTACGTTAAATCGATTCTTAGATTTGTAATGGTAAACAAAGTTGACTAGGCCTTCAGGATGTTCTTTCGTCAACTCAACCGTTACAGTTGTTGGAGATACCCATGAATAGTTTTCATCTTGTGCAACTACTTTGATGGTATAGCTACCAAATGGCAACCTTGGCAACTCACTTTCATAATAAGTATTAAACTCTTTATCAATTCGATTGCCCTTACTGTCAAATACTTGGTAACGCATCATCTCAGGATATTGAGAGGTTGGATTTCCCTCTTCATCAACGACACGGATCTCCAGTCTTCCATCTGTTGCTTCTGCTTGGCCGCCCTCAGAACTTCTTTTTCCTCTCGATTTTCCTGATTCCTTCTCATCCGACTTATAAGCATTCTGACCATCAAGGGTTAAAGTATTGGTATTATATGCCTTATCCCAAATATAAAAACGAACAGTTGCTGGATCAACCCCTTCTGGGATCAAATACGAACCATCTTGATTTGGGCTGATTTCAATGGTTTGTCCATCTTTTTCGTAGGATAAGTATTTACCTGCCAGACCACTTCCTTCCTCAATAATCGTTCCCGGTCTAAAGATACGCGTTTTTTGGATCATAGAGGTCTTTGGTTGACGCTAATTGAGGGACCTGATTGTCGACCTTGACCTTCAAAATGATTTCTTGAGGTTTTGCTCCAGGAGTACTTGGACGGTAGGTCAGAACATATTGGTATTCCCCATCAGGAACGACCTGATTGTTTTGGTCTTTTCCTGTCCAACGACTAGCATAAAGGATTCTACTTCTATCGTTAATTCTCCAGCCGTAATCTGTTTTTTTCTCACTTTCGTTTCCTTGTTCAAAAATCGGATGTTCACGTTTCGTATCGTCTGCCTTGTAGACTGCTAAATGGATATTATCAACATTTCTCAAAACGACCGCATTTAGTTTAACCGTATCAAAATGTCCATCTCCATTTGGAGAGAATACCAAGGCGTTACCATCGTATTTACCGTCTGTTTCACCCAGTACAACCTGCTCTTTCTTGCCATCTCTACGAATAGAGCTAACTAAAGCAGTAAAGTGATTTCCCGGATCCTTGACTGGATTTTCCGCTTTCTCATCTTGATAGTAATAGAAAGGTTTTTCCTTACCAGTAAATTCATAAACTGGCTTTTCGATACCAGGTAGGTCTTGGTAATGTCCTTTAAAGCCGATATATGGAAGACTGACTAAATCTTTTTGCGTCTTAGCATCCTTGAAGAAGACGAAACCTTCTAGAAAATAACCATTCTTCATTTGTTGAGATAATTCTTTAGTATAGGCGCTTGTATTAATCTTAATCGGAATGGTCACACTACCCATTGGAGGTACAAGGACAGTTTTATCACCTTTTTGGTCCAGTAGCTGACGCATTTGAAGTGTAAGCCGACCATTTTCAACTTGATCTGTATTGACAACAGTATGGTAGCTAAGTTCTTGGGCTTGATTACCCAAGTTATGAACAGTCACCTCGAAAGTAAAGCTATCTTTAACATTTCCAAGTGTCAGACTACTATCCGTCCCTTTTCCAGTTACATATAGATTGCCAAAAGCAGCTCCCGCAGCATCCATTAGACCGGAACCTTGTTGACGGACTGAAGAATAGGTATTGCTTTCCTTGTCCTTGTGAGGTTTAGCTGTACTCATAACCAGTTGACGAAGCAAGGTATGAATTTGCTCTGGACTATATTGCGGGAATCTTTCTTCTAAAGCCTGCTTAATCAAGGCTGTTGCCCCAGCAGCATGAGGAGTCGCCATACTAGTCCCACCATCCATGTCGTAAGAACCGTTCGGAATAGCAGAATAAATCATACCACCTGGCAAGGTTACATCCGGCTTCAGTTTTCCTTCTGTTGACAGTCCCCAACCTGTAAAGTAGAGCATCTTATTAGCTTCACTATAAGGAACCTTTTTAACCTCTTGATGGAAAGTCAGCTTATAGTCGCCAGCATGCGCAGCTAATTCTTTACCTAAACTATGTCCTAGCACGCTGACAGGATAGAAGGAACCCCAATAGCCCATTGGAAGATTTTGTAGCTGGTCTCCTTGTTCCTCATTTTGATAAACCAAAACCCCTTTGGCACCAGCTTGACGAAGGGAGTTGACCTTATCTTCATCCGTAACATCACCACCGCTCTCAACTAAAGCAATCTTCCCCTTGACAGAAGCTGTCCGGTAAGCTTCTTCTCCGCCTTTTTCAACATGGACATAAGACTGCGGACCTTCAACAGGGAAAATGAGCCGATAGACTGGTAAATCAACAAGACCATTCTGGAATTCTTTCTTATCTTTTAAGGCAGGGATTTCCAAGCGAATTTTTGTCACATGGTCGATTTTATTATTAAAGGCTCCGATTGCTAAAACGCCATTTTCAATGGCTGGTTCGTCTATTGTTCCAGTATCAGGAGCATCTGCTTTTGGTTTGGCTTGCCAATATCCATTCACAGCATAATTTCCTGCTGCAGCGTTTATGACAACACCTGACTTTCTAGCAAATTCAAAGGCTTGTCGAGTAAGAGGATTGGTATCCGCTTCTGAGCCACTAATACCTCCGAAACTCATATTGATTGTATCTGCTCCAAGCTTAACGGCATCTTCCACAGCTTTTGCAACGATAAAGCCCTGCTCAGTCATTCCTTTCTTATCTGAAAAGACCCGCATAAACATCAGTTGTGCTTCTGGAGCTACCCCTTTAAGTAGTTCTCCAGTTGGGGCTGGTTTGGTCGCATTTCCAACTGCTGAACCTGCTACGTGAGTTCCGTGTGAGCGAGGATCGTCCTCTTTGATCTCATCATTCATATCAGAATAGTTATAAGCATAAACCACCTTGTCGTTATACCATTTACCATAGGTAATTCCTGCCTTTTTCATAGCAGCTTCCATCTGCTCTTTATTTTGGTATTTGGCCTTGCTTTTGTCTGTTAAACTAAAGAAGTTATGCTCGTAATCAAGACCAGTGTCAAGAACTGCAACGATACGTCCTTGCCCTTTTATACCCTTATCCCATAATGGTTGGAGATTGATTAGTTCATTTTCATCACTAACCTTGGTTGGCAACAAGGTATTTTGTTTCTTAGGAAGATCTTGAGGCGTATTGGCAGTTGAAAGAGGGGTGATGTCAACTTTTTCAACTCTGGCCACCTGGCGAATCTTCAAAGCTTCCTTGTAGCTTGTTTCTAAAACAAAACCGTTAAAAATCAGATCAAAATCTGCTAATTTCTTATATTGGATTCCTTTTTCGTCCAATTCCTTTAAGACCGCAGCTTTGATTGGTTGATTTTCATGCATACGAGCTTCAATTTGTGTAGCTCCTACTGGTGTCTTCTTTTTTTCTCCTGTCAGACGAACTACAGCTTGAACACGGGCCTCCTCATCTACTTTATTCGTAATATCTGATTCAATATTAGCATCATTTTTTGTTGCTTCTGAATCTACCTTTTTAGGCTCCTGTGGCACTTCTTTCTTTGTAGTTTCTGAATCTATCTTATTTTGATTAGGCGATATTTCCTTATCGGGATTTTCCTCCGATGCTTTATTTTCTTGTCCATTTTCATTGACGACAGAATCAGCAACCTGAGTCTTGTCTCCTTCACCATCTGTCTTTGTTGTTTCACTCTGCGTTTCAGAGTTAGGCAACTCCTGGCTCCTTGTATCTGCCTCTGAAGGTGCTAACTCTGGCTGTTCCAACTTTGAATCTTCTTTCTTCACAAGTTCGGAACTCTGTTCGACGATTGCTGGTGGCTCCAGCTGCGGATTTATTCCTGATTCTTGGGCCAAGACAGTTGGGCTATAAAAAAGGCATCCGACTACCACGGATACTAAACCAACTGAATATTTGCGAAAAGAGAAGCGTTGTTGTCTGTCGTTTCTCATAATTGGACCTCCTATATAAATTGTAAGCGTTTGCCCCGGCTTCATTGTAGTCTTTCTATGTTTTAAAGTCAATGAAAATTAGTAGAAATATATAAGTGTAATATAATATTAATATTTCTGACAATTAATCTTAGAAAAATAATAGAAATTAGTTCAGAAGTCCCCTTAGAAGCACATAAATAAGGAATTTCTCGCTATTCTTCTTCTCATTTGACTTTACAAATCCATTATATAAAATCTAGGTCAACCACAAGTTCCTTTCCAAAAAATATTTGGCTAGTTAGATTGTTAATAGTATGAAAATAGTCTAGCGTTTGTTTTCATATTGTATTTTTGACGAATGACAAACAAAAAGTCCTCTGAAAAATATTTCTAAGGACTGTATTTCATATCTAGAAAAGGAACTTGAGTCTGATCTTTTTCCTTTCTTATCCTCTCTTTTTATGGTCAAAGAGAAGTTTCACACTCATACACACTACCCATCAGCGGGTCAATGACTTCTGCTAGCCTAAAATGTCCCTGCTTATAATGGTAATGGCAGATGGCGCAGTTACCAAAGCGCACCTTGGGATCCAGAGCTTGAGCTGCAATCTTGAGATAGAAGGCCCACATGGCACCACCGTGACTAACAGCCAAGACTGGCTCTGCTCCTGCCTGCTCCATGACCTCAGTCAGAGTGACCAGCATGCGCTCACCGACTTGGTCCACACCTTCTCCGCCATAAGGGACGAAGAGGTCTTCAAAAGAGGTAGCTCCTGGTCGAAATTTCGGCTGCAGGCGTTCGGGCTGAGCTTCAAAAAGACCAAAGTTCCATTCTTTAATGCCTTTTAGACGAGTATAGTCGGTCCGTCCGGAAACGAGTTCTAAGGTATCAGAAGCCCTCTCCTGGGTGGAGGAATAGAGATGACCAAAACGAATGCCCCGCCCTTGCAAATAAGCTCCTGCCTGCCGGGCTTGATTTTGCCCTAGTTCTGTCAAAGGAGAATCGCTAGCTCCCTGCACCAAGCCTTCTTGGTTGAAAAAAGTCTGTCCGTGCCGCATCAAATATAAATCTTTCATTTTCCCTCCCATTCGCTAAAATCGTGACCAATGGCTTCTTCTAGATAGAATTGGTCATCTTCAAAAGTAAACTTCAAGATACCGCAGTTGGTCATGTGACCTAAATTATCCAGACGCCAGTTTTTCTGCCAAGCTCTGGCAAAATTAGCCATAGATCCGCCATGGGAGACCATGAGCACAGACTGACCATCTGTCTCTTGCATGAGCTGAAGAATGGTCGCTGCCATACGCTCCTGCACCTGATCCTGTGATTCACCGCCATAGGTCACAAAGAAATCTCCGTAAGGCAGGGGCGGATTGAGGTCTTCACTTTCCCCTTCAAAGGTGCCAAAGTTCCACTCCTTGAGTCCCTTGACACGCTTATAAGGAATCTTACCGTCCGTTACCAATTCCAAGGTATCACAGGCTCGCTCTTGAGTAGAGCTATATGCATCATCAAATGTAATACCAGCATCCTTAAAATATTTCCCTGCCACCTTGGCCTGATAAATTCCAAAATCGGTCAGAGGAGCATCGCACCATCCCTGCACCTTGTGGCGCAGATTGAAAAGCGTCTGGCCATGCCGCATCAGATAAAGAGTTTTTGCCTTCATTCACATCTCCTTTAGATGAGTTCTAACTTTTCAAAGGCCTTGTAGAGACCGTCTTGACTGACAGAGTCTGTCACCAGATCAGCCATAGCCTTTATTTCCGCTCCGCCATTTCCCATAGCGACCCCGACCTGACAATAGTCCAGCATAGGAATATCAACCTTGGCATCACCGAAAGCCAGAGTATCCGACCTATCAGCATGCAGATGCTTCAGCAGAACCTCAATGGCATGCGCCTTGGTAATATCTTTGACTCCTAAGTCACCAAAGAGAGCATGCTCGCCCTTGCCTCCCCAAGTACCCGCCTTGAGCTCAGGAAAAGCGGCCTTAGAATCCAGATGGTCTTGGTAACTCTTGAGAATAAAGCTGACTTTGTTCAGATCGTCCCGATAGAGCTCCCCACCATAAACTAGACCATGAAGAGCTTCTTCAGCCTCCATATTTACGACTTCTTCTGGTTTAGCACCTTTTCCAAGGACATAGGTCTGAAGTACTGGTCGTGCTGCTTCGCGGAAGCCCCTGCTGGCAAAAAGGCCATTATTACTCTCTAGGTAAAACTCTAGCCCCCGCTCCTGAAGCCAGTCCACTAGCCTCTTAGTAACATCTGACGGAATCAGCTGGTGCAGAACAACCTGCCCCTCATGCTCCACATAAGACCCGTTGCCACCAATCATTCCATCAAAGCCAATATCCCAGATGTCCGGTGGCATCTCAGCCTTGCTGCGACCTGTGCAGACATAGACTAGGTGCCCCTTTTCCCGCGCCCGTCGAATGGCGACCACAGCAGACTTCGGTATATGATTATCATAGTCGATGAGGGTCCCATCCACATCCAAAAAGATGATTTTTCTCGTCATAAAGCCCCTTCCTTCTCATTTTTGACATAAAATTTGTATATTTCTCACTCTAAATTAACTTGTTTTAGTGAAGTTATTTAGTTTTCTTCTATTATATACTTATTTAAAAGCCTTTTCCTATGAAATAATCAGAGATTCTGATACTATTCTATGATTTATTTAAATAATTTACTTCTCGAATCAACAAGAAAAGGCTGGAAAAAATTCCAAGCCTTTTAAATCTTATTTGTTAATGTTTTCCCATTTCCAGTTTTGAACTTCTGGGATATCATCACCGTTTTCACGGATGTAAGCATTGTGGTAAGCCACCGTCTCGTCCATTTTAGCAGAGAAGTCAGCTGCTGCTGCACCAAGTGCTGCATTTGCTGCATCTTGAGCCAAGTGGAAGCGATCCAATTCTGACATAACACGCATATCAAACGGAGTAGTGATATCTCCATTTTCACGGTAACCGTGAACACGAAGGTTATGGTTGTGACGGTTGAAGAAGATGTCACGAATCATTCCTTCATAACCATGGAATGCGAAGATAACTGGCTTATCTGTTGTGAAGACTTGGTCGAATTCTTCGTCTGAAAGTCCACGCGCATCTACAGATGGGTGACGCAACTTCAGGATATCAACCACGTTAACAAAGCGAATCTTAAGATCTGGGAAGGCCTTGTGGAGAATAGATACTGCCGCAAGAGCTTCTAAGTTTGGCTCAGTTCCCGCTGCTGCAAAAACAACATCAGGCTCTTCATTGTTAGCAACATTTGAAGCCCAGTCGATAACCTTGTAGCCTTCACGTACCAATTCTTCTGCTTCTTCAGCTGAGTAGAATTGCGGACGTGGGTGTTTTGAAGTGACAATCAAGTTAACCTTGTCTTCTGCCTTGAAGGCTTTATCCATAACAGCCAACAAGCTGTTTGTATCTGCAGGTAAGTATTCGCGGATATACTCTGGAGTTTTCTCTGCCAAGTGTGTCAAGATACCTGGATCTTGGTGAGTATAACCATTATGGTCTTGTTGGAAGACTGTTGAAGTTGCAATCAAGTTCAAGGCTGGATAGTTCTTACGCCATGTAGTATGAGTCTTACATTTACGCAACCATTTGAAGTGTTGTGTCACCATTGAATCTACTACACGAAGGAATGATTCGTAAGAAGCGAAGAAGCCATGACGACCTGTCAAGACGTAACCTTCTAACATACCTTCAGCCTGATGCTCTGACAATTGTGAGTCAATAACACGACCCGCTGGGCTCAAAGCTTCATCGTATTCAGGTCTCATACGGCCCAACCATTGACGGCTAGTACGAGTGAAAACTTCTTGCAGACGGTTTGATTTTGTTTCGTCCGGACCAAAGATACGGAAGTTATTTGGGTTAGCATCTACCAAGTCAGCAGCGTATTTACCAAACTCAATCATGTCTTGTGCCACGATCTCACCTGGAGTTTCAAACTTAAGGGCGTGTTTCTTCCAATCAGCAGTGTCCATTGGTTTGATAACACCAGCATTAGTGATTGGGTTCATAGCCATACGACGGTCACCTTTCGGTGCAATCGCAGCGATTTCAGGCAAGACTTTTCCAGACTCATCAAACAATTCTTCTGGACGGTAAGATTTCAACCAATCAAGAAGGGCATCAACATGCTCCATATGGTGAGCATCTACTGGAATTGGCACTTGGTGAGCACGAAAACCACCTTCGATTGGAGTACCTTCCCATGACTTAGGACCAGTCCATCCTTTTGGAATGCGGGCAACCAATACTGGGAAAATAGCTTGAGTTGCTTCTTCAGCTGATCCTTTACGGGCTTCAGCTTGGACTTTCTTAATTTCTTCGATTGCTTCGTCCAATTTAGCCGCAAAAAGAGCATGAGCAGCTTCATGATTTTCTGAAATAGCTGTTACGTCAGCAAAAATAGGTTTCCAACCTAAACCTTCAAAGAACAAGGTCAATTCTTCGTCTGTTTTACGTTCAAAGATAGTTGGGTTGTGAATTTTACCACCGTTAAGATAGAAAATTGGAAGAATAGCACCGTCATTAACAGGGTTGATAAAAGTATTTGACAACCAACCTGCCATCAATGGACCAGTTTCCCCTTCACCATCACCGATAACAGTTGCTGCAATCACATCTGGATTATCCAAGATAGCTCCTGCTGCATGAGATAGGGCATAACCGAGTTCTCCACCTTCATGGATAGAACCTGGTGTTTCAGGTGCCGCGTGAGAAGCGATACCCCCTGGGAATGAGAAGATCTTGCACAAATGTTTGAAGCCTTCTTCGTTTTGAGGAATATTTGGATTTAACTCTGTATATGAGCCGTCGAGGTATGAGTTTGAAACCATTACCTGACCACCGTGACCAGGTCCTTCAATGTAGAACATATCTAGGTCATATTTATTAATCGTCCGGTTCAAGTGAGCGTAGATGAAGTTTTGTCCTGGAACAGTTCCCCAGTGTCCGATTGGGTGAGCCTTTAGATCATTAGCTACCACATCGCGTTTCAAAAGTGGATTGTCTTTTAGGTACATTTGAGCCGCTGAAATATAGTTAGCAGCACGCCACCAAGCATCAACTTTTTCTAAATAAGCCTTAGAATTATAATCTGTTGTCATGTTTCCTCGCCTTTCTATTTGGGTTGATTAGCCATAGCTAAGTCCCTAAACATGAATCTACACCTGGTCTCTCCCAAGATCTCCCCTGAAAAGTGCAAAAAATAAAACATTTAGCTGTTTAATTTTCCCTCTTTCACTTCCATACTCTATTGGGTTAGGAGGCTGTATCTAGTAGAAGTATAGGTGTGATATAAAAGAAGTTAATCAATAAGATTTAAAACTCCTATGTTACCATTCTACCATACTTTTTGGAATATGAAACAATTAAATTAACTTTATATAAAATAATCTGTTTCAGCTGATTTATAAGAAATGTAATCGATTTCATACTTCGAAATCAAAAACAACCAAGAACATGCATAAATAAAAACTTACAGAGACCAAAAAATCCCCTCTCTTCCAGACCTAACTAAAGACATGCTGAATATCTATCAGTCTGAGAAGAATAAGGGATAGGGGGCTAATATTATGAGAAAAATGTATGAGTTGCCTGGTAAATATGATGGGCAGTTGTTGCATTGTTCATTGTATATAGATGAACACCAGCAACATCCTGAGTTACCAAGTCCACGATTTGATCCACTGCATAGGCAAGTCCTGCTGCTCTGAGCGACTCAGGGTCATGCTCATACTTGTCTAAGATGGCCTTAAATTTACGTGGAAGATGGATATTCTCACACGTTTTCAAGAGACGAAGCGCTTGATTACGGTTAAGAATTGGCATAATCCCTGCATGAATGGGAATATCAATCCCTGCCAAGGTACACTTGTCTTGGAAATCATAGAAATGCTCATTATCAAAGAAAAGCTGAGTTACAAGGCTTGAACAGCCTGCATCCACTTTCTTCTTAAGATTTTGAATATCCGAGATTTGGTTTGGCGAGTCAGGGTGCCCCTCAGGGTAGCAGGCACCAACAATATCAAAGTGCGGTGCTTCTTCTTTGATGTATTCAATTAAGTCAGTCGCATACTTAAAATCATCCTTAGGTGCTACATCAGGGAAAACATCCCCTCTTAGAGCTAAAATCTTATGCACACCAACCTTGTCCAAAGCCTGGAGTGTATCTGAGACCATTTCCTTGGTTAAATAGACTGCTGGAAGGTGAGCGATGGTAGGAATCTTCAAATCATTATAGATGAAGTCAGCCAAACGTACCGTTGTCTCCTCTATATTAAATTTATTATTGCTAGCGGTCACACTAATATAGTGAGGTGCAATATCTTGCATTTCCCGAAGAGCTTGGATTATTTTCTCATTGCCTACTGCTGGATTGGGAGGAAATACTTCAAATGAGAGACTAGGTGTGTGGTGACGAACCATATAATAAAAAGTTCCTTTCAGTGATATACCGCTAAGCTGAGAACAATCCTACAGGAACAATTTCTGCAGGATTGACAGCTCCGGTTTAAATTTTCTGTTTGCTCTCCATAAAAATAAACGATTATGTCAGAGGAGGATTATTTCAAGTGTTGTCTAGCTGCTTTTGCTGCCTCTACTAAGCGCACCAAGCTAGCTTTGGTTTCTGGAATACCACGTGTTTTCAAACCACAGTCAGGGTTGATCCAAACCTTGCTGCTTGGCACCTTAGCCAAGATAGCTTCAATCGTATGGTCGATTTCGCCTTCGTTCGGCACACGTGGTGAGTGGATATCGTAAACACCAGGTCCTACTTCTGTTTGGAAGTTCTTCGCTTTGAGTTCGTCCAAGATTTCAAGGTTTGAACGGCTTGCTTCAAAGGAAATAACGTCCGCATCCATGTTGTCGATAGCTGGGATGATATCTGTAAATTCTGAGTAACACATGTGAGTGTGGATTTGAGTGTCTGGCGCTACTGTAGAGTGTACCAAGCGGAAGGCAGGGATTGCCCAGTCAAGGTAGTCTTCGTACCAGTCGCTACGACGAAGTGGCAGTTTCTCACGAAGAGCAGCCTCATCGATTTGGATAATCTTCACGCCTGCAGCTTCAAGGTCAAGAACTTCATCCTTGATAGCAAGAGCGATTTGAAGAGTAGAATCCTTGATAGAGATGTCTTCACGTGGGAATGACCAATTAAGGATGGTAACAGGTCCAGTCAACATACCTTTAACAGGTTTGTCAGTACGGCTTTGTGCGTAGCTAGACCATTTAACAGTGATTGGGTTGAGACGAGTCACATCACCCCAGATGATTGGTGGTTTCACCCCACGCATACCGTATGATTGTACCCAACCGTTCTTAGAGAAAAGGTAACCTGACAAGTTTTGACCGAAGTACTCAACCATATCGTTACGCTCGAACTCACCGTGTACAAGGACGTCAAATCCAACTTCTTCTTGCCATTTAATCCATTCATCAATTTGCTCTGCCAAGAACTTGTCATAATCTTCTTGTGATAATTCACCCTTACGGAAGGCCAAGCGTTTGGCACGAACTTCTTTTGTTTGAGGGAATGAACCGATTGTTGTTGTTGGAAGAGCTGGAAGTTTAAAGGCTTCTTCTTGGATGGCTTCGCGTTCTGCGAAGGCTGGCAAACGAGTGTAGTCTGCATCTGTCAAACCAGCGATACGAGCACGAAGTTCTGCATTTTCACCAACACGTTCAGTTGCAAAGAGAGCCTTGTTTGTTGCAAGAGCTTCTGCACCTTGACCATTGCGGATAGCATCCAAGTCACGAAGTTCTTCCAATTTTTCAACTGCAAAGGCAAAGTGATTCAAGATAGCTGGTTCAAAGTCTTCATTAGCTGTTGTAAATGGCACATGAAGAAGTGAGCATGAGCTTGTCAAGACAATGTTTTCAGTTGGGATTTGCTCAAGAACAGCCAAGCTCTTTTCGTAGTTGTTGCGCCAGATATTTTTACCATTGACAATCCCTGCATAAAGAGTCTTGTCAGCTGGGAAGCCACCTTTAACAAGCTCAAGAGTTTTTTTACCCTCAACGAAGTCCAAACCAATCGCATCTACTGGCAACTCTACAAGATCAGAATAGATATCACGAACGTCACCAAAGTAGGTTTGAATCAAGACTTCCAAGCCTTTTTTGTCTGCCAAAAGCTTCTTATAAAGGTCCAAGAAGAGAGCTTTTTCTTCAGCAGACAAATCTTTAACCAAACTTGGCTCATCCAGCTGGATACGCTTTGCGCCCAGCTCTGCCAGTTTTGCAAAAACTTCTTGATAAGCTGCCACCAAGGCATCTACAAAGTCAGCCGGTGCCACACCATCTTCAAAGTCAGATACTTGCAGGAGGGTGAATGGCCCGACCACTACTGGACGGGTTACTAAGCCCAACTCTTTAGCTTCAGCAAATTCATCAAAAATCTTGTGGCCAGCCAATTTTACTTGAGTTTCTTTTTCAAATTTAGGAACGATGTAGTGGTAGTTAGTGTTGAACCATTTCTTCATCGGAAGAGCGCGGATATCTCCTTTTTCTCCCTGATAGCCACGAGCCAAGGCAAAATAACGCTCCAAGTCAGTCAATTCCAAACCTTGCACAGATGACGACACCACGTTAAAGAGAAAAGCTGCATCCAGCACATTATCATAATGAGAAAAATCATTTGATGGAATCTCAGAAATTCCTTTTTCCTTAACAATATTCCAATGCTTAGCACGGAGCTCTTTAGCTGCAGCCACGAGTTCGTCTGCTGAGATTTCTTTTCTAAAGTATTTTTCAGTTGTAAATTTCAATTCGCGGAATTCACCCAAACGTGGGAAACCAATGATAGTTGTTGACATATGCGTCCTCCAAAATTTTTCTTGATTTTATCTTATCAGAAAATCCACCCTCTGTATAATTGGAATTTTCCTAATTTTGATATAGTCAAAAACTATACCCCCTGATTGTTTTGATCATTAGAAACCCCTATTTTACAACTGACATTGATTGAAATTATTGTTTGGTATAATCAAAAACTATAACTTAAAATAAGAAAAGCCAGCGATTTTCTGAGCTCTTTGAATGAGAAAAAGTGGACGCGACACAGCTTACTCAGCCTTGTCATCATTCTTAAATCTCGGCAAATCTAAAAGGTATAGAGCTCCTCCCCCTATAGATAAAAGGCCAGCGAAGTTACCCAAAAAAGGGATAAATCCAACAATAGAGGCAAAAAAGAGTAGCTTATGGCTGGTCTTATTGACTCTTGAGTCTTCGCTATAATGAGCCATTCCAACAATAGAAAGCGCCAAAAACAGCAGGCTTATTAATACTACCAAGCCACCCCAACCAGAGTTTTCGACCAGTTTGGGAACCAAATCAACTATTTTCCAGTCCCATCTCTCAGAAGAAGCGTAAAGGATTAAGAGACCTCCTAAGATACTGGTAATTCCATTTACCAATAACAATTTATTCGACTTCATATAAATCTTATTCTTTCTTTTTTAAAATAGTATACCTAACCACTTTCTAATCTGTCAACTTTCTTAAAAGAATTGATGCTCTACCAGATAAAACCGTTTTCATTCAAATTATCTTGTGATAAAATAACCTTATGCACAAGAAAACGATTATTGATTTTAAACAGTTGGGACAACGCCTGATTTTCACAAATCCTATCAGGGAGCTAAAGACTCGTCACCTTGACCAAGTGGAGGAACTTTTGTCAGAGATTGAGGGCTGGCAGGAGAAAGGATACTATGCTGTCGGCTATGTCAGCTATGAAGCAGCTCCAGCCTTTGAGGAAAAGTTCCAAGTTCATTCGGCTCCGCTCCAGAAAGAATACCTCCTCTACTTTACTATCCACGATAAGGCCGAGCAAGCTTCCATTCCCTTGACCTATGAGGAAGTGGAAATGCCAGCGTCTTGGCAGGGGCTAACTTCTGAACAAGAGTACCAGCAAGCTATCGAGACTATTCATCATCATATCCGCCAGGGCGACACCTATCAGGTCAACTACACGGTCCAGCTGTGTGCAGAGCTCATTCCTGAGGACAGCTTGGCTATTTATAACAGACTTGTCGTTGAGCAAAATGCGGCCTACAATGCCTATGTAGAGCATGATGAGACCGCCATCTTGTCCATCAGTCCCGAGCTCTTTTTCAAGGAACACCGAGGTCAACTGACCACTCGCCCTATGAAAGGGACCACCAATCGGGGACTGACCTTAGAGCAGGATAGAGAGCAGGCTGCATGGTTGACCCAAGATGCCAAAAACCGATCAGAAAATATGATGATTGTCGATCTGCTGCGGAATGACATGAACCGCATTTCGCAGACGGGTAGCGAGCGGGTTGAGCGTCTCTGCAGCGTCGAGCAGTACTCTACGGTCTGGCAGATGACCTCTACCATTGAGAGCCAGCTGCATGAGGGAATTGGGCTGGCAGAGCTTTTCAAGGCGCTCTTTCCTTGCGGATCCATCACTGGCGCGCCAAAAATTTCAACCATGGCTATCATCAAGGCGACAGAAAAAGCGGCCCGCGGGGTCTACTGCGGTACAGTCGGCATCTGCCTACCAGACCAGAGACGGATTTTCAACGTCGCCATCCGCACCATTCAGCTGGAGGGAAGGAAAGCCATCTATAGCGTGGGCGGCGGCATTACTTGGGACAGCACGTGGAAATCCGAATACATCGAAACCCAGCAAAAATCTGCCGTCCTCTATCGAAAAAATCCGCGATTCGACCTGATTTCTACAGGAAAAGTAACGGATGGAAAGCTGACCTTGCAAGACAAACACCTGCAAAGACTGACAGAAGCAGCTAGCTACTTCGCCTATCCTTTCGACCAAGACAAACTAGAGCAAGAGTTAGAAGAAAGCTGCGCTCAGCTAGACAAAGGACAGGATTACAGGCTGCGTATAGCTCTAAAAAAAGACGGTAGCATTGAGCTAGAAACGGCCCCTCTACTGCCACTAACAGAGACTTTCAGAAAGGCAAAACTGGTCGAGCAGACAGCCAATCTAGCCCATCCCTTTACCTATTTCAAAACCAGTCATCGGCCACATCTGACCTTGGAACAGCAAGAACAGATTTACTACAATGCACAAGGGCAGCTACTGGAAACTTCTATTGGCAATCTACTACTGGAGCTAGACGGCAAACTCTACACACCTCCGGTAGAACTAGGGCTTCTCAAGGGCATCTACAGCCAGCAACTACTGGACAAGGGGCAAGCTATTGAGAAGATTCTGACTCTGTCTGACCTAGCTAAAGCCGATAAAATCTATGCCTGCAATGCAGTTAGAGGACTGTATGAACTGAAATTGGACCGCAAGCCACCAATGTAAATAAGCATTAAATCCTTGTATCAAAAAGTCTTCGATGATTAATCAAGGACTTACACAAGCTAGATATAACTGAAAAATTTCTGCTATTTGCAGGATTTTTTTTGCTAAAAAACTTTAGAAATAATTTAGAAATGCTTGAGAATTATTTGAAAGATTGGTACTATACTGGATAGTGAAAAGAGAGCTTCCTCTCCCTATCTATACAAGGAGAACTCATCATGGAAAATATTTTGGTTTTACAGCAAGTTAGCAAGAAATTCGGCCAACAATATGCCCTGACAGACGTTAGTCTGACCATCAAAAAAGGTGACATTTACGGTCTTATCGGGAAAAATGGAGCCGGAAAAACGACCCTCATCAAGATTATCGCTCAGTTACTAGTGGCAGATAGTGGCAGTGTTTCTCTTTTTGGTTCTCAAAATCAAAAAGAATGGACTCAAGGCCTCAAGCGGGTCGGGTCTGTCATTGAAACTCCAGTAGCTCACAACCATTTGACAGCCTATGAAAATCTCAACTACTACTGTAAACTCCGCCATATTCCTCATGCTGATAAGGTTATCCAAGAAACCTTGGAATACGTAAACTTAACGGATACTGGCAAGAAGAAATTCAGAGATTTTTCACTCGGTATGAAGCAACGTTTGGGCATTGCCATCGCCTTGCTATCTAAGCCAGATTTGATGATTCTAGACGAACCGATCAATGGTTTAGACCCAGTCGGTATTAAAGAATTCCGTCAAATGGTCCAACGGCTCAACGAAGAATTGAGGATGACCTTTATCATCTCCAGCCACATCCTATCTGAACTCTATTTGGTTGGAACAAAGTTTGGCATCATCGAACAAGGCCGACTGATTCGAGAAATTTCTAAGTCTGAGTTTGAAGAACAAAGCGAAGACTATATTGTTCTTAAGACTTCCAAATTAGAAGAAGCCAGCCGGCTTATTCATGACCAGCTCAATTATCGTATTAAGGTGGTCAATGCTTCTGACGAAATTCATATTTTCACTCATTCGCACCAAATCAGCAAGATTGTAGAGGAACTTGCAACTGCAGGTCTACCTGTGCAAGAAATCTACTATGCACGCCAAAACCTAGAAAACTTCTTTACAGACTTGGTCAAATGAAAAAGGGAGGCTTATCATGATGGATTTCATTCGAGCCGATTTTTACCGGCTCATGCGCTCAAAAGGCTTTTGGATTACTGAGTTTTTATTATTCTGTGTGATTTTATCAGCAACCTTCTTCCAAGCAAATATTCATTTTGGAGCAAATATCTCCAGAAATGCGGCTGCTAGTCAATCTCTAGGAAAACTAACCGGCCTTCAGGCTTTGGACTATTTTGCAGGCAATACAGACAGTCTACTCCTTTTCACCATTATTATCATCAGTATGGTCCTTGGAGTGGATCTATCACGAAAGCTCTACAAGAACTGCCTCAGCTACGGCATCTCTAAACTCAGCTATTATTTTTCTAAATTCTTTGTCTGCGTTAGCATCGCAGCCTTTCACTTCCTGCTGATTTTATCTATCTCCTTTGTGACCGCTAGTCTGTCCAACGGAATTGGAAGTGCCCCCAGCTCTTTTTTGCCTCAGCTGGGAGCTGCACTCCTCGTTCAATTTCTCAGCACTATCTCTTGGATTAGCATCATCTCTTTGGTCCTCTATGCCAGTCACTCTATCGTATCTAGCTTTTTAACCTATTTTATTGGTGGAGCTCTACTATCTATCCCTCTTATCTTTTATCCTGATAATGAATGGCTCCCCTATCTCACTCTACGTTTCAACATTGCTATGGCAGCTGATGGAGGAACTGTCATCAAGGCCATCCTTACAACATCAGCTGTTACCCTCCTCTTTCTCATTGGGGGACTGAAGATTTTTAAAACAAAAAATTTATAAGATACTAGTAGCATTTTAAACAATAGGAGGAAATTCCATGTTACACACCATTCAGGCGGAACTCTTCCAGCTCATCCGTTCCAAACTTTTTTGGATAACAGAGGGTCTGCTCTTCCTCCTCATCTTCGTTAGCTCTTTTGGAGAAGCTAGCTTTAGCTTATATGTCTCTACACCTTCTGGACAAGATGAAATAGTCCGTCAAGGATGGACAGGATTTCAAGCTCTCAATCAAGTCGCTCACGATTTCCTCCCTTTTGTCATGATTGCAGTTCTTGTCCTCACTACTTCTTTATTGGGGCGAGACCTGACCAAAAAACTCTACAAGAATACATTGGCTAGTGGCCTTTCGCGAAAAGATTTTTATCTATTTAAAACTGCTACCCTTACAACTACTAGTCTTATTCAATTAGCTACCATATTTGTCACAGCTTTTATCTTGGGAAGTATCTTTCATGGGCCTGGGATCATGCCAAAGGATTTCTTTGAGAATTTTTCACTATCCTTCTTTCGTGCCTTTGTCTTTATCATGGCCTGTAGTTCTGCCTTTGCCTGCTTACTCTACCTGACCTATTCCACTCTAGCCAGCTATCTAATTTTTCGTCCTGATAATGCTTCAGGCTAGCCTTCACGCTCTTTTCCCTCAACTAAATTCTGATTTCTTCACATTC
>NZ_KQ969107.1:341258-344687 GCF_001578795.1 Streptococcus gordonii
TTTCATATTTCTTTAGAAATACTTTAAAAAGACTTGAGAAATATTTGAAATTTGGTTTGTATACTATAGTTAAACCTAAGAAAGCGAGAATATGCTATGCAAACTGTTTTAGAAGTAAAGCAAGTTACCAAACAATATGGCCAACAATATGCGCTTGATCATGTCAGTCTTTCGATCCAGAAAGGTGACATCTATGGACTGATAGGCAAGAACGGAGCTGGCAAAACCACTCTTCTCAAGACCATTAGCCGGCTCATTCATGCCAACAGTGGAACCGTGTCTGTCTTTGGTTCGCAGAACTCTAAGGAATGGAATGAAGCCCTGCGTAAGATAGGAACCGTCATCGAAACACCGGTCGCTTACAATCAAATGACTGCTTATCAAAATCTCAACTACTACTGCATGGTCCACCAGATTGCCCAGCCCGACCAGCTCATCAAGGAAACCCTGGCCTATGTCGGATTAAGCAATACAGGGAAAAAGAAATTCCGCAACTTTTCGCTAGGAATGAAGCAGCGCTTGGGAATCGCTATTGCCCTTATAAACAAGCCTGAACTCATGATTTTAGATGAGCCCATCAACGGCCTAGATCCGCTTGGCATCAAGGAATTTCGACTGATGATTCAGCGACTCAACCAAGAATTGGGAATCACTTTTATCATTTCCAGCCACATCTTATCCGAGCTCTATCTGGTAGCCACCAAGTTTGGCGTGATTGACCAAGGACGACTCGTCGCAGAATTCACCAAAGACGACTTTGACCGAGCCAGCGAAGATTATATCGTCCTCAAGACCAGCGATAGAGAACAGGCTGCCAATCTCATCCAAGACAAGCTCCACTATCAGCTCAAGGAAGCTGATAAGCCTGACGAACTGCACATTGTCGCCCAAGAACAGGAACTAAATGACATCAACAGGGAGTTGGTCTTATCCAACATTCATGTCAATGCTATCTATGCAGCTCACAAAGATTTAGAAAAATACTTTACAGATTTAGTCCAGTAAGGAGAAAAAACATGTTACATACTTTTCAAGCAGATTTTTACCGTTTCTTTCGTTCCAAGGCTGTTTGGATTACCGAATTCATCTTTCTACTGACGACCTTGAGCGCAGTATTTAGCAAATTAAATGCCGTCCAGCTGATACAAGCTGGCTCCAGCGCAATCGGTAATAATACATTTATCATCATTATCCTCTCTATGGTCGTCATCGGAACAGATCTGAACAAGCAGCTTTACAAGAATACTTTAACCAGTGGCGTTTCCCGTACCAGTTTCTTCGTCTCTAAAGCCCTAGTCATGGTCTGCGTAACCTTCTTGCAGCTAGCTCTCTTTTATAGCATCAACTTTATCCTAGCGGCCATTCTAAACGGTATTGGCGATTTATCCGCTATCTTCCTGCTTCAGTTTATTCTTCTATTCTTTGTGCAGTGCCTGACTGTCATGGCTTGGACAGCCATTATTTCCTTTATTCTTTATCTGAGTAAATCTATGATTGCTGCCCTGGGAGGTTACCTTTTCTGCGCATCTTTAACTGGAGCTCTTGCGCAATTATACCCCAAATCTTTATGGCTGCAGCATTTCACCATGAGCTTTGACTTTGATACGCTTCAAAGCAGTGGAGTAACCTTGAGAATTGTTCTAATCGCCTTGGTCTTAGGAACATCCTTCACCGCAGCAAGTCTCTATACTTTCCACAAAAAAGATTTATAGCAAAAAAGGAGCTGGTACTTAACTGGTTCCTTTTAATCTTTTTATTTTATATTTCTTTAGAAATACTTTAAAAAGACTTGAGAAATATTTGATAATTAGTTTGTATGCTAAAACTATAAACAAAGGAATTAAAGGAGAAACAGCATGCAAAATGTTTTAGAAGTGAAAGGACTCACTAAAAAATACGGTGATCAATATGCTCTGAAAGATGTCAGTCTTTCCATCAAGAAAGGAGAGATCTACGGTCTCATTGGTAAAAACGGCGCTGGTAAGACCACGCTGATCAAAATCATCACGCAAGTCATCTATCCTAGCGGAGGGACCGTTTCGGTCCTAGGATCTCAGAACCAACAAGAATGGACCAAAGCCCTCAGCCATACTGGATCTGTCATAGAGACCCCTGTAGCTCATGCCCACATGTCGGCCTATGAAAATCTGCGCTACTACTGTACCGACCGGGGCATTCCAAATGCTGACAAAGTCATCAAAGAAACCCTTCAATATGTCGGCCTGACCTATACTGGAAAGAAGAAATTCCGCAACTTCTCTTTAGGGATGAAACAGCGGTTGGGCGTTGCCATTGCCATTTTGGGGCGTCCCGACTTACTCATCTTGGACGAGCCCATAAATGGTTTAGATCCAGTTGGGATCCAGGAATTTAGAGAAATGGTCAAGCACCTCAACCAAGAACTAGGCATCACTATCATTATTTCCAGCCATATCCTGTCCGAGCTTTATCTAGTAGCCACTCGCTTTGGCTTTATCAATCAAGGGCATTTCATCAAGGATCTGTCTAAGGAAGAATTTGACCGGGAAAGCGGCGACTATATCATCCTCAAAACGGATAATATCAAGCAAGCTGCCCATTTAGTGCAAGACAAGCTCGGCTACCAGCTCAGACCGACCAACAAGGAAGATGAGCTGCATATTTCTGGCCAAGTACAAGAAATTCGCAAGATTGCCAAGGAACTAGTCCTAGCCGACATCCCAATCGGGGAAATCTACTACGCCCACAAAGACTTAGAAAAATACTTTACAGACTTAATCAACCAAGAAGGAGGAAAGACTCATGTTTAATAGTATCAAGGCGGATTACTACCGTATCTTCCGCTCCGTAGGATTCTGGGGAGTGCAGGCTTTCTGCATCTTTGGAATTCTCCTCGCCATTTTCACTTCCAAAGTTGTCAGTTCTGACAACGGTATCTTTTTTGCCATAGATGTCGTCTCCTACAACATCGGCATGCTCTTTATTGCCTGCAATGTCATGACTAGCTTGCTTCTCGGTGTTGATCTCAATGACAAACTTTATCACAATAACCTGACTACAGGCAAGACTCGGACCCAGTATTACTTCTCTAAAGCACTGGTTATCGGTAGCTTACTGCCTATGCAGTTCATACTGCTCTACATTTTAGGTATTGTCATCGAATTTGTCCGAACCGGCGGTAATATGGGAACCCTGCCAGCTAATTTCTGGGGACAATTCGCAATACTCTTTGTCATGCAGGTCATCTGTACCTATGCTTGGTACTGCATTACCAGCTTTATCCTCTACTTGACTCGAAACTATAGTGTCGTCTTTATCACCTACATCATGACCTACATCTTACTCGGCCTCCCTAGTCAAATGGTCAATGCCAATAATGAATGGTTCAAGGCTATCAAGATGGAGTTCTTCTACGGAGACGCTTCAATACCAGGTGTCATCACCAAAACA
>NZ_KQ969107.1:345164-349691 GCF_001578795.1 Streptococcus gordonii
TAATTGGATGATGAGCAGATTTCACCCCTTCTGGTCTAGTCCTCTTTAGCGACTTTCTTTCACTACTTCCAATCTTGCTTTTTCAAGAACAGACTGATGCAGACTCCTAGGATAAGGTAGAAAGTGACAAAGGCAAGACTGGCTGCCAGACTAGTCGGATATGGAAAGATCTTGCCCATAGGAAAAAGAAGATTAGATAGAAATCCGAGAGGAACAAAAAGCAAGAATAAAATCAAGACTAGCTTAACATGAAAAGAAGGTCTTACCTCGGATAGATTGTGGCCCGTTCCCCACACCAGTAGCCCTACTCCCTGAACGATTAGCACCGGCGTTAGCAAGACACTAATCTTGAGAAAATCAGCTAGGATAATGGAGAGGATGATTCCCAGACCGACCAAGCCAAGAGAGAGTTGATAGCAAATATTGCTGGCTATCCTCCTGTGCTCGATTGACTGCTCTTCCTCTTTCTGTACTACAGGCTCAATTCCCTTGAGCAGATAGTCTGTGGTCACCTCAAAATAGTCACTCATGGAAATGATCTTATCCAAATCAGGCATACTCTGCTCGCTCTCCCACTTGGAAACGGCCTGTCTGGACACACCGAGTTGGTCGGCTAGCCCCTCCTGCGAAATGCCCCGCGCTTTTCGCAGGTACTGGATTCTGTCTGATAGATTCATGGATTGTTTTACCTACTCTTTCTTATTTTTTATACTTTCTTTTATTGACACTTATTATAGCACAAGGCGGAGAGACTACAAAGTCTGCCTGTCACCTTTTCATAAAATGCTAGATTTCTTCTTTAGACAGAAGTGCTTTTTCCTCCCTATCCGTCCGATACCAGAGATAGATACTATAAAGTGTCAGAAGAATCACACCGCCAAAGTAAAAGAAGGGATGGACTTGAGAGAAATCCAATTGATTGTTAGCTTGAGCTATGCCAACAAAAGTCGGGATGAGGGTGTTGGAGAGCGCATGAAAGATGTTACAAGCAAGGGCAGACTGGGTCTTCTTATACAGAGCTGCAAGCCAGAAGGAGAGAAGGATACTGAAAATGATAAAAACTGAGAAAAGATCCTGGCTTCGATCATAAAAGCGATCGTAAAACCAGAGAGGAATATGCCAGACGGCCCAAATAATACCGGTCATCAAGGTAGAGACAAAAAAAGAAAACTTTTTCTCTAAGGCCGGCTGTAGGAAGCCGCGCCAGCCGAATTCTTCAATCCCGCCCGATAGGACAATACAATAAATAAAAAAACCAGGAAAGCTTACTAAAGCGCCGTCTACCAGCTTGCCGCCAGAAGCTAGGGCATAGAAGGCTGTCAGACCGCCACCATAGATTAGCAAGTAGAGCCAAGTCTCTTTCTTGCCTGAAAAGAGATAGGAGCAAATGGCCTTGAAGCCTTTCTTTTTCAGTACAATCAGACTGGCCAGCATAGGTCCAAACATAGCAATACCATTTAGAATAGCTTCAAGAGCTAGATAGGCTGTAGGTGGACTGTCTGGCCAAAGGTTTTTGAGGATAATGTCTAGCAGCCAGAATCCCCATGTCCAGCCGAAGTTCCAAGCCGGGAACGGCAAAATTAGTTTGGGTTGTGGTTTGATAGTTGTTTCTGTATTCATGAGAATACCTCCTTATAATATAATTAAACTCAAGTTTTGATCCAAATCTTCAAAGACAACGACTCGTTCATTCCGAAATCAAAAACTTGGCTTCTACTTTCAGATTAACAAAAAAGCCAGTTGCCTTTCTAGCGACTGGACTTTGAATAAAGAAAAAATCTAGTTGCTTTTTGGGTGATTGAACTTGGAATCATTGTCAACTGTCAGTTGCAAGTCAGTTATATCAAGGGTTTAGAGCAGTTGACTGATTTTTCACTTTGACCGGTAAAATGACCTCTCTAAGCTAACTAGCTTTTCAGATCACAAAACAAAAAGACATATTTATCATGCCTTTCTTTGACTTAATCTAAAAATAAACCTCAGCCAATTCGAAAATTAGCTGAGGTTTATGGGCGAATTTTGAGGCTAGCTGATAGAGCTTAGCCTTTCTTATTTTGATTTTTTAAGTCTTTTTTACAAAGTCACAACCAGTTCAAACCAGTCGGCCTCAGCTTTCATTGTCAAGTCTCCACCTAGGATTTCGACTAACTGCTGGGTAATATAGAGACCCAGACCAGAAGACTCCTCGCTGCTGGATAGGTTTTCTGAGTAAAAGCGATTGGTCAGCTTATCCAGATATTGGATAGGCTGTTGGACGATATTTTTGACGGTAAAGATACAATGCTCGCCCTCTTTTTTCAGAGAAATGCTGGCAGCCTTACGGCCATGCTTGAGGACATTGCTTATCATATTTTGGACAATGCGCTCTAGAATTTCTGGGTCTGTCTCTAACTCTAGACCTTCAGCCAGCTCTACCTGCAGGTCAATCTGGGCTTTCTGAAAGGCGTCATAATAAGTAAAAAGCTGCTGGGTTACCAGCTGGGATATGTCTGTCGGCTGGACATTGGCCCGTATGGCTCCCTCCATCAGCCGGCGATACTCCATCAAGGCTTCCAGCCGTTTGGACACCATTCCCAGACTATCTGCAATTTTGACTAATTGCTGACTTTCCTGACTATCATCCTTCAGCAGCTGCTGAGTGTAGCCGCTGGCAATGGTCAGAGGAGTGCGGATATCATGGGCGATATTACTGATAGCCATATCCAGCGTCTTCTTTTCTTGTTGTACCACAAAGGTCGTCTTATCCAGCTCCTGAAAGACCTCTTCAACCTCTTCAGTCAGCTCTAGAATACTTGCTAGATGGACCGAAGGAGCTAGCCTACTAGAACTTGCCTGTTGACGCTTTTGCCGGATTTGCTGGGCTACATCCTTAACTGCTATATGATAACGCACCAAAACGAGGACCAGAAGCAGACAAATAATAGCCAATAAAAATGCAAGAGCTCCCATTTCAGTCCTCCTTGAGCCTTACACCTAGGCCCCAAACTGTTTCAATGTACTCTTCGGATGGGTCTAGCTGAGCCAGCTTTTTACGTAGGTTGCTAAGATGAGTATTGAGGGTATTGTCCCCAGGAAGATAGGCTTCTTCCCATACAGATTCAAACAAAGCTTCTTTAGTAAAGATTTTTTTAGGATGGCGGAGCAAGAGTTGAAAAATTTGAAATTCTTTTTTACTCAAACGAACTTCTCGCTCTCCACAAACAGCCTGGAAAGTTGCTGGCAACAATTGAATATTCTTAAAACAAAGACTTTCTTCCTCAGCCGATGAGGTATGCTGACTGCGCAACTGGACTGTCACTCGGGCAAAGACCTCATCCAGATTAAAGGGCTTGACAATATAGTCATTGGCACCATTTAAAAGGTACTCGCTGACCAAAGACTTCTCCCCCAAAGCCGTCAGCATCAGAATAGGCACTTGGCTGTTAGTCCTGCGAATTTCCTGCAATACTTGGTCACCATTCTTACCAGGCAACATGATATCCAGCAAGACCAGGTCAGGCTTTTCCCGCTCAAAAACAGCCAGCCCTTCTGTTCCCGAATAGGCTGAGTAAACTTCATGTTCTTTCTCAAACAGACTTGTCAGAATCGCATGAATATCATTATTATCTTCAATTACTAGAATTCTAGCCACAGTCCTTCTCCTCTGTTCCATTTTTACTATTAGTGTAGCAAGGAAAAAGCCGTAAGTCAATGAAATGTCGTCTTCGGACAAATCTTTAGAAATATTTTAGAATTTCTTGAAGAATATTTGAAACCTGTTCCTTACAATGAAAGAAAGCAATATTTCTGGATTACATGTAGAAAGGAAGCAAAGAATGATTAGAGTATTTTGTAGAGTTATCTTTAGAAGTATAAGATTCGCTATTGAGGATTTATAAAAGAAAATTTATTTACACTATTTCTTTTTAGGGTCATAATGCTTGGATTTTCCCATTCCTCATCCAAATCAGTCTAAGATTGGAATAGGGACAAATCAAAAACAAAGCTGAGACATTCATATCTCAGCCTTTTTCCTATTTTACAGATGCTCCATTAGTCGCGATGACTTCCTTGTACCAGTCAAAGGATTTCTTCTTGGAGCGTTTGAGTGTTCCCCTTCCTTCATTGTCTCGGTCCACATAGATAAAGCCATAGCGCTTCTTCATCTCACCAGTGCCGGCTGATACCAGGTCGATACAGCCCCAGGTCGTGTAGCCCCACAGAACTACCCCATCTTCATTGATGGCTTCTCGCATAGCCTTGACATGGGCTGCCAGATAGTCAATCCGGTAATCATCAGCCACATAGCCATTTTCATCTGGAGTATCCACTGCACCCAGACCATTTTCCACGATAAACATGGGCTTTTGATAACGATCCCAGATGGTATTTAGTGTAATGCGCAAGCCCAGAGGATCAATCTGCCAGCCCCACTCAGAGCTTTCCAAATAAGGGTTCTTGAGAGAAGCAAAGATATTGCCCTCGGTCAGCTCATTGACCTTCGGATCGCCCGAAGCCACCCGGCTGGAGTAGTAAGAGAAGGAAACG
>NZ_KQ969107.1:349806-357110 GCF_001578795.1 Streptococcus gordonii
TGTAGGTTTTCAGCAGTTCCAAGTCTTCCTCGGTCATGTCCAGCTCAATGCCTTCACGCTCCCATTTTTTCTTGGCATAGTTAGGGTACTCGCCGCGCGCCTGTACGTCGATAAAGAAGTAGCTCTCCCGGTCCTCCTGCATGGTAGCCCAGTAGTCAGCCGGGTGAGCAGTATTAGGATAATACTGACCTGCTGCCAGCATACAGCCGACTTTGTTTTCGGGGTCAATCTCATGGGCCAGCTTGGTGGCAATAGCTGATGCGACCAGCTCATGATGGGCTGCCTGATACTTGACCTGTTCCTCATTTTCCCCCTCTTCAAAGCAGAGGCCCGCTCCCATGAAGGGAGCATGGAGGATCATGTTAATTTCATTGAAGGTCAGCCAGTATTTGACCAAACCCTTGTAGCGAGTAAAAAGTGTGCGGCAGAGACGCTCGTAAAATTCCAGCATGCAACGATTCCGCCAACCACCATATTGCTCAATCAAGTGCATGGGACAGTCAAAGTGAGTAATGGTCACCAAGGGCTCAATGCCATACTTATGGCATTCCTTAAAGAGGTCTTCGTAAAATTTCAAGCCAGCTTCATTGGGCTCCAGCTCATCCCCCTTAGGGAAAATCCTGCTCCAAGCAATGGACAGACGATAGGTTTTAAAGCCCATCTCGCCAAAGAGGGCAATGTCCTCCTTGAAGCGATGGTACATATCAATGGCTTCCTTGGCCGGGTAGAAATAGCCGTCCTCAAAGTTAAACATCTTTTTCTTACCAGTGATGATGGCCAGACGGTCCTCACCAATCGGCACCACATCTACGTTAGCCAGCCCGCGACCATCCGCATCATAAGCGCCCTCACACTGGTTGGCAGCTGTCGCTCCGCCCCACAAGAAGCCATCAGGAAAAGTCAGTTTTTCAGTCATATTTCTACTCGCTTTCTTATTTGCTTGTTTATTTACTTATATTATAGCTCATTCTGTAAACTTTTTCTTATAAAATAATGCGATATAATGATACTATTCTACTATTTAAGTTGATCAGATCGTTTTTAAAAAAATTATCCTCTCAAAAAAGTAATAGTCTCCTCTGAAACAAAAAAAGAAGACTGAAAACCAGTCTCCTCCGTTCCTTTTAAATCAAAGCCGTGATCGCCGTTACAAGGCCAAAAACAATCCCAGGTGCATTGGCTGCAGCAAGAGGGATATCTCTTTCCTTTTTGAAAAGTCCATAGTAGACCCAGAGACTGCAGTTAATAGCTGCAACCAAGGGCTGGATGAAGTTTCCTTTTTGACCAGCCAAGTTGTTCATGATTTGTGGGAAGTAAGACACATACATCATAACAGACATAAAGGTCGCTACCCAACCTAAAATTTTCATTTGTTTTTCAGACATTTTTATAGCCTCTTTCATTTTTGCTGAATCTTATTTTATAATCTTCTTTCAAAACAATCAAGTCTTTAAAAATTTTGTTATAAAGATGTAAACTATCACAATCTTGTGATAAGAAAAAGACCGGATTGCTCCGATCTTTTCAAGTTCCGCTCTAAGAAAATCAAAGAATAAAATCTTCAATGTTTACATTTGATTTTCGATGAGAGGAATTATTTGATTGCGCGTGATTGCAATCCTTCTTCTTCCAAGAAGAGGCGGAATGGTACGAGTTCTTCTGCTTCGTATTTTTCCTTGAAGGCTTTGATTGCTTCTTCTGAGTGAAGTTTTGGATCGAGTTCAAGTACTTCTACTGGAAGTGGACGGTGTTGAGTGATGCGGGCATCGATAACAACAGTTTTACCTTCTTTATTCAATTTAACAGCTTCAGCTACAACTGCGTCGATGTCTTCGATACGGTCAACTGTAAATCCAACAGCTCCTTGAGCTTCAGCGATTTTCGCGTAGTCAGCATTTGTGAAGTCTACACCAAACAAGTGTTTGTTTGTGTCTTCGTATTTGTTCTTGATGAATCCGTACTCAGCATTTGAGAAGACAAGGTTGATAACTGGAAGGTCGTATTGAACATTTGTGATAACGTCTGGGTAGCACATGTTGAATGCACCATCACCCATGATGTTCCATACTTGGCGATCTGGATTGTCTTTCTTAGCAGCGATACCACCAGGAAGGGCAATACCCATTGTCGCAAAGAGTGGAGATGTACGCCACATGTTCTTAGGAGTCATGTGAAGGTGACGAGTAGATGTTTGAGTAGTGTTACCTACGTCGATTGAGTAGATAGCATCTTGATCAGCGTATTTGTTAACTGCATTGTAAACTTGGTACAATTGCAATTCACCCTCAGTTTTACCTTCGAGTTTGTTCATGTAATCACGCCAGTTTTGGTTGTTCTTAACGTTTGCACGCCACCATGGAGTAGATTCTACTGGGTTTACTTTGTCAAGGATTGCTTTGGCTGCTTGACCTGCATCACCAAGGATTGAAGCGTCAAGGGCATGACGTTTACCAAGTTTGTATGGATCGATGTCAACTTGGATGAATTTTTCAGTGTTCTTGAAAGCTTCGTAAACTTCAGCAAATGGGAAGTTTGAACCAAGGAAAAGAACGGTGTCTGCTTCAAAGACCACTTCGTTGGCTGGTTTCCAACCAACACGGTAAGCAGAACCTGTCAAACCTTCATAGTTCCATTCGAAAGCTTCAAAGTTTTTACCAGTTGTGATGATTGGTGCTTTGATTTTACGTGACAATTCAGTGATCACTTCACCAGCTCTCACACCACCAAATCCAGCGTAGATAACTGGGCGTTCAGCATTGTTGAGGATTTCAACAGCTTTGTCGATTTCAGCTTCGTTCAAGGCAGGAGCGATGAATGAGCGTTCGTATGAACCTGATCCATAGTATGAGTTTTCGTCGATTTCTTGGAAACCGAAGTTTACTGGGATTTCAACAACTGCTGGACCTTTTTTAGAAACTGCAGCACGGCAAGCTTCGTCAATCACTTTTGGCAATTGCTCAGCGTAAGCTACTCGTTTGTTATATACAGCGATACCGTTGTACATTGGGTTTTGGTTGAGCTCTTGGAAGGCATCCATATTGAGTTCGTTGTTAGGACGTGATCCAAGGATAGCAAGAAATGGAGTGTTGTCCATAGCTGCATCATAAACACCGTTAATCAAGTGAGTCGCACCTGGACCACCTGAACCAACTGCAACCCCGATTGAGCCACCGAATTTAGCTTGCATGACCGCTGCAAGAGCACCAGTTTCTTCGTGGCGAACTTGCAAGAAACGGATATCTTTGTCTTCAGCCAAAGCATCCATAAGTGAGCTGAGTGTTCCTGATGGGATACCGTAGATTGTGTCTACGCCCCATGTTTTCAATACGTTGAGCATTGCTGCAGATGCAGTAATTTTCCCTTGAGTCATAAGAATAACTCTCCTTCGATAAATTAAATTTTCAGTTATTGAAAATATTTCCATTTGTGAATGAAAACGCTTCAAGCAACTTTACTATATCAATTTACCATGTTTTTTCTCACTTGTATAAGAATATGCTCAGAGACAAGACAGAACTATTACATAACACAGAATCCTTATTTCTTCACAAACTTCAATGTGTTTTATAATAATTTTCACAACTCCTTTGAAATCAAGCTTTGTTCGCAGAAAATTTATGGAAGGAAAGGAAAACAAAAAAATTGATTCCTACTTTAACGGAACCAAGTTGTGCCTTTAAATGATGTAAGCAGTCTCATCTACAAATACTTATCCAACTCACTAGACAGGACTGCATAACCAGCAATAGTTAGATGGAGGCCATCTGTGGTGAATTCCTGTCCTAGCTGACCAGTCTCGTCCAGCAATCTTTCATAAAGGTCAATAAAATGGACATTGGTATAGATACTGGCTAGGCCTTGATAAGCTCGATTGAGGTCCTGAATCTTTTCGTTCGTCCTTAGATGTACTGTTCCCTTGTACTCTTCTCCCTCGTTCACTGGTAAGACCGACAGAAGCTGGATCTGGGCCAAGGGGTATTCTCTGGAAATCTTCTGAATCACTCCTTCTAGGTTGCCCAGTGTCTCAGACTGAGGCATTTCTTTGCCAATATCATTGGTTCCTATTAAGATAAAAACCTTATCTAAAGCAGAACCAAAGAGGTGGGCATCAAGATTGTCTAGGAGCAAATCCGTCTTGTAGCCACGAATTCCACGGTTAATCAGAACCTTATTCGTCTGCAATAGTTCCTGCAAAGGATAGTATTCTACGATGGAATCTCCGATAAAAATAATATCTGGTTCCTTAACGGATACTTGATTCAGTTCTCGGTATTTATCCTGCATTTTCGCCTGCTCTTTCAAGAGCCACTCTTCTAATAACTGTACTGCCATATTCCCTATCTTTCTTTTAAATACTGCTCTAAAACTTGGAGAACACCTGCCTCATCATTACTTGGTGCAATATATTTGGCCATTCTTTTGACTTTTTCTTCTCCGTTTTCCATAGCAAAAGAATAACCCACCAATTCAAGCATTTCTATATCATTTTCGCTGTCGCCAAAGGCCATGATTTGATCAGCGTCAATCTTCCAACGCTCCATCAAACTACGCAGTCCCCAGCCTTTGTGGATTCCTCTTGGCAATAGATCAATAGCCCCGTAACCACTGGTAACTGCATTGAGACGTCCTGCAAAATCTCGATTGATTCTCTGTGTCACAGAACTAGTCTGCTCTTCATCTACTACGATACTCATTTTTATAACAGCTTCTTTATCCAGCTCCTGAAAGTCACTGAGAAAATGAATCTGCCGGTAGAATTCCCTGGCTCTTTCTTCCGTCATAATTCTATCTACAATAGGAAAGTCCATTCCTTCTATGGTGTGAGGACCATTTTTGCAGATTGGCAACCAAATGGTAATTTCGTTCTCTGCCAGCAAAATATTCTAAGACATCCTGGACCAGATGGCTATCCCAATGTTGCTCCACAATCTTGTCTCCCCCTTCGAAAATTCGAGCACCATTGGCTACGACAAAGGTAATACGATTCGTCAGTTCTGGACCAAAAAGTTTTCGCATCCGACCAATTTCATTACCAGTAGCTACTACAAAGCGAATGTCTCTCTGCTCTAGCTCATCGAAAATAGTAGTTAGACGAGGAATATCTAGCTGTCCCTGTCCATCCAGCAAGGTCCCATCCATATCTGTCGCAATCATTCTGATGCTCATACAATTTCCCCTTCTTCTGGCAAATGCCACTGACCACTCGTTTCATAGTCTTCTATAATTCTTCTAGCGCCATTTGTTATTTCCTTGGGATAATGAAGGCTTTCAAGTGTATTCACTGCATTTTTGGTCAGGGCACTACCCTCTTTAATCTGATAATCAAATACAATCTCTCCATCACGGTATTGGCTGTCGAAGTGAAATTGATCATTTAAGTCTCCAGAAGTAGCCACCAACTCCACATCGTGACTGGAAATCATGTATAGACAGTGACGCTTGGCCAGCCATTTTATAATACCTAGACCTGCTCCAATCCGCTCAAGAGTGTTGGTACCCTTAAAAAGCTCATCGATGAAGAAATAATGGATTCCTTCTTGTTCCAAACTCTCTAGCATCCGCTTGATAGTGCGGCTCTCAGCAATAAAATAGCTGTCGCCTGTCTCGATACTATCGCTCACATCCATGGCTGTCAAGACCGAACCATAGGCTAGGTTGAGACTTTCTGCACAGGCAAAGTTCAGACTTTGAGCTAGGATAGCATTGATAGCAACTGTCCGTAGATAGGTGGACTTCCCAGAAGCATTGTCTCCGCTGATCATGATGTTTTTGGTAAAGCTGACATCATTGCTGACTGGCTGACTAAGTAGAGGATGATAGAGTTTTTTGCCCTCTATTCCTGCCTCTTCACAAAAACTCGGCTGACAGTAAAAGGGAAGAGATTCTTTATAGTTCAAAAGGCTTATAGCTGCTTCCAGGCGACCGAGAATATCTAAAACAGCCCTTGCCTCCTGCTGATGGTGAAAAATTTGTCTGGAAATATAGGATTGAGCCATCTGAGGAATTAGGAAAATCATATTAAGGTAGAGCAAGATGATTTCTAACTCCGACCCACCTGATTGATTTTGAAAAACCGAACCAAATACCCTAGCTGCACGGAAAGGTTTGATAGATGGCTTTAAATGTTCGTAGCCTGGGAAATTCAAGCCCTTCATTTTATCAGCTATATAGAAAATCCTGACTAAGTAACTCATATTTTCCAGCTTCATGGACAAAGACCAGCGTGTCATGGCTGAAAAGATTATATTGACCACTAGGCTGGTCAAAAATAGAACTAGGCCTAGTGAATCAGCTACAAATATAAGACCCAAGGAGATAATTGGCAACAAACCCAAGAGGATATAAAGAGGCCACCAGTAATTGGGCTTGATGGGCTGTAAAACTAGTTTCTTAGCATGATTGTAATTCTTCTTACCTAACTGAGCAAATAAAACTTGCAGATCCAAGCGCTCCTTGGGATGATTTTTCAAATAGCTCTGCAATTGTTCAAAAACCGGATCTGCTTCAAAGCGTTGCAACCTCAGTTTACTATACAAGTACTCAGAACCAAGACTAGACTGGGCCCCAGCATCTATCTTAGAGAAAATATCATACAAATCCAAATCCGACCAGGTTTGATCGTCTACTAAGCTATCGTATGACTGAAGTTCCATTTCCAGCAGAAGAGACTCACATAGACTCGCTTCGCTATCGGCTTTAGCCAAACGATTAGAACTTCCCCAGTAGCCTGCCAATCTTTGTTTAAAACGGCGACGACTCACTATTCCAATAATATAAATCACAACACAAATCCCTAAAATAAAGAACAGGATTTTAAAAGAAGAATCAAACATAAGAACTCCTTAATAGCAATTGAAATAATCCCCCTCATTATACTACTTGATATAGTAAAAATCAAAGAGGCATTCAACCTCCAACAATTAAAAAGCGAGTTCGAAAACCCACTTTTTACTCTTTAATGATAGAGACTATCTCCATTCGTCGCAATGACTTCTTTGTACCAATCAAAAGATTTTTTCTTGTAACGGGCTAGACTTCCGCTACCATCATCGTTGCGGTCAACATAGATAAAGCCGTAGCGCTTACTGAGTTCTGCCGTGCTGGCTGAGACTATGTCAATACAGCCCCAAGTCGTGTAACCTAGCAGTTCTACGCCATCTTCCAGCGCTTCTCCCACCTGTTGCAAATGCTGTTTGAGATAATCAATGCGGTAGTCATCTTCAACCGTTGGGCCATTTGGACCATCCACCAAGACATCCTTGGCACCGAGACCATTTTCCACGATAAAGAGAGGCAGCTGATAG
>NZ_KQ969107.1:357474-358456 GCF_001578795.1 Streptococcus gordonii
ATAGCGGTCATAAAAGCTATTTAACACCAAGCGCAGGCCGACTGGGTCAATCTGCCAGCCCCATTCTGAGCTAGCCAGATGAGGATTTAGGATGCCACCTAGAAGATTGCCTCGGCCAGAAGAATAATTTTCCGGATCATGAGCCGCAACCACACTCATATAGTAAGAGAAAGAAATAAAGTCTACAGTATTTTCAGCCAAAAGTTCTTTGTCACCTGGCGCAAACTGAATCTCAATCCCATTTTCCTTGAAGAAACGATTGATATAGGCTGGATATTTTCCACGCGCATGGATATCAGAGAAGAGGTAGTTTTGATTTTCAAAATCCCGTGTTGCCAGCACATCTTCAGGCTTAGGTGTCATAGGATAGGCCGGCATAGCCAGAACCATACAGCCAATCTTAAAATCAGGATTGATCTCATGACCGATCTTCGTTGCCAAGGCAGAAGCCACTAGCTCATGATGGACCGCTTGATAGAGGTCCTGCTTGGATAGTTCTTCAGCTGGCGTGGCAATGCCTCCACTCATAAAGGGCGCGTGGAGAACAGAGTTGATTTCATTAAAGGTCAGCCAATACTTGACCTTGTCCTTATAGCGGGTAAAAACCGTGCGAACATAGCGCTCGTAAAAGCCAATCAAATCACGGTTGGCCCAGCCATTGTACTGACGCGCCAAATGCAGGGGCGTTTCATAGTGAGACAAGGTAATCAGAGGTTCAATGCCATATTTAGCCAACTCATCAAAGAGATTGTCATAAAATTGCAAACCAGCTTCATTGGGCTCCAGCTCGTCTCCATTTGGAAAAATCCGAGACCAGGCAATAGAGGTCCGGTAGACCTTGAAGCCCATCTCCGCAAAGAGGGCAATGTCCTCCTTGTAACGATGGTAGAAATCAATTCCTTCCAGCTTGAGATTATCTGGCGTCGGACCATCGGTAATCAAAGGATTGCGATCACCTGATGAGGCCGGCACTCCGCCTTTT
>NZ_KQ969107.1:358617-363977 GCF_001578795.1 Streptococcus gordonii
ACTCCGCCTTTTGGAGTCACATCCTGAACAGACAGGCCTTTTCCATCTAGATTATAGGCGCCCTCATATTGATTTGCCGCCGTTGCACCACCCCAGAGGAAATTTTTAGGAAATTTAGCCATTGCATTTCTCACTTTCGTTTTTTCTTTGATTATATTATAATCTTAGATGAAAATGTTTTCTTGCACAATTCTCTTATATATTGATACTATTCTACTACAAGGAGCAGGGAATGCTAGATCTTGGACAGCTTCATAAAAATACCGTATATAAAAATCAAGGGACCCCCTATTCACTGACCCGCACTATTACTGAAAATGGGCAACCGGACATCCTCTTTCATTGGCATACTGACGTTGAAATGATCTATGTTCATGAGGGAACTGCCAAGTTTCATATTGACCAGGAATATTTCAACAGCAAGGCGGGAGACATCATCCTAATCCGCCCCAATGCTCTTCACTCCATTCATCCTATCGAAAATCAAAAACATTACATGGATGCCTTAAACTTCCAACTAGACTTAATGGGCTACTCTGCAATGGACCAGGCTAGTATCGATTACCTGCAACCCCTCTACAAGGGAGAGCTAGACTTTGTTCACATTATCGAACCCCATCACAAGGGGTATCAAGCCATCCGTTCCTGTCTGATTGAAACCATGGAGACCGGCTATCATCGCAAGGAATACTTTGAATTTCAAATAAAGGCCCAACTCAACCAGCTCTTTTATCTGCTTTTTGAAAATGGTTATGTTGTCTCTAAAACTCAATCCTTGGAAGGCTATCGTAAGGAAGAGAAGATCAGGAATATTATTGATTACATCAGCCTTCATTACCAAGAGGAGTTGACAATTGATCATCTGGCTAATATTTGCGGCTACAGCGCTACTCATTTTATGAACTTTTTCAAAAAACATATTGGCATCTCCTGCATGGAGTTCCTCATTCAGTTTCGCTTGAGAAAGGCGACCGAGCTTCTGCAACATTCAAATCTTTCAATCCTTGAAATCGCTAATCAATCTGGCTTCAACAACCTATCTAACTTCAATCGTCAGTTCAAAAAATACTATCAAATGACTCCCAGACAGTACCGAAAGAAATGATGTTTATTGAAACACATAAAAACAGCTTCGACGATATCCGAAGCTGTTTTATTGTCAAAAATATTGAAAATTATCTTTTTTATCTTATTTGCCTTTTTATCCAAGTCATTTAAATCAGCAAGGCCAGAATGATATTCACAAGTCCCAACACTAGCAAACTCCGCAAAAGCAAATGTCCTAACTTCTCTTTAAAGAAATTGCGGCGAAGAAAAAGACCAAAAATCAGCAGAACGATGGCTGCTAAAGCCAGAATCAACCAAATCACTAAAAGCAACCAAAAGAAAATGAATTGATATAAGAACATGATTCCTCCTAATTATCTAGTAAGCATGACCAGTAATGAGAGCATAGATAATTCAAAAAACAAAGTATAAAGCAATCCCCATGCCAAACAAGAGCCATAGACGTCCCAAGAACTTCAAATAGAGAGACTTACCCGCTTGACCAAAGAAAATTATCAAAAGAGCCGGCAGACTAAGGATCAATAGTATATAAAACACAGGAACAAAGAAACCTACTAACAACAAACCACTCCCAATACCTTCCATCTCTAAGCTCCTTTCTTGTTCATTATAGCAAATGTCATATTCATCACCAAATAAAAACCAGAAAAGCTATGTTCTTCTGGCTATAGTCACTGACTAGAACACACTTAATCCCAATTTAAGGCAACATGTTCATTCATTTCCCGGTAGGCTATATCGACCCGTTCTTTGGTAGCTTCATCCAGCCTATCCCGATATTTTCCACCTTCTATAAAGTCTTCCAGAATCAGAGTTTGGTAACTATAAAGCGGATAGCCTTCAGCTGAAAATCCTCCTTTTTCTACACGGCTGACCCAGGTAGGATGAGCCTGAGCGCTCTTGATTCGGGTACCTTTGAGCGTCTTTTCAAGAGTCAGATCCATCAGAACCCCTCGCTCGGTCCACTGAGCATTTTCAACTCCTTCCATGGTCTCAATCCGTTGATTAGAGATGAAATTTCCCATAGAGTAGATGATTAGTTTTTTCTGGCCGTCCTTTTCCAGAGTTTCAGATGGTTGTGTCACATGTGGGTGTCCACCAAAGATAATGTCTGCACCCCAGTCCACCATTTTGTGGTAGAGGGTTACCTGCTCTTCTGTCGGTTGTAGCTGGTACTCTACTCCCATTTGAGGCATGACAACCGTAATGTCGGCTTCTTTCTCAGCACGTTCGATTTCCGACTTCATTTTCTCCTCATCAAGATTAGACAAATGCTGGTCATATTCATCTTGACTGAGATTTCCTTCCATTCCATTAAATCCATAGGAATAGGCTAAAATAGCTATTTTAATCCCATTTACTTCTTTAATAGTCAGAGGCGCTTGAGCACGTGGTTCATGGGTGTAGACACCAACCGGTGTAATACCTTGGTCTTCAAAAGCCTTAGCAGTTGAAAACAGACCAGATAATTGGGAATCTAAAATATGATTATGAGCCAAGTCAAGCACATGATAACCCGCATCTTTAATAGCTCCTACTACTGACTCAGGTGCATTAAACAGCGGATAGCCTGCCAAGGGTAGGTCTGGACTAATGGTCCCTTCAAAATCTCCAATCGTAAGATCTGCTTGATGGAGCCATTCTTTAGCATACTGAAAATTCTCTAAGAAATCATAGCTACCATCCTCTTGTAAGGCGCTCATATAGAGAGCATCATGGTAAAGCAAATCACCATTTGCCATGATACGAGCCGTTTGAACCTGCTTGTTTGCTACAGTCTTCGACCTAGCTGAACTTTTATTTTCTATACTTGCCTGCCTCGTCTGCTTTCTTGCATCTATTTCCTTTTGGAAGAATAAAATGAGACTAGCTGAAAGAATAATCAGACTAAACAAAGCAAAAACAAACCACTTCTTTTGGGCTTCAGCTCTTCTTCTATTCGAACGTTTCATTCTTTTCGCCTCCTACCATATCTATTTTACCATAAAATAGATGTTCCAGTCACCCTCTAGAAAAACATTGTCATCATTAAAACCTCTGAACTTTAAGACCTTTTGAAACTTAAAAAGAGTAGGTGACATCCACATCCTGCTCTTTTCATATCGTATTTAGTTTAATTCAAATAGAGTATCCCCTAGGTCAACTTCCCCTTCTGCCAAAACCTTCAGGTCTCTGAAGCGACTCATATTGGTGACAATGATTGGAGTTGCCACCGGGTAACCAGCTTCTTTAATTGCATCGATGTCAAAGCTGAGTAAAAGTTGGCCTTTTTTGACCTTAGAGCCTTGGACAACATGGGCTGTGAAGCCTTTCCCGTCAAGAGCTACCGTATCCATTCCTACATGGATAAGGAGTTCTGCTCCATCATCAGTAGCTAAACCGATAGCATGGTTGGTAGGGAAGAGCAGGCGAATGACTCCATCAGCAGGGGCCACTACTTCACCGACACTTGGCTCAATGGCAACTCCTTTGCCCATGGCTCCGCTGGCAAAAACTGCGTCTGGAGTGTCCTCAAGAGCGATTACCTCACCAGCTAATGGACTTGTTACAACTTGCTCAGTAGCTCCGTCAGAGACTCTTTCGTTTTCAACATTTAAAGACGGAGTAACATCTTTCTCAGACGGACCGCCGAAAAGGTTTGGAATCTTGACCAGCTGGGTCAGGCCAAAACCTAGTACAAAGTTTGCTACAATAGCGATGAGGAAGTGAATCAAGGTCATGCTGTTGCCATCTTCAATAAAGGATGGAATGGCAAAGAGTCCCATACCTCCCATAACCTGCATTTTGACATCAAAGAAAGCTAGATATGCACCAGTCAGCGCTCCAGAAATACAGGTCATGATAAATGGCAAACGCATAGGGAGCGTGATCCCATAAATAGCTGGCTCCGTTACACCAAAGAGAGCTGAGATGAAAGCTGGAATCGAAAGCTGACGAATCTTATCTTCTTTGGTACGCATCATGATATTGAGTAGGGCACCTGCTTGTGCAAAACAGATAGCAATAGAGGCAACAAGAATGACACCTGGACCCTTTTGCAATTCCAAGATTGCTAGCGGCACCAAGCCCCAGTGAAGACCAAACATAACCAGAACCTGCCAAGCAGCCCCTAGAACGATACCATATAACACCGGACTAAAATCATAGATACCTGTAAAGAGAGCACCTACTAAATCAGATGCCCAACTCATGACCGGACCGATAACCAGAAAGGCCAGTGGCACTGTAATCAAAAGAGTAAAGAATGGTACGATAAAGACTTTGACAACATCTGGAATGATTTTTTTAAAGCCTTTTTCAATCTTGGCTCCAGCCCAAACAGCTGCAATCACTGGAAGGACCGTTGACAAATAGCTCGATGCTGGAAAGATACTCGATGCTGGAAAGATAATTGGAAGACCGAAGAAAGTCGAAAAAATCGGAGACTCAATCGGTGTACCAGCAAAAAGTGTATAAAGCGGTTTTTCCGCCGTAAAGCTAGCTGCGATATTTGGATAAACCAAAGCAAAGCCGATAGCCAAAGCTGTGAACTGATTCATCTTGAACCGCTTCGCAGCTGTAATAGCCAAAATCAATGGAAGAAACTGGAAGAGGCCATCTCCTGCTGCATTGAGAACAACATAAGCACCATCTGTTTTGGCAACGCCTAAGGCTACCATAATGGCCACCACACCTTTGATCATACCTGCTGCAGACAAGGTACCGAGCATCGGCTGGAAGAGGCCAGATACGAGAGCAATGAAGCGGTCAAACAGATTTCCTTCTACAGCATCGTCATCTGCATCAACACTGCCCTCTCCAGAAATACCAGTAACTCTGAGCACCGTTTCGTAGACATCAGGCACATGATTTCCAATAACGACTTGATATTGACCACCGGCCTTGACAACCGTTACAACTCCATCTCGCTTCATCAGATAGTCTGTGTCCGCCTTTGATTCATCCTTTAAGGAAAAACGCAAGCGTGTCACGCAGTGTACCAGTTTGGTAATATTGTCTTTGCCCCCAACATGGGCAACAATGTCCTTAGCTAATTCTGTATAATCTTTAGCCATTTGGGATCCTCCTGTTCTATTTTGATCACGCTAGACCTGTTCAAACTCCTGAAAAAAAGAAGAAACCTAGACGAATACCAAATGAGAAGATAGAACAGAGTCCTAATTCATTATTTGTATTCATCTAGGTTTTGCCTGCGTGATCAGTAACAATCCTTGTATCTAGTATAGCATATGATTTTAAAATTGCAAGCGTTTTCTAAAAATTTTTTAATGTTTTTAGAAAGTATCTTAAAA
>NZ_KQ969107.1:364968-367125 GCF_001578795.1 Streptococcus gordonii
GTATCTTAAAAGAAAAGAGACTGAAAGCAAATGCAGCCTCTATTTTCTTCTCAAAATCAATCTTCTATATTGACATTCACTGTCAAAACTTGGCCATCTCGAACGACCTGCTTGCCAGCAATGTAGACATCCTGGACATCGCTACCTTTAACCGCGTACACGAGGTGTGACAGCATATTTTCCAAAGGATAAAGGTGAATCCGCCCCTTGGTTGAATAGCAATGAAATCGGCTTGTTTCCCCACTTCAAGACTACCAATTTTGTCCTCCAAGCCCAGCGCTTTAGCCCCCTCAATCGTCAGTGCTTTCAAGGCTTGCTCAATCGTAAACTGACTTGCATCACCTACCCGCATCTTCTGAAGTAGAGCAGCGGTCCGACCTTCTTCAAACATATCTAGATTATTGTTAGAAGCGACAGAATCTGTTGCCAAGCCAACAGTCACACCAGTAGCTAGTAGGTTAGTCACCGGAGCCACACCAGAAGCCAGCTTGAGGTTACTGATAGGATTGTGGGCGATGCTGACTGGTGACGTCGATAAATCCGCAATCTCTGACGGATTCAGCTCAACCCCGTGAGCAAAAATTGCTGGCTGCTCCAAGTAACCCAGATCTTTCAAGAAAGCCAGAGGCCTTTTACCGTAGCGTTCCAGGATAATTTTATTTTCATTTTGGGTCTCTGCTACATGGATATGAAGCCTCAAATCCAACTCACGCGCTAAATCCACACTGCCCTTTAGCAAATCTTCATCACAGGCATAGGGTGAATGAGGAGCCACCATGACCTGAAAATCTTCGTCATCATAGGAGAGGATTTCCTCTATGATAGCTCGGGTATGAGCCAGGGTCTCTGCTGCTGTTTCCGCTGGTGAAGTGAAGAGAGTTGGAGAGAAATAACAGCGCATCCCCGACTGACGGACAGCTTGGTAAATCTGCTTAATATCCACCCCATGAGGATTATACATATCATTAAATGTTGTTGTTCCTGACAACAACATCTCAGCCAGAGCAAATTGAACTGCTTTAGTGGTCACTTCTGCTGTAAACTGGCTCTCTGCTGGCCAGATATAATCCTCCAACCATTCATGCAGATTGCTATCATCACGAATCCCACGTAGCAAAGTCATAGCCGAATGAGTATGGCAGTTGACCAAGCCTGGCATGATCCAAGCCCCCTCATAGTCCACAGTTTCACTACATTTCGCTAGCCAAGCTTGGTCATAGGGTCCACAGTAGGCAATGCGGTCGTCTTTCACCACAAGCAGGCCTTCCCGATAAACATGAAATTCGCTATCACAGGTCACCAGGTTAACATTTATATAAGCTTTCATACAACAATATCCTCGCTTTCTAAATACTTGCACTCAGGAGATTTTAGCTATTATAACAAGCCTTATAAAATAGTTCAAGGGATTCTGGTAGTTTAGTCAAAACTAAGATAAGCAGGGTCCGGTGTAATATATAATAATTGGCCTTTATAAAATACGAGAAAAACCTCGTTCTTCTTGTAACTATATAAGACGTAGCTATTAGCAGATTCATCTCCCCCAGCCAGTCCAACTCCGACTGCAACATCTGCTACTGCAGCACCAAAGGCGCTCAGCTGCTCTTTTGTAAGATGCTGATCTAAATATAATGATTTTAAGTTTTTAATTTCTTGGTTTCTAAAGTTTCCAGTGAGGTATTTTGGATCCCTTATCACTGCCTCAGGTTCACCCAGTGCTTCTTTGACTTTTTCTTCAGTATAACCTTCATAACTAGGCACTTGAGCTTTAATTTGCCCGTCAGAAGAGTTGTAAGATACACTTCCATGTCCTTTTGCATAGATTTTATCTTTTGGAGCTGACTGGTCTCCTTCGTCCGAAGCTTCCCTTTTTTCTGAGAATCCAGAATTATCCTTCTCTCCACTTTCCTTACTTGACGACTGGATCTCTTTACTAGTTTTCTCTTCTTTACTAGTTGACTTAGTCTTTTCTTCTGATTTTGAGCTTGAACTTTCTTCAGCTGGTTTGTTAGAATTAGCCTGTCCTTTGCTATTAGATTTACAAGCTGCCAGAGTGATAATCGTTAAAATAGTAAACAAAAGCGTCGAATATTTTTTTAATCTCATCTTTCACTACTCCTTTTTATTATGATCATTATCCCTTATCTAAAAATTTTT
>NZ_KQ969107.1:368030-371347 GCF_001578795.1 Streptococcus gordonii
CCGCATCTGTAGGTTTCTCATATTGGCCAGGATCGACCAAGGGCTGATAGGCATCATTAACATTGATATGGCAGTAGCCACCGGGATTTTTCTTGAGATAATCCTGATGGTAGTCTTCAGCTAATACATAGTGTCGTAAGGGTTCCAGCTCAACAACTATCTTTTGTCCCAGCTGTTTTTCCTGCTCAGCAAAAACATGCTCTATGACTGACTTATCTCCTTCATATGTATAATAAACACCCGTCCGATACTGACGCCCTACATCATTTCCTTGCTTATTGACCGACAGAGGATCAATAACTCGGAAATAATAGAGCAGGATTTCCCGCAGGCTGACCCGCTTTTCATCATAGATTAGATGAACCGTTTCTGCATGGTCCGTTTGATGAATCAGTTGATAGTTGGTTGATTCCACCTGTCCATTGGCGTATCCCACTGTCGTTTTCTCCACGCCCTCAATGCGAGAAAAGTACTCTTCCAAGCCCCAGAAGCAACCGCCTGCTAGATAAATTTCAGCCATAAAAACACCTCATTTCTTTGCGTCTATTTTCTCATAAAAGGAGTCGAAATTATAGCAATTTGATTAGAACTTTCTTCAAAATAATATGAAAAAGCTAGGTTTCAATACTTCTCAACCCAGCCATATTCTTCATTTCAAATCACAACAACTCTTGTATGGAAGATTACTCCTCAATATATTTCAATTTTCCTCGAAAATCTTCCAGACTTTCATAGCCTTTTTCTTCCATAATAACCTTGAGTTCTGCGGTGATGCGCTCGAAGGCTGCCACTCCTTCTTTATGAAGGGTTGTTCCGACCTGCACCATACTGGCTCCACAGAGGATATGCTCAAAAGCATCGCGCCCCGTCAGAACACCACCAGTTCCGATGATTTGGATTTCTGGTTTCAGGCGTTGGTAAAAAGCATGGACATTGGCCAGAGCGGTCGGCTTGATGTACTGACCTCCGATACCCCCAAAACCATTTTTCGGACGAATGACCACTGACTCATCTTCTATATAAAGACCGTTTCCGATCGAGTTTACACAATTGACAAACTCGAGCGGATATTTGTTGAAAATCGCAGCGGCCTGGTCAAAATGCACAATGTCAAAATAAGGAGGCAACTTAATGCCTAGGGGCTTTTTGAAATAAGCAAAAACTTCTGATAAGATTTTTTCCGTCGTTTCAAAGTCATAAGCAATCTGCGGTTTACCAGGAACGTTGGGACAAGAGAGATTGAGCTCAGTAATGCCTTTAAAGTCACTTGCCTGAACTTTCTTAAGAATGGTATGGGTTTCTTCTGGTGACATACCAACCAAAGAGAGGAAGAAAGTGCGATTTGGTTCGCTTTCTTGGAGTTCCAGCAGGTAGTCAAGATAGTAGTCTAAGCCATTGTTTGGCAGGCCCATGGAGTTGATAGACCCCAGTGGAACATCCTGATAGCGCGGTTCTGGGTTCCCCTGACGAAAGTCGAGTGTCGCCGTCTTGGTCACAAAGGTTCCTGCAGCAGAATCTTTGACTTCCGCCAGTTCCTCTTTTGTCATACAAGCAACTCCAGCTGCATTCATCAGGCAGTTGTCAAATGCAAAACCAGCAATCTGTGTAGATGTCGAAACCATAGTAAAATACTCCTTTTCCCTATGAAGGCTATTGCCTCTATCTCTTTTTCCTCATTATATCACCAAACTCCGCTATTTCGCTTTTTAAACTGGAATTTTCCAATAAACGTTCGGGAATCTATCCGAAAGATAGTTTTGCAAATTTTCAGAAAATTCAACTTTTTTCTTTACACCCCAAAAAAATTCTGCTATAATGGCTCATGTAATAAAATATGACAACAAAAAGGAGAACGATATGACATCTGCTAAAGAATATATCCAAAGCGTGTTTGCAACTGTGAAAGCTCGTAACGGGCATGAGGCTGAATTTCTCCAGGCGGTTGAGGAATTCTTCAGCACTTTGGAGCCTGTTTTTGAAAAACACCCTGAGTATATCGAAGAAAATATCTTGGCACGTATCACTGAGCCTGAGCGCGTTATTTCTTTCCGTGTTCCTTGGGTTGACCGTGAAGGCAAAGTACAAGTCAACCGTGGTTACCGTGTTCAATTTAACTCAGCTGTTGGACCATATAAAGGCGGACTTCGTTTCCACCCAACTGTAAACCAAGGGATCTTGAAATTCCTCGGATTTGAACAAATCTTTAAAAATGTCTTGACTGGACTTCCAATCGGCGGAGGTAAAGGTGGATCAGACTTCGATCCTAAAGGTAAAACTGATGCTGAAGTGATGCGCTTCTGCCAAAGCTTCATGACTGAATTGCAAAAATACATCGGACCTTCACTTGACGTACCTGCTGGTGATATCGGTGTTGGTGGACGTGAAATTGGTTACCTTTACGGACAATACAAACGTCTTAACCAATTTGATGCGGGTGTCTTGACTGGTAAACCTCTTGGATTCGGTGGTAGCTTGATTCGCCCAGAAGCAACTGGTTATGGTTTGGTATACTACACTGAAGAAATGCTCAAAGCCAACGGTAACAGCTTTGCTGGTAAGAAAGTGATTATTTCAGGTTCTGGTAACGTAGCTCAATACGCTCTTCAAAAAGCGACTGAACTCGGCGCTACTGTCATCTCTGTATCTGACTCAAACGGTTATGTCATCGACGAAAATGGTATTGACTTCGATCTTTTGGTTGATGTTAAAGAAAAACGCCGTGCTCGTTTGACTGAGTATGCAGCTGAGAAAGCAACTGCTACTTACCATGAAGGTTCTGTATGGACTTACGCTGGTAACTATGATATTGCTCTGCCATGTGCGACTCAAAACGAAATCAACGGTGAAGCAGCTAAACGCTTAGTTGCTCAAGGTATTATCTGTGTATCTGAAGGTGCTAACATGCCTAGTGACCTTGATGCGATTAAAGTCTACAAAGAAAATGGAATCCTTTACGGACCTGCCAAAGCTGCCAATGCTGGTGGTGTAGCTGTATCTGCCCTTGAAATGAGCCAAAACAGTCTTCGTCTCTCATGGACCCGTGAAGAAGTTGATGGACGTCTCAAAGACATCATGACAAACATCTTCAACACAGCTAAAACAACTGCTGAAACATACGGTCTTGGTACTGACTACCTTGCAGGAGCAAATATCGCTGCCTTCGAAAATGTAGCCAATGCTATGATTGCGCAAGGTATTGTTTAATTAGTCGATACATCCTATCGGAGGACTATCATGAACTTACGGCCAATAGAAATGAGAGACAATCCAGCTGTAGCGCAGCTCATTCGAGCTAGCTTAGAGGAATTTGGGCTTGA
>NZ_KQ969107.1:371367-377631 GCF_001578795.1 Streptococcus gordonii
CTGTCTACTTTGATTCTCATCTAGATCATTTGGCCGACTATTATCAACATCAAGAGAGGGCAGCTTACTTTGTTCTGGAAGATGAAGGACAGCTCGTTGGATGTGGTGGCTTTGCACCTGTGTCCGATAAGATTGCTGAATTACAAAAATTGTATGTCACTAAAAATAGTCGTGGCAAAGGTTATTCCAGTCGGCTGATAAAGCAGATTTTCCAAGAAGCACGTCTAGCAGGTTATGAACAGCTTTATCTAGAAACCGCTACTGAACTGGCTACGGCCGTAGCCATCTATCGGCACTATGGTTTTACAGCACTACAACAACCACTTTCTAACGCCACTGGCCACCCAGCTATGAATATCTGGATGATAAAATCCCTCTTATCAGATGAATAGATGTCAGTATACTCTGGCTGTCAAAAGTGTTATGTCAATTAAAAACAAAACGACATGACACATTATAAAACAGTATATTTTTTATAACTGCTAAAACAACTGCAGAAGCTGACTGACTTGGTACTGATTACCGTTCCTGAGCCAACATCTCTACCTTCGATAACGTAGCCAATGCTATGGTATTGTTTAAGATTCTTTGCTCAATCCTCAATCACTCCGATTGGGGATTTTTATGTTGGTTTTAAAAAATCCCACTATTTCTAATAGTAAGCTTAAAAATCAAGATTTATTTTACTTCTACCAAGGCAGAAGATAGGCATTCAACAATTTCGTTTACTGCTTCATCTATGTTCACATCTTCCTTATCATTTAACATCATTGGAATAACATAAGAAAGACTCAAGGCTAGAATATAACGAACAATTCTTTCATTTGACCAATCTCGGATAACACCATTTTCTTTAAACTGATTCAGAACTGGACTAATTGGCTTAATGATAGAGTGAACAATAACATTCCCTAACTGGTCAGAAATAGTTTTATCAATAAAAGAACGACTCAAGAGAATTTTAACTTGCATGCGATTCTCCTGAATGAAAACTAGTCTATCTCGAACTATGCTTCTCAAAAACACTGGAAAACTCTCTTGGTTTGCTGTAAATTTCTTCTCAGAAAAATCAGCAATCACATCTGGAATAACTTGTTCGAGAAAAGTCGACAGAATAGCTTCTAATATTCCTTCCTTGGTTTTAAAGTAACTAAAAACGGTCCCTTCTGAAACTCCAGCCTCCTTAGCAATAAGGCTTGCTGTTGTATTTTCAAAACCAATTTCTGAAAATAACTTTAAACTTGATAATAAAACTTGACATTGTTTTAAACTCAAATTGCTATTTTCTAATGTCTGGGCATACTTTTGTTCTAAACTTTCCATTACTAGCACCTCCCTGCTACCCTCTTACTTTTACGACTTTCTTACCTCGAGTGTGCCCCAACTTCAGACTACGATATGCCTCTCTAACTGACTTTAGAGAAAAATCATAAACCTGATCAATATTCAGCCGAACCTTCCCATCTGAGACCATTTCCGCTAGAACTTTAAAATCATCATATGTGGAATGTCTCGGACCCGTGAACTGAGCTCCTCTTATCATAACATATGGTGAAGGTACTAGCGTTCCGATCTCACTCCCCTTCAAACCTAGACTAAAAGCTAACTTAACGTAATCACTTCCATAGCAATCCAAGCATTTTGTAATTGGCTTTGCACTTGCTGATAGAAGAGCATTCTGGATGTTCTCTTCGTAAGCTACTGGTATAGCACCTAAAGACTTCAGATATTCTGAATTTTTCTTCCTTGCAATTCCGATAACTGTTGCACCCTTAGCAACTGCATACTGTACTGCGATACTTCCAATACCACCTGCCGCTGCTGAAATAACTACAACATCTTTAGAACTTAACTCAATTTTTCTAAAAGCACCTCCCACTGTTAGAGAGGCTACCCCCATAGTAGCAGCATGATTCATATTAATCATCTCTGGTTTCAACACAATTCCCGATTCATTGATACAAACTTCTGTTGCCAAAGCTCCCCTCTTGGTTCCCAATCCAGGGTCACTGATTATTGTTCCAAAAACCTTATCCCCTACTGCAAACCGACTTACTCCTTCACCGATTTCTGTGATAACTCCAGCAAAATCCCGACCAACACCTCTTGGAAAAAGAGATGATTTTGACTCAAACCAACGACTTGGCTGCTTTAGTTTCGTCATAAAAGATAGAAATTGGAGAGGCTTTGCCCCCTCAAAAGTCTTATAATCAATAGGATTTAAACCAACTGCATAAACTTCTACCCTAACTTGATTCACTTCCAAAACATCAGATTTAATGTTCACCAAATCTAGCACTTCTTCATCACCGAAACGACTATATTGTATTGCTTGAACAACCATTTTATGAACTCCTTTACTTATCCATAAATTGAGTGAGCACTCAATCATTTTCTTGATTGTACGCTTATTCTTCAAAGATGTCAACTATACTGTTCTCACAACTTCTAACTAAGTTAGCTGTTCATGATAAAAATGGAGCCAATTTCAGTATCTTGATAAGTAAAAAAAATACTGCTGGTTCAATAGCTCTATATTTCCTCATGAAAGATTATTAAACTATAACTTAAAGAAATCCGACTGCTTATCAAAGCAGCCGGATCTTTATATATCTAATTTTTCAAAAAATTTGCCTGCTGACTGCTTTTCTTTTAGCTTCTCAAGCAGATCATTCTCCAGAAAAGGACTTAGTTCATCAAAATCTTGACAAACCTTAAAGACAGTTTCTCTGTCCAACTGGCCATAAGTTAGTTCGTAGTAGTCCTTATTATGATGCCAGTTCTGCTCATAGTTGACATCTGTCCGTTGATAGTAAACAATGTTTTGCTTCGGAGTCAGGTAAAGCTTCTGCGTCAGAACGCTTTTCTGATCGTTGGACAGCTTGCTGCGGCTGAAAATTTTAACACCTTGAAAAATCTTGCGCTCATGGATACCTTGATTTGTGACTTTCAATTCAACTCTTTTATAGTACATATAGTCATCTCCAGAAATCACCTACATTATTTCAGGTTCTGGTAGATTTTCAAGCAAAAGTGTCACTTCCAAAAGTCTTCCGTCGCCTCTAAAATCTCCGCTGTCGGTGTTACTGTGGCTTCAATAATGCTCTTGCCAGTATTTTTTAGATAGGCTTGTATCAGATGATAGCCATAAGCATAGCCTGCAGCATAAGGCATACCGACTGGTATTTGACCCTGTATCTCTGCAATTTCATCACCGTATAGATAAGGAGCCATTTCCGCCATCCCCGTTAGCTGAAGCTGGCTTGAAATGATAGGCTTAATCTCCTCTAATTGCTCTGGACTGGTTGAAGTGACCCAGGGTCCAATGAGCTCTTTTCCATAGAGCTCAGCTGCAAAAGACTCTGCCAGACCTTCACTGACTACCCAGTCTGCTAGTGTCGTCTGCTGATTCCATTTGATAAATTGGAAGCGGACATTGTGGTTGCACTCGTGAGCCAACGCAGCCTGCACACGTGGTAAAGTATAGTCATTTGGTAGCAGACTAAGCATGAGGTAGCCTGGAATTCCGCCATCTCCGCTATAACCCTTATTGAGCTGTAACATAGGCTTTTCAGGGTTGCCCAATAAAATAGTAAAGTGATAATCCTCAACCTCTAAATCATAGCCAGCCTGCTCAAAAAGACCGATACTCCTCTTGATGGTATCTTGACAGTCTTGCCAGAGTTGATCAGAGCTCAGAGCGTCGATAGCCGGTCTATCCTTTTCTGATAGAGTTCTAGGCAACTGATTCATAAAGCCAAGTAGAAACAGAGCATCAAATCCTCCAGGGTACTTTGCTTTCAAAGGGATGTGTTGAGTTTGGTATTTGGTTGCAAAAGGTGCTAATATTTTAGCTCGAAAGCGACCTTCTCTCTTTTCTAAAGGAAGCTCGAGCATCTCTTGATAAACTTTATCTGAACGAATCATATTGATTTGCATAATAATCTCCTTTCTTATCTTGTATTACTATACACCCTCTTCTAAGGTCAGAGTCAAGATAAAAGATTTAAAACTTTTATCTCAAATCTTCTTATCATTTATGAAATCAGCTACTTCCACTTGAAGATTTTGGGGAAGATAGGGAATGACCAGCTAAGGCCAGCATTGCTTTCACTAGCTTTCTATTGTATAATGGAGAGATACTCTGTGGCGCATTCAGATAATACGAATCTAATGAGTATGATTTTTACTGCTTTCTGAGCAATTTAAAAGCCACTGAACTAATTTATCTATCAACGAGAGAGCTCTGCTTTCTTACATCCAAGCTTCAGCAATTTCTTTAACTGTTGGAGCAGACTTTCTATCGTAACGAAAGGAATAGCCATGCTTCATCGAATAATTCTTACTTGGAAAAAAACAAATCTTATTAAACGTATTTCGCTAGGCATCCTCTTTGGTGCTCTATTAGCCGTCCTCTTTCCCCAAGCTTCAGCAATTGGCCTGTTGGGTGAAATTTTCGTTGGCGGTCTAAAAGCAATTGCCCCTCTCTTGGTTTTTGCTCTTGTAGCCAATGCTCTTTCTCAGCAGAAGAAGGGAGAAAAGAGCAATATGAAAACAGTGATTATGCTCTATCTGTTGGGAACATTTGTGGCTGCCCTTGTTGCAGTTCTTGTTGGCTTTGTCTTTCCGCTTGAAATTGATTTGGCAGACGCTAAACAGTCCCTCTCACCTCCTGACGGCATCGGACAAGTTCTAAGCAACCTTTTGCTAAAGCTAGTTGACAATCCTCTCAATGCTCTCATTTCAGCCAATTATATCGGCGTTCTCTCTTGGGCTGTAGTTTTTGGGATTGCCATGCGTGAAGCGAGTCATCACAGCAAGGATCTGCTGCGAACCTCAGCTGAAGTTACTTCTAAAATCGTCGAATGGATCATCAACCTCGCTCCCTTCGGGATTTTAGGTCTGGTTTACACTACCATTTCTGGCAAGGGATTTCAGGCACTGCAAAGTTATGGTCTATTACTCTTAGTCCTAATTGTCACCATGCTGATTGTCGCCCTGATTATCAATCCCCTGATCGTCTTTATCATGCTTCGAAAAAACCCCTACCCTCTTGTTTGGCGTTGCCTCAGAGTTAGCGGTGTTACAGCATTCTTTACACGTAGTTCTGCAGCCAATATTCCTGTTAACATGAAACTTTGTCGAGACTTAAATCTAAACCCTGAAACTTATTCTGTCTCGATTCCTCTAGGGGCTACCATCAATATGGCTGGTGCTGCGATCACTATTAATACTTTGACCCTTGCTGCTGTTCATACTTTGGGAATTCAAGTAGACTTTGCGACTGCTTTTGTCTTGAGCATCGTTGCAGCTATCTCTGCTTGCGGTGCGTCCGGAGTTGCAGGTGGCTCTCTTCTGCTGATTCCTGTAGCTTGTAGCCTCTTTGGCATTTCTAATGATTTAGCTATGCAAGTCGTTAGTGTTGGCTTCGTGATTGGGGTCATTCAAGATTCTTGCGAAACAGCCTTGAACTCCTCTACAGACGTCCTTTTTACTGCTGTTGCAGAAATGAGCAGCTGGCCAAAAGAAAAACTCTAATAAAAAATCCCCAAGCTCATCCTATTAATAGGAAAGTTTGGGGGTTTTATTTATATTCATTTCATTCATTGAAACGATTGCTATTTTTTTGATTTGGGCATCATCCACTTGTCTTCACCATAAGTTACAGTATAGGAATGCTCATCCCCCTTCTCGCCATCAAACACCAAGTCGAAGCTAATCGTCTTCCCAGGAACTATATTCATCCCTACCTGAGCATGATCAAAGGTAGAACCATCTAAAATATAAAGATTCCCTTTTTCATCAAATAAGTCGAAATCATAGGGATTCAATAATATCCTCCGATTGGAAGTATTCTTAACCTTTACAGACACAACAACAGCAACCCCAGTAGCATCGTCGTTCATCTTTTTACTAGTATCCATCTTTGCTGACTGAACAGTGATTTTAGTCCCATTTTGAAAAAAGACAGCATCGCCAAAATAATGATTAGGATGCTCATTTTTATAATCGTAAGCCCGATATGAACTATCTATCCTGCCATTTATCTTCAAACTATCCTCTGAAAGGCTGAAATTAATGAGCAGTAAAGCAACTGTTACCAAAGATAGAATGATGGCCAAGCCAGAACTAATGATACTGATCCAAAATAATGGCTGTTTATGTAAAGGTTTCTTAATTTGATAGAGATTCCCATCGGCATCAATTATTTCGTGCGGGGGGGCATATTTCATATTTTCTCCTCTGTCTAAAGGACTAGCTTTA
>NZ_KQ969107.1:377651-381576 GCF_001578795.1 Streptococcus gordonii
GGGGGCATATTTCATATTTTCTCCTCTGTCTAAAGGACTAGCTTTAGAATATCAATTTGGCAAATCAATGCCTTCCTTTAGTAAAGCTTCATGATAAAGTCTGTAAAAGGAATGGTAAATTTTAGTTTGAGTCCCACTTTGAACCATCATGCTGACACGAAAAACAAATTGGCTATTTTCTTCTAACTGAGGTCCCAAAATATCTGGCTCTTGTAAAATTTCAGGATAATCTTTAAGGGACGCTTGGTTGACTTTCTCGATCACACGAGCAATATTATCTAAATCTGTTTGTGCATTAATCGGAATATCAATCAAAACCCGCATATCTCCACGCGAAAGATTGCTAACGACCATAATATTGCGATTAGGAATATAGTGAAGCGAGCCATCTGCGTCCCGAATCTGAGTTGTTCGAATCCCAACACTAACGACTGTTCCCGCTATATTGATAGGACCATTGGTCAAGCGAACGCTATCGCCCACATCTAGCTGGCGTTCCAAAAGAATAAAGAAGCCATTGACCAGATCCGATAAAAAACCTTGCGCACCCATCCCAATAGCTACTCCGGCTATCCCTGCGCCAGCTAAAAGACTAGAAACTGGCAAACCTAAAATGGATAAAATCCAATAGATCAAAAGAAAATAAAGGGCATAATTAAGAACATTCTCTATCAAGCGACTAATGGTTTTCTGTCTGGCGATATCAGTACTAGAAAACTTTAAGGATGGAGAGATAATTCTTCTGACAAAGACATGAAGAAGCTTCTTCGCAATGTAAAATAAAATAAATAAAAAGAGCAGAGAAATCAACTTGGAAACGGCATCATCTAAAATAGCCGTCCAATCAAACTGCTTAAAATAACGAGAAAAAATATTGCTTGAAAAAAACATTGCTTACCTCATACAATCACATTTATTCCAATACCAGAAGAAATATAATCTATTATAACACAAAGCCCATACTTGAAAAAGCTAGATCCTTAAGACATCTTAAAAAAGCTGGGACAGTCCTTTGACTTATCCCAACTTTCTTTATTTCTTCTCATGGCGCGCAGCCAGCGGTAGAAGCAAGCCTAGACCCAAGAGGGCTATCGGAGTGATAATATTCGTGATTAGGGTGAACCACCACTCAGTTGGATTTGTCGCCATCTTGACTTGTGGAGCCATACCTAGAATACAAGCAAAGGCAGTGAAAGCAAATCCCCAAGCCCCCATTAGAAAACCTAGTCTGCGATTTTTCATAAATCTATATTCAACGTTTTTAAATTTGTCCCATTTACGATACAAGAACATATAAGCTACAAATACCCAAAGAAAACACATGGGAGAAACGATAGCATTGAGATTGGTCATCCATACAACCAGACCATCGATTTCCTTCAATCCAAAAAGTGGCAGTACAATGATAATTGCTACTAGTACCCCTGTTAAAAGATAGCCATTAATCAGCATTCCTGACTTGGTACGCTTACGCAACCAGCTTGGAATAAAATCTTTATCTGCATTACCCAAAAAGATTTGTAAAGGCGCATCAATACAAATGGCTAGTGTAGCCGCTTGTCCTATTACTTGGGTAAGAGCATAGATAGTAACTAAGAAATTGCCTATTCCCCAATGCTTTCCTAAAACAGCAAAAGCTTGGTAGGCACCATTCCTCATCAAATCGGCTGGGATATGATTGCTATCAAAAATCATGGCCATGGCAAGAGAGCCTAAAATAGCACAGGCTCCTATCATGACAACCATAGCCATCATACCTTTTGGAAAGCCCTTTGCAGGATTTTTCACTTTATTAACATAAGGAGAGATAGCTTCTGCTCCTCCTACTGAGAAGACTAAGAGCGCAATCGTTGTAAAATAGGAAAAGTCAAATTTTGGAATATAAGTCGATAACTGGTCCATATGTTGAGTGGCCAATTGTAGCTCTGGCTTAATCAATGGCACACCAACAGCCATTAGAATAAAGAGAACCGACATGACCAGCATAGCTCCACCGGCTAATGTTCCCAAAAATTTCAAGGCTTTCAACCCCTTGGTCGAAATATACAAAAGGAGTAGGAAAGTTAGTAAAGAAAGGCAGACAATCATTGGCATGGATAGAGTATCCAAAATCCTTCCATTTCCTTGAAAGGCCCATCCTAAAGCAATTAAGATGGTTTGAGGTTTTTGAGCCAAATATGGTATCTGCACAACCCAGTAGGTCCAAGCCGCAAAAAAAGCTAGCTGTTTGGTAGAGGTAAACTTAATCCAGTCACTAACCCCGCCTTCACTATCCTTAAATGTTGAACCTAACTGCCCAACCATTAATGTGTAAGGAATAAAATAGATAATCAGCAACAGAATCCATGAAGTGATCACGACAATTCCCTGCTGAGCAAAATTATTCACGACATTGCCTAAACTCCAAACAATATTAAAGGCTATCAAGGCTATCATGAGCCAACTTAACTGCTTAGAAGCTTTTTCTTCCATACGATTTCCTCCTTACAATCGTTAAAAGCTCTTTTTGTCTCTCAAATAGAGGCAAGAGTTGGATAAATTATTAATATATTTCACTGTTATTATAACACTTTAAAAAATAAAATAAAACGCTTTCACATTTCATTTCTATTTCAATCTTTTGAATTTCTGTATAAAGGAAGCTATTTACCTGCCAAATAGAAAGGACATGTTCTCTAAGCAAAAAACCGCTGCAGTAAGCAACGGTTTTGACAAGTTTTTATTAACTCAATTCGGCGATAATAGCCTTGAGCTGGTCTTTGGTGTGAACACCTGCGACTTGCTTAACGACTTGACCATCTTTCTTGAAGAGAAGGGTCGGAATGGACATAATGCCAAATTCACGGGCAGTATTTGGATTTTCATCCACATCCATTTTAAGGATTTTCAGTTCGTCCTCATGGACTTCTCCTGCCAACTGCTCTAGAATAGGCGCCTGCATACGGCATGGACCACACCAAGTTGCCCAAAAGTCAATCAGAACCAATCCGTCTTTTGTTTCTTCTGCGAATGTTGCATCTGTAACTGCTGCTACCATAAATTTTCTCCTTTAATAGCTTACTTTTGTTAACATTTTACACCAAAAACAAGAGAAAGAAAAATATTTGCTACGAGTAAGAAATTAGTCACTCAATGAGAAGTGGTTGGTCATGAGATTGCTGGCATCCAAGAGAACCTTCTCCAAGAGCTGGTCTGTCGCTTCTTGCACCTTGTCGCTCATAGCTTGATTTTCAGCTTCAAAGTCAACATCCTCGCCCCTAGCCAGAGCTTGGTCTACCCGACCGATCATTTCATGTCCCCAAGCCATGGTCGTTTCCTGATAATCATCCAAGTCTCCGACATGGCTACTAAAATGAGCATCAGCCAGCCCAGCAATCAAGCGATTAGCCCAATAGAAGGAATCCGTCGCAACCTTATCCGTCGTACTTGCAAAGTAGTCTGGCGTTGTCGAGACTTGAGTAAAGAATGGAACTGCTGTATTGTAAGGCATAGAGCCGTATGATAGCCACTGGATCCCAGTCGTTTCCTGCGGTTGATTAGGGCGCAACTGCAAGATGGCTGTCTGACTGGTCCGATTGATCCCAATAGTCCGAAAGGCACGTCGGCAGTGGTGATCCCCTTCTGCTCCATAAGGATCATAAGGCGAATCCTGATAGTGACTGCTCAGGACATACTTGACATCTTCGATCGTGATCTTGCGGTATGGCTTGCGGCACCATGGAATGAAGAAACTCCTTGGATCTTGCTTCACTTCTGGATTGAGAAAACGTTGGATGTCCCAAGCTCGCGGTGTATTGTAATAGCGGTCCTTATCCTTCTGGCTGCCAAAAGCATAGCGCGGATTGAAACCTTCATCTGATAAATTCAGATTGAGATGGTTTTCCTCGATAAAGTTTTTAAGATTTGGATGACAGAGGAAGTGTTC
>NZ_KQ969107.1:381863-385086 GCF_001578795.1 Streptococcus gordonii
CTGATTTGGATTGGTCACATAGGCATCATCTGGTACACGTCGCGCCATCCAATGGTGGCCACCAATGGTTTCCAGCCACCAGATTTCGTTGACATCTGAGATTGCAATTCCATTGGACTCATAAGTGCCGTACTCCTCTAGGATTTTCCCTAAGCGTAGAATCCCTTCACGAGCCGTTTTGATATAAGGAAGAACCAGTGTAAGGATATCTTCCTCGCTGATACCTGACTCTACCAAAGGATCAGCCCCCAGCACGCGGCTGTTGGTCGTAATTGTTTCCGTCGCGCTGACAGCAACATTGTAGCTGTTAATTCCAGCAGCTCCCCAAATACCATCTTTGGGAACTGCATCTGGCACTGCCGTATAGCGGACTGGATTGTCCGGCAAATCCATCTCAAAAGATGTCAAAACTGACTGATAATGACGGGGCTGGTCTTGTGGCTCCACTACAACAAATTTCTTGGGCGTAAAGACCCCATTTTGTGAATCCTCTGTACGAGCCACAATGGTTGAGCCGTCGTAACTGGCCTTCTTGCCCACCAAAATAGTCGTGCAGGAATCTGATAAATGATTAAATGTCATGGCTTCTTCCTCCAATCTAATATACGCCTACATTATAGCACAAAGCAGGCCCTCATAAAAGAACCTGCTGTTATTTCTTCGCTGAAACTTCCAATACCCTATTAGATTTTCAAAACATAGGTATGTTCTTTATAAAGCTCATCAATATCAAAATGCTCTAAATCTTCTTTCCTTGAGACAATATAATGCCCTTCTCTTTGATAATAGCCTAAGGAATTTCCTGACTTGTCTGTCAGACAGATTGTCCGCTGCTTAGTATCAACGCTGAAAGAAAACGGTATTTGACCTTTGGGTCGTCCAACAACTAAATAATCTTGACAAATCAGCTTGCCGCCCCACTTCTGATAGAGGTGATTTGCCTGCTCTCCGTCTCTAGTAAAGATAATCAAGGCCTCAACTTTCTTCTCATGCAGCTTCTCTCGAGCAGTTTGAAAGAGTTGACTGGCTATCCCTTGATTCTGAAAATCAGGATGGACAGCCAGATTAGCGAAGTAAGCTATCTTTTCTCCCGGATAATATGCATAAGAATGACTTGCTTCTTCGGTGTAAATCCCAATATCTAGAAGCCCCACAACCTGATCATCTTCCACTGCTATGAGCTCAATCGAATCTTGGTAAGGTTCTTCGGTAAACTCATCCTTGCTGCGGCTCATATCATCAAAGAAAGGCGAAAAGAGATAACTCAAAGCCTTTGTATAAATCCAACTTTTCTCATAAGCCAAGTCATAGGTTTGTATTTTCATTTCCGTCCCTTACTTAAAAATCACAATCGTTGCACCGCTGCCGCCGGCATTTTGCGGAGCATAGCCGAAGGACTTGACATGCTTGTTGCGGCGGAGATATTTAGTCACTCCTTCACGGATGACCCCGGTCCCGATACCATGGATAATATCTACCTGAGCCATATTATTAAGAAGGGCCTGATCGATAAATTCATCTAGCTCTTTCATAGCTTCTTCGTAACGTTTACCTCGTAAATCCAGTCTAGCTCTTGGTCCAGCGGTATTAGCACGCTTGACCACATTGACCTGCTTGCGCTTAGGTTGTTGCTCTTTTTCAGCCTTGAGAAGATTAAATTCCTGCTCTTCTAGTGTCATCTTGATGAGACCTACCTGAGCTTCCCAGCGGCCGTCCTTGAGCTGCTTGACCAAGGTTCCCCGCTGACCATAGCTAGTGACTAGGATATCGTCTCCCACCTTGGGTGCCCGATTTTTCTTAGCCTGCTTGAGCACCTTATTCTTTGATAAATCAACCGTTTCTGGTGCCAACTTTTTGAGTTGGGCCTTGGCCTCAATAATCTCATGAGGTTTGAGACTGGACTTAGCATGAAGATTTTTGAGAATGCTCTCACTCTCTGACAAAGCCAAATCAACGATTTCCTGAGCTTCCAAGCGTGCCTTATTGAGCTCGGTTTCTTTTTCTCGGTTAAACTCATTGTAAAGTTTTTTGAGGGCTCGGTTAAATTTGAGATTTTCCTGCTCCACCTCGCGGATATTATCCAAGCGCTTGCGACTTTCCAGCGTCTGCTCCTCTAGGCGCTCAATGATTCGATTGACATCACTGTCTGTGTTGGTCTGCTCTTGGGCATGGCCAACGATAACTTCAGACAAGCCCAAACGCCGAGCAATTTCAAAGGCATTGGAGCGGCCAGGCACTCCCTGCATAAAGCGATAAGTAGGCCTTAAACTATCTGTATCAAATTCCATGCTGGCATTTTCCACCCAGTCCGTCTCAATCCCATAGGCTTTGAGCTCAGGATAGTGGGTCGTCGCCATGGTTTTAATCTGCCTTAGTCGCAAATCTTCCAAGATGGCAATAGCCAGAGCTGCACCCTCCTGAGGGTCAGTCCCAGCTCCCAGTTCATCCAGCAGAACCAGACTCTCGCTATCAACTTGCTCCAAAATAGAGACGATATTGGTCATGTGACTGGAGAAAGTCGACAGGCTCTGCTCAATGGACTGCTCATCACCAATGTCTGCAAAAATCTGACTGAAAATCCCGACGCGGCTGCCCTTGTCCGCCAGAATCGGCAGACCTGACTGGGCCATGATCTGAGCCAAGCCCAAAGTCTTCAACATAATGGTCTTACCGCCAGTATTTGGCCCAGTAATGACAATCTCTGTCAAATCAGGTCCGAAATGCAGGTCATTAGCTACTGCATTTTCAATCAGGGGATGACGAACCTGTAGCAACTGAATGGCTTGTGTATCGGATATGGTTGGTACTACCGCTCCTCGTTCTCGCATAAAGGCCAACTTGGCCATCACCAAGTCAAGATGACCGATAATCCAAGCATTGTTGGCAATTTCAGTTGCATGAGGGCGAATCATAGCAGATAGTTCTTGCAAAATTCGCAAGAGTTCGTAGCGCTCGTCCGCCTTGTAGTTGGAAATTTCCTCATTGAGGTTAACCACTGCCCTTGGCTCGATATAAATGGTCGTACCACTGGCAGAAATATCATGCACCACTCCCGGAATCCGATTCCGATAGGTGTTTTTAACTGGCAGTACATTACGACCGTTCCGACTAGCAACAACCTGATCTGCCAGCATGTCTCCCTTGTTCTTGAGAATTTCTTGCAAAAGATATCGTACCTTGCTTTCATCCTCTTGGATCTTGCGACGAATTTTCCCCAGTTCTT
>NZ_KQ969107.1:385106-388382 GCF_001578795.1 Streptococcus gordonii
CCCCGTCGTTGACAGCTAACAGACTCCCTTGAATAGCAGGGAAATCGACTAGATTTCCAAAAACACGGTTCAATTCTTGAAGTCGAACATTTTCTAAGTCATTATAAAAAGTAACCAAGTCATGCGAAACGCGCAAAACCTTTTTTAAAACAAGTAATTCCTCGATATTCAGATCACCATCAAGCTCCAAACGCTTGCTAATGGCAGTGATATCCTTGGTTGCTGCCAAATGAAAATGCGGATCTTCTACTAAAATCTGCTCCATATCTGCAACTTCTAAAAAGGCTCTCTCAATTGCCTCTTTTTTTGTGGTCGGCTGTAAAACTTGTAATTCCAACTTTCCCTGCTCCGTTTGTAAAAAGCCTTGGAACAAGTCTTTTATTTTATTAAATTCTAAAGTTTCTAATATTTTTGTATTCATGGCAATATCTTTTTCTAGTGAAAAAGAACCCAGCTAGTAGGCCAACTGAGTCCTTTTATCCAATCATCTTGGTAACCCAAAAATACTTCAGGAGACTAGATGTGATTGGGGTATGGTTAATAATAAAGCTTGCTAAACCACTGTGATTTAAGCGATCTTGAATAAAAGCTAGTGGTACAGTAGCGAAAATCGTTAGGAACATTTCAATGGCAAATAAGGAAATGAAAACAGCAATTACACCGCTCGCAACATTATACCAACGAGAATCCGTATTCCCTTTAGGTACTAAATGGATAAAAATCCCAATGAAGCGACCAATCGCATAAACAAAAGTGTAAATGATGAAAAAAGCTAGGCCAGCGTAGAAGACTTTATCTAAATGAAAGAGCTGATTGTTAGGAAAATAATACGTTGTAGCTCCTTCTGTCGCACTTGAATAAGGGACCCACAAACTTAAAAAGCGGGCTAAACCTTGGTAAGATTGACTAGCGATAAAAAAGGCTACAATAGCTGATAGTAAATAATAAGCCTGAAGAACAATCCCCCTAGAGTAGCCAATATAGAAGCTCCACGCTAGAATTAGTAAAATTAGTAGTGAAATAATCATAAAGGCCCCTCTGTTTGTAAAGATTTTTCTTTTATTTCTGTTAGGGCTTTTCGACGCAAGCTTTCTAATTCTCTTTCCTTGTCATCAAATTCAATTTCACGATTTAACTGAGTTGACAGACTATTAATAGCAAGCAAAATAGCCAAGGTTTCATCATCCGCTTGGGGCATTCTTTCCTTGATTGCTTGGTATTTTTCTGTCGCGACCTTTTCGACTTCCTCCATAAACAGATTGTCAAACCCTGTTGTTAAAGTCATGGTCTTCTTTCCAAAAGTAAACTTATATCGATTCAAATTTGCCATAAAATCACCTCGTTATATTATACCAAATATCAAGCCTTTTGTCAGGTCGGGGCTTACCCTTCTATCCTGCTTTTCTAAAATATTCTTGAAGATAAAAAGTCCGTCAATCTTTTTTTCAACTTTACTCTTTTTTATGTTAAAATAGAAGGCATGGGACAATTCACCTTAACACCGAGTGAGCAGGAGATTCAAGCATTTCTTAAGCAATATAAAAAATATCTCAGCTCTAGTAAAAATCCTTATATCCGTTATTTTTTCCGTTTGGAGCAAGCAACAGCCAGTGTCTATACTTCTGGTAAATTACTTCTTCAGGGAGAAGAGGCAGAAAAATATGCCCTTTTTTTCAAAGAGATGGCAGATTTCACTCAGCCTCCGCAGAAAATCACCTACCAAGCTATGATAGGAACGGATGAGGTCGGTAATGGTTCCTATTTTGGTGGTTTAGCTGTTGTGGCTTCATTTGTCACTAAAGAACAGGAAGATTTTCTCAGAAAATTAGGAGTTGGAGATTCTAAAACCCTGACAGATCCAAAAATTCGCCAGTTAGCCCCTATCTTAAAAGAAAAAATTAACCACCAAGCCCTGCTCTTGTCACCCAAGAAGTACAACCAAGTCATTGCTTCGGGATACAATGCTGTTTCGGTCAAGGTTGCCCTTCACAACCAAGCCATCTATCTCTTGCTAAAAAAAGGGATAAAGCCTGATCAAATCGTGATTGATGCCTTCACTAGTAGCACCAATTACCAGCGTTATGTTAAACAAGAGCGAAATCAGGTTAGTCAGACGATTCATTTAGAAGAAAAAGCCGAAGGAAAATACTTAGCTGTGGCTGTCAGCTCCATCATAGCCCGCGATCTTTTCTTAGAGAATCTAGAGCTCCTGAGCCAAGAATTAGGCTACCAATTACCAAGCGGGGCAGGGGCTAAGAGCGATCAGGTGGCCAGTCAGATTTTGAAGTCTTATGGTATGGCCGGTCTTGAAACAAGCGCCAAGCTACATTTTAAAAATACTCAAAAAGCAAAACAATTACTAGAAAGGTAAGTTATGTCTAGTTTTAGAAAATTTATGAAAGAATGGGGATTTTTCATCCTCTTCATGGCTACTTTGCTCCTCACCCGACTCTTCCTCTGGTCTCCATTTTTGGTAAGTGGCCACTCAATGGACCCGACCCTTGCTGATGGAGAGTATCTGCTCGAAGTCCGCTATCTCCCCATCGACCGTTTTGATATCGTTGTTGCTAAAGAAACAGATGAAAATGGGAACGAGAAACGGATTGTCAAACGAGTGATTGGTATGCCTGGTGATACCATCAAATATGAAAACGACCAACTCTATATCAATGGTAAGAAAACTGATGAGCCTTACTTAAAAGAATATATTTCTAAATTTAAAAAGGACAAATTGCAGTCGACTTATTCTTACCGGAAGATGTTCCAGCAAATCGCTGAACAAGCCAACTCTTTCACTCAGGACTCTCTAGGTAACTCAACATTCACTGTCAAAGTTCCTAAGGGACACTATTTCCTTCTAGGAGATGACCGACTCGTATCACGAGATAGCCGAGAAGTTGGAAACTTCAAGGCCAGTCAGATTGAAGGAGAAGCAAAATTACGCTTCTGGCCACTCAATAAGATCGGTATCTTCTAAGTACCATTTGTTAAGCAAATAAGAATCAAGAAATAAAAAAGGCAGGACAGCAGGTTTCATTGGCTTGTCTGCCTTTTTTTCTAGGGTGAGATATATGGAATTATATTTTTCAGGAACCGTCGAACGCATTATTTTTGAAAATCCCAACAATTTCTTTCGAATTTTGTTGCTGGATATCGAGGACACAGATGCAGAATTTGATGATTTTGAGATTATCGTGACCGGAACCATGGCCGATATCATGGAAGGACAAGACTATACTTTTTGGGGAACTCTTGTTCAACATCCCAAATACGGGG
>NZ_KQ969107.1:388421-393552 GCF_001578795.1 Streptococcus gordonii
GTTAAAAGTAACTCGCTACGAAAGAGCCAAGCCAAGCAGTAAGGGCCTGGTCAAGTATTTTGCTAGCGATCATTTTAAAGGGATCGGAATTAAGACCGCCCAAAAGATAGTAGATCTCTATGGCGATAATACGATTGACCAGATCTTGGCTGATCCTAGCCGACTCGTAACTATTAACAGCCTTTCTGCAGTCAATCGTGAAGCCTTCGTCAGCAAACTGAGACAAAATTACGGCACAGAGATGTTGCTCTCTAAACTCGCTGAATATGGCATCCCCAATAAACTAGCCTTACAGATTCAAGATACCTACAAAGAAGAAACTTTGGAAATTGTCCAAAAATATCCTTATCAACTAGTTGAAGACATTCAAGGTATTGGTTTCAAAATTGCTGACCAGTTGGCTCAGCAACTCGGTATTGAAAGCGATGCTCCAGAGCGTTTCCGGGCTGGCCTTGTTCATACCCTTTTCAGCCAATCTATAGAGACCGGTGATACTTATATAGAAGCACGTGACTTGCTATCCCACACTATTGATTTGCTGGAGAATGCCCGTCAGATCGAACTTGATCCTGCCTTGGTAGCGGATGAATTGGCCCACCTTATCGAAGAAGATAAGATCCAAAACGTTGATACAAAAATCTTTGAAAACAGTCTTTATTTCGCCGAGGAAGGTATCCGAAGCAATCTGATTCGGATTTTAGAAAAAGGCAAACAAGAAACCTTTGATGCCCCAAAACTCGAAAGTATCATCGAACAAGTCGAGCAAGATTTAGGAATCTGCTATGACTATATTCAAAAGAAGGCCATCTGCGATGCCATTAATCATAAGGTGTTTATTCTGACGGGTGGGCCAGGAACTGGTAAAACAACTGTTATCAACGGCATCATTGCTACTTATGCTGCTCTTCACAAACTGGACTTGTCTAAAAAACAGGAATTACCTATTCTGCTTGCTGCTCCAACTGGACGAGCTGCCCGACGAATGAATGAATTAACTGGACTCCCAAGTGCCACCATTCACCGGCATTTGGGGATAACTGGAGATGATGATACCAGTCATTTAGATGAATATTTAGATGCTGATTTTATCATTGTGGATGAGTTTTCTATGGTCGATACTTGGCTAGCCAATCAACTACTTAGCAATATTTCTTCCAACAGTAAGATCCTCATTGTGGGGGATGCTGATCAGCTTCCGTCTGTCAGTCCCGGTCAGGTTCTGGCCGACCTTTTAAAAATACCTCTCCTACCTCAAACTAAACTAACAAAAATATACCGGCAGGGAGAAGATTCAACAATCGTTACCCTGGCCAGTCAAATCCAGCAAGGACTTCTGCCGGCTGATTTTACTGAAAAAAAGGCGGATCGATCCTATTTCGAAGCGTCTGGCGAGTATATCCCTGATATGATTAAGAAAATCGTAGCCGCTGCCATTCGCAGTGGTATCCCTGCCCAGGACGTCCAAGTCCTGGCTCCTATGTACCGAGGACCCGCAGGAATCGACCAGATCAACCAACTCATGCAAGATTTAATAAATCCATCAGAAAAAGACCAGTTGGTCTTTGAAGCGCCAGACTGCCAATACCGGCAAGGGGACAAGGTCATTCATCTGGTCAACGATGCTGAAAGCAATGTCTTTAACGGCGATCTGGGCTATATCACCGACCTCTTGCCTGGCAAATACACCGACTCTAAGCAAGATGAACTTACCATCAACTTCGATGGAAATGAAATCGTCTATCAACGTAGCGAGTGGTACAAGATCCGCCTAGCCTACGCCATGAGCATCCACAAGTCTCAGGGAAGTGAATTTCCGGTAGTTATCTTGCCCATCACCAAGAGCAGTCACCGGATGCTGCAGCGCAACCTCATCTATACTGCTATCACCCGCGCCAAGAGCAAGTTGATCTTACTTGGGGAAAAAGTAGCCTTTGACTATGCCGTCAAAAACACTGGCACCGCCCGCAAAACCTATCTGAGAGAGCGTTTTGAAGACCTTCAGTCCCCTCCAGAACTTGCCCACAGCCCTGTGGATAGGGTGGAAAAAGCTGTGGGAAACTATGTCTTGACAGAAGAAAATTTCCTGAAAATCGACTCCCTAATCGGCCTGACCGAGGAAGATATCCACAGTATATTCAGCACATAAATAAAAAAGCCTAGACAGAACCAATTTTTAAGTTCTGTTCCAGCGCCTTTTTTAATGCTTGCTTTTCTGACTAAAAAGCTGCAGGAGCTCGTCAGTAAAGATATCCAGACCGATCGAGGTCATCATAAACTGCAGAAAATGGAAGCGTTCTGGCATTTTTTCAGGATCGCTTTCCAAAACGGTCTCATTCATCCAGAAGTTCACCAGCAGCAGAAAGACTTCTGCAGCCTGGTCCGGATACTGAGTCTGGATAGACCCATCTGCCATCCCTTTTTTGATAATATCGCTGACCAGAGGGGCGCCTATCCGCAGATTGTCCCGCATCATGGTCAAAATAAAACCTGCATCCTGCTCGTACTCATCCACAATGCCGTCTATGGCCCGGGCTGTCTGACTTTCCAGATTGGACTTGAGGATGGTTTGCAGCTGCTCCCTACCGGTCAGATTTTCCGTAGCCTTGAGCCACTGCTTCATCTCTTCTTCCATCAGCTCCTGCCGGCTCCTCATCACCGCCAGGACAATCTCATCTTTTGACTTGAAATGATGATAGATAGCCCCCTTGGAGATGCCCGCCGTCTGAGCAATATCCTGCATACTGGTCTTTTCGGACCCCTTTTGGATAAAGAGCTGGGTCGCTGTATTTAAAATTTTTTCTCTCATGGCCTGGGATTTGTCTTTTCGCTGCGCCATTCTGTTCCCCTTTGTTTCTAATATAGCTTTATTCTACCAAAAAAGCCAGGGAAATACAAAATCATAAAAATATCTTTAAGCCTTGTCTTGCTGATCCCTTTGATACCAAAGATAGATACTGTAAGCCGCCATCAAGATATAGCCTAGGAAAAAGAGGGGATTTTCCGTTCCCTTGCCTACAAAGATGCCTTCGCCAATAGTATTAATGAGCCCATGAAAGAGGACACAATAGAGGACAGACTGACTGGTCTTGTAAAGGGCTGCCAGCCAGAAACGGCCGAGCAGGCAAAATGCTGTAAAGACCAGAAGAGAGGTCCCCGCCTGACTGCTGCCGGGGGTAAAGAAGAGGGGCAGATGCCAGACAGACCAGATTAACCCAGTTGCTACAGTTGCCAAAGGGAAGGGCAGGATCTTCTCCAGACTTGGCTGCAGGAAGCCCTGCCAGCCAATTTCTTCATTACCACCTGTCAAGAGAGTGGTTACCAGAGCCAGAACCAAAACATTCAAAAGATTCAAATTTGGCAGCGGCTTGGTCACAAAGACAATGGAAATCGTGAAGAGACCCACAAAAATCAACAGATAAGGCCAGCTTCCTTTCCTGGCAAACTTGATAAAAGTCAGCATTTCTTTCAAAGACTTACCTAAGACAAGCTTGGCACTTATAGCAGGACCAAATGTTCCCACTATCGTGAGCAGCGGAGGAAACAACGGCACTCGCCCTTTCAGCACAGCCGAGAGAATCCACGCAGACCAAGTGATACCAAAAGTCCAAAGCAGAAAAATTAGAATTTGCTTGACAGATGAGGAATCTTTATAGTTTCTAGCTTGCATCTTTCTCAGCTCCTTTCCGATTGCCCTTCCAGTACCACCAGCCCAGCAGCAAAATTGTCATCACGGCATTCGCAGCATGAAAACTAAGAGACGTTCCGCCCTTGGTAGCTGCTCCTACGATAACTGTCTGGGCAAAGTTAATGCAGCCATGAAAGACCATGCAGGCAAAAACAGACGCTGTCTGCTTATATAGAACAGCCAGACAAAAGCTAGCCATGACACAAAATAGAATATAAAAAGGCAGGGAAAGCTGGCTTTGACCTGTTCCCGGAATCAGCCAGAGGGGCAGATGCCAGGCAACCCAGATGAGACCTGTGATGACCGTAGCAATCGGAAAAGAAAACTTCTTCTCCAAAGCTGGCTGCAGCACTCCCCGCCAGCCCAGCTCTTCATTCCCGCCACCAGCAAAGGTGATAAAGGTCCAGCCCAAAGGAAACATGAGTATGGCATTGAGCGGCGGTAATACAGGATTGGCAATAAAGAGAGTCAAAATCCGAATCAGGCAGAAGACTAGCATATAAATCCACCAGCCCTTAGCATGAGAAAAGATAAAGGACAGCATTTGCTTCGGTTTAGAAATGTTAAGGCTGATAAAGCTCCCTAGAGCTGGGCCAAAAGCCCCTATCAAGATAAAGACAGTTCCCAGAGTTTCTGCGCCATTGGTGATCTTCAGCGCAGATAAAATATACAGAATCAGCCAGGATCCCCAGCTAATACCAAAGGTCCAAGCTAAGAAAGGCCAAATATGCTTGGATTCTGGCCCAACATGTGTTTGTGTTTTCATATGATTACTCCTTTTTTTAAGTATATGAGGGGAAGTTATTTTTTGTTATTCACAGACCGACCAGACGGTTTGTTTTGTTTCAAAAAAATAAACTCTTTGCGTTTTCTGCTCCAAAACTAAGCTAGAGCAGGCAGACGAGGCCGGGACAATAGTCCTTAGCCTCTTATTATAGTTCGTATTAAAATCATGACGCAGTAGCCGATTGAACTCTTCGTTCGCTTTTCAAGCTCGGAAGAGCTCCTAATCGGCCTTGCGGGGCTGGGACGACGAAATCGAGACTACGTCTACCGATTTCTGTCCCACCGCCAGTATTTAGACTCTTCTTTCATTCAATCCCTCCTTTTCTTATCTTGCAGGCGTCTGATATGCCAGAGATTGGAGGCAAGGCTCAGACCCCCTACTGCCATAATACCCAGTCCTCGCCATGGGCTAAAGACAGAAGTCAGCAAGCCACCAGCAAGGACAGCATATCCAGCTTTGACTCCCCATTTAGAATAACGTATGCCATTCTCACCCTGTGTCATCTTTTCCAGCTGCACCTTACGTTTTTCTGCCTGTTGCTGCAAATACTCTTTCTGACCTTCCCGCTGCCGATCCAGCTCCTGATTCAACTTGAGAATGTGCTCGCTTGTTTAATAGTCTTGCATCTCAGAGTCCAAAAGTTCCTAAAAATTTTCGTT
>NZ_KQ969107.1:393924-412260 GCF_001578795.1 Streptococcus gordonii
TTTCTGACCTTCCCGCTGCCGATCCAGCTCCTGATTCAACTTGAGAATGTGCTCGCTTGTTTTTTCTACTACAGATTTCCTCATTTCTGCTCCTTTCTTTTAAAAACCGACCAGATGGTTTTTTATAAACTCAGTATAACAGACACAGAAAACTTTGTCCAATATTTTTTCAAAAAATATTATTTTTAGTTAATGAATATCATCAGCCAACTTAGAAACTCGTCGCAAGTAACTCTCTCATACTAAAAACTATATCTAAAAAAGCCCGGTAATGAACCAAGCCTTTATCTTTATTCAAACCCCGTCACTGTCAACCCTAGCAGACGAATACCTCGTGGTTGTTCTTCCAAGCTATCGTAAATCTCATGCGCCGTTCGCTCGATTTGCTCCTTGTCTTGAGTGGCTAGATTCAAACTTTTCCTTTTAGTCAAGGTGGAGAAATCGGCATAGCGGATTTTCAGAACGATGGTTCGTCCTTTCTTATCATCCTTAGTCAAGCTATTTTCTACCTTCTGTGCCAGCAGGGTCAGCTCTTTCTTGATGTCCTCCTCGCTATAGAGCAGTTTGGCATAGGTCCGCTCCTTCCCGATTGACTTACGAATGCGATTGGACTTGACCGGGCTATTGCTGATGCCACGCGCTTTACGATAGAGATCAAAACCAAAACGCCCAAACTTATCAATCAAAGTCATTTCCGGTATCTTGAGCAGATCTGCACCAGTATAAACTCCCATTTCATGTAGTTTCTCAACGCTCTTTTTACCAACCCCATGAAACTTAGCAATATCCATTGGCGCTAGAAAAGCCTCAGCCTCTTCAGGTAGAATAACAGTCAGACCATGAGGCTTCTCATAGTCGCTGGCAATCTTGGCAAGAAATTTATTATAAGAAACGCCCGCTGAAGCTGTTAGTTGCAGCTCCTTCCATATATCGTGCTGAATCAGCTTGGCTATTTTGACTGCAGATTTAATCCCAAGCTTGTTTTCCGTCACATCTAGATAAGCCTCGTCAATGCTCATCGGCTCAATCAAGTCCGTATAGCGTTTGAAAATCTCTCGAATCTGCAAGCCGACCGCCTGATATTTTTCGTAATTCCCCGAGATAAAAATCCCCTGCGGGCAACGCTCATAGGCTTCTTTGGAGCTCATAGCCGAATGAACTCCGAACTTTCGTGCTTCATAGTTACAAGTAGAGACGACGCCACGGCCACCAGTCAAGCGGGGATCACTACCGATGATGACTGGATGCCCCTTGAGCTTAGGATTATCCCTGACTTCGACAGCAGCAAAAAAGGCATCCATGTCAATATGGATTATTTTTCTTGATGTGTCGTTAATTAAGGGGAATATCAACATTCTAGTCGCCTCTTATTCTCGTTTTCCAATTCTAGTATAACCTTTTTCTCATATTTGCCCAACTATTTGCTGAGAAATTTCTCTCATCCATCTATATAGTACACTTTTTGGGATTTTAGACAACTGTATTATAAAAGAAAAGGCTTACAGATCTCGGAAACACTTTGTGTAAACGATTACTCTGTGTTATACTTTAACTATACAAATGTAACAGATACTTGTTACTAGAAAGAAAAAGAGGAATTTAACATGGTTGTTAAAACTGTTGTCGAAGCACAAGATATTTTTGACAAGGCTTGGGAAGGCTTCAAAGGTGAAGATTGGAAAGAAAAAGCAAGTATTTCACGCTTTGTTCAAGCCAACTACACTCCTTACGATGGAGATGAAAGCTTCTTAGCAGGTCCAACTGAACGCTCTCTTCATATTAAAAAGATTATTGAAGAAACAAAGGCTCACTATGAAGCAACTCGTTTCCCAATGGACACTCGCCCAGCATCTATTGCAGGTATCCCGGCTGGCTACATCGACAAAGATAACGAGCTAATCTATGGTATCCAAAACGACGAACTCTTCAAATTAAACTTCATGCCAAAAGGTGGTATCCGTATGGCTGAAACAACTTTGAAGGAAAATGGTTATGAGCCAGATCCAGCTGTTCACGAAATCTTTACTAAGTACGTGACAACAGTAAATGATGGTATTTTCCGTGCTTATACTTCAAACATTCGTCGGGCTCGCCACGCTCACACAGTTACTGGTCTTCCAGACGCATACTCTCGTGGACGTATCATCGGAGTTTATGCTCGTCTTGCTCTTTATGGAGCTGACTACTTGATGGCTGAAAAAGTAAACGACTGGAATGCTTTGACAGAAATTGACGAAGAAACAATTCGTCTTCGCGAAGAAATCAACTTGCAATACCAAGCACTTGGTGAAGTTGTTAAATTAGGTGATCTTTACGGAGTTGATGTTCGCCGCCCTGCTTTCGATACTAAAGAAGCTATCCAATGGACAAACATCGCCTTCATGGCAGTTTGCCGTGTTATCAACGGTGCTGCAACTTCTCTTGGACGTGTACCAATCGTTCTTGATGTCTTTGCAGAACGCGACCTTGCTCGTGGCACTTACACTGAAAGCGAAATCCAAGAATTTATTGATGACTTCGTTTTGAAACTTCGTACTGTTAAATTTGCTCGTACAAAAGCTTACGACCAACTGTATTCTGGTGACCCAACCTTCATCACTACTTCTATGGCAGGTATGGGTAACGATGGTCGTCACCGTGTTACGAAGATGGACTACCGTTTCTTGAATACACTTGACAACATCGGTAACTCACCTGAACCAAACTTGACAGTTCTTTGGACTGACAAATTACCTTACAACTTCCGTCACTACTGTATGCACATGAGCCACAAACACTCTTCTATCCAATACGAAGGTGTAACAACAATGGCTAAAGATGGATATGGTGAAATGAGCTGTATCTCATGTTGTGTATCTCCACTTGACCCAGAAAATGAAGAACAACGCCACAACATCCAGTACTTCGGTGCTCGTGTAAACGTTCTGAAAGCTCTTCTTACTGGTTTGAACGGTGGTTATGACGATGTTCATAAAGACTACAAGGTATTTGACATCGATCCTATCCGTGACGAAGTTCTTGAATTTGAATCAGTTAAAGCTAACTTTGAAAAATCACTTGACTGGTTGACTGACACTTACGTAGATGCTTTGAACATCATCCACTACATGACTGATAAGTATAACTACGAAGCTGTTCAAATGGCCTTCTTGCCTACTCACCAACGTGCGAACATGGGATTCGGTATCTGTGGTTTTGCTAACACTGTCGATACATTGTCAGCTATCAAGTACGCAACAGTTAAACCAATCCGTGACGAAAATGGCTACATCTACGATTACGAAACAATCGGTGAATACCCACGTTGGGGTGAAGATGATCCTCGTTCAAACGAATTGGCTGAATGGTTGGTTGAAGCTTACACAACTCGTTTGCGTAGCCACAAACTTTACAAGAACGCTGAAGCTACAGTATCACTCTTGACAATCACATCTAACGTTGCTTACTCTAAACAAACTGGTAACTCACCAGTCCACAAAGGAGTTTACCTTAACGAAGATGGTACTGTGAACTTGTCTAAGCTTGAGTTCTTCTCACCAGGTGCTAACCCATCTAACAAAGCAAAAGGTGGCTGGCTGCAAAACTTGAACTCACTTGCTAGTCTGGACTTCAGTTATGCAGCTGATGGTATTTCACTGACAACTCAAGTATCACCTCGTGCGCTTGGTAAAACTCATGACGAACAAGTAGACAACTTGGTAACAATCCTTGATGGTTACTTTGAAAATGGTGGACAACACGTTAACTTGAACGTTATGGACTTGAAGGACGTTTACGACAAGATTATGTCTGGTGAAGACGTTATCGTTCGGATCTCTGGTTACTGTGTAAATACTAAGTACCTCACTCCAGAACAAAAAACTGAATTGACTCAACGTGTATTCCACGAAGTCCTTTCAATGGATGACGCTTTGAGCTAATAAGTCATTAAATTAAACTATAAAGGAAGATTGGTTTATTTCCCGTCTTCTTTTTTGATTTTGAATGGAATTTTTATGAAGAAGCTTCTGAATTTTGCTATAATAGAAGAAAGTTTAGAAACATTTGGAAAGAGATTATGGAAGAATCAAAAGAATTTAATCTAGCCATAGATGTTATCATGCTAGCCGGCACCCTCTTATTGCAAAGCGGATCTGAAATCTATCGTGTAGAAGATACCATGATTCGGATTGCTCATTCGCAGGGGATTATTGATTGCAATGCTCTAGCAATGCCAGTGGCGATTTTCTTCTCAATTGAGAATACGAATATCTCTCGTATGAAACGTATCGTGCATTCAAATTATAATATTGAGAAGGTCTGTGATGTCAACCAAGTCTCCCGTCAGTTGACCAGCGGTCAATTAACCTTGCAAGAGGCTTACGATGAGCTCTTACGTCTCAAAAACAAGCGTCTACCATACAACAAGAAACAATTGACCATTGCAGCTACGCTCAGTGCCCCATTTTTTTCCATCATGTTTGGAGGAAATTTTTACGATGCACTTGGCGCTGCTGTGGCAACCTTCTTTGGCTTTACCTTTTCACTATATGCTGAGAAATATGTACGAATTCCTTTTGTTACAGCCTTTGCAGGTGCCTTTGTTTTTGGTTTACTAGCACAGGCTTGGGTCCGCTACTCTGGTTTTAACTCAACTGCAGACTTGATTATAGCTGGCTCTGTCATGCCTTTTGTCCCTGGGATTGCCCTGACTAATGCTGTCCGTGACATCATGACCAATCACATTAACTCGGGAATGAGTAAACTTTTTGAATCTCTTCTCATTACCCTTGCTCTTGGTGCGGGTACTTCCGTTGCCCTTGTATTAATGAAATAAAACTATGACATTACTAACTTTTTTCCTCCAAGCTCTTGCAAGTTTGTTGGCTATTATCACTTTTCTTATCGTCTTAAATGTCCAACGCAGAATGCTAATTCCAGCCGGTATACTGGGTATGGCTATATGGCTTCTTTATTTGCTTTTAAAAGGGCCTACCAATGTTATCGTAGCTACCTTTGTAGCTGCTATCGTCGGATCTTGCTGTAGCCAAATTATGAGTGTTATTTATAAAACTCCTGCAGTTGTATTTATCCTGGCAATTCTGGCCCCCTTAGTCCCTGGCTACCTCTCCTATCGAACAACCGCATTCTTTGTAACTGGTGATTATAGTAAGGCCATGGTTAACGCCACCTTAGTAGTCATCTTGGCCCTCGTTATTTCGATTGGGATGGCAAGTGGTACAGTTGCGCTAAAACTTTTCAAATATATTCAAAAAAGAAAGCACGTCCACTATTGAGTCGACTATAAATTCTAAACAAATTTAATGCTTCTGATTAAATCTTAGTAAAAACAGGTTTTTCACTAAGATGTTTTAAGTTCCCTGTCTTTGTTTGATGGGGCTTTTTTATCAGTTTTATTTTGAATTATGGTAAAATAGATGTTGAAATACTCTTGATAATCATATCAAGATATGAGGTTTTAATATGAAAATAGGAATCGATAAAATTGGATTTGCAACCTCCAATTATGTCTTGAAATTAAACGATTTAGCGGCAGCGCGTGCTACCGATCCAGAAAAACTAAGCAAGGGACTCCTGCTTAAAGAACTCAGCATTGCTCCTCTGACAGAAGATATTATCACCTTAGGAGCTGCAGCTGCAGATCCCATTTTGACAAGTGAAGACAAAGAGAAGATTGACATGGTCATTGTAGCTACGGAATCAAGCATTGATCAGAGCAAGGCAGCGGCCGTTTTTATTCATGGCCTTTTGGCAATCCAGCCTTTTGCTCGGAGTTTTGAGATTAAAGAAGCCTGTTATGGTGCTACTGCTGCACTTGACTACGCCAAACTCCATATTGAAAAATATCCAGATAGCAAGGTCCTCGTTATTGCCAGTGATATTGCCAAATATGGTATTAATACTCCTGGTGAACCAACTCAGGGAGCGGGAGCTATTGCAATGTTGATAAGCAAGGATCCTCGTATCTTAATTTTTAATGAAGATAATGTCGCTCAAACTCGTGACGTTATGGATTTTTGGCGCCCAAATTACTCGACAACGCCTTATGTAAATGGACTTTACTCTACCCAACAATACTTGGATTGTTTGAAAACAACCTGGGATGAGTACCAAAAGCGCCAAAATCTTTCTCTCAAAGATTTTGCAGCCTACTGCTTCCATCTTCCTTATCCAAAACTTGCTCTTAAGGGTCTCAATAAAATCATGAATAAAAGCCTTCCTCAAGAGCAGCAAGATCAGCTTAAGGAAAACTTTGAAAAGTCTATTCTCTACAGCCAAAAAGTCGGAAATATTTACACAGGCTCGCTTTTCCTAGGCCTTTTGTCCCTCTTAGAAAACTCAGATAATCTTAAGGCTGGTGACAAGATTGCTCTCTTTAGTTATGGCAGTGGTGCTGTAGCAGAAATTTTCAGCGCTTCCTTAGTTTCAGGATATGAAAAACAGCTGTCACAGACACGTCTAGAGGAACTAGACCAGCGTCAAGCTCTTTCTGTTGAAGAATACGAGCATATCTTTTTTGCAGAAGCTAAATTGGATGCAGAGGGTAATGCTAGCTTCTCTGGCTATGAAGACCAAAGCTTTGCTCTGGCAGAAATTGCAGAGCACCAGCGTAAATATATCAAAGTTGAGAAATCATCATGAAAGTAAACTGGACTGGATTTTCCAAAAAAACTCCAGCTGAACGGTTGCAGATGCTGAGAGAAAAAGGACTTTTACAAGATGAACACTGGCAGCTGCTAGACAGTCAGCAGACTTTGCCTCTGGAAACAGCCAATCAGATGAGTGAAAATGTCCTGGCCACTCTGGCCCTGCCCTACTCTCTGGTGCCAGACTTTCTGGTGGATGGTAAGACCTATCAAGTTCCATTTGTGACAGAAGAGCCATCTGTGGTAGCAGCGGCTAGCTTTGCGACTAAGATTATCAAACGTTCAGGCGGATTTGAGACCGAAGTTCACAAACGCCAGATGATTGGGCAGATTGCCCTCTATCAGGTTGATAATGTAGACCAAGCCATCAAAGATGTTCTCAGGAAAAAGAAAGAGTTGCTGGAGCAGGCCAATCGAGCCTATCCATCGATTGTTGCTCGTGGTGGTGGTGCTAGAGATTTCTGGCTGGAGCAAAAGGATGACTTCCTCATTTTCTATCTATCTGTGGATACGCAGGAAGCCATGGGGGCTAATATGCTCAACACCATGCTGGAGGCCCTCACCCTTCCTCTGGAGGAGCTGACTGGCGGTAAGAGTCTGATGGCTATCCTATCAAACTATGCAACAGATAGTCTGGTAACAGCCCACTGTGTCATTGATTATCGCTTTCTCAGCCGTGATAAGGCCGAGGCGGAACTTCTTGCGGATAAGATGCAGCTGGCAAGCAAATTAGCACAGGTTGACCCTTACCGAGCAGCTACCCACAATAAAGGCATCTTTAATGGTATTGATGCTTTGGTGATAGCTACTGGAAATGACTGGAGGGCTGTGGAAGCTGGCGCTCATGCCTATGCCAGCCGAGAAGGAAGCTACCGCGGTCTCTCTACTTGGACTGCGGACCCAGACAAACGCCAGCTTCATGGTCAGATGACCCTGCCCATGCCCATTGCAACTAGGGGAGGCTCCATTGGCCTCAATCCCGCAGTGGAAGCCAGCTTTGACTTGCTAGGACAGCCTAAGGCTAAGGAATTGGCTTCCCTCATCGTATCGGTTGGATTGACACAAAACTTCGCCGCTCTCAAAGCTCTGGTCAGCACTGGCATTCAAGCCGGACACATGAAATTGCAATCCAAATCTTTAGCATTACAAGCTGGAGCCCAAGGCGAAGAAATTGCTACTGTAGCCAGTCACTTAACAACCAAGAAGACTTTCAATCTCGCTGCTGCTCAGGAAATACTAGCTGACTTACGAAAACAGGACAAGTAAAAAGGCCATGATGGCCTTTTTTGTATGTCTTTATACTATTTATTGAATCTGTTCCTGAGCTTCTTTCAGCCGCCCATAGAGTAGATAGGGTACATTCTTTAGTTCTTCCAAGCTTCGGCAGGACAGGGCGCACATGATAAGCCGCAGATCTGATTTCCAGCCTTCTACAATATCAATAACCTCTTCCACCGAGTGATTTTCCACCAAATCCAGCATAGTGCGAGAGAGACCGACCGCCTTGGTTCCTAAGACAAGGGCTTTGATAATATCCAAAGGATGACGGACACCTCCACTAGCCAAGAGTTCAACCTCATCGCGCAATGGCTGAAGAGCCAACAGGCTCTGCAGAGTAGATTGCCCCCAATCATTGAGGTAATCACGATTACCACCCCGCTGATTTTCAATATAGGCAAAGCTAGTACCACCCCGACCGGAAATATCAAAAGTCTGAACCCCCAAGGAGCGCGCTTCTTCGACAGTAGAGCGATCCATACCAAAGCCAACTTCTTTAAGAACTAGGGGAAGATCCAGTCGCTGACTATAATCCGTCAAGTGCTGGCGCCAAGAGCGAAACTCCCGCTCACCTTCTGGCATCAGCAATTCCTGCATGAGATTGACATGGACCTGCAAAAAGAGGGGATGTAAATCAGCTATCGCCTGCTGAGCGGCTTGATAAGGCTTGTCCAAGCCGATATTGGTAGCCAGTAATAAATTAGGCCGACCAGCCGCCACCCGATAGGAAGGATCAGAAGGATTCTTCAAGGCTGCACTGTAAGAGCCAGTCACAAAAAGAAGGCCACAACTTTCAGCTACTTGAGCCAGCTTTTCATTGATCTGACCGCCTTTTTGGCTGCCACCAGTCATGGCATTGATATAAAAAGGAAAGTCCCAGTCACGACCAGCAAAGTGAGTAGATAGGTCTATCTCTGCCAAATCATACTTGGGCAGAGAACGGTGAACCAGTTCCATTTCATCAAAACTGTTGTAACCCGGACGCTGCTCTAAGGCGTATTTGATATGGTCATCCTTACGATTCTGGCTCATCATGGCCCATCCTTTCTCTATATAATAGCTCAATACCAGCTTCTTGCCAGGCTTGAATCAGTTGCTTGCTAGATGTGACATCAAAGCTGAGAGCAATCCCGCAGTCGCCACCGCCGGCACCACTGCTCTTAGCCACACAGTTCAGTCCCTCTGCCGCTTCTTTTAGGACTTTCAGCCTGTCTGTATAGATAGCTGTGCTAAGCCTTTCTAAGAGCTGACTAGCCTTTTCCAGACTAGACTGAATAGCAAGCTTCTCTCCAGCTAATAAAGCTCTCTCCAAAGCATCAACCTGCGTTCTACTGCCTGTCAAAAAGGACTCTGAAATAGCTGACTTAACCTGATTGACCAAGTCCTTAGAAATCGCCGGTTGCTTGGTCCAGCCAACTAGAAAATCCATGGCTAAGCGAGGCTTAATGCTGCGAATTTCAAAACCCCAATCCTCTGCTAACAGCTGTGGTAAGTCGACTTTGTCCATGCGCTTGCGGAACAGTTCTCTATCAAAAGACCGGTAGTAAATCAAATCTTCATAAGCAATGCAGGCTAGATCTCCCATGGAGCCATTGTCTCCGCACTTGAGGAGAACGTAAGAAGCCAGCTTAAAGAGTAGCTCTGACTCTAAGTTCAGCTCATAAAGGGCTGCCATGGCCTTGAGAGTCAGAATAACCACACTACCGCTGGAGCCAATCCCGAACTTCTTACCATCCCTTTCCATTTTGCCGCAAATCTTCAAAGAAAAAGGCTGAAGTTGGTAGCCTAAGGCTAGCAAATAAGTGTTCATAACCCCTACCGTCTCCTGAATCAAGGCATAATCAGGATCTGGCTCTAGATTAGCGCTGTGTTCAAACATATCTGATGTCAAGCGATAGTCTGGCGTTGCCTGGATATCTCCCGTCATATAGATAGGAATGGCTTTGATAATGGCTGGCTGACCGGCCGTCAGCACTGCATATTCACCCGCCAGATAGAGCTTGCCACAGGTTTGGACTCTTGCACTAACTTTCATCTGACAAGTCCTTTGTTTTGGAGACGATAAGTCGGTAGTCCTTCTCAAAAATAGCCACCAGATGGTCTAGGTCTTCCTCCAAGCAGAGCACCTTGACATTTGGCCCCGCGTCCATGGTAAAGTAGCAACGCTCGCCCTGCTCCCGTAGCTTTCTGACAGCATCCATAGCTTGGTAAGACTCCTCTGTCAGATAAGAAAACGGCGGATAAGCTTTCTCTGTCGTGGCATGCATCCGGAGAGCATTTTCTTCCGTCAACTGACCAACCTTAGCAAACTCATTGTCCCGTAAATAACCTAGCATAGCCTGATAATCAAAGGCAGACTGGGCAATCCAATCTGGGAAAATGGTGGAAGTTTTAGCACAGAGCTCCATACCGTCACGGCTGGAAATGGGCTTTTTCTCATCGTGCAGAACCAGCATAATCATGGCCAGCTTCAAATCCGTATTGACTGGATAAATGGCTCCACTATCCTTATCCCAGGCCGCTAGCGGACCAAAGAAAGACCGAGCAGACGATCCTGAAGCAAACTTAGCCAGCTGAGCCAGCTCCTGCGTCTGATAACCCGTCTGAAAATAAGCATTGCAGGCCTTGACTAGGGCAGACAGACCACTGGAGCTGGAAGACAGACCCGCTGCAGTCGGCATATTGTTGCTGGTATCAACACGGACAAAACCATCTTCCGGAGAGCGAAAACGGTCAATAATCTTACTGATTTTGGCATGTTCTGCCGGGCTTTGTAGCTGACCATCAATATAAAACTCATCTCCAGTCGCTGTATCCGGCAAAGGACTCAGCTGGGTCTCAGTATACATATTTCCCAGTGTCAGCGAAATACTACTGGTAGACGGAATCATCTTTTCTGCATCTTTCTTGCCCCAATATTTGACAATTGCAATATTGGCATAGGATTTGATACTTACAGGCTTTCGATCCATGTGTTAATGGCCCCTTTCTCTCTCAATAAGGCGGCTAAGGCCTCCGCCTGGCTTTTTTCTCCTACAAGAGCAATGACACAGCCGCCCAGACCACCGCCGCTCATCTTAGCTCCCAAAGCTCCATTTTCAATAGCCACCGCTACTAGCTCATCAGCTTTCTGGCAAGACACTCCTAGCCTAGCTAGCTTCTCATGAGCCTTGGTCATAGCTTGCCCCATCGTCATCAGATCCTTGATAGAAATGGCTTTCTCAAGGATTTTTGTTAAATTCCCCAATTCCTGTAGCAAAGGCAGAGCTTTTTGCCCCTGACTTTCTACAGCACGGATAGCTTCGCGTGTATGGCCATGAATGCCTGTATCTGAAATTACTAAAAAGGCATCCAGATCCAGTTTAATTTCACTGAAGCCGAAATTGCGAATGAACTTAATAGCTACATCGCTGAGACAGGTCTTGGCATCAAGGCCGCTGGGATTCATATGGGCAATCATCTCTGCCCGATTGGCTAGAATCTCCAGGGTTTGGTCATCCAGCTCTTCTTCAAAGTAGTCAAAAACCGCCCGAATGGCCGCAATACTGACTGCGGCTGAAGAACCCATCCCTCTCTTTTCAGGGACCATGGACTCCACCTGACAGCGAATCTTAGCGCTTTGCTGACCGAGATGTTCTAGACAGGCAAAAACAGCCATAGACAGTGTATCCTCAGCGTAGAGGGTCCAGGCCCGTTCAGACGGAAAGACCCGGCAGGTTACTTCGATATGGTTGAGTGGCAAGGAAATAGCTGGATAGCCATAGACTACCGAATGCTCCCCCATCAAAATAATTTTACTGTGTGCTTTTCCAACACCAATTTCTTTTGTCATGATCTTTCCCTATATTTATTTCTTTAACTATTATTTTAATATACTTTGAAAAAAAAGCGATTTTTACGAGAAAAATCTTTAGGATTCAAGGAACATGATAAAACTCCGAACTTAGAAGTCGGAGTATCTTATAATTCCGTTTTTATCAGGTCCATCAGCTGGTTGCGATCTACGATCCATTGAGCCCGCTCGTCTTTTTCATAAGTCCGGTTGGACAAGAAAATGACCGCCTTTTGCTCCTTGCGATTATACATGATAAAGGTTCCGGTGTAGCCAGTGTGATCCAGCCAGTCGTCCTCCAGATTCCAGGCTAGGCTACGTCTTTTGTCTGGATCTCTAGAAAAATTCTGAGTCAGATTCGTCGCAAAGTCATCCTGCAAATAATGCTCCAGAAATATTTCCAAATCCTTAAGAGTTGAAAATAAGCCTGCACTGCCAGCATGGAGACCCAACACACGCGCCTTGGGATCATGGACATGACCATCCTTGATACCACGAACGGTCGGTATAGCCCCTGAAACCGGTCCAAAGCCTGTCTCAGCCAAACCCCAAGGCTGAAAAATCTGATCTTGAAAAATCTTGTCCAAAGCTTGACCATAGATTTCTTCCAGCATAAAACCCAAGAGCAAAAAATTTACATCTGTATAGCGAAAGGACTTATCTTCAAGAACTGTCAAATGATTGAGTGCTTCTTTCAACTCGGAAGCTGTCAGCTGATCACGATTTGGAATAAAAGGATCAAGCCCTGACGTGTGGGTCAAAAGCTGGCGCACAGTCACATCTTCTCGATGAAAAGCCGGATAATAGTGCTGTAAGGGTAAATCCAGCTCCAGCTTGCCTTGCTTATACAAAAAGACTACCAGAGTCCCGACACCGACCACCTTGCTGACGCTGGCCAGATCATAGACCAAGCCCGCTTTAGTGGCTTTTTTTTCTTGCGGATCAGCCAAACCAAAGTAGAATTCCCGCCACTGACCAGCTTGATATAGGGCTAGACTAGCCCCAGGATAGATTTCCTGACGAATCTGCTCTTGAATTTTTTCAAAAATTTTTTGCTTTGTCATGCTTGTTCAAACCACAAGTCAATCTGACTATTATCTGTCGCTAAAAGAAACTTTTTAGACTTAGGAACGAATAAATCACGTCCTTCAAGAAGCTCAGCCAATTGATTTACGTCAAAATGTTCTAGAGAAAACTTAATCATAGACAAGTCCCAAGTCGCTGCATTTTCAGCTAATAAATCTTGGCCTTCTTCCTCTTTAAACTCAATTGGTAGCGTATCGCCAAAAGGTTGATAATACGTTTGAGCTACTGATTTATTTGGAACATTGAGAATCACTTTTTCAATATAAAATTGTGTTAAGCCAGTGAAATCAGCCTGTGTCTCAAATACTGGAGTCTTTTCTAGAGCGCGGAGTGTTTGATAATCATCCTCAGCATGAACTAAGAAAATATCTCCCTCTGGGGAAACAGCCTTGAAAGCATAGCCTTTCTCACCTTGGTAGACCTGTAAAACAGGATTTGCTTGGCCTAGTAAGGCTTCAATTTCTTTGGGCTCTTCGACCTTTATAGTAATCTGAGCTAGTTTTTTAGGGCCAACAACCTTACGAGAACGTGCGCCTGGTGATTCTTCAATCACTAATCTTTCGCTCTTTGTCTGATCTCCCAAACTGACACCTGGGCCTTCTTCCAACAGGTTTTTCATCCCTAATGTCTGACAATAAAATTCTAAGTTTAAACGACGATTGTTCGTTTTTAGTACTGGTACAGCCTTAATCGTTTGATGATTTCGTGTCATAAATTCCTCCAAGTCTCTTCTATTTTAGAGTATTTTCTCCTATTTGACAAATAATTATATAAAAAATTAAAAAAACAAACACAAGCTTAAACAAAAAGTAGCCGGTCATTCCCTGCTACTTGTAAATCAACAATAAACGTTGTGAGCGACAACTAAACCATTGGCAGATTCAAATTCATACTGTAAGTAGTTTTGATAAGTTCCAGGCGCTATGATCCCTCTCACATTCAAAATAGCAGTCCCAGCCTGACCAACAATCGAGTCCGCCAACAAACAACAATTAGTCGAAAGAATAAAATAGCTTTTAAAATGGCTACTCTTGAATTTATAAAGCTCCGCCCCTAGCTCATGCTTTAATTTATAAGCATAGCTAGGACTACCATTAAGTTCCTGATCACTTGGTTCCCATGGATCTAGCAAGTCATCGATTTCCCTCAGACGCTTTTCAACGGCCTCTCGCTCCTGATCAGTTAAAGCCAGAGAATAACCAAATAAGGTCTTTTTACTCTCTTTTTTACACAAATCGATATAAGCATCCTTATCCACTTTAAATAGTACCCCATCACCAATAGTACCAAATAATTTCTGGGAAAAAGGATCATAACTGCCATAGGAAATTACCTTCCCCTTATAGCAAATATCAACATGACCAATCGCTCCAAACAGGTTTTCCTTAGAAGTATGAACAAGAACCTCTAAATCAGCCTGCTGCTCTCCTTTTAGGACCCGATAAACACTTGATAATTCCTGCTCCTTCGTCCCGCGTAAAAAATGGTTGAAGCGTTCCAGTTGTTCAAAGGGAATAAAGGCCGCTATGATGACGGGCAGATTGACCCGAAAATGCCTGCGTAAATGCTTTTTTTCCTTATCAAGGTCAAAGAAGAGTCCATCTCTCATATTGGAAATTCCCAGCAAAATCAAATAAATACCTAAAAATAAAAATTGTAGACGGCCATCTGTAGCTGGCGAGAAAATGGTTGTTATAGCAAGCAGCCCTTGAAGAACCGCATCAAACAAATAACGGAAGCCTCCCTTAGCCTGATCACACCGGTAGAGGTAATAAGTAATGGCATAAACTACAGCTGTCGCCAACTGATAAAGCCCTAAAATAATAATGACAACATTAACCGAAAAGTTACCAAGTTCATTCAGTCCCGCTAAAATCAAGCCGAAGATGATTCGTAAAATCTCAGATGTCAGCGAAATATCTTTCTTACCAGCAAAAAAATAGAGGATACTATTAAACAAGCCTACTAGAAAAAAATAGAGGCTGAGCAAGTCCAGAGCTAGCTTTGTAAATCCTGCTCCATTTATGATAACAATCATTCCTAGTAGAATGGCTAAGAGACCGAAAAGCAAGGTCCGCCGTCCACTTAATCGATCCATTTTAAATGGGACAATCTTCATTTTCTTCCCTCCAGACTGTACCTTTATTCTTCCTTACTATGAAAAGATAAGAAGGCAAAAATATATACCAAAATCACTTCTTTCCCTCTACCTTCAAGTCAGCTGAGTCTTCTAAAAAAAGGGCTTGCGCCCTTTTAATTATCCATAGATAAATTTGTACAACATAACAGCGGTGATACCTGCAAGGATTGGTGCCACGACTGGTACCCAAGAATACCACCATTTTGAATCACCCTTGTGCTCTCCAAGAACAGACTTAGGCAAGATTTCATGAAGAATACGAGGTCCCAAGTCACGAGCTGGGTTCAATCCAGGACCAGTAGGTCCACCAAGTGAAGTAACCAATGCCATCACAAGGAAACCAAGTGCTAAGTGTGATACAGCCAAACCACTAAAAATGTAGTGACCAACTTGTGCTTTACCTTGGATAGAAGAAGCATCTATACCCTGAGTAGCTGCATATTTAACAATCTCAGCTCCAAAATAATTCTTTGTCATTGCAATTGCTGCAAAGAAAAGAACGAAGGAACCAACAAACTCATTTACAAAACCATTGATAGTTGCTGCTTTGCGAGATTCAGGTGTTCCATGGTCGATGCTTGAAATCGTTGAGAAACTTCCCAAAATTGCATTTGGATTTGTTGTTTGCAAGTAGTAAGGACGGTGAGTCGCAACCACAAGAGCTTGACCGAAGATAGCTCCCAAAATCTGAGCTACAATGTAAGGAGCAACATGTCCCCATTCAAAGTAGCCGCTGACAGCCAATCCCAAAGTAAAGGCAGGATTAATATGGTTTCCTGAAACATTTCCAAACATCAAAGCAGGAATCATAACACCCATTCCGTAACCAACTGCGATTACCAACCAACCGCTTTGATGACCTTTAGTGCCTTTCAATTCAACGTTAGCTACAGCACCGTTTCCTAAAATAATCAAAATGGCCGTACCCAGAAATTCTGTGACGTATTTCGCCATCCATGTAACATCCATGTGTTCAATCTCCTTATAAAATTTTTAGACAAACTTTATTGTATCAGTTATAATGGAGAATGTAAAGGTCAATTTTATATAAATACAAAAAAGGAGTCGTCTCATGCGTTACAACCAGTATAGTTACACAAAAGCAAGTGAAGAAGTTATGCTGGACGAATTGGCTCGTTTAGGATTCACTATCCAAGCAACTAATTCTCCTAAGGAAAACCTTCAACACTTTCTGCAAAAAATTCTCTTTCGCTATCAGGACGTCAACTATGTCCTCTCTAGCTGGGTAGCCAACCGACAAACAGATCTGTTAACCTTCTTTCAATCAGACCAGCAACTGACTGAAGAGATCTTCTATACCGTAGCCCTACAGGTCTTAGGTTTTGTTCCCTTCGTGGACTTTGACGATGTAACAGCCTTCTGCAAGGATATTCATTTCCCAATCACTTATGGAAATATCCTCGAAAATCTTTATCAACTGCTCAATACTAGAACCAAGCTAGGGAATATTTTAATTGACCAGCTTGTCAGTGAGGGATTCATTCCAGAAAGCAATGACTACCACTTCTTCAACGGAAAAAGTCTAGCAACCTTCAGTAGCCATAAGGCCATTCGTGAGGTCGTTTATGTTGAATCCCGTGTGGACACAGATGGAGATGGCAAGCCGGATTTAGTCAAGGTTAGTATCATTCGTCCTTCTTATAAAGGACAAATCCCAGCAGTCATGACTGCCAGTCCCTACCATCAAGGTACCAATGACAAAGCTAGCGATAAGGCTCTGCACAACATGAACGTAGACTTAGCCTGCAAGAACCCTAGAACAATTACTGTTCAAGAATCTAGCATTCAAACAGTAGAACCCCAAGGACAGGCAAGTTTGGTTGAGAAAGCTGAAGAAAAACTGGGTCATATCGGTAGTTACACCCTCAATGATTACCTCCTTCCTCGCGGATTTGCCAATCTCTATGTATCTGGCGTGGGAACCAAGGATTCAGAAGGGATGATGACAAGTGGAGATTATCAGCAGATTGAAGCCTACAAAAATGTCATCGACTGGCTAAATGGTCGTTGCCGTGCCTTCACTGATCATACACGCCAAAGAGAAATCAAGGCAACTTGGTCTAATGGAAAAGTTGCCACAACTGGAATTTCTTACCTAGGAACCATGTCAAATGGTTTAGCAACAACGGGGGTAGACGGGTTAGAAGTCATCATTGCCGAAGCTGGTATTTCTTCCTGGTACAACTACTACCGTGAAAACGGACTTGTCACTAGCCCTGGTGGCTATCCAGGGGAAGACTTTGAATCACTAACTGAACTGACCTATTCACGTAATCTCCTAGCTGGCGAATATCTTCGTCACAATCAAGCTTACCAAGCCTACCTTGACCAACAAAGAAAGGATTTGGAAAGGGAAACTGGTGACTACAATCAATTTTGGCACGACCGCAACTATTTGATTCATGCAGATAAAGTCAAGGCTGAAGTTGTCTTCACTCATGGCTCTCAAGACTGGAATGTCAAACCTCTCCACGTCTATAATATGTTCCATGCTCTGCCAGCTCATATCAAAAAGCACCTCTTCTTCCATAACGGTGCTCATGTTTATATCAACAACTGGCAGTCTATTGACTTTCGTGAAAGCATGAATGCTCTTTTATCCAAAAAGTTACTAGGGCATTCATCCGACTTTGACTTGCCACCTGTCATCTGGCAGGACAATAGCCAGGCGCAAAACTGGATGAGCCTAGATGATTTTGGAAATCAAGAAGACTACTCTCATTTCCATCTTGGTAAAGGCTCTCAAGAAATCCAAAATCGTTATTCAGACGAAGACTACAATCGCTTTGCCAAGAGTTATCAAGTTTTCAAAAACGAGCTATTTGAAGGCAAAACCCAGCAGATCACCCTTGATTGGACTCTGGAACAAGATCTCTTTATCAATGGACCTGCCAAGCTCAATCTCCGCCTCAAATCTAGCACCAACAAAGGGCTCATCTCTGCCCAGCTTTTGGACTATGGACCTGCCAAACGCCTGACCCCAATCCCAAGCCCCTTGGAAGCACGAGTGATAGATAACGGTCGCTACTATATGCTGGACAACCTGATGGAACTTCCTTTTGCGGACACTCCACACCGCGTCATCACAAAGGGATTTCTCAACCTGCAAAATAGGACCGACCTCTTAACTGTTGAAGAAGTAGTCCCTAATCAATGGATGGAACTATCCTTTGAACTGCAACCAACAATCTACAAGCTGAAAAAGGGCGACCAACTGCGTCTCGTCCTCTACACTACTGATTTTGAGCACACTGTCCGCGATAAGACAGACTATCAACTAAGTGTTGATATGGAGCATTCTAGCTTGAGTCTTCCTCACAAGAAATCTTGAC
>NZ_KQ969107.1:412280-425017 GCF_001578795.1 Streptococcus gordonii
CTCGGATATAATCTTTTGCGTACTTATCGTAGTTTGGTTTTTCCTTACGATTCATTGCCAAAATCATGGTTCCTTCGAGATAGTTATCCTCTGAAGTTGGCTGTAGCAGCACAGCAATGTTTTTGTCTGCATCAGGGAAAATAATTGAATATTTCTTCCCTTCCATTTCAATTACAATATATTGAACATTATTTTTAAATCCAACCTCTACCTGCTTATACTCTGCTTCTTGTCCATTCACACTGACCTTCTTGTCAGTAAAAGTTACTGTAGTATACTCATGGTTAGAATCCTGAACATTCCACTTGCCTTTAAGGTTTTGTTTGCTGTTGCATCCAGCTAGAATAAAGAGAGGGATCAAAAGACTAAGCAACTAAAGGCTCCATTTGTGTTTTTTCATTAAGAGATTTCTCCTATATCTAAATTTTTAAATATTCTATCATAATCTCAACTTTTTCGTCAACATTGCTTTGAAACGATTCTCTAAATGTTGAAGCAGATTCTTGCCACTTTTTTAAAAAATGATATAATTTGAAGAGTGTAGATTACCAAATGTTAATCCTCAAATAGGAAAGGAATTATAAAAATCTTATGATGAACATGCAATCAATGATGAAGCAAGCGCAAAAGCTTCAAAAGCAAATGGAACAAAGCCAAGCAGAATTGGCAGCTACTGAGTTTGTAGGCAAATCTGCTCAAGACTTAGTGACAGCAACTTTGACTGGCGATAAGAAAGTTGTAAAAATCGACTTCCAAACTGCTGTTGTTGATCCAGAAGATCTTGAAACCCTGTCTGATATGACTGTCCAAGCGCTCAATCATGCACTGGAACAGATCGACGAAGCAACCAAAAAGAAAATGGGTGCCTTTGCAGGCAAACTTCCATTTTAATACAAAACCCTCGTTCTGATAATAGAGTGAGGGTTTTCTCTTAGCTTCCGGGAAAGTTCAAAAGGTCAGCTGCTTTATTTTCTAATAATGTCGAATATTTAGGATTGTCCCTCAGCTCTTTAATCGAGCTTTGAATGTATTCAACATCGTCTGTGATAATCCCATCCACCCCTAGTCTAAAGGACTTAGCTACGGCATCTTCTGTATTAATGGTCCAAGTATAGAGTAGCTTATCTGAACTCCATAGCTTATTGACAAAGTTCTCATCTAGGGTCGAATATTCCATGGTATAGCCAGATGCCTTGGTTCGAGGGAAAATGGTATTATAAGGTAAAATGAAGAAGGCTGGTATATCCTTATCATAATCCAGTATCTTATCGATTACTTGATAATCTAGCGACTGCATTTGATGCCCATATATTTTGATATTAGCTGCATATTTCTTCAAGAAACGCTCCATCATATCTGAAGAGTCAAGTTTGCTTGTTTTAATTTCAATCAAAAGGCGCTGGCCCAGTTGATCGGCTCTTTTTAAATAAGCATCAAAGCTTGAAATCTTAGTTCGATAGCCATTTTCTGAAACATCTAGAGCTGTTAACTCTGCCAGCGTCAATTCCTGAGGATGTTTATCTACTCCTGCTAGGTCTTTTAAGGTGGCATCATGCATCATGACGAACTGGCCGTCTTTGGTCTCCTGTACATCCATTTCGATATAGTCTGGCTTAAGCAAGGCTGTTTTTTCTAGAGACTCAATTGTATTTTGTACCCCATTCCCATTTGAAACTCCCCGGTGAGAGATGGTCAGAGGAATGGTTTCCAAAGGAAATTGCAGATAAACATAGCCTTCTGATCCAAAAATTAAGCACGACGCTAGAAGTACCAAAGCCCGTAACCATGGTTTCCCTTTTTTTCGAGGATAGTCTGCCAGTGACTTATCGGTCAAGAAAGATAGAAACTTAATCAAAAAGTAGCTCAGCATGAAATAATAAGCCAGCTTCATGACTACAAAATTGAAGACTCCGACACCAAGACTAATTGCATTAGACTGGGTATCCGCATATTTTTGAAGAAAGACAATACCAATGACAAAGAAGGCGTAGATAAACAAACTTTTGAAAACAATCCAAGATAAGTGCCATGAATAGAAAATGAGCCGTTTTCTGGTCTTATCCAGGCTAAATCGGATGGCTTCTCTAACAGAGATTCTTTCTAAAAAGATTTTGGGGACAGCAAACATAAAGCGCACCGCCATCAAAAACAGGATTATAGCTAGAATCCCTATCGCCCAGCCCAAGTAGTATTGATTGCTCAGATATTCCTGTATAAACTCCGGAATTAAAATCTTATTAAGGTAGTATATTTTTAAAATCTGTCGGAAAAATGGAAAAAGAATCCCCATATAACACACAATAAAGAGAACCTTTCCTGGTCTAGCTCTTAGTAGCATAACCCAACTGTCTCTCAAAGTCGCTTTAATAAAGCCCCAATGGGATCTCTCTTCCTTATCTAACAAGTTGCGTACGCCCATGAAGATGATGCCTGTTTGGAAATAAGCGACTAACAAATTGATCAAAAATAAGCCTAGAAACTGAGCAGTCACAAGCCAATTTGCTGTGAAAATACTTACAGCGTTGTTATAAGATAAGAATTCGTAGCCTGTCTGCTTGAGCAATGATTCAGCTGCCCAAGACGTAAAAGGAATCCAGGCAAATTCCATGGCCATAAAAACCATGAAAAAGAGTAGCAAGATCTTATCTAAATTTCGATAGAGACGTTTGAAGCCTAACTTTTGCGGTTTCATCTTCATTCCTTCTTTTTTAAAACAATAAATCTCAGTTTTTCAACTGAGATTTTTCTTACTTCCCAAATAAACGCGCCCAGAATCCTTTGTTTTCCTGCTGTTGGACCTGCTCTTTTGCTTCGTCCAACTCTAACAGTAACGTTTCGCGCTCACTCATAGCCTTGGCTGTCAGCTGTTGTTGCTGATCCAGCTGCTTGTCCTTCTCCGCAATCTGAACATCCTTAATCCGAAGTTGTTCGTCTTTGCGTTTTAATTGCTCATCTTTTGACTTGAGTTGATCATAAAGACGGAGAATCTCTGCATTTTTCTCGTCTACCAAAATTTCCATCAGTTCGCGCTGTTTGACGTCTTCGCTGACTGGTTCATCCTCAAAAATGGTCTTCTTGTATATCTCTTCCAGTTTAATTAATCCACTGCGAGTAACAACCGTTACTCCTTTTTCATTTTTTGTTGTATCTTCTTCTGGGAGAGCTTTGACACGATTGTTAATCGCTTGACGACTAACTCCGAGAATCTCAGCTAACTCGCTGACTGTCTTTTCAATTGCCATAATTTCCTCAAATACTTTTTCTAGATATAGATACCTAAATCTTATCATATCAAGGCTTCCCTGTCAAATTTCCCAATATTTCCTAAGCTTAACTCCTACCCAATTTTCGCCCTTTTATGATACAATGAGACAGATTAGATTACTTTGAAAATGAATAAATAGATCAAGGTTAAAACGACTATTTAACTGCTCATTAGTGGACAATACTTCCTAAGAAAAATTCACAATTAAACCTTAGCCAAATTTATCTCAGAAAGGACGATAGGAATGAACCATTTCGACACAATCATCATTGGAGGAGGACCGGCTGGCATGATGGCTGCCATTTCCAGTTCTTTCTATGGACAGAAGACCCTGCTCCTTGAGAAAAATAAACGACTGGGTAAAAAACTAGCTGGAACAGGTGGCGGGCGCTGCAATGTGACTAACAATGGAAACTTGGATGATCTCATGGCTGGCATTCCAGGCAACGGGCGCTTTCTTTACAGCGTCTTTTCCCAGTTTGACAACCATGACATCATCAACTTTTTTACAGAGAATGGCGTCAAACTCAAGGTCGAAGACCACGGCCGTGTTTTCCCAGCGACAGACAAGTCCCGCACCATTATCGAAGCTTTGGAAAAGAAAATTGCAGAGCTGGGTGGCACTGTCATCACCAATACTGAAATCGTATCCGTCAAAAAAACTGATGACCTTTTCACTGTCAGATCCAGCGACCAGACTTGGACCTGCCAGAAATTGATTGTGACGACTGGTGGCAAGTCCTACCCTTCAACTGGTTCGACAGGTTTTGGACACGATATTGCCCGACACTTCAAGCACACGGTGACTGACCTGGAAGCTGCTGAAAGTCCTCTTCTGACTGACTTTCCTCACAAAGCGCTTCAGGGGATTTCGCTGGACGATGTGACCCTCAGCTATGGCAAACATAGCATCACCCACGATCTGCTCTTTACCCACTTTGGCCTATCAGGTCCGGCAGCCCTGCGCTTGTCTAGCTTTGTCAAGGGTGGCGAAACCATCTATCTGGACCTTTTGCCACAGATGAGTCAGCAGGATTTGGCAGACTTTTTAGAAGAACATCGGGAAAAATCACTGAAGAACTGCCTGAAAATCCTCCTACCTGAGCGCTTAGCAGACTTTTTAGCGCAGCCATTCCCCGATAAAGCCAAACAACTCCATATCAGTGAAAAAGAGGCCCTCATCAAGCAAATCAAGGAACTAGCCATCCCTGTCACTGGCAAAATGTCCCTAGCCAAGTCCTTTGTAACCAAAGGTGGCGTCAGCCTCAAAGAAATCAATCCCAAAACCCTAGAAAGCAAACTGGTTCCTGGCCTCCACTTCGCTGGAGAGGTCTTAGACATCAATGCCCATACGGGCGGCTTCAACATCACATCTGCCCTCTGCACTGGCTGGGTAGCAGGGAGCTTGCATTATGAGTGATAGATAAAATAGTAGAATCATAAAAACTGGTCAAGGAAAATCCTCACCAGTTTTTATTCTACATTCCTTCGTACATAAGCTGCAATCACATCTGCTGTGTACTGAGCTGTGCCAACTCCAAATTTGTCAATGTTTTCCTTAAACTCTGGGTTATAGACATATCCTTTACCGATGTGAGCAAAGACTTGCAGCGAGCAGTCAAAACCGTAAGTGCGAATGGCTTGTAAGAGACGCGCTGCCTGCTCTTGATTTTCTGCTGCCTCAACTGACAATCCTTTTCGCATATTCTCAGCTAGACTCTGAAAAACTTGATTGAAGGCTTCGGTTGATTCTTCTTCCCGTTCATTTTGACGAGTCAATGCTTCTGCCATAACTTCTTGACCGTATTCTTCGACAGCTTCTTGATAATATTTATGATTGTCTTCGTAGGTAAAACCTGCGAATTTTTCTTCCATTGTCATTTTTCTTACTCCTTTTTGAGCTTGAATTGTTTTTTGCAAGGTCGAAATCAAAGTATCCAAGCGGTCTCTTTCTTGCTCAAGACAATCTAACTGCCTTACCAGATGTGGCAATAGGGCTTGATCGTCCTGACTCAAGAGCTCTGCTATTTTCTCCAAAGAAAAGCCCAGATACTTGTAGTAAAGAATGACTTGCAACCTCTCTAAATCGGCTTGACTGTATGTTCGGTAGCCATTTTCTGACTTAGCAGGCACCAAAAGCCCGATTTTGTCGTAATGATGCAGAGTTTTGACGGAAACACCTGAAAGCCGTGCAGCTTCTTTAACATGATACATGAAAGACCTCCTTGCTACTATAGTATAATCCCTAACCTTAGGGTAGAGTCAAGTGTTGTTAAAAAAACTCCCTGCCTAGATTACAAGGGAGTCTTACAATTTAGTTTTTAGTTAAAGAAAATTCAAAAGCATAGTAATTTGAATAATCAAGAGGTTGATCAGCAGGACCAGTAAACATGACAGGTGTGAATTTACCATTTTCTAAAGTAAAGCCTGGCTCAGCTTTCCCTATACCACCAAGGCCTGTTATACCAGGAGTCAAAGCACTATATTCTCCTGAAACCAACTCCCATCGATAGAGGTGTTGACTGATTTTAATTGCTCTTGCAACCGCCTTTACATCACTCTTTTGCCCATAACTGCTAAAGTTAGCCTGAGTCCAAATAGATCCATCTGCGCCAACAGTCATTGTAATCTCCTCAGCTTGAGGACTTCTTCCTTTCCAGACACCAACTAATTCTGATGGAACAAGGGAGTCTGCTGTAGGAGCTTCCTTAGCGCTAGAACTGGATGAACTAATTTGGCTTGATTTTGAAGCATCCTCGCTAGAAGAGACTGAAGTTTGGCTTGATGAAGTCGATGACTCCTTGGAACTGCTCTTACTAGACTTACTCGATTTACTGAATTTATCGCTGGATGAACTCTTTGTTACGCTATCTTTTGGCGAACTGCAGGCTACTAAAGAAAATGACAAAGCTAGAAATAAAGATGCATAAAGGAGTTTCGACAATGATTTCACCATTATGGTTACCTCTTTTCTACTTTTCTACATTCTGAAATTATTATAGTTCTTTTTATTCAAAAAAATCAAGTTATTTTTGGAATTAGCTTAAAATCTTTACTTATATAAAACCTTTTGTAAAAATGGCCAAACTAGATAAAATCTATAAATACTTTATCAACTGCGAATGAGTCCAAGTATCCTATTCCATAGGCTATGTAAAAGCAAGGGAAGATAAAGTGATTGAGACTGCTTAAAAAGGGGAGAAACTAAATCACCACTAAAGTATTTTGTCAAATCTTCCCTAAATCAATAAAACAAGAGGATTGATTTTCTATTTGTGAGAAACCATAGCAATAAAGCCCAGTTTTTCTTGATTCTTTTGGAACATCTTAAACATCTTCATAAATTGGCCGTAGTTTTCTTTCTTGAGGGCATTGAAGCAGATTTTCAGAGTGCCACCAAGTCCTTCGTCATATATCATTCCTCGAAGGCTCATCAAGGTCATTTCGCCGACAAAGGTATCTACACGATCAAAAGCATGAGAACGTGCCAGCTGAATCCAAGAACCTTCTGTCAACGGGCCAACATTGACATTAATCGCACGTGACAGCTCTTCCCGGACATTCTCATCTCTTTGTTTGAGCATGACATCGTGTGTGAGGAGCACTCCGCCTGGCTTCAGTACCCGGTAGTACTCATCCATACATTTGGCCTTCCCCTTATCCGTCTGCATGGTCAGCATGGCTTCATTGATAACGATATCAAACGAATTGTCATCATAAGGCAGCTTCATAGCATTAGCCTGCTCAAATGTGACGAGTTCACCAACGCCAGCCTTGTCTCCATTAAGTCGCGCCTGAGCCAGCGCAGCCTTATCTAAATCAACTGCAGTAATTTGGCAACCATATTTTTTTGCTAATTCAATCGTTGTAGTTCCCATATTACAGGCGACTTCTAAAACCTTTTTATCACTAGAAAATTGCCCTTGTTCTATCAACCAGTCGGTTGCAAGCTTACCTCCAGGACGAAGACGTTTCTTTCCTAATTTTGCTAAAAATTTATGACCTGCTTCTGCCATAGTCCACCTCCTTAGTCTAACAAGACTATTATACCACGATTATGAAATATTCTGACATTTCTAATGATAAAAAATCTCTCTACCTGAGATAGAAAGATTTAAAAATTACTAGATCACTTGAATCACTATACGTAACAAGGCCACTAAAATCACGCCACAAACCACTGTCAAAATCAAGTTTTTATACTTAAATGCTATGTAAGTTGTTGGAAAAACGGCCAGCAAATCCAACCATTTAAAACTTGGCAACTGGCCTGTTTTAGCATTGGTGACACTGGACAGGATAAGGGCAAAGATAATGGAAACTGGCAGATATTTGAGGAAGCGCTCTACCATAGGCGGGAGGCCCTTGTACTTGACTAGGATAAAGGGTAAAACCCGCGGAATCCAAGTGACTAGGGCTGACAAAAGAATGACCAACAAGATATATTTACTTATCATCCAAGATCACCCCCACCGTACAGCCTAGCAAGGTTGCAAAAAGCACCGCTAACGAATTTTGAAGCAGCATGGTTAGGAGCAAGTAGCTAAGGCCCACCACACCTAAGACTAAAAAGAGCTTCTTTATCTTGACCCGTCGCAGCATGATTGTAAACTGAGAAGAGAAGATACCGATAAACATGGAGACTAGGGAAAAGTCCAAGCCAAAGCTCTCAGGATTGGGCAGAAGACCACCTAGAGCTGTTCCCAAAATTGTACCCAAAATCCAAGCAGTATAGCCCATAAAATTATTGCCCATCATCCAACTCGCAGCGATTTCCTCTGTATGTGCCTGCTCCCCCATCAAGACTCCATAAGATTCATCCGTCAAAAAAGAGCCGATGATAATATTCTGAGTCAAGCTAGACTTACGAAAAAGAGTTGATGCATGTAAACCGAGCAGAAGATTCCGGATATTAATAAGAAAAACAGTCAGTGCGATGGCCAAGACTGGCGCCTGCTGGGCGAATAAACCAATCATGGCAAACTGGGCGCTGCCGGCATAAACCAGAATACTCATCACCCCCATCTCCAAGGGATTCATATGAGGTGCCGCCATGATGCCGCAAGCTAGACCAATTCCAATATAGCCCAGAGCCGTTGGCACTGCCGCCTGTGCCCCCTGTTTAAATGTCTGTCCGCGCATTCTTCTCCTTTACTCCATCGTTTCAAAAGCCAGACTCGGCTTAGCATTCAGGTCCAAACTGGCAAAATTCTTCTTATTCCACTCGCTGACACTAGCATAAGCAATCATACCAGCATTGTCACCGCAAAGGCGCAGAGGTGGAATAATCACCTTAACATCCTGAATCTCAGCTGCCAAGCGCTCTCTCAGACCTTGATTGGCCGCAACACCGCCCGCCACGACCAGAGTCTTGACTGGATATTTTTCCAACGCTTTCTTAGTCTTGGCCATAAGAATATCCATGACCGCCGCCTGAAAGCTTGCTGACAAGTCTTGATTAGACAAAGCTTCTCCCTTTTGCTGGGCATTGTGGTGCAGGTTGATAAAGGCAGACTTGAGACCTGAAAAAGAAAATTCCAGATTGTCCTCCTTGATCATAGCTCGCGGAAAATCATAAATATCTTTGCCTTGATGAGCCAGCTGATCAATCTCCCTGCCTGCCGGATAGGTCAGCCCCATGACTCGACCGACCTTATCATAGGCTTCACCGACTGCATCATCTCGAGTTTCCCCCACAATCTTATAATCACCAGCTTGACTAACATAGACCAGCTCAGTATGGCCCCCGCTGACCAAGAGAGCCAGCAAGGGAAATTCCAAGGACTCCACGCTCTGGGCAGCCATCAGGTGGCCCGCCATATGATTGACTGGAATCAAAGGAATATCATGAGCCCAAGCAAAGGACTTAGCCGCTGCCAAGCCGACCAGAAGCGCCCCAACCAGACCAGGACCGTAGGTGACGGCCACAGCTGTGACTTGCTCCTCACTAATCCCTGCTTCTGCCAAGGCCTCCTCAATACAAACCGTAATAACTTCCACATGGTGGCGGCTGGCAACTTCCGGTACCACTCCGCCAAAACGCTTGTGGCTCTCAATCTGGCTGGCAATGACATTGCTCAAAAGCTCAGTCTCATTCTTCAGAACCGCCACACTGGTCTCATCACAAGACGTCTCAAAAGCTAAAATATATCTATCTTTCATGGATCTCTCTTTTCATGACAATCGCATCTTCCACCGGCGCATGGTAATAGGCCTTTCGCCTTGCGATTTCTTCAAATTTTTCTTTTTTGTAAAATAGCAGAGCTGGCTTGTTGGACTCCCTCACTTCAAGGAAAATTTCTTTGTCAGCTGGCAAAAAGTCAAACAAGGCTGTCGCGATTTTCTGCCCCTGATAGCTAGGCAATACTGCAATCTGCAGAACTTCTGCTTCAAAGTCTGTTTCCTGCCAGACTAAGAAGCCGACAAGCTGACTCTCATCTTCTGCTAGTGCACAACTATTCACATCCGAGCGCAGAACCTCTTCCATTTGCCCCATCGTCCAAGGGCTGACCTCATAGACTGCAAGTAAGAGCTGTTCCAGCTTTTCTGCAAGAGCAGCTACGTCATCATCTGAGCTGTAGCCCCATTTTCTGATTTCAATCATAGGCGCTGAATGTAAGAATTGCTGGATTCCTGATGGGTCTTGAGCCAATTTTCCTCGGCCTCTACCCGCTTGAGATAATTAGGGACAAAATCATGAATGGACTGGGCTGGCAAGTCTAGACCGAGACGACCAATAGCTGCGGCATCTGGCAAAGTTGACTGAATGGCAGCCTGAGGAAGAGCTGCTTCAATCTGCTCCGCAAAAGCTGCTGTCTCTCCGACAAAAGTGACTGGCTGGTCAGCAGCGCCAGCTATTTCCAAAACCTCTGCCAAAGGTAGATGAGCTTCCGGCCGTACAGCCTGACCAGACTGGTAAAAGCCAGTGTAGACATTATTGCGACGGGCATCCATGACAGGAATGACCAAGCCTTCAACCTGCTCTGGGACTAAAGCTAGCAAACTAGACACACCAACTAGCTCAATCTTAAGGGTATGCGCCAGAGTCTTAGCTGTCGCCACCGCAATTCTCAGACCTGTGTAGCTACCTGGTCCCTGAGCTACTACGATACAATCCAAATCCGTCGGTTTCATGTCCAAACTATTCATGAGAAAATCAATAGCCGGCATAAGGGTAATGCTATGATTTTTCTTGATATTGAGTGTTGTCTGAGCCAATACTTGCTCATCTTCTAAAACAGCTAGAGACAGTGCTTGATTAGAAGTATCAAAAGCCAATAATTTCATTCTTATCTTTTCCTTACTCGATTGTCTGCCTTATATTATACTACGAAGAGAGGGATTTTCCAACTTCTTTCCCCTTTAGGTAGAAGAGAAAAATGAAAACGGCTTCCTCTTCTTTTTGGATTTCTAACTTTTACTAATAACGCATTTTATGATATAATTGTTATAATTGTAACGAACCAAGATTAATCTATTACCCAGAAAACTAAATATAAAAAGACAGCTGATAACTTGGCTGCATGTTTGTTGTAGGTTAATCGTGAAATGAAAGGAAATAGAATGATTTACAAAGTTTTTTATCAAGAAACAAAAGACCGTAGCCCACGTCGCGAAAACACTCGCTCTCTTTACTTGGAAATTGAAGGGGATAACGAACTCGAGGGACGTATTAAGGCCCGTAAACTGGTTGAAGAAAATACTGATTACAACATTGAGTTTATCGAACTCTTGTCTGACAAACACTTAGAATACGAAAAAGAGTCAGGCACTTTTCAAGTAACGGAGTTTTAAACCATGTCCTATACTTTAAAACCAAAAGAAGTTGGCGTTTTTGCCATTGGTGGTCTAGGAGAAATTGGTAAAAACACCTACGGAATCGAATATCAAGACGAGATTATTATCGTTGATGCAGGTATCAAATTTCCAGAAGACGATCTTCTAGGGATTGACTATGTTATCCCTGATTACTCCTATATTGTAGAGAATATCGACCGTGTCAAAGGGGTCCTCATTACTCACGGTCACGAAGACCACATCGGTGGTATCCCATTTTTGCTTAAACAGGCTAATGTGCCTATTTATGCTGGACCGTTGGCACTAGCCCTTATTCGTGGCAAATTGGAAGAGCACGGACTTTTACGTGATGCCAAACTCTACGAGATTAACCAAAACACTGAACTGAAATTTAAAAACCTTAAAGCAACCTTCTTCCGTACGACCCACTCTATTCCAGAGCCTTTGGGAATTGTCATTCATACACCTCAAGGTAAAATCGTTTGTACTGGTGACTTTAAGTTTGACTTTACTCCCGTCGGTGAACCAGCTGACCTGCATCGCATGGCAGCACTAGGTGAAGAGGGAGTCCTCTGCCTTCTCTCTGACTCGACAAATGCGGAAGTACCTACTTTTACCAATTCTGAAAAAGTGGTCGGCCAATCAATCATGAAGATTATCGAGGGTATTCACGGACGCATTATTTTTGCCTCCTTTGCCTCAAATATCTTCCGTCTTCAACAAGCTGCAGAAGCCGCTGTAAAGGCTGGACGTAAGATTGCGGTCTTCGGTCGATCTATGGAAAAAGCGATTGTTAACGGGATTGAACTAGGCTACATCAAGGTTCCTAAAGATACCTTCATTGAGCCAAATGCTATCAAAGACTACCCTGCTGGCGAAGTACTGATTATGTGTACCGGAAGTCAGGGTGAGCCTATGGCAGCCCTGTCACGTATTGCTAACGGTACTCACCGTCAGGTTCAGCTACAGCCTGGAGATACAGTCATCTTCTCATCTAGCCCTATCCCTGGTAATACGACTAGCGTTAACAAGCTGATTAATATTATCTCTGAAGCTGGTGTAGAGGTTATTCATGGTAAGATTAACAACATCCACACCTCTGGACACGGTGGCCAGCAAGAGCAGAAACTTATGCTCCGCTTGATCAAGCCTAAATATTTCATGCCAGTCCACGGTGAATACCGCATGCAGAAAGTCCATGCTGGGCTAGCCGTTGATACTGGAGTTCCAAAAGACAATATCTTCATCATGAGTAACGGCGATGTACTAGCTCTGACAGCTAATTCTGCCCGCATAGCTGGTAGTTTCAATGCTCAAGATATTTATGTCGATGGAAACCGTATTGGTGAAATCGGTGCTGCTGTCCTGCGCGACCGTAAAGACCTGTCAGAAGACGGGGTCGTACTTGCTGTCGCAACAGTCGACTTTGAATCACAAATGATTCTAGCAGGCCCTGATATTCTCAGCCGTGGCTTCATCTACATGCGAGAGTCTGGTGATTTGATTCGCCAAAGTCAGCGTCTTCTTTTCAATGCTATCCGCATTGCCCTCAAGAATAAAGATGCCAATATCCAGTCTGTCAACGGTGCTATCGTCAACGCCCTTCGTCCTTTCCTTTATGAAAATACTGAGCGCGAACCAATTATTATTCCGATGGTGCTTACACCAGACGAAG
>NZ_KQ969107.1:425157-430143 GCF_001578795.1 Streptococcus gordonii
GGACTTTTGTCCCAGCCTCTATTTTTTGTTTTATCTTTTGCCCTAGAAGCATGCTTGATAATCCAAGCGCAGCTCGGACTCAGCTCTTCCTCCTGCCAAGTTTGGATGATACTCTCAAACTTTTCAGGATCTTCTTTATATAAATCATTCAGATTATTTGCGACACTTTTTTGGATTGATTTGTCCCTATCATCCTTTAAATTCCTTAAAACAGTAGCAAACTCATCAAAATAATCTAAAACCACAGTCTGCTTCTTAGCCCAAGGTAGTCGAATCCGCATACACTCGCTGGCTAATCTGCGGACACGCATATTCTCATCTTGGCTCCACACTAACAATAAATCCAACGTATCTTTAGGATAATTAGCTAGTAAGGGACGCATGGAAAATTCTCCAGTAAATCGCTTGGTTAATTCCTTACTGAAGGTGGCACTCAGCTCGAATTCCTGACCTCCGTAAAGTTCTACATATTTGCCAATCGGCCACAACCAGTAGCTTTCTGAAAACATACCCAAGCCACCCTCTAACTTCGGACCAAGTATCTGCTCAAAAACCTTAAGAGAATCAGCATAAGAAAGTGGCAAGCATTCTTTGATACTCTTTGCCAGCAGCTCTTGACGCTGAGTAAATTCCAAAGCTTCTAAGTCGCTTTCAACCAGAGACATAAAATGCTGAGCATCAAATTCATCTGTTACTTCTTGCAAGCGACGGCTCAAATCCTCCGCATAAGCCAAATCATAATAATCTTTAACCTTTTTTGCCATGATTTTTAAATCCTCTTAAAAGATTGCTTATCGCATCTCGAACTTCTGCTTCTCCCTCTTTTACCGCCATAAAAAGAGACAACTCATTCAAGGCGCCTGAAATCATATGCGCGGCCATATCCAGATCAATAGAGATAAGCTTCCCTTCTTTAGATAAAATGTCTAATTGCTCTCTCAAATGAAAGAAAGAATTAGCCTCGTCCTGACTGCGCCACTCTTTCCACTCAACAACATTAGGTCCATCAAGTAAGAGAATGCGTTTATTTTCTGTCAAAGTCGCAAAACGAACAAAAGCCACACAGCCTTCCACCAATTGCTCCCAAGAATCCTGTGTTTCCAGGGCGCTTTTTTCTACATAAGACCCCAGTTCGGACTGAATTTGTGCCAATACCGCAATAAACAAAGCCTTTTTATTTCCGAAATGATGATAAAGTGCGCCTCTTGTCATTCCCAACTCATCTACGATTTCTTCCAAGGAAGCTTCTGCATAACCCTTTAAAGAAAAATGTTTTCGGGCGATTGCTAATATTTTCTTGCTTGTCTCTAAGGAGGCCTGCTGTTTTTTATTCATCTTCACTCTCCAAATAATTTTTCATAAACTCTGCGCTAGGCGGAATGACTTGAATTATATCAACCAAAACAGAACCCGGTGCTTCCACAATGAAATGGCGCTGGCCAAAATCTTCACTTTTAATAGGAAGAAGGATCTCCATTTCTTCTTGCTGACGCAATTTTTCATAAAGACAATCCACATTGTCAACTTCGATATTGATGATTAGGCCACTCGCCTTAGACTGGTAGGCTTGTGGCACTGTCCCATGCTTACTATCAATAAAAGCAAGCTCAAAACCACTCTCGATATTCTTTAAACTAGTATACCAATCCGAACGGAAGGTTTCCTGAAATTGGAAATAATCAATAAAGAATTGTGCAGATTGATGGACATCTTCACTCATTAAAACTGGATATAAACTAGTAATCATTTGTTCTCCTTTCCTTAAGTTTTATTTTAACATACATTCAGTATGTATGTAAAATAAATGTTTAAAAACAGAAGCCAAATTGACTTCCATCTATTTAAGAAAAACCCAGCCTAATCTCTTAATAAAATGATATTTGGTAATATTTGGTAATGCCCATTTGTGGGACATCTGTTAGACTAGCGTAGATTTCATAACCTTGTTTGAGGTAAAAATCCTTGGCCTGATAGGATTTAGTGGATAAGGTAATACTAGTTACTCCTTCTTCTGTAGCTTTTTCTTCTAATTCTTCCAATAGAGATGCTCCCAAGCCTTTTTTCTGATACGCATTATCCACCACCAAAGCCTTTATATGAATATTTTCCAGCACCTGTTGGCCATGGAGCAAGGCAATCAACCGACCATCCTCCTCCCGCGTCAGAAAATAATCTCTGGGCTCTAGTTTTTCAAGCATATCTGAACCAAAGCAGACTTCATACTGATCATCAAAAACCCGCTTAATAAAATCATGAAATTCTTCCATCTTTCTCCTCCACGAAAAAGCAGGGGGACTTTCAGACCACCTGCTCTATCATTAATATAAATCTAAGTAGTTATCAATTTCCCATTGCGAAACAAAAGTTGCGTAGCTAGCCCACTCGATACGCTTAGCCTCCACAAAGCTAGTATAGATGTGATTGCCGAGGGCATCCTTGACGACTTCATCCTCAGTTAGAGCCTTGATAGCATTGTGTAGAGTTGAAGGAAGATCTGTAATGCCAGCTTCCTTTCGTTCTTCTGCTGACATAACATAAATATTCTCTTCAACAGGAGCTGGTGCCTGAATCTTATTTTCAATTCCATGAAGACCAACTTCAAGAAGAACAGCCATAGCAATATAAGGGTTCGCCATAGGGTCTACAGAACGCAATTCCAAGCGAGTTCCCATGCCGCGAGATGCTGGCACACGAACCAAAGGAGATCGATTTTGCCCTGCCCAAGCGATATAAACTGGTGCTTCGTAGCCAGGAACCAAACGCTTATAAGAGTTGACGGTTGGATTCATAATAGCTGTATAGTTGTAGGCGTGTTTGATCAAACCACCCAAGAAATAGTAGGCTGTATCCGACAATTGCATACCTCTTGAATCCTCAGGATCAAAAAAGGCATTTGTCCCATCCTGATTAAAGAGAGACATATTACAGTGCATACCTGAACCAGCAATACCAAACTTAGGCTTAGCCATGAAAGTAGCATACAAGCCATGCTTACGAGCTATAGTCTTAACGACCAGTTTAAAGAGCTGGATTTTATCACATGCACGTAGGACTTCATCATATTTGAAATCAATTTCGTGCTGACCAACAGCTACTTCATGGTGACTAGCCTCAACTTCAAATCCCATACTTGTCAAAACATTGACAATCTCTCGGCGGGTGTTATCAGCTAAGTCTGTTGGAGCTAAATCAAAATAGCCTCCTTTATCATTCACTTCTAAAGTAGGGTCGCCATTTTCATCCAACTTAAAGAGGAAGAATTCTGGCTCTGGTCCGAGGTTAAAGGATTTAAAGCCCAGCTCCTCCATGTGCTTGAGGGCGCGTTTCAAGTTGCTACGCGGATCTCCTTGGAAAGGAAGACCTTCTGTCGTATAGACATCACAAATCAATCCTGCAACGCTACCATTTTCATCTCCCCAAGGGAAAACAGTCCAAGTGTCCAAATCTGGATATAGATACATATCCGATTCGTTAATCCGAACAAAACCTTCAATAGAAGAACCGTCAAACATGGCTTTGTTAGATAATACTTTGTCTAACTGTTCATCTGTTGCGGGGATTTCCACGTTTTTCATTGTTCCCAAAATATCTGAGAACATAAGACGGATAAAGGTAACATTTTTTTCTTTAACTTCGCGCTTGATATCAGCAACTGTAATAGGCATGATGATCTCCTTATGAAATAAAACAATAGTTATGGTCGTTTCAATTGACCAAATGTCGGCACAGAGGATGCAAATCTACTTTGTTGGACAATGTCGTTGTGTAGTGCACGACGAACATCTTTTTCACTCACTGGTTTTTTGGTCATTGCTTCACGTTCAGCATACTTACGCTTGATTGCAGCAATATTACAGCCTTCAGAAATATAGTCTTTTATTTCCAGCAAGCGATCCATGTCATTTAGGGAATACATGCGACGATTCCCTTCTGTTCGCTCAGGTGTAATCAGCTGCTGATCCTCATAATAGCGAATCTGCCGAGCCGTTAAGTCTGTCAATTTCATAACACTACCGATTGGGAAAACTGCCAAATTACGACGCAGTTCTTTTTCTTTCATTACATCCTCCTTTCGTAAGAGATGAGAACTCCAAAAACTAATAGGAAAACAAGCTATCAAACCGGCTTTAGTGCGACCATATGATAGCAAAAACAATTACTTTTCTTTTCAGATAAAAAGGATTGCTAATCATTCTTTCTAAGTTTTTAGTACGGATCCAATTCCTTACTTGTATGGCAAATATCAGCAAATGAGGCAAAAACTTCACTCTCCACTAGCCAAGATTAACACTATTATATTCCTAAAGATTTATCCTGTCAAGAAGGAATGTTACTTTTTCTGACATATTCATTTGCTTTTCTCTTTTCTAAAAAAAGAACGCAGGCGATTAATGTCATAATTTACTGACATGGCAACGAATACACCAAGAAATGTCTCAAAAATCCGAGCAAATACGTAAACAATCGTATCCCCTTCAGAAACCGACAGTGTAATAATCAAGAGAGCTGATACACCACCAATTACCCCTGATTTATTGTTCATGGCAACATTGGTCATAATCGTTAGCATGGTACAAATCGGAACAAAAAGCAAGGTGACCCAGAGCTGATCTTGAAAAACCTTATTGATGAGGAAAAAAATCAAAGCATAAAAGCCACCGATGCTATTTCCTAATATACGAGAAGTACCAAAATGCACGCTCTTATCAAAATCTTCCCGCAAGCTAAAAACTGCTGTCAAAGCTCCTATCTGCAGGCCACCCCAGCCAAATAGACTAAACATCAAGAGAATGATAAAAACCGCCAACCCTGTCTTAAAAGTCCGCATTCCTAATTTGAATTTCGATTTATCAAACTTGTACTTGCTAAAATAGTTCATTCCTGATCCTCTTTCAAATCAAATTACTTTCATTCTAACATATTTTCCAACAAAAAGCCTTCTTGTTGGCAACGACCTCTCATTCTCACCTTCTACATCCTATCTTG
>NZ_KQ969107.1:430227-441641 GCF_001578795.1 Streptococcus gordonii
ATAACCGCGATAATTATCAATTTGCTTTTGACGATTGTAATTAGCTTCTAGCACTTGGATTGTACCGTCGCTCTGAACGTCTGTAACATAAGCAACGTGACCATACTCTCCTCCGTCCCAAACAGCGATTGCACCTACTGTCGGAACTGTACCAGTGACATAACCTTGATTGCTGGCATTGACAGCCCAAGTATTGGCATTACCCCACCAGTTGCTTGCCCAAGGAGCTAATTCCTTAACACCCCAAGTACATTGTCCGATTGGATAAGAGTTACCATAGTCAGTAGGGGTATTTAAAACAACATCATCTACATCAGATACCAAATCAGCATTACTGCTCACACCATAGCCTGAATTTGCATAAGTAGAAGTAGCGCCGTCCACTTCCAAAACATCACCTGGGTTGATTGTATCAAAAATTGATTTGCCATTTTTTGCAGCTAAATCATAAGGGCTCATCCCGTGAGCACTAGCAATTCCAAAGAAAGAATCACCTTGTTGCACAACATAAGAATCTGCATGTGTAACTTGAAGACCAGCTATAGCTGAAAGAGCTGTAGAAGCAACTACAAGAGCTGTTTTAATAAATATTTTTTTCATAAAATGATTTTCTCCGCAAAATTTGGTGTTAGCATAATCATACCCTATTTAGATGTCAGTTATCTTATCCCAATATTTTGAAATGATTACAAATTCTATATATTTCTGATACATAAATTATATAGAAAAGTAAAAAGAAATAAGGCCGAAACACTGGGTTCCAGCCTTAAAATCTATAGAGTCCTAAATTACCGACTTAATATAGCCGACATAACATCAAAGATGAAACAAGTCTAAGCTATTTGATTAATTTTCTTTGCGTTTTGCCAGACCTAATCCTAGGAAACCAACAAGGGCAGCCAAGCCTAGGTAAGGCATATAAGTTGCATCATTTGTTCCTGTTTTTGGAAGTGTTGTTAATTCTTTACCAACAGAAACAGGAATTGGTGCTGAAGGATCTTCAACTTTTGGTTCTTTTGGTGTCTCAGATTTGTCAGGATCCTTTGGTTTTGGCGTTGGAATTGGTGTCGGTTTGTCTGGTGTTCTTGGTATTGGAGTTGTTGTACGTACTGTGTTAGATGCATAAGCAACCTTATTAACAGTATTTACATAAGTATTTTCAAATGTTCCAATAGCAATTCTGCGCATTTGAAGGTAGGTTTCAGCTTGGAATGGAGAATCCAAACTAATCTTTTGTAAGAAGTCTTCCTTGAAACGAACGGTTACAATACCATTTGCAGCATCTGTTTCAGCAGTTGTTTGAGATGTTAGATCTGTACCTGCCTTAATCACTGAACCATCTTTCATTGTCAAGTTCAGAGAGCTGAATGTCTTGTAATTACCAGTATACTGATCACCAGCTTGGTCATAATCATCCACAAAGCTGTAATCTTCTAATTCCTCAGAGTGGTTTTGTGGAATGAGGCCACCAATCAGACGATAGTTAAACGTTTGATACAATTGAACTGTTTGACCATCTAGATTTTCACTAGTTGGATCTAGGCTCACTGTTACGTCTTTTTTCGGTGTGATTTTCGGTACGTTGTTAACCACTACTTCCGTAGCATAGCCATTTCCGAAATCAATTTGATAAGCCTTGTTCTCATACTTACCACCTGTCTTACCAAATTCAGACTTAACAGTCATCGGATCTGTAATGACTAGTGATGTTCCAGTTGCTACATATTGCTTGTAAAATTCTTCTGGATTATCAGCAGAGAAGAGTTGGAAAGCACCCTTAACAGTAATGTTAGCTTTCTTCAACAAGTCCTGAACTTTCTTAGGAGCAGCTTCTAGACTGTCATATTGTTGAACGCTGACACCTGATACTTGATTTCCTTTTTCATCTGCAACCTTAATCAAATCAGGACGAACATCTAATGCTTCTTCTGGATAATCATCTACATAGTAGAAACCGTTTTGGATTGCTTCCTTAGAAGATTTATCACCCTTATATTGATCCAAATCCCATGTTAATTCGTAGTAGTTGGTTGAACCAGCTAAAACTTCTTTTCCGTCAATATTAAGACCTTCTTTATTCTTATTTACTTTCGTTGGCTTAATATAGTTGTTATTTGGATTATCAGGATCATTTGGTTTACCAGGAGTAGTTACACGAACAACATTTGACTTAATACCATAAGCATCATTGACTGTCAAAGTGAAGTTATTAGTATAAGTTGCCCCATCGTTCAAGACTCGACCAACAACTGTTGGATGAAGAGTCTCAACAGATTTAGTTAAATCAGCATTGTATGTTGCCAATGTCTCATCAGTCGCCTTAAAGGTTACAGTGTGACTGGCTTCATCATAAGTTGTATCAAAGCCTGTACTTGCAGCCTTAGTTGCATCCAAGTCAAACTTATAGCCAGTTGGTAGTGGATCTACCAATACAAATGAAGTAGTTTTTGGACGTCCAGCTGTCAACGCTTCAGTTTTCAATTCAAACTTAACAATTGACTGTTTAGCAACCAATGTCCGGTCAATATCTACACCATCCTCATTCTTGATTTCTTTATTAATCTGAGGCTGAGCTAATAAACTGCTATAGTGGAAATGAACTGTCGGTACAACTGGTGGGGTCGGCAACTGCTTAGGAGTTGGTGCTAGCGGTGGAGTTGGCAATGGATCATATGTTGGCTCTTCCGGTTTTGATGGCTCCGGTTGATCTGGAGTCTTAACTGGCGGAGTTGGCTCATTCTCATATGTCGGTACTACTGGTGCTGGCTCCAATGGCTTCTCTGTCTCATATGTTGGCTCTTCCGGTTTTGACGGCTCCGGTTGATCTGGAGTCTTAACTGGTGGAGTTGGCTCATTTTCATATGTTGGTGCTACTGGTGCTGGCTCCAATGGTTTCTCTGTCTCATATGTTGGCTCTTCCGGTTTTGACGGCTCCGGTTGATCTGGAGTCTTAACTGGTGGAGTTGGCTCATTTTCATATGTTGGTGCTACTGGTGCTGGTTCCAATGGTTTTTCCACTTCATAAGTAGGAGCTTGTGGTTCAGTTGGTGCTACCGGTGGAGTTGGTTTTTCCTTAGTAATTTTTGGAACGTTGACCGCACGAATTTTACCATTAAGTGAGTACCAAATGTTTGGTTTTTTACCTTCAGTATTGTCTCGTCCAGGTACTTGAGGCATTTCCGCTACAGGCATCACATTGGTAGCAGACGTTGCGCCAACAGTAACGTAATTATTAGGACCTGACATGCTAATAGCTCCTGCACCATACCAAGAGTTTGGTGCATCAGAGGTATCCCAACCAGAACCCGGCTCGCTCGCTCTAGTATACATGGTCCAGCGAGCTCCACCCTGTCCTTGTCTAAAGTTGAGCGTCTCAGTTGCATAAATCATGCCATTCTTTTCACCGATGGATGAACCGGAGATTTTGACAAACTTACCACTATAATCCTTGGCCATCTCAATAGAGTTGTGCTCACGGTTAAGCGATGCTACAGAAAGAAGGGCGTTGTCAAAATTAATTGGCTGATCATTTTCATCATAGAAGGTGAATTCATTTTTAATGAAAAGCGAAGTGTCTTTTTCTACTTGACCCGTATAGGCTGAAGCAAAGACTCCTAGAGTAGGGTCGGTAAAGATTCCCAACCAAACTTTTCCACTAGGATTTTTAAATTGTGAAGAAGGATCTACAGTATATTTGTAAACAATCTTAGAAATCTTTTTACCATTGTAGTAGGAGTTTTGAAGATTGGTATAAGTCGCTGTTACGCTTTGTCCACGTTCTAGAAGAACAGAGCCCCATTTAACTTCAGTTTTATTCCCTACATTGGTGGTCCAGTCAGATTTGTTGTTGATGTTCCCATACAATTCTACTGAAGAAGTAGTAGCACCGTTTTCCAAATTCTTGACATTCAGGTTGTCTAACTGAAGATTCTTTTTACCATACTGGTCTGTGTCTTTCTTAAAGGCTTCATCAACAGCTGCTGCTGTAAGAAGTTTTCCTTCTGTTTTGAGGTCCAGTTGAGCATTCGGTTCTAAATCATAAACCAAGCTCTGAGCAGATGGCTTAGACAAGTATCCATCTTGATCTTTATTCTTTTCAAGTTCTACAAGTGCAGCATTAATTTGGGCCTGCTCGTCTTCATAAGCCTTCAACTTAGCCGGATACTCAGCCAACTCTTTCTTATATTTGGCAAGATCTGCTTCATATTTTGCTAATTTGGCTTCATAGTCAGTTTTAGCTGCGGCATTCCGTTGCTTGATTTCTTCGTTTTCAGCTTGGAGCGCTGCATTTTTTGCCTTGTTGTCTTCAACGGCCTTCTCATAAGCTGCTTTAGCATCAGCATTTGCCTTTTGAACGCGAGCTAGTTCTGTCTGGTATTCAGCTAACTTAGCTTGGTAGTCAGCTTCACTGTCTTCGTTGGCTTTCTTTACTGCTGCCAAATCTGCTTCATATTGCTTCAATGCTGCTTCATAAGTCGCTTTAGCCGTCTCATTACGTTGCTTAATGGCTTCATTTTCAGCTTGAATGGCTGTATTTTTAGCTGCGTTTTCTTCAACAGCCTTCTCATAAGCTGCTTTAGCATCAGCATTTGCCTTTTGAACACGAGCCAACTCTGCTTGGTAAGTTGCTAATTTTGCTTGGTAGTCAGCATCATTATCTTCCTTAGCTTTTTTAATAGCCGCAAGATCTGCTTCATACTGCTTCATGGCAGCGTCATAGTTGGCTTTGGCTGTTTCATTTCGTTGTTTAATTGCTTCGTTTTCAGCTTGAAGTGCAGCATTTTTAGCAGTATTTTCCTTTACCGCTTTTTCATAAGCTTCTTTAGCTTCAGCATTTGCTTTTTGAACACGAGCCAATTCTGCTTGGTAAGCTGAAAGCTTGTTTTGATAATCAAGCTGACTGTCTTCATTCGCTTTTTGAACAGCTGCTAAGTCTTTTTGATATTGAGCTAGCTTCGCTTCATATTCTGACTTCGCTGTCGCATTGGCACTGTTGATTCTTTCAACTTCCGCTTGATGAGCTTTTAAGTCTTCTTGATACTTATCTTCAGCAGCTTTGTTCTCAGCATTGATTTTATCAGTTTCAGCTTGATGAGCCTCTACTTCTTTTTTATAAGCTTCCGTTGTTTTCTTTATTTCTTCAGCTTGTTTAGCGTAGTCACTCTTAATTTTAGCTTGCTTTTGTGCATTTTCTTCAGCAGTTGTAGCTGTCCCTTTATCGCTTGTTTGATCTTGTACAACATTGACACCTGCTGCTTTGGCATCAGTCACTGCTTTATTTAAATCATCAGCAGATACTTCTACTGGCAGAGCACCATCTTTAGAACCGGCCTGTGCTTGACTTTGGCTTGCTGCTTCAGTCGCTTCTCCCTGAGCTTCAGGCAGGTTAGTAGCTGTATTCCCAGTTGTAGTGACTGCTACATTTGCTGTACTATTTGTTTCTGTAACTTCATCAGCCGAAACTTGCTGATCCGCAACAGCAAGTAAAGCTGCCCCTAAGACAGCTCCACATAAAGTTTTAGCGACTTTACTTTTACGAAAACCAAAAACTTCTTTTCTTTTGTTCATTTCAACCCTTTCCTTTAGCATAATTAGTTTTACACATCAGTCTATAATAGCAGTTTTACAGACTGTATGCAACTATTTTACCTACTTTTTTTCTAAAGAACAGATGAAAGCCTTTTATCCAAAAAATTAGGCCAAAATATTAGATAAAAAGATGGCTAAAAGCCATCTTAATATGATATCTTATTTCTCTGTAAGTGCTGCAAGACCTGGTAAAACTTTACCTTCAAGAAGTTCCATTGAAGCACCACCACCAGTAGAGATCCAAGAGAATTTGTCTGCACGGCCAAGGTTGATCGCTGCAGCAGCTGAATCACCACCACCGATGATTGATTTCACGCCCGGTTGTTTCACGATAGCGTCCATGACTCCGATTGTACCAGCTTGGAAGTCTGGGTTTTCAAATACACCCATAGGTCCGTTCCAAACAACTGTTTTAGCACCAGTCAAGGCTTCATCAAATTTAGCAATAGATTTAGGACCGATATCCAAACCAAGGAAGCCTGAATCAACTGCTTCACCTTCAGTGTTTTTTACTTCAGTGTAGTCAGCAAATGCGTTTGCTTCTTTTGAGTCAACTGGCAAGATCAATTTGCCGTTTGCTTTTTCAAGAAGAGCTTTAGCAACATCCAATTTGTCTTCTTCTACAAGTGAGTTACCGATTTCGATACCTTGTGCTTTGTAGAATGTGTAAGTCATACCACCACCGATAAGAACTTTATCAGCTTTTTCAAGCAAGTTTTCGATAACACCAATCTTGTCAGATACTTTTGAACCACCAAGGATGGCTACGAATGGACGTTCTGGAGCTTCAACAGCTTCTTGGATGTAGGCAATTTCATTTTCAAGAAGGAAACCAGCAACAGCTTTTTCAACGTTTGCTGAGATACCAACGTTAGATGCGTGTGCACGGTGAGCTGTACCGAATGCATCGTTTACGAAGATACCATCTCCAAGCGCTGCCCAGTATTTACCAAGTTCAGGATCGTTTTTAGATTCTTTCTTTCCGTCAACATCTTCGAAACGAGTGTTTTCAACCAAAAGAACTTGTCCATCTTCAAGAGCGTTGATTGCCGCTTCCAATTCAGCACCACGAGTTACACCTGGGATAAACTTAACGTCTTGACCCAATTTAGCAGCCAAATCAGCAGCTACAGGAGCAAGTGATTTACCTTCTTTATCTGCTTCTTCTTTTACACGTCCAAGGTGAGAGAAGAGGATTGCACGTCCGCCTTGTTCAAGGATATACTTAATTGTTGGAAGAGCTGCAGTGATACGGTTGTCATTTGTGATCACGCCATCTTTTACAGGAACGTTAAAGTCAACACGAACGAGAACTTTTTTCCCTTTCAAGTCAACGTCTTTTACAGTCAATTTTGCCATTGGATATGACTCCTTCTATTTTTAATACATGATAATTATATCACAAAAGATGTAAAAGAGATAGAAAAATCCAATCATTTCCCCTGCTTAATTATATCTGTTTCATCAGCAAAGTAGTCAATTCATTCACACTTAAACCTTAACAAGTTGTTTTTATACCTTAAAAGCTCCCCATCTAAAACAATCAAACCTCCCGTATGCAGTTTACGGGAGGTTCGATATTTTAGTTAGGTTAGCAGTCTTCTTGCAGACGTCTTTTTCCTTCACATCTAATTACCTAGAGGAAATATTGAAAAGACTCCTATCCCGACTGATTTCTTAATCTTCTTTTTTCTTACCTGCTAGGAGAAGGCCGCCGAGAGCCGCCACTAGGATTGCCTCTGCTACGAATGCTGTTTCTTGACTAGCGGTATTTGGTAAGCTATCTGCAGACGTTACAGTGTTTTCTTCTTTCACATCTTTAGAATCAACTTCTTCCTTGACTGATTTAGAAGATGAGTTTGCCAAGTTCTGACTTTGATAACCTGTAGATCCTCTATCCTTTTCTTGATAGTTTAGACGCTCAACAGTTGGATTTGCATTCGGTTGAACTGGACTCAAATGACCATCACCTGGTAATTGAGGATGAAGCGGTTTAGAATTATCATTACTTGGAACAGTAGGCTTATCAGGTTCAGATGGCTGATTAGGCTTGAGTGGCTGGTCAGGCTCACTTGCTTTTGCTGTCTTGTAGACAAGAGCATAGTGAGTAAAGTGAGGTGCTGTAAAGATAACCTCATTGCCTACTTGCTCAAAGGCTAAAGATTGAACTGGCTGATTATCTGGGAAGAAGAGAACTTGTTCAACTTCCTTGCCAGCTTCTACTGGTATTTTAACGAGAGAAGCATGCTGGGTATCAATATCTCGTCCCTCTTTATCTACACCCTCTATGTCATATACCTTACCAAGTCTACCTGCAAAGGCTTCTTTTTCCGCAGCATTAGCCTCAACAACTCCAACTTTCAAACCTTTAACTGGAGTGGTTTCCTTATTTGAAAATTGAACTTCAACTCCTGTAGCTGAATCCACAAAGACAGCCGGTTTGTCTTCTTTAAGTAGAGCAATCAACGCTTGAAGAGAAGTTTTGCCTGTTTCAAGCGCTTCTGGGCTTACTTCCGAAGAGGCCAATAGATCTTTATTTTTATTCAATAAATTGAGTAAAGCATCTCCAGAAGGATGATTTGGCTTTTGTGCAAGCAAGTCTTGAGCTTCTGTTGCCAAAGTATCCAATTCAGAAGTTTTGTTTGCAAAATTCTTTCGGCCATCCAAAGCCTTGAATGCTTGAGTCAGTTTAGACAGACTTTCGTCAACCTGTCCTTGTGTACTTGTATCATGGTCTTTCAGGATTTTCTCTGCACTTGCGATTTCCTTGAGTAAAGCATCTTTATTTTCCTGACTTGCAAAGCTGAAATCAACCTTATTTTGTACAGCAGTAGCTTCTGCCAATTTTTGCTTCAAATATTCATCATTTAGAGCTGGTTTGGGCGATACAAACACATCATAAGTTGTCGTCACACCACGATAACTAATCGAAATTGTTTGGCGTCCTTCTTTGTGAGCATCATATCCTGTGACTTGGACATCTGTTTCATCTAAAGCATGTTCTTCAGTTGTTTCATCATCAAAAACTAGACGGAATCGTCCCCCCTGGGTCTCAAGACTTTCACCAACAATATAGTCTGTTTTTGGTTTTTCAATCAATTCCAGTCCCACAGGTGCCTTCTCTCCTGCTTCACTATGACTGACAACATAAACTGTCAGTGATTGATCCAGTTTTTGGCCCAGATAAGATACTTGTAAATGCTGCTCCCCTAATTTAGAAGGATCATAGCCAGTTACTTCAACCCCGCTATTTGATAGCTGAATCAACTGATCCGCTTCTCCCCCTTTAAAGCTGACACGAATGGTACCGCCCTTCAGAGATAGAACATCTCCTTGGCGATAAACCTTTCTTTCAGGTGCTGTTTCAAGTTCAACATTAGAAATTTCTTTGTCTTCTTTAGGCACTTCAATAGCTAGCACATTACTAATATCCTTACCTGCAACTTGTGAACGATAATATAGTAAGCTAGGCAGTTTAGCAAAAGCAAGAGGTTTAAAGATAAGATTGCCATCCTTATCGGCTGTCATAGTTGCAATCGCTTGTTTTGCATCGCTACTTTCATATAGTGATACTGTTGTTTTAGCCACAACATCTTTAAATCCTACTTGAACATGTCCATTTCCCAGAACACGCGCAGCAGCATTTTTCATCGGAACATTAACTGTCTCAGTATCTAAGCTTTCATACATTTTCCAGTTATAAATCCGAATTGCCCGCCATGGAGTCCCATTGTCTGCTGTAATAACATCTAAGCGCCAGTCTTGTGCACGAATCGGCTTATCTAATACAATATCTGACACGTGGTCCTTATTGCCTCGGACAGCCTTGGCTAATTTCCATTCGCCAGCTTCATCCTTGTAATATAGATCAAAGTCTCGCGTATTCATCTTACCATCGTCAACAGACTCTCCACCTGCTCCAGCATGCTCCATAACCCAACGAGTTACCGTACGTGGCTGAGTCAAACGGATGTCTACCGTTCCGCTTAGTTGGGCAGAAGACCATTTATCTGATAGACTAGTAATAGTACCATTCAGCATACCTTCAATACCTTCGCTTCCATCTGCATCAGGGAAACTTGAACCGATCACTTTAGCTCCTAAAACTACATTCGGCGCTAAAGGTTTTGGTAAAGAAGTATCGGAAACTTGCATGCCCCAATCAAAGTCAACTGTCCCTGCATCTGAACGAAGACCGTTCTTTCCTACCGCAACGACTTTTAGCTCTTGCTTGCTACCCTTGGCACTAGCTGAACGAGTCACTTTAGCCAAATAAGCTGATGTGCCAGAAGTTCCAGTTACTAGACGCCATTGGTCCCCATCTTTTTCATAGATTTCATAATAATCTGCATCTGCACTTCCCTTAAACTGTAGCAAGGCTTCGGCTTCCTGAGCATTTTGAAGACGTTTAGCTTTTACAACGACATCCTTTGGCGCAGCTGGTTTCTCTTGGTTAGCATAGATGGATAATTGACCTAGATTAAACTTATAATCTTTGACATCACTGTCGTGGTCAAAGAACATTTTAACCCCATAGATCGTTTTACCAGCTAGAGAAGATAAGTCAAAGGTCTCTGTCTTCCAGTCTTTACTAGGGTTAAGTTCTTTCCATTCATACTCTGAATAATCCGGTTTGGTCGCAAGAGCAACCCAAGCACTCGTTCCTTGACCGCCTTTATGCGTAAGGCTAAGCTTGGTCTTATCACTAACTGGAATCTTAGTTGAATAAAGCATAACATTCTGGCTACTATTTGCATCCAAGTTTCCCTCAAAAGCTAGTGAATTTCCACCGTTATAGGCTTCATCAAAATCATAGCGTCCCTTCAGAGGTGCACTACCTTCCGAGTGCTGAATCCACCAACGCCAAGTCGGCAAGAAGCCGGATACCGAACGATAGTTCCATTCTCCATCTTTAGAAACTTTTCCATCTACAAACCAACGTTTCCCGTGGCCAGTATTAAATGAAGTATTAAAATCAGGTTTAGTGATAGCTGTTTTATCAACTACCAAGTTTGACATACCATACCAAGTTTGGTCAGCTGGTTTCCCCTTACTAGGATCACCTTGGAAACCTGTCCAGAAATAATTTTCATGAGTATGGTAGCCCTCACCTGTTTTACCAAGGCCAGTGATAGTATCAGGTGCATAGAGACCTAGAGAAAGACGGAGTTTCCCATTTTCATCTAATATGGCATCCCAGTCCACATTGGTCTTGTAAGAACCGCCCTTTTGTAACTCTATCCCAGCCAAAACATCGTAAGGATTGCGTTTAATCCATTTTGCAGTACTGATTGAATAATCTGTCTCTGCTTTACCCCAGTTAAAGTTAGCAAAGAAAGTATCGACTGGATTTTCACCGTCTTTAGGCTGCATAAACTGATAATTGTATTCTCCAAGGGCATTCTCATGATAACGACCATATTCGTAGGTCATGGCATCATACCAAGAATATTTAATCGGGTAATTCAAAGAACGTGCATACTCTTTTGTATAGAGCAAGAAGTCACGCATTTTAGGACCCAAAGGTTCTACCTGACTACCAGTTGTTTCTTGGTTAATAAAATAGCCATCATAGCCATAATACTTGGCAAGCTCAACTAATTTACGTGCAATAGGAAAGGTCTTTGAACCTTCAGAATCTTCTTTTAAAGCCTCTGCAAATCGTTCCTGATCCTTAGCGCTGGAAGACCAATTAAAGAAGAGGGTACCATAGATAGGAACGCCATTTCTATGCGCAGCATCAATGACATCTGAAGTAGGAACTAGCCCATCCCAGAAAACCATTGAGTGTAAGTATTGCCAATAATCAAAGGCATAGGCCTTAA
>NZ_KQ969107.1:441684-447098 GCF_001578795.1 Streptococcus gordonii
AGCCTCTGGATTTGCTTGTTGATTAATTTGATGCCCTTGATAACGTTCAGCCAAAGGTATGCTAGCACGGTTAATCTCATCATCTTCTCGATCCCCAGGTTTCCAATTTAGCAGATCTTGCCAAGTATCAAACTTAACTTCTTTTGGCTTTAGTTTTTTATCTTCTTGACTCGGTAGATCCTCTACGACTTTTGCTTCCTTAGTTGCAGGTTTTTCCTCTTTCTCTGCGACAGTTGCTACATCTTGACTCTCTACTACTGGTTTTTTATCTTCAACAACTGCTTTTTCTGTATCTGGCTGTGCTGCTTGACTTGCCTCCTCTGAAGCAGGTTTCCCTTGTGCTTCCTCTGACGCCTCTTCTTTCGGGGCATCTGCATTGACTAAAGCCACATCACTAGCTTGGGACAAGTCTGTAAGCTTCTCTTCTGCTGAAACATTTGCCACTCCAAAAAGAGCTATCCCTACTAAAACAGAACAAACTCCCAAGCTTAGCTTTCTGATGCTAAATTTTTGCTTTTTATAAAATTCCATGTTTACCTTGACTCCTTCTCTTCTTTTCTTAGTTTTGCAACTATCCAATTCTAAATACTAACACCACTCCCTTTTTAAGTAATCGCTTACATTTCTCTTTAAAAAAGAAAACTTCATTCAAAACCATTCTACCCTTTACTTACTTTCATTGTCAATCCTTTCTATCTCATCCTATAAATAGGGCTTAAATCTCTAAAAAAAGTACAAAAAAAGAGAGCTAGGCTCTCTTTTTCTATACTATGAATTATTTAGCGATTTTCGCGAAGTATTCAAGAGTACGTACAAGTTGTGCAGTGTATGACATTTCGTTGTCGTACCATGATACAACTTTAACCAATTGTTTACCGTCAACGTCAAGAACTTTAGTTTGAGTTGCGTCAAACAATGAACCGTAAGACATACCTACGATATCTGAAGATACGATTGGATCTTCTGTGTAACCGTATGATTCGTTTGAAGCTGCTTTCATAGCTGCGTTCACTTCATCAACAGTAACGTTCTTTTCAAGAACTGCTACCAATTCTGTAACTGATCCAGTTGGAGTTGGAACACGTTGTGCAGATCCGTCAAGTTTACCGTTCAATTCTGGGATTACAAGACCGATAGCTTTAGCAGCACCAGTTGAGTTAGGAACGATGTTTGCAGCACCAGCGCGAGCACGACGAAGGTCCCCACCACGGTGTGGTCCGTCAAGGATCATTTGGTCACCAGTGTAAGCGTGGATAGTAGTCATCAATCCTTCTACAACACCAAAGTTATCTTGAAGAGCTTTAGCCATTGGAGCCAAACAGTTTGTCGTACATGAAGCACCTGAGATAACTGTTTCAGTACCGTCAAGAACATCGTGGTTAGTGTTAAATACAACTGTTTTAACGTCGTTTCCACCAGGAGCAGTGATAACAACTTTTTTAGCACCACCAGCATGCAAGTGTTTTTCAGCAGCATCTTTCTTAGCAAAGAAACCAGTTGCTTCAAGAACAATTTCTACACCGTCGTTAGCCCAGTCAATGTTTTCTGGGTCACGTTCAGCAGAAACTTTAACGAATTTACCGTTAACTTCGAATCCACCTTCTTTTACTTCAACAGTACCATCGAAACGACCTTGAGTTGTGTCATATTTCAACAGATGTGCAAGCATTACAGGATCTGTAAGGTCGTTGATGCGAGTAACTTCAACACCTTCTACATTTTGGATACGACGGAATGCAAGACGACCGATACGACCGAAACCGTTAATACCAACTTTAACTACCATTCGTGATTTCCTCCTTATGAAAATCAATAAATATTTTATGTGAAAAGAGTAACTTGAGTTGCTACAAATCACTTTTCAACATTATTATTATATACCTATTTGATATAAAATGCAACTGATTTCATCATTGTAAGAGAAACTTGTTCATTCTTTCAAATCTTTTTCAAAGATATTTTCAGATAGCTTTTTTGGAAAGAAAAAAGCACCCTTTGAGGGTGCTCAGGCAGAGCTATTATGCTTCACCTTTATGTTTTTTGATAATTTCTTCTTGTACTGACTTAGGTACATCTTCGTAGTGGTCGAATACCATCATAAAGGTACCACGTCCTTGTGATGCAGAACGAAGAACTGTTGCATAACCGAACATTTCAGCAAGCGGAACGTAAGCACGAACGATTTGGCTGTTACCATGAGCTTCCATACCATCAACACGTCCACGACGAGCTGTTACGTGACCCATAACGTCACCAAGGTTTTCTTCAGGAACAGTGATAGTTACCAACATCATTGGCTCAAGGATAGCTGGTTGTGCAGTCTTAGCAGCTTCTTTCAATGCAAGTGAAGCTGCAACCTTGAAGGCAGTTTCAGATGAGTCGACATCGTGGTATGAACCATCGTAAAGTTTAGCTTTCACGTCAACGATTGGGTAACCAGCAAGGACACCATTAGCCATTGACTCAATCAAACCTTTTTCTACCGCTGGAATGAATTCACGTGGAACCACACCACCGACGATAGCATTTTCAAACTCGAATCCTTTACCTTCTTCATTTGGAGTAAATTCGATCCAAACGTCACCGAATTGACCTTTACCACCAGATTGGCGTTTGAAGAATCCACGAGCTTGAGTAGGAGCGCGGAAAGTTTCACGGTAAGATACTTGAGGAGCACCTACGTTTGCTTCAACCTTGAACTCACGACGCATACGGTCAACAAGGACATCCAAGTGAAGCTCACCCATACCAGAGATAACTGTTTCACCAGTTTCAACGTTTGTTTCAACGCGGAATGTTGGATCTTCTTCAGCCAATTTTTGAAGAGCGATACCCATCTTATCTTGGTCTGCTTTAGATTTTGGCTCAACCATCAATTGGATAACTGGTTCCGGAACATTGATAGACTCAAGGATGATTTTAGCTTTTTCATCTGTCAATGAGTCACCAGTTGTAGTATCTTTCAAACCAACGGCAGCAGCGATATCACCAGCATATACTGTTTCAATTTCTTGACGGCTGTTAGCGTGCATTTGAAGGATACGTCCGATACGTTCACGTTTACCTTTAGAAGTATTCAATACGTAAGAACCAGATTGAAGAACACCTGAGTATACACGGAAGAATGTCAAACGACCTACGAATGGGTCAGTCATGATCTTGAAGGCAAGAGCTGCAAATGGCTCTTCGTCAGAAGCAGGACGAGTTTCTTCTTCATCTGTATCTGGGTTGATACCTTTGATTGCTGGGATATCAAGTGGGCTTGGCAAGTAGTCGATAACTGCATCAAGCATCAATTGAACACCCTTGTTCTTGAAGGCTGAACCACACAATACTGGGAAGAATTCAACGTTGATAGTTGCTTTACGGATACCAGCTTTCAATTCTTCGTTAGTGATTTCTTCACCTTCGAGGTATTTCATCATCAAGTCTTCATCAGTTTCCGCAACAGCTTCCACCAATTTTTCACGGTATTCTTGTGCTTGTTCAAGGTATTCAGCAGGAATATCTTCTTCCAAAATATCTGTACCAAGGTCGTTAGTATAGATTTCAGCTTTCATCTTGATCAAGTCAATAATACCACGGAAGTCATCCTCAGCACCGATTGGCAATTGAATTGGGTGAGCGTTTGCTTGAAGACGGTCATGAAGAGTGCTTACTGAGTAAAGGAAGTCAGCACCGATTTTGTCCATTTTGTTAGCAAATACAATACGAGGAACTCCGTATTCGGTAGCTTGGCGCCAAACTGTTTCTGTTTGAGGCTCAACACCTGATTGTGAGTCAAGAACGGTAACCGCACCATCCAATACACGAAGAGAACGTTGTACTTCAATTGTGAAGTCCACGTGTCCTGGTGTGTCGATGATATTTACACGGTGGTTGTTCCATTGAGCTGTTGTCGCAGCAGACGTGATTGTGATACCACGTTCTTGCTCTTGCTCCATCCAGTCCATTTGTGACGCACCTTCGTGAGTTTCACCGATTTTGTGAATTTTACCAGTGTAGTAAAGAATACGCTCAGTTGTAGTTGTTTTACCAGCATCGACGTGAGCCATGATACCGATATTACGTGTTTTTTCAAGTGAAAATTCGCGTGCCATGAGGTTATTTTCTCCTATTAATTTATTTTACAGTTTATTATAACATTATTTAGCAAAAACGGATAGGCAGGACCTACCCGTTCTCAATGTTTATCTGATTTTGTTGGTTTCAACTTGTAGATAAGTTGAATTGTAGCTAAGAGCTGGCCGAGCTCAATTGAACTCGAGCTAAAAGCTTGACCTAGCCTATTTGAGCTGGAACGGGATGCTGTGTGAAAAAGATAAACTTCCTTGTATTCATCGAATACTGCGCCAGTTTCCTATTTTCACTTTGCATCCTTACCGTTCCTAGCATCATGATCTAGTTGAGCTCAATCTAAAAGTCTGGAGAAAAAGATGAATCTCATCGGTTGCAGTTGCAACCTGCTTCGATCCCCTATTTTCTCTGGGACTTTCTTAACGCTTTCGCATCCTATATTACCAACGGAAGTGTGCGAAGGCACGGTTGGCTTCAGCCATACGGTGAGTATCTTCGCGTTTCTTAACAGCTGCACCAGTGTTGTTAGCTGCATCCATGATTTCTTTTGCAAGACGGTCTTGCATTGTGTGTTCACCACGAAGGCGAGCGATTGTTACCAACCAACGAAGTCCCAATGTTGTACGACGTTCTGGACGAACTTCAACCGGTACTTGGTAGTTAGATCCACCAACACGGCGAGCACGTACTTCAAGAACAGGCATGATGTTTTCCATCGCTGTTTCAAATACTTCAAGTGCATCAGTTCCAGTCGCTTCTTTGATTTGCTCGAATGCTCCATAAACGATTGAAGCTGCTGTACCACGTTTTCCATCAAGCATAACGCGGTTGATAAGACGAGTAACTAATTTTGAATTGTAAAGCGGATCTGGCAATACTTCGCGCTTAGGCGCACGGTTTTTACGACTCATTTCTCTTTATCCCCTTTCCTTATGCTTTTGGTTTTTAGTACCGTATTTAGAACGGCCTTGTTTACGATCAGTAACACCTGCTGTATCAAGTGCACCACGAACGATGTGGTAACGTACCCCTGGAAGGTCTTTTACACGTCCACCACGAAGAAGCACAACACTGTGCTCTTGCAAGTTGTGTCCGATACCTGGGATATAAGCAGTTACTTCGATCAAGTTACTCAAACGTACACGAGCAAATTTACGAAGGGCAGAGTTAGGTTTTTTAGGCGTCATAGTTCCGACACGAGTCGCTACACCACGTTTTTGAGGTGCACTTTCGTTAGTTGGAACACGTTTCAAACTATTGTAACCAACGTTCAATGCTGGTGATTTAGATTTTTCTACTTTTGATTTACGCGGTTTGCGAACCAATTGGCTAATTGT
>NZ_KQ969107.1:447499-454903 GCF_001578795.1 Streptococcus gordonii
ATTCTCCTGTATTTTTTAATTTTGGTGATGGTACACTTGGTGACAGCTACCATCTGTGTGTACTTTTGCAACATTTGTCAGCACGTCTCTGTACACTTTTGAGAGACCAAAAGTAAAAAGTACCATCTATCATTATAACACGGGCCAGTTAGCGAGTCAATAGATTTCTTCATTTTTTGCTCTTTTTACTTTGTGAATCTTGAACTAATACAAATAAGAGAAGCTCTTAGGAACTTCTCTTATTGTGTAGTTGTGTTAGCAGAAGGGGCTTCTTCATTTTGTGTTTGAGTATCAACTGTTGAAGATACTGCTGGAGTTTGGATTGTCGGTGCTTGATAGACTGGTTGCTGTTGAATTTGTGGTTGCGTAGCATTTGCAGCTCGGTTTGCAGCTATGGTATCTTTAACTGCCTGAATCCTATCCTGCAACTTAGCCTTAGCATCTAGATCCTTCACCTTGTCAACTGCAGCCTGTGCAAGTGACACGTTTTCTTCGGTCTGCTCAGCTTCTAATTCCTTCACAAGAGTTTCTGCATTAGCAAGACTTTGTGTATCCAAAGCTTTCGCTTTATCTGGATTTGAAGAAGATTTTTCATTAGACGAATCAACTTTGGAACTAGACGTACGGCTGTATGAAGCAACTGGTGAGGACTGGTGACTTGTTTTGTAGTTTGGCTTTATAAAAAACAAGCCAGTAATCAAAATCACTATTAATAGTAATAAAACTCCTATACGAACCCAAATTGGAATTCGGTCAAATTTCTCAAATATACTTCTCATAGTCCTTTTCCTGCTTATTTATCAAAAATATTTCCGACTTCAACATCGATTTTATTTTCTTTTACATCGATATTGGTCACTTTCAATAAAGATTTATAAGACAGATGTTCTCTCTTTTCCTGGGCGTTATCCGCAAAAACAGCTACACCTGCTAACTCCGATTCGAATTCAGCAAGCAAGCTAATCATCCCATTGATTGTACCGCCTCCCTTAAGGAAGTCGTCCACTATCAAAACTCGGCTACCTGCTTTCAAGCTACGCTTTGATAAAAACATCTTTTCGATCCGATCGCTGGAACCAGAAACATAGTTAACGCTAACAGTTGAACCTTCTGTAATTTTTAAATCACGACGGACAATCACAAAAGGAACATTTAATGTATTGGCCACGGCATTAGCAAGAGGAACTCCCTTAGTAGCTACTGTCATGACAGCATCGATTTTTTGATCGCGAAAAGCTTTGGCGATAATCCGCCCAATACTATTTAAAATAGATGGCGTGCTCAAGAGATCTGATAGGTAGATATAGCCACCTGGTAAAATGCGGCTACTTTCTGACAATTGATCTCGCAGTCCTTCCACAATTTCTCTAGACTCTCTATCAGAAATAGAAGGGGTAAAAATGACACCCCCTCCCGCTCCAGTAATTGTTTCAATAGATCCAATCTCAATTTCTTCAAAAGCGCGTTTGATGATGACAATATCTTCTGAAATAGAGGATTTAGCTGATTCATACTTTTCAGCAAAAGTATTCAGACTAGTCAGTTCATAAGGGTGGTTTAAAAGATAGTTTGAAATTACCACCATTCTGTCACTTCTTCTTAGTTTCATATTTTCACCATTCTTGTTATTTTTCTTCATTATAACATACTCTATCAAAAAAACGAACATTATTTCAAATATAATGCTCATTTTTCGTTTTTTCTTTAGTCTAAATTGGGTTTATAGAAGGAACGATTGTCCATAGCAAAAATGCGACTGGTCATTTCTCCTTCTCCTACCTTAGCTAAGGCACCTGTCATCATCATCATTTCCGCATCCAAGTTATCAATCATATGAATAATCTCCGCCTCCATAATCCTTGGACGAACTGGACTTCCATATTCAAGCAAACCATGGTGACTCAATATGACATGACGTAAGACAATCACATCTTCCTTACTGTCGTCAATCTTCAATTCTAGAAGAACTTTTGTAATTTCTTCGTCAATTAAAGCAATGTGGCCAATTAAGTTGCCACGAACTGTGTACTCGGTGTCATCAGGACCACTTAGTTCGATTACTTTTGCTAAATCGTGCAACATAATTCCAGCAAAGAGCAAACTCTTGTTGAGCTGAGGGTAGATATCTCCAATCGCATCAGCCAAGCGAACCATAGTCGCCGTGTGAAAGGCTAAGCCTGATTCAAAAGCGTGATGATTGGTCTTGGCCGCAGGATAAGAATAGAATTCCTTGTCATACTTACTGTATAGAGCTCGGACAACACGTTGCCAAACCGGATTTTCAATCTTGAAAATCATCTGAGCCAAATAATCTCGTAAATCCTTCGGATCCACTGGAGGTTTTTCTTTAAAGTCAGCTGGATTGTTAGGTTCACCTGCTCTAGGAAGACGTAAAACCAACTGATTAACCTGAGGAGTATTATTGTAGACTTCTCGGCGACCTTGCATATGGACAACTTTTCCAGCTGTATATTCAGCTACGTTATGGGGCTGGGCATCCCATAGTTTCCCTTCGATCTCTCCACTATCATCTTGAAAAGTAAAGGCGATATAATCCTTCCCTGCCCTCGTCTGTCGAACTTCAGCTGATTTAATCAAGTAAAACCCTTCAAAAAATTCATCTTTTTTCATTTGGTTAATTTTCATGATCTTCCCTTTCTTCTGGCACATCAAGCAGGTCTATATGCAAATCCTCATCTGACAATTCAATCTGGCGTAAGGTTCTCTCAATGGCATTTGTTCTGCGCGTCAGCAAATCATCAATATTCCCCGAAGCGTGCTGCAAATGTTTCTGCGCCTTAACCAGGATACCTGCGAATTTATTAAATTCTAGTTTGACGCTTCCCAAAACCTTGCTGATGTCATCTGCACTCTTTTGAATGTTCAGAGTTTTAAATCCAACGGATAGTGAGTTGAGCAGGGCTGATAAAGTCGATGGCCCAGCCACTACAATCTGCTCTTCTCTACGAAGGTTGTCAAAAAATTCTGGATTGCGAACAACTTCTGAATAGAGACCCTCTGTCGGTAAAAACATAATCCCAAAGTTGGTTGTAGCGGGTGGTGCTAAATATTTGCTACGAATGTCTTTTGCAAAGCGTTTAACACTATTTAGCAGGGCCTTGCGATAGAGTTCAATTTCTTCTTTATTGCCAGATTCATAAGCGTCTTCCAAGCGATAGTAATCAGCCAAGGGGAATTTCGAATCAATCGGTAGATAAACATAGTCTTGATCAGTTTGCCCAGGCAACTTGACTGCATACTCAACTCTTTCACTAGAGCCTGAAACAGTAGCAAACTCCCGCTCGTACTGACTTGGAGTCAAGATATCTTCAATAATCTGACCCAGCTGTAACTCGCCCATAATACCACGGGTTTTAGTATTTGAAAGGACCTTATTAAGGGTTCCAACATCACGCGCAATATGCTGCATTTCGCCCAAACCGCGGTTGACAGATTCCAATTGTTTAGAAACAGACTCGAAAGAGGTTTGAAGTCGAGTCTGAAGAGTCTTTTCCAGTTTTTCTTCTACTGTCTGCCTCATTTGCTCTAAACGTAATTCATTAGACTCTTGAATCTGTTTCATGCGTTCATCTGTCTTATCGCGATTCTTTGTCAAATTATCACTGATTTCTGCCCGTAAATCTGTCAAATCCCGATGCAAACTTGTGTGTAGAGAACTAAAACGATCTCCCAAGCCTATCTCTAGATTTTTTTGTTGAAGCAAAGAATTTTGTCTTTCTTGCTCCAAACGATAATCAAGCTGATCTGATAAATGGTCAGCCTGCGCTTCCAAGATTTCTTGAACATCCTTCTTTTGCTGTGTTTGGCTTTGACAAAGCAAGAAAGTCAAAAGAAGATTGGCTAGCAGCAAAATGATGATAAGTATCTCCATCTTAATTCCTATCTTTACTATACATAATCACCACATACCCAGAATCAAAAACTAGGGAAATGGGCCTACCTATAAATTCGTTAGAAGCATAGACTTTTTTAAAGAAATAGTTTTTTCATTTAAAGAATACTTGGCTCCTTCAATGGTCAAGGCAATATCCTGTGTTGGCATAAAGGCAACATAGGTCATTCCTTCTATAGGATCGATTAAATGTTTGCCTGCCGGTCGATAGGTAAGCAGGTTTTGTTCATCTTGCAAAGCAAGTCGCTCCATATAAGGAGCAATCTTTGGATTGCTGGGAAGAAAAACATTGGCTAGAGTATGATCGATCCGGCCTCCAAAAGCAGCAAAAATAGTAACATTTGCGTCTGGATAGCGCTCAAAAATAGCTGCGACAGCCAACTCAAGATCTGTATCATCTTTTTCTGGCTGGGCACGTAGGACCTCTTTAGCTTTCCTTTGAACCAGCTCAAATTCCTGCGAGGATACAGAGTCGAAGTCACCTACAGCCAAATCGGGAGCGATTCCCTGCTCTATCAAGTGGAGACTGCCTCGATCCACACCGACCCATACGTCAGCATCTGAGGGTAATTCTTCTAATTGACCTCCAGCAACTAGAACAACCTTAGTCATGTAAGGCTTCCTTCAAGGTTTGAACTTGATGGTCAACATCACCTTTAAAGACATAGCTACCTGCCACGAAGACATTAGCACCAGCTTCTTTTGCTAGCTTAATGGTCTGATTGTCAATGCCACCATCAACCTCGATATCAAATTGTAGTTGTTCTTGTTCCCGAAGACTAGCTAACTCACTAACTTTAACCAAGGTCTCAGGTAGAAAGGTTTGTCCGCCAAAGCCAGGGTTCACAGTCATCACTAAGACCTGGTCTACCAAGCCTAAGACGTGCTTAATTGCTTGAACCGGAGTACCTGGATTGATTACGACACCTGCTTTTACTCCTGCGGCACGGATTTGTTGGAGGGCACCGTGGATATGAGGAGTTGCTTCGACATGGATTGTGATAATATCTGCTCCAGCACGAACGAAATCCTCGATATGCTTTTCAGGATTTGTAACCATCAGATGACAGTCAAACACCAATTTGCTATGTGGACGCATGCTAGCTACAACACCCGCTCCAAAGGTGATATTAGGAACAAAGTGGCCGTCCATTACGTCAATATGAGCATAGTCAGCTCCAGCCGCTTCTAGTCTTTTTAATTCACTTTCAAAATTAGCGTAATCAGCACTCAAGATAGATGGTGAAATTTTAAATTGTGTCATAGTTTTTCTCCTGTTTCCTATTTAGGTATTTTCTTAGCTGTTTTTTTATAGGTTTCTCTTCGATTTTCAATCTCACTGAGAAATTGCAGATAGTTGTCAAAGCGAAAAGTTGCTATCCGACTACTTTCGACCGCTGGCTTGACTGCACAATTTGGTTCATGGGTATGGGTACAAGTACGAAACTTACAGAATTTGCTAAACTCAGCAATCTCAGGAAAAGCTTGATTGAGATCTTCAGCCGTACTCACCTCGTAATCCAATGACGAAAATCCTGGCGTATCAGCGATCTTCCCGCCGTTCAGATTGTAAAAACTGACAGCTCGTGTCGTATGACGACCTCGGCCCAGACTTTCAGAAATCTCTCCTGTTTCAAGCTTCAGATCTGGGGCAATCTTGTTGAGAAGAGTTGATTTCCCAACTCCTGTTTGTCCCATAAAAACAGTTATTTTATCCGCTAGAAGAGGCAACAATTCCTCAACATTTTGGACCACATCGTAGCCAATTGTTCGATAGACTTGTAAGAATTCATCTAGCTCATCTTCACAATCCAGTAAATCCAGTTTACTGATATAGAGAATCGGATGAATCCCCTTATGTTCCAAGAGAACCAAGAAACGATCCAAGAGATTTGGATTGAAATCTGGTTCCTTAGCGCTCATGATAACAACCGCCTGGTCAATATTCACAATCGGAGGGCGTACAAGACTGTTTTTACGCTCTGCTATTTTTAAAATATAACCTTCTGAGTCCTTTTCTGCTGAAAATTCAACCTCATCACCAACATAAGGTGTCTGTCCTTTTTTTCGAAAATTTCCTCTAGCTCTGGTTTGATAAATTTGCCCAGCCGACTCTACATAATAGAAACCAGCCAAGGCTTTAATGATTTTACCTTGCAAGATTACTCCTTAAAAGTTAGTACACCCATTATAACAAAAAATGTTTGATTTAGCTTACAAGTTTACTAAGAAAGCCACAAATTATTTAGTTGTAAGATTTTCTATATAAACAAGGACAGAATGTTGTAAACGCTTTCTAAAAGTTTTATAATAAAGAGGTAAATAACAAACATCTATATGCCTCGTGTGGGGAATGGGACAAGTACAATTAGAAGGGAAGGTGACAATCACAAGGCACTTGTCCATCTGGTTACTACTGGAATTCCAGTGAAGCAGAAGCTTCTTCATCAAGAAGCAAGTTTCTGACTTCGTTAATGGTTCATGCTAGCTATAAGGAGGTTATTTATGAGCCTTTCATTTCTCTCAAAGAGCAACCCGCTCATTTCCAATGTCAAAAAAGGGAAGTTTTTGACTCCTTGGTTTTTAGCTCCCTTCATCCTTTACTATATTACCCAATATATGTCTCCGGTCAGTAGGGCTTCAACTAACTTTTTCTTGGACAAGCAAAGTTGGATTCCTGACTGGTGGAATATTTTGGACCTTTGGTCCTTCCTCTACACCATTATCGCCTTCTTCCTTTGGGTCAAATTCATTGAAAAACGACCAATACGAACCATGGGATTCTCTAGAGGAAATGGCCTTCCCGAATTCGCTAAAGGTGTGTTGGTGGGTGCCATCATGATTACGACCGTCTTAATCGTCTTCTTCATTACAGGAGATGCTAAGTTTGACCGGATCCAATTTAGTCTGCCTTTTCTAGTTTCTTGGATATTAGTTCTCATCGGCTATATTTTCCAAACAGCTGCAGAAGAAATTTACATTCGTGGATGGTTGATTCCCATTATTTCCTATCACAAAAACACCTACATAGCCATTTTGATTGCTTCTACCATGTTCTCTTATTTCCATTTGGATAACAATGGTGCTTCTTGGCTCTCGACTGTCCACCTATTCGTTTTTGGCCTTTTCACAGCCGTTTACGCTCTGAAGCGCGGAAATATCTGGGGACCTTGTGGCTTCCACTTCGCTTGGAACTTCATCATGGGTAACGTTTATGGTTTCCATGTCAGTGGATTCGACAGCGAGTCTTCCTTGATGTACTTTACAACTTCCAATCGTACACTTATCACAGGTGGACAATTCGGACCTGAGGGAGGAGTTCCTGGATTGGTTGTCTTCATTTTAGCTCTCTTGTGGGCTATCTTTATCTTGAAAGATACATCCAAAGAACAAGAAAACCTCTATCCTCAAATCGTAGAATAAATAATACAAAAGTAGCAAGCGAGGGTAGAGAAAAATTCTTCAACTTTTATTTGCAATTCATCACACCT
>NZ_KQ969107.1:454923-467639 GCF_001578795.1 Streptococcus gordonii
ATCTGATTTTATGGATGGCACTGTCCAATCTGGCCATTTTTTCTTGGATTTTTTAAAAAATATGTTATAATAGAGAACAAGCGGAGGTGGTGGAACGGCAGACACGCATGCTTCAGGCGCATGTGCCCGTACGGGTGTGAGGGTTCAAATCCCTTCCTCCGCATCAAAAGCAATCCTATCAATCATGATAGGATTTTTCTTGTTATGAAGAAGGCTACTGCTTAGAAAAGCTAGGAAGGTCAGACCCCCAGTTAAATATTTCTCTAATAGACTCGTACTGATGAAGAAATTGAAAACCGTAGCCAAAAATAGAAACACAGTTCCAACTAAAATGACTTTCCTCAAACCTGAAGAACTCAAGCCACTTTTCAACCAGCCACCAAAAGCTAGATAACTAAAACTAAAGAAAGCCCACAATGAGAACAGCAGGAAGTTAACCGGCCGCAACCATAAAGGAAATACTATATAAGCGCCACCAAAGACCAAACGTCCCAGAGGCAGACCTAGCATCAGCAGGAAATGGAGTAAAGACTGCGAAAACAAGAGTAGTCCAGAAAACAAAGATAGATATTTCACTTTCATGTATACCTCATTAATAAAATAGAAGACCAGCTACCAGAGAGCAAGTCTTCTTTTTTTATAGTCCCTCAGACTTTAAAGCGTCACTCAAGCGAGCAAAAGCTGCCAAGTCTAGCGCTTCTCCTCGAACATTGGCTGCAAGATCGGCTTTTTCTAAAGCTCTTTCAAGCTTGGTCTTGACTTCTTCAGACTTACCGAAATAGCTAGTCAGGTTATTCCATAGAGTTTTCCTGCGATGAACAAAGCTAGCCTTGGTGACCTTGAAAAAGAATTTCTCATCCTGAACCTCAACTGCCGGCTGCTCTCTTCGCACCATCTTGAGAATTGCCGAATCCACATTTGGAGCAGGCACAAAGACTGTCCTCGGTACGATAAAGGCAACCTTGGCCGTCATGTAATACTGCACCGCAATCGACAAACTACCGTAGGCCTTGGTATTCGGCTGAGCCGAAATCCGATCTGCTACTTCTTTTTGCATCATAACGACAAACTCACTAAAAGGAATTCTGCTCTCAATCAAGTGCATAAGAATCGGCGTCGTGATATAGTAGGGCAGATTTGCCACTACCTTGATAGGCAGGTCCGGATTTTTAAACTCTGCTATGTACTGGGCCAAATCAACCTTGAGAATATCCTGATTAACCACTGTCACATTGTCAAAATCACGCAAAGTATCCGCTAAAATCGGCACCAACCGATCATCTATCTCAAAGGCCATGACTTCCGCAGCATTTTCTGCCAAAAACTCCGTCAAAGCCCCAATCCCAGGACCAATTTCAATGACATTGACCTTTTTGTCAATCTCAGCAATATCCACAATCTTCTGGAGGATGTTGGTATCAGTCAGGAAATTCTGACCGAAAGATTTTTTAAAGGTGAAACCGTGGCGCTCCAGAATGGCACGGGTCACACTATGGTCTGCAATTCTCATTTATTCTCTTTTCTTTTTAAATAATTTTCAGGTGTAGAATGGTAAATCAGTTCAAATTGGCTATCACCATTTGCCTCTTCAATCATTGCCTTTAACAAGGCATCTGATTGGAGCATCTCTTTTGTTTTTGTAAAGTAGGCCCCCTGCTCGCCATTGATATTGCGAAGTTTCCATGCAACATCATTTCCTTGAACAAGAGGGAGATAACTATCTTCTTCAAGAAAAGCAAAGAAAGCTCCTACCGTCATTTCTTCAGACACTTCATATTCTGTCTTATGTGGAACAGTATCATCTCCTGCACTAACCGAGACTCTGTCAACTATGATCTTCATATTTACCTCTTCTACTGCTTTGGAGCATCATTTAACTCGGCACTTAGTTTTTCCATTTCTTTGAAAGAATCTTGACTAATGTAACATCCTGCTTTTAGATACTCTGTTCCATTGACAATATAGTCAAACATAGCAATCATATTTCCTGCCGGCTCAATCATACCGTCCCACTCTTCATCAAAAACCATCCGCAGACGTTTCCAGTCTGTAAAGAGAGAGATAGCTTGTCGGCCATCTTTTCCTTCTCGAACTGGTAAATCTAGACTAGCCCCTCTTTCTAATATTACTCCCTTGGCTTCATCGCTCGCTTCAGGGAAATTCTCACCTCTTCGCACGGGAATGAGGAATTTAGCCTTAGGTACTGCCTTTGATAAGAAGCCATAATAAAGCCTGTCAACCAGCTGTTTGTCTTCAGTGTCAGGCTTGCCTAGCTGTCCAAGTAAAAGTAACCATCTCAATACATCAGGATTCATGACAGGCACCTGGATCTCAGGTAGATTTGAAAAATCAGGTTTTTCTACCAAGCTTTGAGCCTTGATGCACACATCATCTGAATTCATGATAATTCCTAGAGCACCATTAAGGTAAAAAGCGGAACCCAAGAAGTTTTTAATAGCTTCCTTGTCCTCTGTATTTTCAATCCGTCTCACTTGGGTATTTGGCTGACTGTCAAACGTTTCTTTGTAATGATGGTACCAACGAGAAGTCGAGAGGTGAATCAAGGGATCAGTACACAGATAGCCATCATCTCCACGGTCATATGTCTTCGAAAACATATAGGGCTCTCCTGTTAATTGAGAATAAATCACATAGACCTCATCTGCTTCAAGCAACTTATCTCTTACAACTTCCTCAAGGCGGGCAATTTTAGCCAGATTTTTTTGATATTCTTCTTCACTCCCATTTTGTCGATTCTCTCTACAATCCCATAAGAACAAACGCAAAATTTCAACACTATCTTCTAAACTAGCTCGCAGATAGTCTTCATTGCTCATATCTCCATTCTGCATTTCCACAAAAGATGTATACAGGGCATCTGTATAACTAGATAAAAGCTGTCGCTCATCTATATTGGACGTATAGAGAACACTCCCTTTTTTAAGTCGACCTGCGATTTCAGATGCAGTTACAACAATATGGGCAAGGGCCTCGTCCGCCAAGGAGTTAGAATCTTCTTTTCCATTGCTTAATTTTTCAACCGTCAGCTCGCCAAAAGACTCAAAGCTTTCGCCAGGATTGCATACTTGCAGACGGTCGCCTAACTTTAAGCTTCCTTTCAATCGGCCCAAGATCAACAGCTGATCGGACTTCCCAAGTGCAAAGAAGTCAAACACTCCCAAGCAAGCACTTGTCTCGATTTTCTCTTTTACAACTTCTGTTGCAGATTCTATTTTTTCTTTTTTCTTTCCAAAATTAAACCAAGCCAAAGCTATTTCTCCTTATGGACTTTATTTTTAATTCTTTATGCGTTATCCTTTACGCAGGTCATTTGCTCTAGCAGGGTGTAAAGTTTTTTCTGCTCTTCTTCCTCATAAGCAGATGCATTTGCTTTTACTTCCCTGCATTTCTCGTCATACAAAAAGCCCTCATAGCCATCTCCTGTAGATAAAGTTATATAGACTTTCGCCATTTCTTCAGGACTAATTGAGAATCTTGACTTAATTTTATACAGATTTTTCATAAAAGCGCTGAGGTGATCATAGCGGTGCATATCTACTTTGACATTGGTCACACGGATTGCCTGTACCTTGATACCTTTCCAATGTTTCCGCATATAAAGCGACAGCATCAACAAGGCCAGTTTATTCTGATAATAGGTCTTAGCAGGGCTGTAATGTTTTTGACCAGATAAATTTTCAAAATCAAGCTTTATGAAAGGATACAGCACCAACCCTTGAGAAGAAATATTAATAATCCGACCACTCTCAGACTTTTCCAACAAGCCCTTCAACAAGATAGAAAGCAAAAAGGGAGCAACCACATTGGTCGCAAACTGCTTTTCTAATCCGTCTTTGGTTACCACAGGACTTTTGATTGATAAATCAAAATCAGCCGCATTGTTAATTAAAACATCTAAAGTCTCTTCTTTTTGGATATACTGTTCTACCGCTTTCTTGATACTTTTCATATCAGATAAATCAACCAAGATATAATCGACATGTAGATTTCCTGTCTGTTGACGGATTTTCTCACAGGCTTGCTCGGCAGCTTCTTTCCGTCGGCAAAATAGGGTCACTGACCACCCCTTTTCAGCCAACTGTTTAGCAGCCTGGTAGCCAATCCCACTATTACCGCCCGTAATAATTACTTTTTTCATTCCTTACTCCGTTAGACTGAATACTTACGCATGGTTTCTTCCACTTCCGCCAAAGTCACCCCAAACAATTCCAAGCGTTTAAGCAGCTGCTTACCGTTAGAATAGCCAATACGAAGCTCTTCCCCCAGATACTCTCGACGCTGACGGCTGTCACTTCCCATAAGCAGCCCTAGTCGTACGAGGTCACTTTTGGTGATGTCAAAATTATCCTCATCATCAAAATATCCGACCAAACCAGACAAAGCCTGCTGTAAATCCTCAAATGATGCATGTTCTACGCCAAGTGATTTACCCTTGTTTTTAGACTTTGGAGCCGCCTCATCTCGACGGAGAAAGGCATGCTGAGCAGTTGGCACAGCCTCCATAATCATCCGACGGATACGCTCACCGTTGTAGTCTGGATCGGTAAAGACAATAACGCCACGTAGCTGGTGCAATTTTTCAATCCGCTCCAGATCTTCTTCATTGATCGCAGAGCCTCTCGTCTCGTAAGTATCAACTTCGTAAAACCTCTGCAGATTGGCTGTATCATCCTTGCCCTCAACGACGATTACTTGAGGGATTTTTATCTTCTCAGTCAAGCCCAAACACCTTCTTTGCATTATCATAGGTCGCTTGTGCTACTTTTTCGACAGTCAGACCACGCAGTTCAGCAATTTGCTCTACCACATAGCGGGTATAGGCTGTTTTATTTTCTCGGCCACGTTTGGGAACAGGCGCCAAGTAAGGCGCATCAGTCTCGACGAGGATTTTGTTCAAAGGCAGGCTCTGCGCAGCCTCCTGAATATCTGTCGCTTTCTTAAAGGTCACAACTCCAGAAAAGGAAATCATCATTCCTAGCTCGATAAAGCGCTCTGCCATTTCCAAAGAGCCCGAATAAGAGTGCATGATGCCGCCTCTAGAGCCGACACCCTCACTCTTGATAATCTCATAGGTGTCATCCAATGCGTCACGTGTGTGAACGACAAAGGGCAGGTTCAGCTCTTTAGAGAGCTGGATTTGTCGGCGAAACACCCGCTCCTGAACATCCTTTGGAGCTGTCATCCAGTGATAATCCAGCCCAATCTCGCCCAGAGCCACCACCTTGGGGTGACGAAGCTTGTCCAGCAGATAGGCTTCTACCGCATCATCATAAGTCCCCGCCTCAGTCGGATGCCAGCCAATCGTAGCATAAAGCTGATCATAATTGTCCGCCAACTCCAAGGCGCGCTCAATGGTCGGTCGGTCAAAGCCGACAATATTGTGTGCAACAACACCCATTTCTTTGGCTAATTGAAGCTCCTCTGCCTCTCGACCAGCAAATTCTTCCACATTTAAATGCGTGTGTGTATCAAAAATCTTCATGGTTTACTTCCTTGTATTTCCTGTCCTTTATTATACCAAAAATGACCCAAAAAATCAGAAGTCTCTTCAAAGCAGAAAAATAAGATAGCTGCAATTCAACAGCTATCCTAATTTGACTTCAAAACTTTTAAACTTGCAGTTTATGATCTTTAATCGATAACTATTTGTTATTTTTCGATAGATTATTATTGATTATCGATAATTTTTGTGTTATAGTTACTAAGAACTAAAATATTTGTCGGAGGATATTATGACTACTAAAACAAAAAAACTGCTGAAGATTGGAGTATTAGTCTTACAAAAATCAGCATTAGCCTTTTATTTATTGCTTCTACTATCTTAATCTTCCTAGGTCCTTGGATTGTAAATCTTATTATCGTATTTCCTTCCCCTCTCGTTCAAGGCGAGGCCCGATTCTGGATTTTGCTCTTGCTAGGTTACACCTTAGGAGGACTGGCTTTGACCTGCATCGTCCATCTTTATCGGCTCCTTCATCATATCGGACAGGACCAAGTTTTTATTCAACAAAACGTTCAATATCTCCGATACTTGGGCTGGGAAGTTGGAATTGTTGCTCTTATCTCACTTTTCATGGGACTGACAGTCTATCTACCTATGCTCCTGGTGACCGTTTCTTGCAGTATTTTAACCTTAATTATCCGTGTCATTCGCAATGCTTTTGGCAAGGCTATTGAACTGCAAGATCAAGTAGACTACACAATTTAGGAGGGCATATGATTCAGATAAATTTAGACCTTGTCATGGCACAAAAACGTATCAGTGCCGGTCGCTTGGCTGAGCTGATTGATTTAACACCAGCCAATCTATCCATTTTGAAAAATAATCGAGCCAAAGCAGTTCGCTTTTCAACTCTCAATGCACTTTGCCGAGAATTGGAATGCCAACCCGGCGATATATTAGAATATATTCCAGATGAAGAAGAGGAGGCATAAAATGGAAAGAACTTTACAAGAACAGATAGAAGAGCACGACTATCAGCTAGACGATCTAGATGATCTAGAAGAACAGACGATCTTCAGCCCTTTAGATGACGCTCAAATAAAAATCTTTAAAATTGGGACTATTGTTTTCTACCTGTTAGCTTATTTTTACACTGCAATCCTGGTGCAGCTTAAAACAATTTACTCTCTCCCAGTCACAATCGGTCTTTTACTTTCAACTGAGTTTCTAATCAAAAAATTACATACAACCTCTATCCCATTAAAAGAAGGCGCCAAAAAATTAGAGACAAGAGTTTTTTTCACTCTGACCATTGCTCAAGCCATGGCTTTAAGTATTTGGGGTGCACATCAGCAGTTAGATTTTTTCCAATTTTTAGCTATCCACCTTTCTTTTGTCTTCTATGTTCTGTCCCGAACAGGTTGGCTAAGTCAGGGGCGCTTAGGGATTATGGTTTGGTTTGATATGGTTCAAGCTTTCTACACTCTGCCCTTTAAAAATTTCATGGCTTCTTGCATCGTCTTTCTTCACGAGGAGGAAAACTCTGAAGAGACAAATGATGGCTATTCAAAGAACTTCCAACATTTTGTCATCCTAATAGGCAGCCTCTTGGCTTCAGGAGTTCTGGTTTACTTTGTTTGGACTCAGCTAAGTCAGGTCTCAGGTAATTTTGCAAATCTCTTCATACAATTGTCCGATTTTAGTCAGACCTTCTTTGACTCACTTTTTTCCAAGATTGATATAGCTACTATACTAGCACAGCTACTCCTTGCTATTCCAGTCAGCCTCTACTTATATGGACTCATTGTGGGTAGCCTGCTCAGCGAAAGAACGTCTACTTTTAACTACCAAGTATTCCAAGAAAAAGTTCAGCCACTAAGGGCTATCCCTAACTTTGCAGCATATATTGTCATTGGAAGCTTACTTTTGACCTATATCCTTTTTTTCACAACTGGTCTAAGCGAGCTAGGAAATCTTCTGAGTGCTGGAACTGTTACAGAAGCCATTTCTCCCCAAAGTGCATCTTCCATTGCGGTCACTGGGTTCTGGCAACTTGTTAGAGTTTCTCTTCTTAATTTTGCTGTTTTAGGAGCTTTTTATCTCATCTCTAAAAAACCGCTCTGGGATCAGATAGGTACACGGTTAGCAACCACTCTGCTCTTTATATTCGCCACCTTGCTGACCTTACTTGCAGGATGGAAATTATTTGGTGTCTATATTTACCTTTATGGACCAACTCCTCTACGGTTACTTTCCGGCTGGTTTGTCCTCGTCTTATTGGTTTGGTGTTTGCTCATCTTGATTCGACTGTATAAACCTATCCAAGCTATTCGCATCGGTATTCTTTATGCTATGATTAGTTTCACTATACTTTGCTATCTATATCCTTTTTTACTGAAGTGATAAGCTAATTTGAATATAAAAGACCAGAACGATTTTATCTTCGATCTGGTCTTATTTTTATTTATAATCTCTTTATCAGCATAATAGAAAAAACCAGTGGTCTCGAGTTTCCACTGATTTTTCTTGTTATAATCGTTTTGATTAAGCAGCCAAAACTTTGCGTCCTTTACGACGACGAGCTGCAAGTACGCGACGACCGTTTTTAGTAGACATACGATTACGGAAACCGTGTTTACGCGCGCGACGGATTTTACTTGGTTGATAAGTACGTTTCACGATGAATACCTCCTCTTAGATTCTTGTATTCGTTTAGCCGGCTAGTTGTGATCAGTTACTAAACATACTTTACTATTCTATATGATTCTAAGCCTTTTGTCAATAGTTCCAGAAAATAAGTTTCCTTTTGAGAACGTAATCATAGAGGCCTTGTTGCTTCATAAAATGGAACCAGGGCAGTCATTGCTTCTTGTAAATTAGACAAGACTTCTTCTCTAGAATTAGCCCCAGATAGATTAACATCGTATTTGGCTAAAACCTTGCGAACCTGACCTTCTTGGACCTGTTTCATAAGTAACCTGCGATTATCTTCTGTGCCTTCAAAGCGCTGACTCACACCATCTATCTGAGCAAAATAATAAACTGGTCTATCAATAGTTACTTGCAAGATTCGATTTTGCTTTGAAAGACTATCTTCGTCTTTCTTTCGCTCCATAAAGCTAACTTCGAGCGATACCCCAAAATCATCTGCATTTCCATACAAACGCAGAGCGAACATAGGCTCAGTAATTTCTCCATAGCCTTTTAGATAATTCCAAAAATGAGGACGCAGAACTTGAGCTTGGTTCATCCACTGGCTGGCTCGCTCCAAGCTTAAATTCGGATAAAGAGCCTGAAAATCTTTGACTAGATCTATGAACTCTTTACGAGCCGCTTGGCCCTTAGCTCTCAGATCCAGCATGACCTCACGAAGGTCTCCTGCTTTTTCTGGAGCAATATACTTGGTACCTTGATAAGGAAGATAGGCTTTTATAGCTGGGAAAAGTGACATAACATTTCCTTTCTTTACTCTCTATAATAGAAAACCTCAGGGTTATTAACAACAACACTCTGTGTTATAAGAATTCGATCTTGTTTTTTATCAGAAGCATCTGCTATCGTTTGATCGCCCGCAGTCACAGACATATCAACACCTGCTGGAATAAACAAGATGGCCGCACCCGGACCTCCAGAGGATACTCCACCTTGTAAATAAGAATCAATCATTCTAAAATTATTTCCCAATTTTAGGTCGTTATTAACCAAGCCATTTTTATCAAATACTAATTCACTTCCCTTCCCATTTCTCCACCTGCCTTCGATACTAGAATAATCTCCTTTTTGGATGGCTTCCAAATCCAATTGAGACGAACGACTTTGTTCTTTCTGATTTCCAACACTTGTCGTTGCTTGATAGTTTTCTATGTCTTTCCACTTTAACGAAGATAGAGCAAGCTCTTTTTTAGATCCCGTCCCAAATACTGTATGTTGCCCGCTTTCAGAATTTGGATCCACACCTGCTATTTGAAAATCTGCTTCTTTTAGCACATCTACACCACTATTATCAGATCTCAGTTGATAAAGATAACCCTTAGCATCAGGGCTTAGAGAATGCCATTGAGCATAAAAGACTGTTCCATCAGTATAAATAGTTGTGACCTCTCTGCTTCCACCTGCTGAAGCAACTCTGGATTGTGCTAAATAAGTAGAAACACCCTGGTTTAAGTAATAGATTGCAGTCAAATAATATTGACCTTTGAAATTGTGCCCAGTTAGCAATTCTTTAGTGCCGTTTCCATCAATATCATAAAATGCGTATAAATTCGCTCGCCCCTCTGATGTATCATTTTTTAGACTATCCAAAGTACTTGCATATACTTTTTCATCTTGCTCAATAGAATCCGAAGAAGCTTGCGATTGCTTTGATGGCTTTGGAGTACTTGAAGGAGATGAATGATCTCCCTTCGTACTACATGCACATAATAATATTGCGCCTGAAAGTAATAAAACAAGTATTTTTTTCATATTCTTTCCCTCTTTGATTTTCTACATTCAAACTATTATCTATAAAAGAAAGGAGACAGAGACAATGGCGTCTCAGTCTCACTTTGTTGTATAAAAAATCTGACATAGTCAACAATTGAAGCTTTTACTCACTATCAATATCAACTACGACGTAACGGTTTGGCTCGTCGCCTTCTGAATAGCTAGTAACTCCATCCATTTTAGAAATGATTCGGTGGATAATTTTGCGTTCGTTGTTAGACATTGGATCTGTCGGCTGGCTACGGCGCTCTTCCAATGCTTTGTTAGCCAATTTTTGAGCGTAACTTTGCAAGACTTCAGCCCGATGTTCCACATAGTCATTGACATTAATAGAGATATAAAAACTCTTTTCATAACGAATATAGAGATAGTTTTGAGCCAATAGTTGCAGAGCTTTGAGAACCTTTCCGTGGTAACCAATCACACGTCCAGGTTCATTGGTGTCAATCTGCATATTGACCGTACGACGGTTGTAACTAGATGATAAACTTGCTTCAACGTCCATTTCATTGATGATTTCTTGGACATAGGCTGTCACATCTGAGACAACTTCTTCAATATCGTAGTTTTCTTCAACTTCGATACCTAAATCTGAAAACTCTTGATTAGCTGGTTGGCTCTTTTCTTCTGATTCACCTTGTCTTACTTGTTTTTTAATAAGGTCAATTGTTCCAGTTTCCTCTAAAATAGTATTGGCTTGTTTATCATGTTTGAGGATTTCTGCCTTAACTTCGTCTGAAACTTTCTCACCTTCGCCTTCAACCTTCTTGATTGCAGCGACAACCCGACCCAAGTCAACTGTTTCTTCACTAACACTTTTGACCGGTTCGTTTTTAGCATTAACTTCCTCTGGAACACCTTTTACAGCTTTTTGATTAGCCTTAACCATTGTTGTTTCGCTGATTGGCTCCACATCAACTTGGGCAGGCTTTTTACCAAATAAACCTAGAAAACCTTTTTTCTCACGCGAAATAACAGTAATATGTGCTTTCATACGAGGAATATCTAACTCACGCAATCCTTCTTGAATTGCTTCTTCTACACTTGCTCCTGTAAATACAACCATTTGCAAGAGACCTCCTTATTTTTTCTTTTTCTGTGCTTTTCGGAAGGCACGTTTTTTCTTTTCTTCTTGTTCACGCGCAGCATTAAGCTTAGCTTCGCGTTCTGCAATCATTTTAAAAGGATTGCTCAAAACTAAAGTTTGTCCCACTTGGTAGGCATTTGACACTGTCCAGTAAAGGGCCACCCCACTGGAGAAACTCAAAGCAAACCAGAAAATCATGAGTGGCAAGAGATAGGTCATAACCGTCATAGCGCCATTTTTCTCTGCCAAGCTCTTGTTATTGAGCCAACTACTCAAGAAAGTAAAGAGAGCAGCAAGTACGGGGAGAATAAAGTAAGGATCTTTCTCTGCCAAGTTAAGCCAGAGGAAATGACCTGTTTTCATAAATTCAACTCGGGTAAGAGCTTGAAAAAGGGCCAAGAGTACGGGCATTTGAATAAAGAGCGGTATGAAAGATGCAAGCGGATTGACACCTAATTCCTTGTAGAGTTTCTGTGTCTCTGTCGCTAATAAATTTCTGCTCTCCATATCTTTGCCTGGATATTTTGCCTGCAAGGCTTTGATATGTGGCTGAGCTTCCTGCATCTTACGCGATGAATTCATCTGGATTTGGAAGACTGGCAAAAGAACTGTTCGAATAACAATGGTAAAGAGGATTATTCCAATTCCCAAACTACTATTAAAGGATAAGAAACGAATCGTTTCCGCAAAGAAAAAAACAAATTTCTCCCATAAATCAGTTGATTGTGACGTGACTTCGCTCGTTCCGCAAGCGGTCAATACAAGCGAGGACAAAAGCAGGAGACCTGCTAACTTACTCTTCTTTTTCACTGAGAATCCCTTCCTGATAGATTTTAGCTAGTTTCAGCACATGTAGCAAATTCCGCTCAATTTCTTTGTAATTCAACTCTTCCGCTCCCTTACGAGCAATGATGACAAAGTCAACCGGTTGCAGCTCTTGTCTATGCTCTATCAAGACATGGCGAATCTTCCTCTTAATCCCATTTCTGACAACTGCATTCCCAAGTTTTTTACTGACAGAAAGCCCCACTCGAAAGTGTTTTTGATCTTTATCCAATTTATAGATGACAAATCGTTTATTAGCCACACTTTGTTTATCATTAAAAATCGCATTGAAATCTTTTTCACTCTTGACGCGATAGCTTTTTTTCAAAATTCAACTCCATCTACCAAAATTATATCTATTATACCATATTTTTCCAAAAAGCCAATGCCAGCAACCTTTAGCGCTATTTCTACCTTTATTTATAGCTTTTTATAAAGCAAAAACATCGCTCTTTTTCACGATGTTTTCTAAATATTATTTATTGTTCAAATCTTTTTTAGCTCTTTCCAACTCCTGACGAATCTGTGCAAATCCTGTCCCACCAAGAGAATTACGCTTTTGCACAGCCGTCTGCGACTCAAGAACTTGATAAATATCTTCTTCAATCAGTGACGACACTTCCTGATAGCGACTCAGCGGAACATCCTGTAGATAATAGCCTGCCTTGCCGCATTCCAGCACCAACTTCCCGACAATCTCATGGGCTTCTCGGAAAGGCAGTCCTTTCTTGGCCAGATAGTCAGCTAATTCTGTCGCATTGGAGAAGTCCTGCTGAGTTGAAACCAGCATTTTTCTTTGTTTACTGTCATACTAGACAGCATACCTGCCATAATATCCAGCGATTTTTGGATGGT
>NZ_KQ969107.1:468130-476336 GCF_001578795.1 Streptococcus gordonii
CCTTCCTTGTCTTCCTGCAGGTCCTTATTATAGGCCAAGGGCAGGGATTTCATAACCGTCAGAAGGCTGAAGAGATGACCATAGACCCGACCACTCTTGCCCCGAATCAGCTCCGCCATGTCCGGATTTTTCTTTTGCGGCATAATGGATGATCCAGTACTAAAGGTATCTGATAAGCTGACAAAGCCATATTCATAGCTGCACCAGTTAATCAGCTCCTCGCAGAGACGAGACAGATGCATGATGAGAATGCTGCTGTTAGATAGAAACTCCAAGATAAAATCTCGGTCACTGACCGCATCCAAGGAATTGTGGTAAATGCCTTTGAAGCCCAATAAATCAGCCGTCAGCCCCCTGTCAATTGGAAACGTTGTCCCCGCCAGAGCCGCTGCTCCTAAAGGAGATAAATCCGTATGCTCCAGATTAAAGGCAAAGCGCTGACTATCCCGGCTGAACATCTGATAATAGGCCAGCAGATGATGGGCAAAGCTAATCGGCTGGGCATGCTGCAGATGGGTATAGCCTGGCATGATGGTCTCTACATGCTCCTCTGCCAAGTCCAGCAACACCTGACGCAGATTTAAGAGTTTATCCGCAATCTGGCCGAGCTGATCCTTAAGATAGAGGTGCATATCTGTCGCCACCTGGTCATTACGGGAGCGAGCCGTATGTAGCTTACCGGCTACTGGACCAATCTCCTCGGTCAGAAGAGCCTCCATATTCATATGAATATCTTCATTTCGCACATCAAGCTCAAGCTCTCCAGCCTCATAACGTGCCAACAGCTTTTCCAAGCCAGTCTGAATAGCCACTGCTTCCTCTGGAGCGATGATTCCTGTCTGACCCAGCATTTTGACATGGGCTAGGCTGCCCTGCAAGTCATAAGGAGCCAGACGATAGTCAAAGCCGATGCTAGCGCCAAATTCCTCTACCCAGCCTTCCAGAGAGGCTTCAAAACGTCCGCCCCACAGTTTATGATTTGCCATAGGAAAGTCCCTTTCTATTTGCCTTTGTGAGCCTGAACCTCCGCGTGAACCTTAGACGGAAGCCCCCATAGCTTGATAAAGCCAATTGCGGCATCCTGGTCAAAGGTATCTGCACTGGTATAGGTAGCCAGACTTTCATCGTAAAGAGAATTGTCAGACTTACGAGCTACAACTGTCACAGATCCCTTATAAAGCTTCACTTTAGCTGTTCCATTGACCACTTGCTGAGTGGACTTGAGATAGGCAATCAATGCTTCTGTCGCTGGATTAAACCAGAGGCCATTGTAGATGAGATTGGACAGCTCGTTTTCCATAATCGGCTTAAAATGAGCCAGTTCTCTGACTAGAGTCAGATCCTCGATTTCCTTGTGAGCATCTAAGAGAGTCACTGCACCAGGGCATTCATAGATTTCCCGAGACTTAATCCCTACCAGACGATTCTCCACATGGTCAATTCGCCCGACTCCGTGCTGTCCTGCCAAGTCATTCAGCTCAAGGATCAAGTCCGCCAGCTTCATCTTTTTACCATCTAAAGCAATCGGTACACCCGCCTCAAAGTCAATATTTACATAAACAGGGCTATCTGGCGCCGCCTCTGGCGCAACCGTCAAATCATAGGCGTCTTCTGGTGCTTCATTCCAAGGATTTTCTAAAACTCCACACTCGTTGGCACGTCCCCAAAGGTTTTGGTCGACTGAGTAAGGACTATCCAGATCTGCAGGAATTGGCACACCATTAGCTTTGGCATAATTGATTTCTTCCTCCCGAGACCATTTCCACTCCCGAACTGGAGCAATCACCTTGAGCTTTGGATCCAAGGAGGCTATAGCCACTTCAAAACGGACCTGATCGTTTCCTTTTCCCGTACAGCCATGTGCAATGGTCGTCGCCCCTGTCTTGTGGGCAATTTCAACTAATTTCTTGGAAATCAGAGGTCGGCTCAAAGCAGACACCAGAGGATATTTTTGTTCGTAGAAGGCGTGTCCTTGCAGAGCAACCAGGACATAGTCTTCCGCAAACTCGTCTTTAACATCAATGACGTGAGATTCAATAGCGCCAACTTTCAGAGCCTTATCATGAATGAAATCCAAATCATTTCCCTCACCCACATCCATGCAGACTGCGATCACATCATAATCCTTGTTCAACCAAGTAATAGCCACCGAAGTGTCCAATCCTCCTGAATAGGCCAAAATAACTTTCTCTTTAACCATGCGATTACTCCTACCCTTCTATAATTTGTATTTTTAAACATTCTACGGTATGAAAATGCAAATGTCAAGAGAAAGTCGATATTTATTAAAATAAAAACGTTTTATCAATTTTTATTCAAATACAATATATTATGTACTGGACTAAAGTAAAAACCAGCCCGAAAGCTGGTTTATCTTATTGAATTTGATTTAGCATGTTCTCAATATGCTGAATAGATTTTTCACGTCCTAATAGGTAAATCGTATCTGGCAGTTCTGGTCCATGCATTTCACCCGAAACGGCAATTCGAATCGGCATAAAGAGGTTTTTACCCTTGATACCTGTTTCTTTTTGAACTGCTTTGATTTGAGGGAAGATATTTTCTGTCACGAATTCTTCATCTGTCATAGCTTCCAGCTTCGCTTTGAAGGCTTCTAAAACTACTGGAACTGTTTCTCCTGCCATAACTTCGCGCTCAGCCTCTGTCAACTCTGGGAAATCTGCAAAGAAAAGATCTGTCAGAGGTACAATTTCATCGACTGATTTCATCTGTGGTTTGTAAAGCTCTACTAATTTTTCAGCCTTATCTGTCAAACGCCCTGCTTCTTCCAAGTATGGTTTCGCCAGAGCAAAGATTCTTTCGAAATCTGCATTTTTGATGTATTCATTGCTCATCCAGTCTAGTTTCTTCTGGTCGAAGGCTGCTGGAGACTTGCTGAGGCGGTTCTCATCGAAGAGTTTAATGAGTTCTTCGCGAGAGAAAATCTCATCTTCACCACCAGGGTTCCAACCTAGCAGTGCAATAAAGTTAAAGACTGCTTCTGGCAGATACCCCTTCTTACGATAATCCTCGATAAATTGCAAGGTGTTGGTATCACGTTTAGATAGCTTTTTACCCGTTTCGCTATTGATAATCAAGGTCATATGACCGAACTCTGGAGCTTCCCAGCCCAACGCTTCATAGACCATAAGCTGTTTTGGAGTATTGGCAATGTGGTCATCCCCACGAATGACATGAGAGATTTGCATATCGTGGTCATCAATAACAACAGCAAAGTTGTAAGTTGGGTATCCGTCTTTCTTTTGGATAACCCAGTCACCACCGATATTGCCACCTTCGAACTCAATGTCGCCTTTGACTATGTCATGCCATTTGTAGATACCTGACTCATTAACCGCCAGACGGACAGTTGGCACAATACCTGCTGCTTCACGTTCAGCAATATAAGCCGCTTTTTCTTCTTCACTCATACCAAGATATTCGTTGATGTAGCGAGGTGTTTCTCCTGCTGCTTCCTGACGTTCGCGTTCAGCTGCCAACTCTTCTTCTGTAACGTAAGATTTGTAGGCTTTTCCTTCGGCTAGCAATTGGTCGATGTATTTTTGATAGAGTTCCAAACGCTCTGATTGGCGGTAGTTTTCATGAGTTTCTGGGCTTTCATCCCAATCCATGCCCAACCAGCGAAGATTTTCAAGCTGTGAGCGTTCCCCGTCCTCAACGTGGCGTTTACGGTCAGTATCTTCGATACGGATAATGAAGGTCCCGCCATGATGACGAGCATAGAGGTAATTAAAGAGCGCAGTCCGCGCATTTCCGATGTGTAAAAGTCCAGTCGGACTTGGTGCATAACGCACCCGAATAGCTTTTGCCAAAGCAGATCTCCTTTATATCATTCTTTTTATCATCGAGGACCAAAGGGCCTCTTTTCAATCGTTTCTATTATAGCACAAGTAAGAAAAAAAGATTACCCGCAAGCAATCTTTTTTTCATTCCCAAACTAATTGGAAACTAGAACATTTATTTATAGAACTTCATGGATTCGCCCGGTATCCACATCATAGACAGCACCAGAAATTTCTACATCATCAGGAATCAAGGGAGACTTTCGAAGTAAGTCCATGTCCTCCCGTACACTTTCTTCCACATCTGTGAAGGGCAGAAAATCTTGGTCTTTGACATCCACACCTAGTACATTTTCAAGGTGACAGGCAAACTCTGGATTGGTAAAAGTCTGGGCCCCACAGTCAGTATGGTGCAAAACCACTACTTCTCTGGTCCCCATCTGTTGCTGAGAAATCACTAAGGATCGAATCATATCCTCCGTTACACGCCCACCAGCATTCCGCAAAATATGGGCATCTCCAAGGGCCAAACCTAAGGCAGGAGCCACATGAAGTCGAGAATCCATGCAGGTTACAATAGCAACCTTTGTTTTTGGTTTTATTGGTAAATGAGCTGTTCCATGCAAGTCAACATACGCTCTGTTGGCCTTCATAAAATTTTTAAAGTAAGACATATTCACCTCTGCTTCATCTCTGAAAAAATTATTTGATTATCAAATAAATTAATCTTATCTTACCAGCTTTTTTAAGATTTGTCAGAGATAAAGCTTCTTACTCATAAAAAATTGGTATGTTCAGGAATAGTAAAGCCTACTCTTTTGTAGGAATATATCCACCCAAAATTTTAGCGAAAGTTTCAACGTTTAGACTTTGAACATAGATTTCTCCTGTACCTCGGAAAGTATTAACAACACCTTCTCCTGTACCGACAGATTGTAAAAAACCATTTTCCAAGTGAATGTCATAATGCAAGTCTTTGCTCCAGGCAACAACATGGGCATTATCAATCGTCATTTCTTGGTCTTTCAGTTCAATTTTCTTGATAGCTCCAAAGGCATTGACTAAGAGCGTTCCTTCTCCTTGAGTGGTCATGACGAAGAATCCCCCTTGACCCCCAAACAAGGCACGGCCAATAGACTGGCGTTCCATCGTGTAAAATGCTGAACCATCCAAAGCAAGGAAAGCTCCATCGTTCAATCGATATTGATGTTCCCCTAAATACAAGGGCATTACCTGACCCGGGACATTAGGAGCTAGAGCTAAGAGGCCACCATCTGCATCAGATAAAGCTTCCGTAATAAAGGTGCTTTCACCAGACACCATCGAACGTCCAACTGCTTTAACTAATTTACCAAGACCAGATCCTTTTGCATTCAGTTTGGTTCTTAAGTTAACACTAGAAGAATGATAAACCATGCTTCCGCGCTGAATATAAGCTTTTTCTCCTTTATCTAGTACAATTTCTACAAAAGGAAATTGGCTATTGTTTTCAATAGTAAAATTCATGCGATTATCTGACATCAGATTTCTCCTTTTATCTTGTTTTGAGCAAAGAGAACTAATCCTTGCACCTGTTTTATTTATCTACCAAGATCATTACATTGACAGTTTTATTTACCTATAAAGCAAGGTTCTAAGAAAATACTTTCTTTAAGACTTCCCCTATCGTCGTCACACCAATGACTTGGATATTATCTGGAACTTTGAGGCCGTTCAGAGAGTTCTTCGGAGCATAAATCTTGGTAAAGCCCAGTTTGGCCGCTTCGTTGATGCGCTGCTCGATGCGATTGACTCGACGGATTTCACCAGTCAGGCCAATTTCACCGATAAAGCACTCTTGAGGATTGGTAGGCAGATCTTTGTAGCTGGAAGCAATGGCTACTGCTACCGCCAAATCAATGGCTGGCTCATCTAGCTTGACGCCGCCAGCAGACTTGAGGTAGGCATCTTGATTTTGCAGGAGGAGTCCCGCCCTCTTTTCCAGAACAGCCATGATGAGGCTGGCTCGGTTAAAGTCCAGTCCCGTCGTGGTTCGTTTGGCATTGCCGAACATGGTCGGTGTCACCAAAGCCTGCACCTCAGCCAAAATCGGCCGCGTTCCTTCCATGGTCACGACAATAGACGAGCCTGTCGCGCCGTCCAGACGCTCTTCCAGAAAGACTTCACTGGGATTGACAACCTCAACTAGCCCGCCAGATTGCATCTCAAAAATACCAATCTCATTGGTCGAGCCAAAGCGGTTCTTGACTGCTCTCAAGATACGGAAAGTATGCTGACGTTCACCCTCAAAATAAAGCACGGTGTCCACCATGTGCTCCAGCGTTCGGGGACCAGCCAGAGTGCCTTCCTTGGTCATGTGGCCCACGATAAAGGTCGCGATGTTATTGGTCTTGGCTAGCTGCATGAGCTCAGCTGTCACCTCTCGAACTTGAGAAACAGAGCCTTGAACACTGGAAATTTCCGGCGACATCACCGTCTGTATAGAGTCGATAATCAGAAAATCTGGCTTGATTTTCTCAATCTCCGTGCGGATATTTTGCATATTGGTCTCGGCGTAGAGATAAAATTCACTGTCAATATCACCGAGACGCTCCGCCCGAAGCTTAATCTGCTCAGCTGATTCCTCCCCACTGACATATAGGACGGTGCCCTGGTGGGAAAGCTGGGTGGATACTTGCAGAAGCAGGGTGGATTTCCCGATACCAGGATCCCCGCCAATCAGAACCAGACTACCAGGCACGACACCACCACCCAGTACACGATTGAACTCATCCATTTCCGTCTTGGTCCGATTGACATCAATCGAAGTGACCTCAGCCAGCTTCATGGGCCGGGTCTTTTCGCCTGTCAAGGAAACACGGGCATGCTTGACTTCTGCAGCTTCTACTTCCTCAACGAAAGAAGACCAAGAGCCGCAGTTAGGACAACGGCCTAGATACTTGGGCGAATGATATTCACAATTTTGACAGACAAAGGTCGTTTTTTTCTTAGCGATGGTGATTCTCCTTATTTTCTAATAATCCAAACAAAAGTAGATAAGACCTGACACACCTGCTCTATATTAGTAAAGCCAGCCTCTTCCAGCAGGTCTGCAACTTCTTGAGGAGAGAGGGAATTCATCAAACTGGCTTGATTCTCATAAGTACGCTGAATTTGTTGCTGATCGGCTCCTAGCTCTGAAGCAAGTGTTTTCCAATAGCCCAGTTGCTGGTTGGAAAAAAAGCTAAGAATCAGAAGGCCACCTTCACTTAAAGAGTCATAAATTTTTCGAAGAAATAAGCTGGGATTTTCAACAAACTGCAATACTAGCAAGCAAGAACAAATCTGATAAGCAGAAGGCAGCACTGCTTCTTCAAACCGACTATTAAGATACTCCGCTTGAGGCAGATGAACCTGTCTTTTAAGCTCTTGTAGCATCGCCTCACTTGGCTCCACAACGGTCACCCCTGCCTTAGGAAATAAGGATGCCAAAGCATTCAACTCATCCGTCTGGCTTGCCAAAGCTAACACTTTATCGACTTTTAAACTGGGTGCTAACCTGAGCAATACTCCTCGGAAAATCACATATAGCATCACATCATAGCCTGGAATTTTCTGACGAATTTCTGTTGCATAGTCCTTGTTCTTAAATTCTTTCATATTTTCTTTTATCTCTAAATCCTTTTGTTAAGATTCTTTTTACAACGAAACATTAAAACTTCAGTTCATATTCAACAAACTGGCAAAAATCAATCTGCTGATCAGCTACAAACTGGCGGATGAGCATGCGATGGGCTACAAGAGCTACCGTCTCGTAGTCTCTGTATTTGCTTAGGGTACGCACAAAGCGGTCTTTCATCTGCTCAGCTGTCTCATACCGGACAGGACTTCCTGAAGGAAGTGAGCCTTTATTTTCAAAAAACAGCTTCCGAGCCTGCTCAAACTTTTCTGTCCCACTCTCATATACCTGCCATTCATGCAGAAAAGGCTCGACAAACAGCGGCAGCTGGCGTCCTCGAATCAGATAAGAAGCCGTTTCTAAGGCCCGCGTCACAGAAGAAGAGATCAGAATTTCCGCCTGTTCCAGCAAAGGATTATCAGCGGCCTCTGTCGCCATCCGACGACCAGCAGCCGACAAGGGAGCCAAATCTAGCCCAAAGCCAGTATAACCAGCCTCTTCCAAAAGTGAATAATCTGGCTCTCCGTGGCGGATAAAAATGATTTTCATACTAATGCCCTGTCGATCCAAATCCGCCGGTCCGCACACCTTCTGCTTCATCTCCATCAGCAATCAGAAATGGTGCAAAGACAGCCTGAACCACACGTTCCCCAACTTCGAGGATGACTTCCAGATCTGTGATGTTTTTCATCTGAGCAAAGATATGGCCTTCGTTTCCTGAATTGCCATAGTAGTCGCCATCAAT
>NZ_KQ969107.1:476469-483464 GCF_001578795.1 Streptococcus gordonii
TTTTTACGAGGATTGGACGAGCGGTCGTAAAGATAAAGCACCTCGCCCGGCTGCATATAGGCCTTGACACCAGTCGGAACCAGCTTAATCTCCCCTGGTGCTATGACTGTACGCTCTGCCACTTTCAAGTCATAGCCAGCTGCGTGAGCCGTCTCTCTCTTGGGTAGCAAATCTTCATTTGTAAAGCTGGAAACCAGCTCGAATCCACGAATTTTCATGTATTTCTCTTTTCTATTTTTTCTGCTCCTATTATACTAAATTCGGTAAAAACAAGCAAAAAAACCGCCAATTGAGCGGTTCTTATAGGGAGATTATTATGAAAAAGAAAAGTTTTAGGATTTCTAAACAAAGTTAGGAGGTCTTTGTTTATGTTCTTAGTATAAATCTCTTACCTTAAACTTTCCTAAAAGCAAACTGAAAGGTTTAAAATTTTTTATAATTCCTGCAAAAGATAGTGAAATAGCTCTAAATTTCCCTTTTCTTCACCGATCAAAAACTCCGGATGCCATTGAAGACCAATAATCCGATGGTTATCAATGGACTCGATAGCTTCAATTGTGTTATCTCTGGGATCAAAGGCTGTCGCGCGAAAATTAGGAGCCAAATCCTTGATGCTTTGGCGGTGAACGGAATTAATCCGGCTAGCTTGACCAAATAAACGCTCTACAACACTCCCCTTTTCAGTACGAATCGAATGCGAAGTTCCAAAAGGCTGGCCTTGCCAATGATTATCAATCTGCTGATTTAAGGTACCCCCGAATGCAACATTTACCAGTTGTAAACCACGACAAATCGCCATAACAGGCTTGTTCTGGCGTAAGGCTTCTTCTAAAAGTGCTAATTCGAATTCATCACGAGCAATATTATAATCGTCACTATCAATAGTTTTTTCTTCCCCATAGAATTTTGGATGGACATTCTGCCCACCAGATAAAATCAGCTTGTCTATGGTTTCTACATAATCCTCGACCAGGCTTCTATCGCCAAGAGGAATCACCATTGGCAGACCACCAGCCATTCGTACGCCGTCCACAAACTTTCGTGAAACAGAGGTGTGAATATTTTTTCCGTCTTCATCAACTGGGCAAAGATTGGCCGAAATTCCAACAATTGTTCTGCACATAGGAGACTCCTTTCTCAAGATATACTATATCTTACCACGACTGCCATTTCAAGTCCAATAAATTTTTTTAAAGCAACTTATAAAAATTTTTTATCAAGTACTTGCTAGAAAGTTTTAAGGAAAAACTCCCGAATGAATTTAAAATTCAAACGAGAGTTGTAAAATATGAATCAATTCTTTACTCAAAGACAAATTGATTATGATAGAGTTCTGAATAGAATCCTCCGAGTTGAAGAAGTTGATGGTGGTTTCCTTGCTCAATCACTTCTCCATCTTTTAAGACAATAATCTGGTCTGCATTGAGGATTGTCTTGAGACGGTGAGCAATAACAAAGCTAGTCCGGCCAGCCACGATGGCTTCCATAGCCTGCTGAATCTTGCTTTCTGTCACCGTATCGACATTAGACGTGGCTTCATCCAAGATCAAGACTTGCGGGTCAGTCAGCAAAGTTCTAGCAATAGAAATCAACTGTTTCTGCCCAGTTGAAAAGATATTCTGGTCATCATCCACGATGGTATCGTATTTGTCTGGCAGACTTTCGATATAGTCATGAATATGTGTCGCACGCGCAGCCGTTTCGACCATTTCCTGACTAGCATCCGGCACACCAAAGCGGATATTGTCCCGAATCGTACCACTAAAGAGCACCGAATCCTGCAAGACAATCCCCACATGGCTCCGCAGACTATCCAGCTCATAATCTCGAATGTCACGACCGTCAAACTCAATGCTGCCACTATCCACATCATAAAAGCGGTTGAGCAGGTTCATAATAGTCGTCTTACCTGATCCAGTCGGTCCAACAACAGCCGTCATCTTACCCTTAGGAGCAGAGATAGACACATCTTTGAGAATGGGCTTGCCTTCTACATATGAGAAGTCCACATGCTTGATCTCCACAGAGTCTGTGAGCTCTGCAAAAGCAGGTGCATTTTCTGGCCGAACTTCCTCGGGCGCATCAAACATCTCCTGAATCCGGTCAGCCCCTGTAAAGGCTAATTGTAGGCTGCCCCAGCTAGCTGCAATCTGAATAATAGGCTGATAATATTGCTGAGAAAACTGGGCATAAGTCGTAATCAAACCAACTGCAACAGCCGTTTCAATATTAGGATCGCTAAGCAATACAGCCGATCCAGCAAAAATGACTATAGCTGTATTGATCAGACTCATTCCGTTCATGATGGGGAAGAGAAGCCCTGAAAAAGCCCTGCCCTTAAAAGTAGCTGAACGGACTCGGTCATTTTGCTCAAGGAAGCCTTTGATAACTTCTTCTTGCATGCCCTGAACAATAACAGCCTTCTGACCCGAAATAGTCTCGTCCATATAGGCATTAAGTCGACCTACCTCTTTTTGCTGGAGATTGGTGTATTTTCTAGCTAGTCTAACAATCACGACTAAAACCACAATAGCCAGGGGAGTGCTGGCAACCGTTATCCAAGCCAGCCGAGCATTCTGCCGAAACATGATGATCACAAGACCAAGGTAGAGAAGAATATTACTTAAGACTTGAATCATACTTTCATTCAAGGCTTGAAGAATATTGTCCAAGTCACTGGTAAAGCGTGACAAGATATCCCCGTCCTGATGACGATCAAAAAAGGATACGGTTAATTTAGCTAGTTTTCCAAAGAGACCCTTGCGCATCTCATTGGTTGAATGCGAAATCACTCGGCTCATCAAAACCATATAAATTAAGCTAGAAATTGATAGACAGAGAAAGGTTAGAAACAGCTTGGTCATAAGGGATGCAAAGGCAGCTAAAAGCTGATTTTTTTCTCCGCCATTAGCCAAGGAATTTCCTAATTCAACTAGATGTTGAACAGCCTGACCAACATAGATTGGAAAGAGCACTTGTAAAATAGTGGAAACTATCATCATCACGATCACAATGATAAAAGATAATGTATAGTCTTTAAAATATTGCCAGAAAAATTTTACAGTCCGCATCTTAATCCTCCTTTCCTTTCTGTGTCTCGTAGATCTCACGGTAAACTTCATTTGTTGCGACTAGCTCTTTATGCGTTCCTTGTCCGATTAAACGGCCTTGGTCTAAGACCAAAATCTTATCTGCATGGACAACCGAGCTAATCTTTTGGGCAATGACAATGGTGGTTGTGCCCTTCAAGTCCTTGTTTAAGGCTTCTTGAACCAATTTTTCTGATTTGGCATCTAAAGCTGAGGTCGAATCGTCTAGAATTAGGATCTTGGGATGGTTGACGACTCCACGCGCAATGGACATTCTTTGCTTCTGGCCACCAGAGAAGTTATTCCCACGTTCCTCTACCTGACTATCAAAGCTATCAGCCATTCGGCCAATAAACTCACTGGCTTGGGCAACTCCTGCCGCCCATTCCATCTCGGGCAGGGAAGCATCGAGTTTCCCTTGACGAAGATTGTCCGCAATGGTCCCGCTAAAGAGAATAGCCCGCTGCAAGACAATTGAAACATTCTTACGAAGACTTCCCTGACTGACTTCTCGCAAATCCTTACCGCCAATTGAAACAGAACCTTCCTGAGGGTCAAAAAGACGGGGAATCAGCTGAGCCAAGGTAGACTTACCAGCACCCGTTGCACCAACAACGCCAACCATCTGCCCCGGAGCAACTTCAAAACTAATATCTTTTAGAATTTGGCTTTCATCTGTTGGATAGGTAAAGGTCACATGATCAAAACGAATACTGCCTTCTAAGTCTTCATCTGCTATATCTGGGAAGGTCATTGCAGGCTCTGTATCTAAAACCTCATTGAGACGTCTCATTGATATAATAGCCCGCGTCACACCATTTCCTAAAAAGCCAACCATGATAATGGTAAAGATAATTTGATTCAAGTAGCCAATGAAAGAAGCAATCGAACTGACCACTCCCGCGTCTGTAGCAACCATACCTGATAAGGTCCAAATTGCCAAATAAATAGCCCCGTAACCGACAAACATCATCATTGGTTCAACAATTGAAAAAGCGTAACCGATAAATAGATTTTGATCCAAGAGCTCATCAGAAACCTGACTGAACTTATCAAATTGTGCCCTTTCTTGCACAAAGGACTTCACCACCCGAACTCCTCGAAGATTTTCTTTGGCAATGGCGTTCATGCGCTCTAATAAGATTTGAAATTTTTGAAAGCGCGGCCCCATAAGCCCCATCATCATAGCTGTCAGTCCAGCTACAAGTAAAATTAGAAGGGCAATAATCCACCAGAGTTCTGGAACAGTCACGATGGCCAAGACAACCGAACCAATGAATAGGATTGGCAGGCGAAGCAGAATTTGAAACATCATCATGACCAAATTCTGTATTTGATTGATATCATTGGTCATCCGAACAACCAGATTTCCAGCATTGAACTGCTCAATATTAGCATAGGAGAATGTCTGGATCTTGCGAAATGTCTTTTCCCGCAAATCAGATGACACTGCTTGGGCAATATAAGCTGCTGTTGTCACATTAATACCACCAGCAACTAAGCCAATAATTCCCATACCAATCAGCCAAGCCCCCGCTTGATAAATGGCTTTACTATCACTCATCTGCAAAGCATCCAGGACTTGCTTAAGGAGCCAAGGTTGCAACAGCGAACTAGCAATCATCAAGCCAGTCATTACAACCGAACACACAACAAACCATTTGTATTTTAATAAGGTTTTTACAAACATCATCTTCCCTCTATTAGTTTTTTCATTTTCCTTCGTTTTCTTACTATATCACAGAAAAAATCTATGTCAAGCTTATTTAACTTAGCTTTAAAATGACTATAAGAAAATGAGAACATTTAAGCTTGAAAACGATTTTTTTCTTTTAATATGATAGAATAGAGTAGAATACTCTAGTTAGAAATGGAAATAAGAAAGATGGATAAACAACGAGTTGCTGTGATTGGCCCTGGCTCTTGGGGTACAGCTTTATCACAAGTGCTAAATGATAATGGTCACGAAGTACGTATTTGGGGTAACATTGCTGAACAGATCGATGAAATCAACCAAGCGCATACAAACACACGTTATTTTAAAGATACTGTCCTCGATGAAAAAATCAAAGCCTACCACAGTCTAGCAAAAGCCTTGGATGGTGCTGATGCGGTTCTATTTGTGGTGCCAACCAAGGTCACAAGACTGGTAGCAAAACAAGTCGCTCAAATCCTAGACCACAAGGTTAAGGTTATGCATGCTTCCAAAGGTTTGGAACCCGACAGCCATGAACGCATTTCTACAATTTTAGAAGAGGAAATCCCGAGTGAATTGCGTAGTGAAATTGTCGTTGTTTCAGGTCCTAGCCATGCTGAGGAAACCATTGTTCGCGATATCACTCTCATTACAGCAGCTTCTAAGGACCTAGAAGCTGCCAAATATGTACAGAAACTTTTCAGCAACCACTATTTCCGCCTCTATACCAATACAGATGTGGTTGGAGTCGAGACTGCAGGTGCCCTTAAAAATATTATCGCCGTTGGAGCTGGGGCTCTACACGGCCTAGGCTATGGGGACAATGCCAAGGCTGCCATTATCACGCGTGGACTGGCTGAAATCACTCGCTTAGGAGTAAAACTTGGCGCTAGTCCTTTGACCTATAGCGGTTTATCTGGAGTCGGTGACCTTATTGTTACTGGGACTTCTATCCACTCTCGCAACTGGCGGGCTGGGGATGCTCTTGGACGTGGAGAAAAATTAGCGGATATTGAAGCTAACATGGGCATGGTGATTGAAGGAATTTCCACTACCAAGGCTGCTTATGAGCTGGCTCAGGAATTAGATGTATATATGCCTATTACCCAAGCCATTTATAAAGTCATTTATCAAGACCATGATATAAAAGAGGCTATCTTTGAAATCATGAACAATGAATTCAAGGCCGAGAACGAATGGTCATAACCAAATCTGCATCTAGAAGGGATTTACTAATGTCAAAAGTTAAGAAAGCTGTCATTCCAGCAGCTGGCCTTGGAACTCGTTTCCTACCTGCTACTAAGGCGCTTGCTAAAGAAATGTTACCTATCGTGGACAAGCCTACCATTCAATTTATTGTCGAAGAAGCTCTCAAGTCTGGAATTGAAGATATTTTAGTCGTAACTGGTAAGTCAAAACGTTCGATTGAAGACCACTTCGACTCCAACTTTGAGCTTGAATACAACCTCAAAGAAAAAGGTAAAGATGACCTTTTGAAATTAGTTGATGAAACAACCGGTATTGGCCTGCACTTCATTCGACAAAGTCATCCGCGCGGGCTGGGAGATGCTGTGCTTCAAGCCAAGGCTTTTGTCGGTAACGAACCTTTTGTTGTCATGTTAGGTGATGACCTTATGGATATCACTAACGATAAGGCTATGCCACTTACCAAACAACTTATGAATGATTATGAAGCAACCCATGCTTCTACAATTGCGGTTATGCAGGTCCCACACGAAGAAGTTTCTTCATATGGTGTCATCGCTCCGCAAGGCGAAGGCGTCAATGGCCTTTATAGCGTCGAAAAATTTGTTGAAAAACCAAGCCCAGAGGAAGCCCCAAGTGATTTGGCAATCATTGGTCGCTATCTGCTGACTCCAGAAATTTTTAAAATCTTGGAAAATCAAGCTCCTGGTGCTGGAAATGAAATCCAACTGACAGATGCCATTGATACTCTTAACAAGACCCAGCGCGTATTTGCCCGTGAATTTAAGGGGGATCGCTACGATGTTGGTGACAAGTTTGGCTTCATGAAAACTTCTATCGATTATGCTCTCAAACACCCGCAGGTCAAAGATGATTTGGAACAATATATTATTGAACTTGGTAAAAAGCTAGAAGAGAAAACTAAAAAATAAAACCAAGGATGAAATACGACCGATTGGTCTATTACTCAAAACACAAAAACACCTAGATTTGTACTGACCCCC
>NZ_KQ969107.1:484942-517677 GCF_001578795.1 Streptococcus gordonii
TTTAACTAGGTGTTTTCTTATATCCAATGACTGGCTTTCTCAACAGAAACATTAATTTCCGTTAGAGAATGTTCCAATATTCTTGAAATCTTTTCCGCCTTCATAATTTCCTGCAAAACCAAAGCGGTTGTTTGGATTGCCTTCTGCATTGGCAACAGTTGTTTGTGGAGCTTGGCTTGGCTCTTGAGAAGCTTGGCCTTGTGCCTGAGGAGCTTCAGTGCGAGTAGATGCTTGGCCAAATACTTGCACATTTGCTGTAGCTGCATAGCCAAAACGGTTGTTTGGATTGCCTTCTGCATTAGCAGGAATGTCATGAGTTGGAGGTGCTGCAACATAGTATTCAGCAGGAAGTACATTTTTATTTACTTCTTCAGTTGCTTTTGGTTTTTCTGGAGTTTTTGGAGTATCTGGTTTTTCAGGTGTTGATGAGTCTTGTTTATCATCTGGTTGTGAAGCGCGATAAGGATCAGACTTACGTCCAGCAGCTTCTAATTGTTTTTCCATCAACTTTTCATAGTCCTTGAAGTGTTGGAAAAGACGATCTGATAAATCAAGTGCATCTTTTGTAACTTTGTGTTCAGCAGCTTTAGCAGCTTCTGGTTGGTCTTTCAGTGAATAATACTCAATATCCTTCTTCTCTTGATCAATGATAAATTGTTTTTCGAGCATCTTCCAATGATCTTGAACAGTCTTGCCGAAAATATCTTGGTTCTTAATAGCCATTTGGTCAATATGCCATACTGTCCAGTACCATGAGTTTGGATCATAAGTAGCAGTTTGAGGTTTAAAGGCTTGATAAGTATCTTGAACATTACCATAGAAAGGTACATATGGTGTGTTACGTGATGGTCCTAAACCGAGCCATACTTTACCACCAAAAGATTTTGGCAACTTCGGATCAATTTGATAAACATGGGCATCGATAACATTTTCATTACCAAGAGCATATTTGTATTGATCTTTCCGAACAGCATCATTTGCCCCATTGTCGCCTTGCTTCTTGACCCCAATTTGATCATCAGGTATAAAACGACCATTCAAGTGTTCAAAGCGGTTCCGTTGCAAAGCAAAGGCATCTTCAAGAGTAAATTTCTTGTTTGGATCAGTTGGAGAGCGGAAGAGTTCATACTCATCATCTTCATAAGTAATTTTAGATTTAGGATCAAGAAGTGTAATCCCTGCATATGTACGAGAACGATCGCCTTCTGCGTATTTTTCAGGTCCATATGATTTAGCAATGTGGAAATTACCATCTTTATCTGTCTTGTAGTTTCCTGCTTCTTGGGCTACTTTTTCTACATCTTTAGAAGCAATAACATTTTCTTTGTCATTCAAATCAACATGACCAAGGTAATAGGTATTAGCAAAAACTGCGTATTTATCTTCTGGCACCTTCACTGCTACATATTGGTGACCAGATAAGATTTCCATGTACCAAGTTTCTTTTTGGTCTGCAACAACAACAGTATTTCCTTCAGCAGATCCCTTTTCTTCGATGACTTTTGCAAGTAGCTCAATTGCTTCACGAGCTGATTTTGCACGAGGCAAAATAACATCCAACATCGCAGCTTCTGGAAGGCCATCTGCTTTAAGAGGGTCTTTTGCAAGTACTTTTTTATTTGGAATTGCTGTAACTGTAGATGTCATTGAAACACCTGCTTCATTAAAGCCATGTTCCCCGAAAGCACCGTTACTACCATCGCCACGAGCAGAATCATAAGTTGCAGTATACTTCATTTCGTTGGCTGCATGTGGATAAGTGAAACCATTAGATTCATCTACGATCTGGTCACCTTCCTTATAATTCTTTCCTTCCACAACAACATAGTTCTTATTGTGTTTCCCACCATTGGGATAGTAAGGATAGTCTTCCGTACGGCCAAACATGGTTGAACCGTCAGCTGTCAACTGGCGACCAAAAATAAAACCACAACAAGCTTGAACCGCTTGGATAGGCAACATGAGGATTGCCATCACAGCAATGACAACTTTGAATGTTAACTTCTTCATCGCTAACTCCTTTTTATTTTTTTGGAAGTCCTAGACTCCCTATATTTACAACCATAGTATACTCCTTTGAACTCGTATTTGCAAGCGCTTTCAAAATTGTTTATTTATACGTTTTACAGATGTAAAATAGGGAAAACATACACCTATAAATTTAGACATTTTAGAAATTTACTAATTTATTTTTGCTAGAACTAAATAAGAGTCCATTTTATAAAATGTTGATACATCAAATTATTGGAATTCCTTGTTTCATCAAAAGTTATAATTATAAAAAAATACCGCTATTCAAAGCGGTACTTAGCTTAATTTTCTTAAAAAATTGGTCTTTGAAAAGTCATAAAAATCAAAATGGCTGCTAATCCCAGATAGACTATTAGGGCTAAAAATCTTTGTGACTTACTAAATGCATTGCGTTCGCCTGAAACTGGTAGAATCACCGCACCTAAAGCTCCACCAACAAGACCACCTAAGTGACCAGAAAGACTGATTCCTGGTAAGAAACTCATGATTAGATTGACAGCCAGTAGGCTCATATAGGATTGCCCCAACTGCTGAAGATAGTAGTTTCGTGTGGCATAGCGCAGAACGACAACTGACGCAAAGAGACCAAAAAGCGATGTAGAGGCCCCTGCAGCCAGACTGTTTGGTGAGAAATATACGACGAATAGATTCCCCATCACCCCAGACATGAGATAGAGCAATAAGAATTTCCATGGTCCGAAAATATCTTCTATCTGACGGCCAAGGAAATACAGAGTGAGCATATTGACCACAAAATGCTCTAAACCAATATGGACAAAAATAGCAGCAAAAACTCGCCAAAACTCTATAGGTATCTCTTGGATTGTATAGCCATGTACTGCCCCAAAGCGATACAAGGCTTCCGTACTACTATATTGGAAGCCGTAGAAAAGAAACATTAAAGCAAAGACAAGGCTCGTTATGATCAATAAAATACTTGTCATTGGGTAGTTTCTATCGTAGATTTGTTTCATATATGATTAACTCCTTTACCGAGACATCATGCAGATCCGGTTTAAAATTCGCTAGCTGAATTTGATAAAGCGTACTGACACTAGCACCAGAAAAATCAGCCAGATAACGGTCATAGTAGCCACCGCCGTAACCGATCCGAAATCCTTGAGAATTGAAGACCACACCTGGCACATGAATCAGATCAATTTCTGTCTTATCCACAGCCTCTTCACTTATCGGCTCCATAAGACCAAAGGAGCTTTTTTGTAGGCGACTTTCATCATAGTCAACAAATATCATCCGCCCCTGGCCATAGGTTTTGGGTACTAAAACCCGCTTGCCGTCCAACTGAGCCTGCTTGATAAAGTCTGCGGTAGAGACTTCATGTGGCATAGAAAGATAAGTTGCGATGACTTTAGCTTCTTGATAAGCTCTTGACTGAAGCATGTGCTGGGTCAGCCAGTTATCTGCCTGCTCTTTTTCTTTTTCTGAAAGACTCTTCATCTGGTTCAGTACAGTTTGTCTCAGCTCTTTTTTCATGCAACGCGTTCCTCTTTTCTTATCTGTCATTGACTTTATAATCTAGGAATTTCCCAATCTTTTCAATAGCAAAGGGCAGTGCCGCCTCATCCGGTGTCATCTTTGGATGATGAAGGGCATAGGGACTGTCCACTCCTAGCCAGAACATGACGCCCTTGACCTTGCTGAGTAGATAGCCGAAGTCCTCACCTGTCATCGCCGGAGCAATATCAATCAGCTCCACTCCATCTTCCTTCTGGAAAAAGTCCATCAGTTCACCTGCCAGATCAGGATGATTTTCTACAGGCAGATAACCACCTTGCTTGAGCTCCAAGTCCAATTCCAAACCGAAACCTTGGGCTATGCCCTCTGCTATTTCTCGTAAGCGTTTCTGGGTCAAGAGGTTCATCTCCTGAGTCAGAGTCCGAATGGTACCATGCAAAAAGGCCGTTTCTGCGATGACATTGTTGGTTGTGCCAGCATGGAGCGAACCAAAGGTTACAACCGCTCCCTCGATAGGATCGACATTGCGGCTGACAATGGTCTGCACCTGGGTGATAAAGTAGCTAGCCGCAACCAAAGCATCATTGGCTTCATGGGGAAAAGCTGCATGGCCCCCCTTTCCCTTAAAGGTCAGCTTGACTTCACAGGTACCAGCAAAGAGGGTTCCTCTGTTAGTGGCAATATCACCAACTTTGAGATCCGGCCGCACATGAAGTCCGTAAAATTCATCTGGCAGCCAATCGCCAAAAGCATCGTCTTCATACATGAGCATTCCACCAGCTTCATTTTCCTCTGCTGGCTGAAAGAGAAAGAGCAGATTGTGGGTAGGTTGAGCGCTCACAGCTTGTTCCAGCAGGCCTAGAGCGACCGTCATGTGCATATCGTGTCCGCAGGCATGCATTCGGCCTTCATGGGTACTAGCAAAGTCCAGACTTGTCTCCTCGACAATCGGAAGACCATCAATATCTGTCCGCCAGCCAATCGTCTTATCCGGTGAACTGCCCTTGATAAAGACCAAAATACCAGTTCGCCAAGTTCGGATTTCCACAAAGTCTAGATCAGCAGTTATGCCTTCAATGACCTGCATCAGGTAAGCATGAGTCTTGTATTCTTCCAGACCGATTTCTGGTATTTGGTGTAAATCTCGGAGAATTTTTAGATAATCAAGCATTGTTTCTTTCCTTTATTGTCTTGTCAAACCAGATAAAATCTGACCGCACCCAATCAACTTCGGGCGCGGCACTGTTATTTATGCAATATTAAAGTGTGCGAAGAGCGTCTTCTAGAGCTGTCTTCTGCTGGGTCTTCTCATCAATGGTCTTGATAATTCGAGCTGGAACACCAGCAACCACTACATTTTCAGGAACATCCTGAGTCACAATCGCACCAGCCGCAACAACGGAGCCACTGCCAATTTGTACACCTTCAATCACAACCGCATTGGCACCAATCAGCACATTGTCTCCGACCCGAACCGGCTCTGCACTAGCTGGCTCAATGACTCCTGCTAGAACTGCACCTGCACCGACGTGGCTATTTTTTCCGACAATAGCCCGGCCACCCAGGATGGCGCCCATATCAATCATGGTTCCAGCGCCAATCTCTGCACCAATATTGATGACTGCCCCCATCATGATAACAGCATTGTCACCAATTTCGACTTGATCACGGATAATAGCACCTGGCTCGATACGGGCATTGATGTCGCGCTTGTCCAAAAGTGGCACAGCCGAGTTACGAGCATCTTGCTCAACGACATAGGTCTTATTTTCTTCTAAGTTCACTAGGAGGGGCTTAATTTCTTCCCAGTCTCCAAAAAGAACATTGCCTAACTTCACAACAGACCAAGGAATAGTACCGTGCAATTCTCCGTTAAAAGTTACCTTGACAGGAGTCTTTTTCTTGGCGTCAGCGATAAATTTGATGATTTCTTGAGCATTCATTTTGGTAGCAGACATAGCTTCACCTCTTTGTTCTTTCTATTTTTGATCTAGGAAAGAGGCAAGTCTCTCCCAGCTATCTAATGTTTTCTATTATAACATAATTCGGTCAGTCAGTTTGAACTTTACTAGACTTCGAAATCGTTTTTGGATTCTTGGACCTTTTTTAAATGGAATTGTCCATCCTTGCCCTTTGCAAACTCCAAAAGGAAGAAGGTTTTAGACTTTGTTTGATAGGCCATGTCCAAAATAGAGTAGCCTTCAATGTTTGATTTATAGTACCTTTTGGGAACTCCCACTTGTTCAACTATCTCTATATCAGTCATGCCTTTTTCTTCATCTGGGCTAATCCCTCTAAGAAAGGCAAGCCTCTCATCCGTCAGATATTCTTTTTGAGTAGTATCATAAGAAACACTGACAAGATGTGGACCAGAACCTCTGTTCCAGAATTGAATAACAGCCACACCTCCGCCTTTTAAATTATAAGTCAGTGATAGCAATTTGTCCTTTTTGCCCACTTTCATTTCGTTGCTAGTTTGGGCTAAACCATATTGACGAACAAAATCAGAGACGTGAAGGTTTCTAGTCCCATCATTTTCAATCTTATACTTTACAAAGTCAATCCTCTCCCAATCCAAAGCCTTAGCATTTGGAGAACTATACTTTGACTCTGCTCCCATTGCCTGATCATCTTTATGAGAATTGAGTCCCTTCCCAATTAAAATAAAGAGTCCTATAACAAGCGTTAATACTGCTACAGCAATTAACTTTGAAGAGAAACGAGAAGTCGGTTTAAACCTTTGTATTCTTGCTTCTTTAGCCTTTGATTGATGATCTAAATTCCTAGAAGCTAAATTTTGTTTCAGTTTCGGTTTTTGTACGTCCTTGGTATTCAATTCCGATATTGGTGCAGCTGGGTTCTCCGAAATGGCTTCATTTGTTGGTTTGGCTTCCTCATTACGCTTTGATGCAGGTACCGAGCCAGACACTTCATTAGAATTTCTTCTTGAAGATTCTTTCGCCTTGCCAAATCGTTCCTTATGTTCTTTTCGTAGTTTGTCTAAGTCTCTTTTTTCCATTATTCTCTTATCCTTTTTCTCCCTTAAACGAAATCAATATCCTTCTATCTGGTTTCCTGCTTCCATATATATTATACCTTTCCTCAGATGCTCCAAGTAAATGTCGCTTCGTTATCAACATATATAAAAATCTATCCCAATAGTGCTACATCTCCCCTGATTGTAACATATAATCAAGGAAAGGAAAACTTCCACTTCTTAGATTTACTGGGTAGGTTAGTGAATCAATCTCAACTAAACAGATAAAGACCTGGAATTTCCATTCCAGATCTTTCAAAAAATTTTATTCAAACTTTAAGCTACTCGCTCTTCATACCTTATCAGGAACCTCTAAGTAAACGAGACTAAGTTGCTTCTCAATCGGCTCCTTTTTTAGCTAAAAGGAAATCTCCATCTGCCTGTTTAACAAAGGTCAACTTGTACTCATCCGAACCCGATGAGTTGAATTGAATCCTCATTTTGGTAATTACTTCATCTGATTCAATATCTTCCCCTGCAGACATCGTCAGATATAAGACTGCATTATCCCCGATGACTTCCTTATAGGAGACCCCACCTTTACCTGTTTTTGGATCTCCCGCTTTCAGCTTATCATAATAATCAGAGGGCATATAAGCGGCTTTAGCCTTTCTGTAATCACCTGAATAAGAAATATTTTGTAAGTAGTAGCGATCACCTTCCTTCTTAAAGGCAAGCTCCATTTTACGAATTGAGCGATAGTAGAAACTATCTTCATCTTGGTCATAATCATCTAACTCGCCCCACTCTAAATCAATTCTATCTCCTCGAAACGAACCTTTTATAGCCTTACCATACTCATCAAGAATATCTTCTATGGGAGTTCCTAAATCTGGCTTATCGTAATAACCAAACTTAAGAGTAGTGAGATTATTGATATCCCAACTAAAATCTGACTCCTTGGGGTTGATGTATTCAGCTGCCACATCTCTTTTCGATTTACCCGTATCAGCTTTTAAATTGATGATTGGATAGAGGCGTTTGGTCAGATTCATATCCCCTGTAGAATAACCAAAAATTAGACCAACTATCAGCCCCAAAACAGCAAAACCTGTGATACAAATAAGCATTCGCCTTTTTCCGGCTTTCTCTTGATCACGATTTTCAGGCACGTCAAATGGTATCTGTGATTGATTCATATTCATCTTTCATCTATCCCCTCTATCTTAATCTCGTTCTGTGCCAATGTATAAGAATTCCCCATTCGGTTGTGCTAGGAATCGTAATGTTTTATAATCATCATCAACTTCATAGAATACCCTTGCAATCACTCGATTAGAGATATACCTTTCTCCATTAGCAGTAATATCGTTTTCCGTTTCAATTTGGATAGATTGTCCATGCTTTTTCAATAATTCTGATAAAGGAGTCCCTCCCTTGCCTGTTTTTGAATCTCCTTTTTTCAGACTTTTAAACTCTTCATTTGTCAATTTATAATCTTTTGAATTGTCTGTATTCTTTTCATCTTCGTCTTCATCTTCTAGTTTCTGCTTATCATGGAATTCGCCTAGCGCATAAGCTTGTACATGCTTTAAATAATAATTGTCACCTGATTTTTCAAAATACATAGTGACGCTTTGACTTTTTGAAGACTTCGATCTATCCCAAGAAAGTTTAATCCCCTTCTTTTCATAATCCACACCAGAAGCCAATCCATAGGTATTAACAATTTGATCTGCAGTTAATCCATGACCATCCTTATTGTTATACTTCAACAAGCCAAGGTCTTTAAGAGAAAAAGTAAAAACAACCCTGTCTTTCTCTGTGATAAAGCCAGTTTCTGTATCTTTAGCTTCTGCTTTGGCTCGTTCTAAACGTTTATATCGTCGGGTATCAGCTTCAGACTTGAATGATTGTCCCCAAAGATAGCCAACACCTCCACCAATCAGTCCAGCAACAAAAGCAGCAAGGAGTGAGAAAGTGATCAACTTAATCCAACTGCGTTTAGCTTCCGATTGAAGTTCTTGATGATTTTCCTCTTGAGAAACTAAATTGTTTTCTTTCTGATCAGGTTGTTGATCAGTTTGTCCGTCTTGCGATTTAAAAGGCTTTTTGTCCTCTGTTGTCATAACATCTCCTTTGCTAGCAATTTTCGCCCATTACTCTCCTCACTCTTCGTGAATAAAGTCTGACTCGCAAAATTTAAATATAATAGTTCTAATATATCATAAAATCACAAGATTGGCCAACGCCCCAAAAGATAAAAGGTCCTATACAAAAAAGAGGCCGGGACAAAAGTCCTAGCCTCTCAATTGTTTTTGGATTGTCGAGCAAGACGCAGTGGTTGAGTGGGCTCTACTGAGCTGATTTCATCAGCTTTTACAGCCCTACTCAACTGTGCGGAGGTGGGACGACGAAATCGAATTCTAACGAATGACCGATTTCTGTCCCACTCTCCTTTCATTTGTCTATTAAAGGCGTGCGTTCAATTCTTTGCTCAAATCTTCAAATCCTGGTTTTCCAAGAAGGGCAAACATGTTGCGTTTGTAGGCTTCAACACCTGGTTGGTCAAATGGGTTGATGGCATTCAAGTAACCTGAAAGGGCAATGGCCAATTCGAAGAAGTAGATAGTGTAGCCAAGAGTGAAGGCATCTTGCTCTGGAAGAGTCACGTACATATTTGGCACGTCACCGTCAGTGTGGGCAAGAAGAACACCATCAGTCGCTTTTTTGTTTACAAAGTCAACGTCTTTTCCTTGAAGGTAACCAAGTCCGTCAAGGTCTTCTTCCAAAGTAGGTATGATCACGTTCTTACGTGGTTTGTCAACACGGACAACTGTTTCAAACATGATACGAGTTCCTTCTTGGATAAATTGACCCAATGAGTGCAAGTCAGTTGAGAAGTTAGCTGAAGTTGGGTAAATACCTTTTTGGTCTTTTCCTTCTGACTCACCAGCCAATTGTTTCCACCATTCTGAGAAGTATTGAAGTGATGGCTCGTAGTTTACCAAGATTTCTGTAGCGTAGCCTTTACGGTAAAGGATGTTACGAACTGCTGCGTATTGGTAAGCTTCATTTTCTGAAAGTTTGTCTGAAGTGTAGTCTTTACGTGCTGCGTTCGCACCTTCCATAAGAGCTTTGATGTCTGCACCTGATGCAGCGATTGGAAGCAATCCAACTGCTGTCAATACTGAGAAGCGTCCACCGATGTCATCTGGAACCACAAATGTTTCCCAACCGTTGGCATCTGCTTCAACCTTAACAGCACCTTTTTGGCGGTCAGTTGTAGCGTAGATACGTTTGTTAGCTTCTTCTTGACCGTATTTCTTAACCAAGAGTTCTTTAAAGACACGGAAAGCGATAGCTGGTTCTGTTGTTGTACCTGATTTAGAAATCACGTTTACTGAGAAGTCTTTGTCAGCTACGTACTCTACCAAGTCAGCAAGGTAAGTAGATGAGATTGAGTTCCCAGCATAAAGGATTTGTGGAGCTTTGCGTTCTTCTTTTGTTTGCAAGTTAGCAAAGTGGTGGTTCAAGAAGTCGATGGCTGCTTTGGCACCAAGGTAAGATCCACCGATACCGATAACAACCAAGACATCGCTATCTGATTTGATTTGCTCTGCAGCTTTCAAGATGCGGTCAAATTCTTCGCGGTCATAATTTTCAGGAAGGTCCAACCAACCCAAAAAGTCGCTTCCAGCACCAGTTCCTTTGCGGATCAATTCGTCTGCAGCTGTTACTTGTGATTGCATGTACTCCACTTCATGTGGGGCAACAAATTTGTCTAAAACTTTCGAATAATCAAATTTAATATGTGGCATGATATTCCTCCATTTTCTTTTCTTTAATATGATAACGCTTTACGACTTTTTTAGCAAGCAAAACCTCACTTTAAAACGCTTCCATTTTATTTTTTTGCAAGTTGGCAAAAGCTAATAGGCACTTCAAGGCAATCGTTTGCGTAAATTGCCGAATTTCTCCTGCTCCGCTTAGAATTCCTCTTCCTAGAAAAAAGCCTAGAATCCTCTCCTAGACCAGAACATTTCTTATATATTTTCTCAATGGAAAATTCAAAAATGAGATTTTCTAACCAGAACCTAGTTCTCGCTTAGCTCGAACTGCATCAATGTCTCTAAACTCATCTTCCTCCTTCGGAGTTGATTCGTTAAGGATTTTTATACGGTTTACAAGTATTGACTTACTTCCATCTTAACTAAATATTAGTCCAGCAATTTAACGCAGTAGCTGATTGGCTCTTCTTTCACTTTACAAGTTTAGAAGAAAGCCTAATCAGCCTTGCGGGGGTGGAACTACGAACAAAAGTTCTGTTCCACTCCCATCCACTGCTCTAAGATTCATCTGCGCCTTGCAGGCTTGATTCATTCAATTTCGGAACGTAGTTCTCGCGTTGCTCAAACTGCGTCAATGTACCTAAGTTCATCTGCGTCCTTTGGACTTGATTCACTCAATTTCGGAACGTAGTTCTCGCGTTGCTCAAACTGCGTCAATGTACCTAAGTTCATCTGCGTCCTTTGGACTTGATTCACTAAGGTACATAGAAAAAGAGCACACAGCTTACATCGCTTAGGGCTGCTGGATTCCTCCCCTGACCCGCTTCACGCAAAACTGTTGCTCCATGAATAGTATATCATATTTTTTTACTTTTGGCGACGATTTCTGAAAAAATCTTGCATGATTTGAGCGCACTCTTCTTGGAGAACACCTGTCTCCACCTCCACTCGGTGGTTTAGTCGTTCATCTGTTAAAATATCATACAGGCTGCCAGATGCTCCAAACTTTTGATTTGATGCCCCATAGACAACATGGGGTATGCGCGCTAAACCGATTGCTCCGCTACACATGACACAGGGTTCAATGGTCACAAAAAGTGTTGTATCCAGCAAGCGCCAGCTATTTTCATGCTGATTTGCCTCTTCTATTGCCATAATTTCCGCATGCATAACAGCTCGTTGCAACTCCTCACGTGCATTATGCCCACGACCAATAATCTGACCATCTTTAACAATGACACATCCGATTGGAATCTCATCGTTTTCTAAAGCAATCTGAGCCTCCTTCAAAGCCTCTTGCATAAAATATTCTTTTTCTTCCTGACTATAGTTCATAGATTTTCTGTTATCTTTCAAATTCTCTTCTGCTCTATTATAATGTTTAGAGCCAAAAAAAGCCACCAAGAATCTTGGCGACTTTTTAGGAGATTATGAAAAATTTTAGGATAGGTATATCATAAACTCCCTTACTTAAAGAAAACTTAAAGTTTTTTAGAAATTATCAAAAGCAGTCGCTTCTATATTATTTTGTTTTTCTACTAAAAAATAATCATCGGATTGATTAATAAGTAAATCCGTATCTTTTTCATAGATCTGATAAAAGCGCCTATATTGCTCTCGCCGAGCTAGATGCGTCTGCTTTATCCACTCTGATTTGCGCTCTCGCACAGCTACATCACGAGCCAAGAGACGCTTTAACTCAGTCTGATCATCCGCGTAAAAGCAAATTGATAAATCAAACAGATTCTTTGGCAGAAAGGCAGCGGACATACCTTCTACTATTAAAATTGGCTTTTGCGCTGATAAACGCAAACTGGGTGACCAAGATGTGCCAATGGTCAGAATGGCCAGACCAGTCTGCAAGGCACAAATATCTCGCTCCAGACTACTCAGTTCATGAACAGCTGGGATACAGGCTATTACTTTTTGATGAGGAAAATCTTTGGAACTGAGCAAATCTCGATACGCTCCAGTAATTACATAAGGATCTGTTTCCAGCAGATTGGCTCGTTCCTCACCCAAGGCTAGTTGGAGTTTTCGAGCAAAAGTTGACTTGCCTGAAGCACCATGACCGTAGATACGTATAGTATGTTTTTGGTCATCTATCAGATACGTTATCAAGCTTTCCAGCAATTTTTCTTCATCAGACATGACCTCTCCTTTCAAATGAAGCTTTTAGAAATTCCGATTGGATCGATTATAACCGTAACGTTCCATAAAATCTTCACGGAATTCTAATAAATTATCATCCATAATAGCTTGGCGAACTTTCTTCATAAGGTTTACCAAGAAGTAAAGATTGTGGTAACTGGTCAAGCGAAGACCAAATGTTTCGTCAGCCTTGAGCAGATGGCGGATATAAGCCCGCGTGTAATTGGTACAAGTGTAGCAATCACAGTTATGATCCAATGGCGTGAAATCTTCTTCAAACTGAGCATTTTTAACAACCAGACGTCCCTCGCTGGTCATACAGGTACCATTTCGGGCAATCCGAGTCGGCAGAACACAGTCAAACATATCGACCCCGCGGATAACACCGTCAATCAAGCTATCTGGCGCCCCAACTCCCATAAGATAGCGGGGCTTATTTTCAGGCAACATTGGTGTTGTGAAGTCCAGCACCGCATTCATCTCTTCGTGTGACTCGCCAACAGCCAAACCTCCAATAGAGTAGCCTGGGAAATCCATGCTGACCAAATCTTGAGCAGATTGGCGGCGCAAATCTTCAAAGCCAGCACCCTGAACAATACCAAAGAGGCCTTGATCATGAGGACGACCATGGGCCTTTAGTCCACGCTCTGCCCAACGGCTGGTTCGCTCAATAGACTTTTTAACATAATCATAAGGCTGGTAGAACTGCGGGCATTCGTCAAAGGACATCATAATGTCACTCCCCAGATTGTTCTGGATAGAGATGGCCTTTTCTGGCGAGAGGAACATCTTGGAGCCATTGAGGTGGTTCTTGAAGGTTACCCCTTCTTCTGTGATGTTGCGACTGTCAGCTAAAGAATAGACCTGGAAACCGCCACTATCGGTCAGAATAGGCTGGTCCCAGTTCATGAACTTATGCAGGCCACCTGCACGGGCAATTAGCTCATCTCCTGGACGTAACCAGAGATGGTAAGTATTGGCCAAGATAATACCCGAACCCATTTGCTTGAGTTCCTCTGGTGACTGGGTCTTAACTGTCGCCTGAGTGCCGACTGGCATAAACATAGGCGTTGGGAAGGTGCCGTGAGGTGTGATAATCTCTCCCAGACGGGCGCCTGTGTGCTTTTCTTTTTTGATCAATCGATATTGAATCGGTGAATCTGACATTTTTACCTCCGATGCTGGGAAAGACAGTCCCAGATCTTATTTTTTGTGGAAAATTCCACAAGATACTGTATGATTTTATCAAAAAAAGCCCCGTCTGTCACGGGGTATGATATAATAGATAGCATTACTGGAGGTTTTTATGAATTTACGTCAACTAAGGGCTGAAGCCCGTCTCCTACAGAGGAAAATACCAGGAATTCTCTTTCTCTTTTTCATCCCAATTATGATTTTGTTGCTGAGCAACTTTTTGGGCGATTCTCAAGAGGATTTGATGGAATATTTCGCTTCGGTAGATCTAAAGCAGGCTTTCTATCTTGAAGTTAGTCGAGGTCTTTTCTCTCAAGTTATCAATTTTATCATCTCTCTTTTTATCATTTCAGCGTCCTATGCTTTAATTGATTTGTTGCGCAGACAAACTGAACAGTTGAAGTTTTCAGACTCTCTGCGTGCTTTTTCCAATCAAATCTTTACTCCACTTGTACTTACTTTGTTTTGCAAACGTCTGATTTTGTTTTGTTGGAGTATTTTACTTTGGGTTGGCTCTGTCATTTCTGTATTTACGAGCTACCGCATCCTCTATATCTACAATCAAGCTCCTAATAATCAACTGTCTGATCAAGCTATTCAGCAGATTAGCAACTACTCGCCTTCTTTGTTTCTGGGCTTGCTTCTCGTTACTCTAGGCTTGATTATCTCTCTTCCTCAGCGTTATGCTTATTCGCAAGCTGAGTTTATTCTTTACGATCAACTTAAAGAAGGAACTTACCAAGGTCCGCTTCAAGTCCTTCGTCAAAGTCGGCTTATGATGAAGGGATACAAAGACAAACGTTTTATTCTGGATGTGAGCTTTATCGGCTGGCAGATTTTAATGTTTTTGACCCTTGGTCTTGCTGGAATCTATGTTATTCCATATATCCATACCAGCTCCGTCCTCTTTTATGAGCAATTAAAAGCCCTGAAAAAATAAAAGCGCCTCTGCTTGAATGTACTGACCCTAAAAAGTTAGACAGTAAATCTAACCAATTGGGGATAGTTCATAAGGCAGAAGTGCTTTTTGTTTGTACGCTATTTTAAGCCAGCTCGACTTTAAAGACCAGTGGCAGATTAGTCTCAACTTCAGACAAGAATATCCGTAAACCTTGAGAAGTTTGCTCCCATTTCAGTGCTTTTTCATAGCCCAGCAAGGAGACACTTTTTATAATACCGTGGAAACGAGAGGCGGGATTTTCCCTTTCATCCGCCAAGGCTTCTACTGTCAGCCATTGATCCATAGCCGGCTCCATTGCAAATACATAAACAGAACCTCCCTTGGCTGTAAAACGGAAATCTTGATGAGTATAGGTTACGGTATCACCATCAGAAAATGGTCCACTAGCCGGCTGTGTCGGCCCTTCTCCAAATTGTCTCCAAGCATAGGAATCATATATCGCTAGGCCATTCACCTCCAGCCAAGTCCCTATTTCCTTTAAGATAGCCTGATCTCTCTCAGGAATCGAACCGTCTCCTTTAGGTCCGATATTGAGTAGGAGATTCCCATTTTTAGAAACTACATCGATCAGAGTTTGGATGATTTCTTTAGCAGATTTATAATCCAGCTGCTCTGTGTAGCCCCAGGAATTACGTGCGATAGCTGTATCTGTCTGCCAAGTGAAAGGCTGTATCTCCGCAAAGCCACCACGTTCCATCTCGACAATCCCAGACCCAAAAGCCAGGGCATCGTGCTTGTAACAAATACTAGCTGGCTTACCGGTCGCAGCTCCCAAATTATAATAATAAGCCGCAAAAAGTTTCAAATGTTCTTTAAAGGCTATATGTTGAATCCACCAGTCAAAGTACAAAATCTCTGGCTGATAGTCTCGGACAAGCTCACAGGTCCGCAAAAGCCAATCATCTAAAAATTCTTGATTGGGATAGGGCTGACCAAATAAATCATGGTGATCTGGCTCTGGCATAGCTGGCCAATAAAGTTCATCTCGGCTGACTTCCTTAGCGATGTCACTATCGAATTCTTTCCCATGTGAAAAGAAAAAATGATGCTCAGCCCGATGCGAGGAAGTGCAAAAATGAAGATGGGCTTGATCTGTTGCCTGCTTTAACTCCTGTAAGATATCCCGTTTTGGACCCATTTCCACACTATTAAAAGGTGAGAGCCGACTTTCATAAAGCTGGAAACCATCATGATGCTCAGCTACTGGAAAGATGTAGCGCGCCCCAGCCTCTTTAAATACCTGTACCCACTCCTCCGCCTGAAATTTTTCAGCAGTAAATAGAGGAATGAAATCCTTATAACCAAAATCCTTGTGGGACCCATAGGTTTTGACGTGATGTTCAAACTCGGCAGTACCTTGGATGTACATATTTCGAGAATACCACTCACTCCCAAAAGCCGGTATACTGTAAAGCCCCCAATGGATAAAAATCCCAAACTTAGCTCCTTTGAACCAGTTGGGCACCTGATAGGTAGCAAGAGAATCCCAGTCTGGATAAAAAGGCCCTTGATTGGCAACTTTTTTGATTTCTTCTAAGCTAATTTTCATTGCTACTGCCTCATTAGTTTATTTTAAAACGCTTTCTTTTATTCTACCAGTTTTTTGGAAATTAAACAGATTATTTTAGCAAAAATGATTCTAGATTTGCTTATCCATCATATTCACTGCAATCAAAAATATACTCTTCCGTATGAGGTAGTAGGGTTTTCTCATCCTCTTGCTTGACATGATGGTAGTCTTGAAAATAGAGAATCTTTTTATCTCCTGCATAAAAAAGTGGGATTATAATCGGTTTTCCATTTTTGCAAACACGATAAAAAATCATGCCCTCTGCCATATTTTCAATAAAAATACCTTCCTGCCCTTCTGATAACAGACGTTGAAAATGGGCTAATAGCTGGCCATGATGATCATATAAAGCGATCGTTGTAAGACCTAGTGGTGTTTCTTCTAGTTTTTTTGGAAGCATTGTTTTTTCCTCCTTCTACTGAGATTATACCGACTTCCCCTTGCTCAAAACAGGACATGAATATCGCTATGATATTTGAGGTTTTGAGCAAAAAACTCTATTTCCAAAAGACTCATTTACAAGAGGACTTTAAAACCTGAACTAGAAAAAAGAAGGCTGAAGCAATGTTCAACCTTCTTTGTCTTTGCATCTATGAATAGGATCATTTTGCAGACAACTAGTTATTTCACAGATACACATCATTTACTAATTTGCCACTCGGTAATATGGATGAAGTGCTACGTCAGAACTTTGACCAATAATTAAACGATCCTGATTTTCGTCTACTTGATGTACAGCCTCATCTTGACTATAGGCATCTGGCAGACGAAGACCTCCTGGAACTAGTAGACATAAGGCCCCACTCAAATTTTTTGCTCGGAACTCTCCAATATATAGCCCATCACGTATTTCTTTTAAAAGTATAGCACCATCTTTGTTCGTTGTCCCATTATTGTAAATAACCAGCTTGTCTCCTTGGTCATTTTGCCAAGTTCCCGCAAGACTAGCGAAGTTTCCCTGTGCCAATTCATCAAAGTTGAAATTGGACTGTTGATTAGTGCTGTCTTTGCTCTGGTCTGCTTCAGAGGAAGGGGGAGCATCTTCTTTTTGACTAGCTTTGGAATCCTGGCTACTTAAGTTGGCCGTTGCCTTTTCCTTTGTGGATGATGTTTCTGATTTTTTGCTGGATTTGGTAGTTTGAGTAACCTTGCTTGAGCTACTGGTTGCACTTTCTTGCTTATTCCCACAAGCATTGAGAATGAAGCAAGTCGTTAAAGACATAACAACTAAAAGAGTAAATTTTATAGTCTTCATCACATATTCTCCTTTTTGTAACAAAAGAAATATTTTGTAACTTAATTGTAATCTTTTGTAATATTTTTGTCAATAGTTTTTTGATTATATTTTAAATTTAAATAGGAGGCTACAAAAAAAGTGACACTTAAACTGAAATGTCACTTTTAAAATTGGGTAAAGATTAAAATCCGTCTAAATCTTGACAAATTCGTTGAAAAGCTGTCTCAAGCGAATCCTCATCTGTGAAAAAGACCTCCTCTTCCCAGGCTAAGAAGTCTCGGTCTTTCCACCAGCGCTTCATGTCGGCTGGGGTAAATTCTTCTTGCTTCGCTCTGGTCTGATGGCGACGGACTGTTTCTTCAAAAGTCAAATCATAGTAATATGCTAGGGTTTGAGAAGCAAACAAATTCCGCAGTCGCTCTAGCATCTGTCCGTATATGTCTGTCTCATAAAACCCTTCTACCAGAACCAGCAGATCATGTTCGTAGCCGAAGTGGGCCAGTGTCTCCGTCAGGTCAATAGATAAATTTCCCGGCTCGACTTTTTCCTTGAGCATGTCCCGTCTAACCGCATCCTGCGCAATCAAGAGAGTTCCTCGACCATAGTGAGTCTGCAGTTTCCCAGCAAGACTAGACTTGCCAGAGCCCGAATTGCCACGAATGATAACTAACTTAGCCAGCTTATTCGCCCAGAATCAAACGGGTATGCTCGCGTTTAATGCAGCGATCCATGACAACATCGTCTCGACCGGCTTTCCGTAAAATCTGCTCAGCTTCTTCATTCTCCAAGCCCAACTGAGCCCAGAAAATCTTGGCATCTGCTTCCAGAAAATCACGCGCTACATCTGGCAAAAACTCACTGCGGCGGTATACATTGACAATATCCACTGGGAAAGGAATGTCTTTGAGACTAGCATAAACGGTCTCACCAAAAATCTGACTGCCTGCTGCCCGAGGATTGACTGGGATAATGCGATAACCTCGCTCCTGCATCTCCTTGGACACACGGTTGCTGGTCGTTTCCTCACGGTCTGACAGACCAACAACAGCAATTACCTTGCTGTTTTCCAGATAATGCTTGACGATGGCATCACTGGGATTTTGAAAATGATAAGTCATAGGCTTCCTCCTTATTCATAATAAAGTTGGATAGTTTTGTAGTATTCATGTTTTAACAGAATCTAGGCTAAGTACCGTGTGAAAAAGACAAGCTTCCTCGCATTCATCGAATGCTGTGTCAGCTTTCTATTTTCACTTTGTGTTTTACGCCCTTGATATCTTAAACTGAACACGAGCTAAAACCTTGGAAAATAGATAATTTCTCTTGATATCGTTGTTATTTAGTTGTTCTGTTAATTTTGTATGCTTAATTGAATCCGGGCTAAACACTGTGTGAAAAAGACAAGCTTCCTTGCATTCATCGAATGCTGTGTCAGCTTTCTATTTTCACTTTGTGTTTTACGCCCTTGATATCTTATTTCGCCTCGTACCAAGTTTGGCCGGCATTTTCATCAGCTACTAGTGGAACGGCCAATTCAATCGCAGCTTCCATGGTTTCTTTGACTAGCTGGCGGACGGCTGTTAGCTCGTCATTTGGCACTTCTAGCACAATCTCATCGTGAACCTGCAGGAGCATGCGAGACTTGAAATTCTTCTCTGTCAGAGCTCGGTCCAAATTAATCATAGCGACTTTGAGAATGTCTGCGGCGGAGCCTTGGATGGGGCTGTTAATGGCTGTGCGCTCCGCAAAATTTCGGATGTTAAAGTTGCGGGAATTGATGTCCGGTAAAGAACGACGACGATGGTAAATAGTCTCTACATAGCCCTTATCACGCGCTTCGCGAACGATAGTTTCCATATAATTCTTGATACCAGGGAAACGCTCAAAATAGGTCTCAATGTAGTCCTTGGCAGCCTTGCGGGAAATGCCCAGATTATTGGCCAGCCCGAAGTCGGAGATGCCATAGACTACTCCGAAGTTGACAGCCTTGGCATTACGGCGGTCATTTGGCGTCACATCCTCTGCCTTTTCAATACCAAAGACCCGCATGGCTGTAGCCGTGTGAATGTCTTCTCCATGCTGAAAGGCAGCAATCAAATGCTCGTCCTGCGAAATGTGAGCCAGCACCCGCAGCTCAATCTGGGAATAATCCGAGCTGAGTAGCACACTATCTGCCCACTCTGGCACAAAGGCCTTGCGAATGAGGCGCCCCTGCTCCAAACGAACGGGGATATTCTGCAAGTTCGGGTCAACCGAGGACAGACGGCCCGTCTGAGTCAAATCCTGAACATAGCGAGTATGAATCTTGCCGTCAGACGCTATCGCCTCCTGAAGTCCGATGATATAAGTGGACTGGAGCTTGCTGATTTGACGGTATTCCAGAATCTTAGACACAATCGGTGCAATCGGTGCTAAACGCTCCAACACATCAACTGCTGTTGAGTAGCCTGTCTTGGTCTTTTTGGTGTACTCCAGCGGCAACCCCATATCCTCAAAGAGAATGGTTCCCAGCTGTTTCGGCGAGTTGATATTAAACTCCTGACCAGCCAGATCATAAATCTCCCGGGTCAGACTTTCCAGCGTCTTTTCATTTTCCGCCTGCATGCCCTGCAGGGTTTCCCGCTCAACCTTGATTCCTGCAATCTCCATCTTGGCTAGGACAAAGGCCAGCGGTTGCTCCATTTCAAGCAACAAATCCAGCTGATCGTGGGCGCGGAGCTGGTCTTGCATTGGCTCTTCTGTTTCCAGCAGTACCTGAACCTTACGAGCCAGATGCTCAAAGAGCTGCTCTTGCTCCGGCAAAGCTCGCTTGGCTCCCTTGCCATAAACCTCGTCATCCGTCGGCAGAATCGTTTGACCGTAAAGGCGAGCAATAGTCGCTAGCTCATTGTCCTCGACCGTCGAAAGTAGATACTTAGCTAAGCGCGCATCAAAGGCTGCTGATGGCAGTTCGATGCCGTAATGACTGAGCAGTACCTTGGTCCGCTTGAGGTCGTAAGTTTTCAGAGCTGTTTTTGTCAAAAACTCCTGAAAGAGAGGCTGCTGCAGTAAATCGCTGGATCCGACATAAATCTGACGGCTATCGCCCCAGGCAAGACCAACAATCTCTTCCTTGTGGTAGTTGTCACCCAAGATTTCAAAATAGAAAAATTGCTCCGGTGCCAACATATCTGCTGTCACCTCAGTCACTTTGGTAAATTCAATTGGTTTGACTTCAACTGGCTCCTGAGTAGTCCCTAGCTGAGCCTTGAGTTGCTTGAAGCCCATCTCATCATAGAACTTGCTCAGAGCCTCTACCTGCGGACCCTTATAAACCAAATCATCCAGCCCGATTTCAATTGGAGCCTGAGTATTGATGGTGGCTAGGGTTTTAGATAAGAAGGCCTTGTCCTTGTCATTAATCAGATTTTCCTTCATCTTGGACGCCTTGAGCTGGTCAATGTTTTCATAGAGATTTTCCAAAGAGCCATACTCCAAGAGAAGCTTGAGACCAGTCTTCTCACCGATCTTAGTCACACCGGGGATATTATCCGACTGATCGCCCATCAGCGCCTTAAGGTCGATGAACTGCTCTGGCGTGATGCCCATCTTTTCCATGAGGTAGGCTGGGGTAAATTCCTCAAACTCGGCCACGCCTTTCTTGGAAATCTCCACCACGGTATTTTCATCCGTCAACTGAATCAAATCTTTATCGCCACTGACAATGGTCACATCGTAAGGCACAGCTGTCTTTTCAGCCATCTTGTCCAAGGTCCCGATAATGTCATCCGCCTCGTACTGAGCCAAGTCATAGAAGTGAATGCCTAGGTGCTTCAGCATTTCACGTATAAAAGGCAGCTGCTCACGAAATTCATCCGGTGTCTTGGCCCGACCAGCCTTATAGTCGGCATACATCTCGGTCCGGAAGGTCGTCTTGCCAGCATCAAAAGCTACCAAGACATGAGTCGGCTGCACACGCTCCAAAAGATGATTGAGCATGAGGTGGAAGCCATAAATGGCATTGGTATGCAGGCCCGATGGACTCTTGAAACGGTCGATTTGATTATAAAGCGCAAAAAAAGCGCGAAAAGCAACGGACGAACCGTCGATTAATAATAACTTATTCTTATTTTCCATAGGTTTATTATAACACGAAAGGCGGACAAAGACTGAAAAGGCGGCGTGAAAAATAGGTAGAAAGTGAATTGAGAATTAAATTTTGCTATAATCATTTTATGAAGAACACTTACTATTTTATCCGTCATGCGCATTCTAACTATACACCTGATGAAATCAATCGACCATTATCAGACAAAGGACGAAAATCCTTGGCGCAACTTGACTTTTTAGCAGACAAACTCATTACCCCATTTATTCCAGTCCCTATCGAAGAGCCATCCAAACGGTTGAACCTTTGGCTCAGAGTCTGAAACTCGCTATTCAAACCGACAAACGACTAATAGAGCGAAAGCTAAGCAGTCAAGCAATTGCTGACCGAGATTTTGAACAATGCCTCATGAAACTTTGGTCACAGCCGACATTTTCACTTGTCGGTGGCGAGTCTAATCAACAAGCTCAACAGCGAGCCTTAGCTCTGCTTCATGAACTGGAAAGCAAACACCGAAACGAAGAGATTATCATTAGCTCTCACGGTAACCTTATCTGCATTTTACTGAGCGCGTTTGACTCCAGCATTGATTATAACTTCTGGTGCGGCCTAAGCATGCCAGATGTGCTAGTTTTAGATAAATATGAAAAAATCACTCATCTTTTCTAAAAAAAGCAGGCTAGACTGATAGTAGATCAGTTTTAGTCCGCTTTTTATCTTGTAAATAATTGCTTGATATCCACCAACTTCTCGATTTTCTGATTGATTTCTGGTCGGTAGTCACAGAAGTTAATGCTCTGGATGCCACTGTTGACTGCGACATCCACATCCAGTGTCCGATCGCCGATATAGTAGGTACCCTGCTTGTCTAGGCTATATTTCTCGATTAGATAGTCGACACCCTCTGGGTGGGGCTTGCGCTCAAAGCCCTTGGCTGTTGTGATGATTTCTGTAAAATAGTCATGAATGCCTAAGTCTTGCAATATTTGATGGGCATTGAGTCCCTTGTGGGTATAGACAAACTGGACAATGCCCTGCTCTTCAGCCCAAGCCAGTATCTCCGCCGCTCCTTCCATCAGATGAACCTGAGCATTTTTCTCCTTTAGACTTGCTCCACGGAAGACATTCATCTCAGCAGCGTCCAGCCCCTTCTCAGATGCCACTTTTTCCAAGAGCTTCTGGACAGAGTGCTTTAGGATATAGCTGTGGATACTTTCTCTATCAAAGTCCAGACCATAGTGAGCATAGGTTTCTTCAATCCCTGCCAAAATAGCATCGTAGGAGTCCAGCAAGGTACCGTCCAAATCCCAAATAAAAGACTGTTGTCATGTGATTTTCCTCATTTTTCTGTCAAATAAAACCTTTAAAAATAGCCAGCGGAAGCCATTGTCCAAGAGCGTCCCAGCCCAGACCCCCGGAAGGCCCAAGCCAAAGGTCACACCCAACAAATAGCCTGATATGATGCGAATCAGCCACATACCAACGGTCGTGGCATAAAAGGGCAGTCTAGCATTGCCCAGTCCCTGCCAGACAGCTGTGTAAATCACGGTTCCCACTGTCATAGGAGTTCCCAGCAGGGAAAAGAGGATAACTAACAGACTGGCTGTGATAGCTCCGCTATTATCCGTATAGAGCAAGGTCAGCGGCCGACCAAAAGCAAAAATCCCTAGAGCCACGGGTAGCATACAAGCAAAAGATAGCCAGAAGGTCCGCTTGCGAATCAGATCGACTGCTCGCATATCTCCATCACCAACCGCATGGGCGACCAGCATGACTGTTGCTGTTGCGACCCCAAAGGCAGGCATATAGTTAAACTGAGTCAGAACTTCACCAATGGCATTTCCCGCTACTGCTTCCGTGCCAAAGGCGACCACAATAGCGATAATCACCACGTCACCTGCCCGCATCATGAGACGCTCTCCTGCAGCTGGCAAAGACAGGCGTAAGAGCTCTCTATCTAAACCCCAGCTCCAGTGGATCGCAGACAAATCCAGCTCTCGCCAGAGAATGACTACACCGATCAAACGAGCCAGCACCGTTCCCAGCGCTACACCGACTATACCAAGCTGAAAGACGTAGATTCCTAGGCCGGATAAGAGGGCATTGAGCACATTTGTCAGAAGACTGACATACATGGGAAATCTAGGATTGCGCGTGACCCGCACCAGCGCTCCAAAGCTAGTCATCAAACCTAGCAGGACAATAGTCCCACCAACCAAGGCTAGATAAAGCCCCCCAGCTTCAGCCACCGCCTTTTCTGTCCCCAGAAGATTCAGCATCTGCCTGCCAAAGAGCAGAGAGATCAGCCCCAACAGAAGGCTCAAAAGCAAGGTCAGCTTGATAGCTTCAGCTGTATGATAAGCTAGATTTTCCTTGTCTCCCTGAGCCAGAGTCTTGGAAATGAGACTAGAAATAGCAGCCCCTAGTGCGATAAAAATTGCCTGGTAAATGGTAATGATGTTGCTGGCCACTGAGACGCCAGAGATCGCAATTAGTCCAAGGCTAGCTACCAGATAGTTGTCTACCATACCCATGAGCATTTGCAAAAAGTTCTCCGCCATTGCCGGCAGGGCGATATTCATGATTTTTTTATAAGTCGTCATAAAGAAAATTCTTCCTTTTAAGCATAAGCTACTTCACCTTTCCATAGGACATCTCAAGAAAAAATCAGCCAGATATCTAGCTGATTTTAGGCTTTCTAAGCAAACTTTATAATCCTAAGTAATCCTCGACTGCTGTTTGCATTTGGTCTGCAGCAACCGTCGTTTTGTGGCGAACCGGTGCTGTTTCTAAGCCATCCACAGCTGGTGGAAGGGCTACGCCAGAAAGTTCGTGCAGTTGGTCCAAAGCCTCGAAGTCACTAAGTCCTGTTTGGCCAGTCACAGCCTCAACAGCCACAACTGGGAACTTGTAAGGACTAGCGGTAGACGCGATAACAGTCTTGCGCTGATCACCTGTCTCTGCCAAGTATTTTTGATAGACAGCAGACGCAACGGCAGTATGAGGGTCTTCAATGTAGTCAGACGCTTGATAGACCCGCTTGATTTCAGCAGCTGTTTCTTGCTCTGTCGCATAATCAGCCGCAAAGAGCTCTAAAATCTCAGCATTAAAGTCCGTCAGTTCATACTGTCCATGATCATTCAGAGCCGCCATTAGGGCAGCTGTTTTCTCAGCGCTATTACCAGACAGATGGAAAATCAAGCGTTCCAAGTTAGAGGAAACCAGGATATCCATGGACGGACTAGACGTCACCTTAAAGCTCCGCTTCTTGTCATAAACCTTAGTCTTGAAGAAGTCTGTCAGGACATTGTTTTCATTCGATGCGCAGATCAGCTTGCCAACTGGCAGACCGATTTGCTTGGCGTAGTAGGCCGCCAAGATATTACCAAAGTTCCCTGTCGGAACGGTAAAGTTGACCTTGTCTCCTGCTGTGATTTCTCCTGTCTTCACTAGCTGAGCATAAGCATAGACATAGTAAACAATCTGCGGCACCAAACGGCCGATATTCATAGAGTTAGCTGATGAAAACTGGAGTTTGTGCTCCAAGAGACGAGCTCGTAGGTCTGTGTCATTGAACATGTGCTTGACATTGGTCTGGGCATCGTCAAAGTTCCCATCAATGGCCACCACATGCGTATTGGCACCTGTCTGCGTCGTCATTTGCAACTCTTGGACCTTGCTGACACCATCTTTCGGATAAAAGACAATGATCTCAGTCCCAGGAACGTCCGCAAAGCCTGCCATAGCCGCCTTGCCTGTGTCGCCAGAAGTCGCCGTCAAAATGACAATTTTGTTTTCCAAGCCGTGCTTTTTAGCTGCGGTTGTCATCAGGTGAGGCAGGATAGATAAAGCCATGTCCTTAAAGGCAATAGTCGCTCCGTGGAAAAGCTCTAGATTGTACTGATCATCCAGATTGACCAAGGGAGCAATCGCTACATCATCAAACTTGCTGTCGTAGGCATTATTGATACAGTAGTCCAATTCCTCAGCTGTAAAATCATCCAAAAATGCAGACAAAACCAACTTGGCTACTTCCTGATAAGAAGCGTCTTTGAGCTTGGCAAAATCCAAATCGACCTGCGGATAAGTAATGGGTGTAAAAAGGCCTCCGTCTGTCGCCAAGCCTTGTAAAATCGCCTGGCTAGCTGTTACTCTATTCTTTTCATCGCGTGTTGATTGATAAACTAAAGTCATTCTCTCTCATCCTTTATCTGTAGTTCGCTTTATTATACCAAAATTTATCAGAAAATTCTCGATTTTTCACAGAGAATATAAGAAAAAGCCCCTTTCTGGGCTTTTAATTGTCTTATTTATTCATTCATAGATACGTGCACGTGGTCGTAATGGTTTTCAGTTACGCTACCACGGTCTGGCATTTGGTTCCAAGTATTGGCTGGACCGTAAATGCTATCAAATGGTGCATAGAATTTCTGTTGCCAGATAACATAAGAGATTCCTCTTCCGGTCATGTTAGAAGTAACATCAGCTGCAACCTGATTTCCTAACTCAGTATTGTTGCCAACGATAAAGTCAGCTGCCAAGCCCTTACCATGATCTCCGCTATCTCCTGGACGGTAGAGACTAAATTCTGTAATTCCATATTTAGCTGCTATTTCTTCTTTCAAAGCAGCAGTCTGTGGTCTCAAACCTTCATTAGCAGCATTATTGCTTGTTTGAGTTGCTACAGCTGGAGCAGTGTAGGTTGGTGATTCAATATTAGTAACATCTTGGTTAACCTGCTCTTGGTCCAATTGAGGGGCCGCTTGCGTTACAGCTTCTGCTTGAGTTGCCTCTGGCTGAGCTGGGGTCGCTGGAGCAGTTGGTTCAGTGATAGGCTCAGCAGTCTGTGGTTCGCTCACTTCCGCAGCAGCTACCACTTGACTTGAAGCAGCTTCTGGAGCTGATTGAGCTTCTGCAGGAACTGCTGGAGCCTCAGACGACACTTGTTCTTCTACAGGGACTGGAGCCACTGGGGCATCAGTCACTGGGGCTGCTGGAGCTTCAGCATTTGCTTCAGTTGAAGGAGCCGTAGTTTCGGCCGTAGCTGCCTCAGGCTGAACTGGGGTTGCCGGAGCTGGCTCAGAAACAGGTCCTGTTACAGCTCTTGTTGCTTGTGGACTTGTAATTTCTACACCAGTTATTTCGTTTTTATCATTTGTCGTAATATTTAAAACCGTATTTGGATAGATTAGATCAATATTAGCAATCGCGTTAATATGAGCCAGAACATTTACATCCAAGTCAAATGCTTCCGCAATTGTTCCAAGAGTATCGCCATATTGGACTGTATAAGTCTGTTGATTTTCACTACTAGTAATATCAGCTTTGATTTGATCAACTGTTCTAGCTGTCCAATTTTGTGATTCCTCTTCAGCATTGGCTGTTATCAATGGGAACACCGACAAAGCTACTGTTGAAGCGAATAGCATTTTCTTATTGATTTTCATATGTAAAGTACACCTTTCTTCATTCATACTACAAATCCCATCTTAACATAATTTCCCCAAGAATAAACCCTTTTTCATCCGATTTAATCGAACTGTCTGCTCTTTGTAATATAGAGACGTACTTGTAACATATCCTCAATAGTTAGTAATAAATATACGGAAAATAGGATAGTTTTACTTCTTAATAAAAGGCGATTATACATTGGCATATCAAAGCATTAAAAATGATTAATAGCTTTCGATTTCAGATTTTCACATAGTCAAAGAAAGGCTAAAATATGATTCAAAAAAACTAGACTTGGATTCATCGAATCCATCGCCCAGTTCCTATTTTTCAGTCAATTTTCTTTATTTTTTGTATTCAGCTAAACTGAACCCGACCTAAGCTCCGGGCAAAAAAGACAAAATCTCCTAGAAGCTATCGCTTCTTTGTCTATTTTAGCTATGAATAAATCTATTCAGTCTAGGTTAGCCTAGCTAAATCGAGCTTCGGCTAAAAACTCGGAAAAAAGAGAACTGGCTCGGATTCATCGAATCCATCGTCCAGTTCCTATTTTTCAGTCGTTTTTTGACGCCTACGCATCTTATTTCACCTTCATCATTCGGACGAGGCTGGCCCGTTCGGCTTCTTCTAGCTTCATCTCGATGTAGTAGATGGTTTCTTTGAGATCAGGGATGGTAGCATACTCTAGTCCGTTAACCCGACGGCGGGTTTTCTCGATTTCATCCGCCATGAGCTGGCAGCTTTTCTCAATTTCAGCCAGTCTCAGTAGGTCAGGAAGCAGATCGCTCATACTTTCAATGGTTTCATCCATCTGGCTGTTAGAAGCCACATAGCTATAAACCACGTCTCCCTCGTCATCACCGTAGGGATTGTCAATATGGGCATGCATCTTTGGCACGCGCACACTCATGATATTCTCTGTTTCCACATGCAGATTGACCTCCCGCGTGGGCACAGCGAAAATTTCCTCAACCATGAGGTCGCTCTCCAGCGCCTTAGCCATGACAAAATCCTGCAGATGACCGACCAGAGCGGATTCGACCTTTTGGCGGAGCTGATTATTCTCACGGACAGACTCAATGAAGCGCCGCATCAGCTCATCCCGCTTGTCCTTGAGCAGTTTATGCCCACGGACAGCCGTTTTGAGACGGGCTTTTAAGTTATTCAGCTCCATCCGAGTCGGCTTGACATTGAGTCGCGTCATCTTTCTTCCTCCTTGGTCTGCGGCAGGTATTGGTCAATCATATCATCCTTAATCCGCTTAAGCTCTGTTCTTGGTAAGATGGATAGGAGTTCCCAGCCCAGATCCAAGCTTTCCTCAATGGTTCGATTGGTCTGGAAACCTTGATTGATGTATTCCTGCTCGAAGCGGTCGGTAAAGCGCACATAAAGCTTGTCCGTTTCGGACAGGGCGGATTCCCCCAGAACGACAGCCAACTCCTTAGCCTGCTTGCCTTGCGCATAGGCGGCAAATAATTGGTTCATAGTTGCGGCATGGTCTCCCCTAGTCTTGCCCTCACCTGAGCCCTTGTCCTTGAGACGAGACAGAGATGGCAGGACATTAATGGGCGGACGATAGCCACTGTTGTAAAGGTCGCGCGAAAGGATAATCTGACCTTCCGTAATATAACCCGTCAAGTCTGGAATCGGATGGGTAATGTCATCCTCTGGCATGGACAGGATCGGAATCTGAGTCACTGAGCCTTTCTTGCCGACCAGACGTCCAGCCCGCTCATAGAGGGTGGACAGGTTAGTATAGAGGTAACCCGGATACCCACGACGGCCCGGCACCTCACGACGAGCTGCGGAAACTTCCCGCAGGGCTTCACAATAGTTGGTCATGTCAGTCATGATGACCAGAACGTGCATGTCCTTTTCATAAGCCAGGTACTCGGCTGCTGTCAGGGCAATCCGCGGCGTGGCAATCCGCTCGATAGCTGGGTCATTAGCCAGATTGATAAAGAGCACCGAGCGGTCAATGGCTCCTGTCTCCCGGAGGTCATTCATGAAGAACTCGGCTTCTTCAAAGGTAATCCCCATGGCCGCAAAGACCACGGCGAAGTTTTCATCAGAGTTGAGTACGGTAGCCTGACGGGCGATTTGAGCAGCTAATTCCTTGTGGGGCAGACCGGATCCAGAAAATACTGGCAATTTTTGTCCCCGAACCAAGGTATTGAGATGGTCGATGGCCGAAATACCAGTCTGAATAAACTCATCCGGATAATCGCGAGCTACTGGATTGATGGCTTGACCGTCAATATCAAGATATTTCTCTGGCAAGATAGCTGGGCCGCCATCAATTGGCTTGCCCATGCCATTGAAAATCCGGCCTACCATGTCTTCTGACACTGGCAGCTCTAGCGGACGACCGGTAAAGCGGACCTTGGCTTTTTCCAGATTGATACCGCTAGATCCCTCAAAAAGCTGGACCATAGCCTTGTCTTCTTGGACTTCCAGGACCTGGCCCTGGCGCTTGCTGCCGTCATGTAGCTGGATTTCTACCAATTCATTGAAATGCACGCCAGCGACTTGGTCGACAATCATCAGAGGGCCGACAACTTCACTGACGGTGCGGTATTCTTTAATGACGCTCATTGTCTAGTCCTCCTTGGGCAAGAATCTGGTGCAGGGTTTCCTCAATAGTCTGACTGAGGGCCTGAATTTTTTCCAGCTGGTCTTCATGGATAAACTTGCTGCGGGCAATTCGATCACGCAGCTCCACCGTTCCTTCCATGATTTCCCGGAAATAAGCTCCCAGCTCCAAAGCACGATTGGCCTCCGCATCGAAGGTCAGGATATTGCTCAATAAAGCCACCTGTTTTTTGAAAGAAGTGTAGGTGTCCACATCATCAAAGGCATTCTGCTGCAGATAGTCCTCGCGGATCATCTTGGCTGCATTCATGGTCAGTCGGTCCTTTTCAGACAAGGAATCCAAGCCAACCAAACGCACGATTTCCTGCAGTTCGCTTTCCTTTTGCAGGATATTCATGGCCTTGGTGACTTTCTCAGCCCAAGCAATCTTCTCATGCTGGTCGATATATGCTCCCACTTCGTCTAGATAGAGCGAGTAAGAGCTCAGCCAGTTGATAGCTGGAAAATGCCGGCGTTGAGCCAGCTGGGCATCCAAGCCCCAGAAGACCTTGACAATCCGCAGGGTATTTTGCGTCACCGGCTCAGAAATATCTCCACCTGGAGGTGATACGGCTCCGATAGCGGTTATAGAGCCTTCGCGTGCAGTCGAACCAAGTGTTTTGACTCGGCCAGCCCGCTCGTAGTACTCAGCAATCCGACTGCCAAGATAGGCAGGATAGCCTTCGTCACCTGGCATTTCTTCCAGACGGCCGGACATTTCCCGCAGGGCTTCTGCCCAGCGAGAGGTAGAGTCCGCCATGATGGCCACGGAGTAGCCCATGTCACGGAAGTATTCTGCGATCGTAATCCCAGTGTAAATCGATGCTTCCCGAGCCGCTACCGGCATATTGGAGGTGTTGGCAATCAGCACTGTCCGCTGCATGATGGACTGGCCAGTTGCTGGGTCAATTAGTTCTGGAAATTCATTGAGTACATCGGTCATCTCATTGCCACGCTCACCGCAGCCGACATAGATAACGATGTCAACATTGGCAAACTTGGCTATCTGGTGCTGAACGACAGTCTTACCAGCCCCGAAAGGTCCAGGAACGGCTGCTGCTCCGCCCTTGGTCACTGGGAAGAAGGTATCAATGACCCGCTGACCCGTCACCAAAGGCTCAACTGGAATCAGCTTCTGAGCAAAAGGTCGCCCACGACGGACCGGCCATTTTTGCATCAAAGTCCCTTTAAAAATAGACCCGTCCGCCTGCTCAATCTCGTAAACAGTCTCTTCAACAGTGAAACTGCCAGCTGAGATATTGACCAAGCGTCCACTAACGCCGACTGGCACCATAATACGGTGCTCCACAAGATTGGTCTCCCGCACCGTTCCCAGAATATCGCCAGCCTCAACCGCATCTCCGACAGACAGACTTGGAACAAAATCCCACTTAGTCTCTCGGTCTAGATTTGGCAGTTGAACACCGCGGACGAGGAAGTCGCTCTCCGTGATGGTCTGGAAACGCTCCAAAGGCCGCTGAATCCCGTCAAACATCTGAGAAATCAGACCTGGACCCAGCTCAACGGACAGAGGACTTCCAGTCGTGATGACCGGCTCTCCCGGACCCAAGCCAGAAGTTTCTTCATAAACCTGAATAGAGGCTTGGTCCCGCCGCATTTCAATAATTTCACCGATCAGCCCCAAATCTCCAACTCGGCAGATATCCTGAATATTCGCTTCCTGCATCCCTGATGCCAGCACCAGAGGACCAGAAACTTTGATAATCTTTCCTTGACTCACAATCTTCCTCCATTCTTGGGAGATTTTTGTTACTTCTCAATGAAAATCATCAGCAAACTAAGTAAGAGTTTGAAATTCATTTCCAAAGAGTGTTTTTTGATTCTTGCCGCGAGTTTGAAATCTTTCTTAGCTAACTCTAGGGCAAGGATTGTTTCTTTTTATTTTAAAAATCAGATAAGGCTTTTATTTGCTGACCATTTTCGTCGAAATTGTCTGGGCTTAGCCATTTTTCTAGACGACCCTTTACGGCCGGCCAATCCCTGTCAATCATGGACAGCCAATCCGTGTCTCGGTTGCGCCCCTTATAGACAATAGCCTGACGAAACCTACCTTCATAAGTGAAACCAAGCCGCTCTGCTGCCCGCCTTGAAGGTTGATTGAGGGCATCGCATTTCCATTCATAGCGGCGATACTCCAGCTCTTCAAAGACATAGCGTGCCAGCAAGTACTGGGCTTCCGTAGCCAGTCTGGTGCGCTTCAGCTTGGGCGAATAGGTCACAGCTCCCACTTCGATAACGCGGTTATTTCGGTCAATCCTCATCAAGGCAAAAGTTCCTAGAGCCTTGCCGCTTTCCTTGTCCACAATCGCATAGTGAAAACGGTCCTGTGCTGCCAGCATCTGATCTAGCTTCTGGGACCATTCTGCCTGACTTCGGGCAGGATCTTGAAAAAGATAGGTCCACATATCTGCAGGTGAGTCCGGTCCGTAAACCTCGTACAAATCTGCGCTGTGTTTTTTCGATAGGCGCTCAATGACAGCGTAGCGCCCTTCAATTCTTTCAATGTTGGGAAATTTTCCTGCTGTGAAATCAGGAAGAGTTTCTCCGACTGCTTGTCCAAATTCGTTTAGTCTCATAAGAACCTCATCTTATCTGAAATAACGATTTGCATCATCATAAGTAAAGCTTGCCTGCTGAATCCGATGAAAATCATGAGTAGCAGTTTCTTGTGCCAATTCGATTACTTGCTGGTAGATGGTCCGTACCGGACCAGAACCGAGACTAAGCCGCTTGACACCGAGCTCTTGCAAATCAGAAATGCTGCCAGACGCTGGATTTAAGATAATATTAACTGGAATGCTCAAAGACTCCGTCAATCTTTGAATGGCTGCCTGCGGGACAGGACCTGGAACAAAGAAGCAGTCTGCTCCTGCCTTTTCGTAAGCAAACCCTCTTTCTAAAGCCACTTTTAATCTGGTATCCTCATCAAACAACTGATTCCAATAGACACAGGTGCGAGCATTAATGACAAAATCAAGTCCCGTCTCTTTTTTCAGCTCCATCAGGGCCTGGATTTTTGCTTGTTGAAGCTCGATGGGAGATAAACTCTTATCCGAACAGCCGTCTTCCAGATTAAAGCCAACCGCCCCTGCTTCAAGCAAACGAAGGGCATTGGCCTTTACCCCTTCAGGCGTTTCGGCATAACCTCTTTCAAAAT
>NZ_KQ969107.1:517895-520088 GCF_001578795.1 Streptococcus gordonii
AACCATAAAAACCAAGTCATCCAAGGAGATGTCTTCTCCATCAGGATAGCCCATATCATAGGCAATCCCAGCGCTTGACGTAGCGACTGCCAGATGGCCCTCTTTTTCAAAAACCACTGCGGAGCCAACATTCCAGATATTGGGAAGGACGAACAGCTCCTTGCTCCTATGCAGTTCTTGAAATTTTTGAGCCAGTTTTCTTTGCTTTCTTAAAAACATAGTTGCTCCTTTACAGTATATCCTGCCCAACGGCTTTTTCGACATTGTCCCGGATTCGCTGCCGGCCCAGACCGCTGCTGCCTCTGTGGGTCGGAATCAGGGTGATAGCAGGCAGCTCCAGCTGGTCATAGTAGGCCAGAGTTTCTGGAATATCCGTGGCCATATCCTCCGTCAGATAGATAATGCCGAAATCTTCGCGGGCTAGCCGACGCAGGGTATTGACCGTCTCCTGAGCTTCCTTCACTGGAAAGGTCTGAAAACCAATCAGCTTAAAAGGGAGGATGGTGTCGCGATTCCCCACGACAGCAATCTTGTAGCTAGTCTTGTCCATAAATCAGTCGCATCCTTTCTCTGATAAGCTCTACCGGCAGCTGATTGTCCATACCGGTCAAAATCAGCCGCAGATTCTTGACTTCCAGCTCTTTACCCAGCAGATAGCGGGCCAGAGGGAGCGGTCCATCTGTCTCAAACTGACCTGCCGCAAGCAACTTAGCCTGCAAGAGGTCCGCTAGATATTCCAGCTCTACCGTCGTCAAGGTCTGGTTCCGCATTTTTTCCTCATAGGAGCACAGATCCAGATCGTAACCACAGGGATTGACCTGGCTAAACCAAGTCAGGAAATCTCCCTGCTCCGCCATGGCAATCCAGTTGGCAGCAGAAAGACTTCCTTCATCAGACAGGAGCTGCCTCATAAAGCTATGAGGTTTTCCCAAACCAACAGCCCGCTTGACGGTGATGGCGTTGTAAAAATCAATAGTCAGATTCACCAGCTGCAGCAGGCGGTCATCTTTCAACTCCTGTGTCAGGCGCTTGAGATGCTGGAAATAGGCCATGTCCATGCCAATCTCCAGCACGCGCACATCCTGATAATCCTGGTATTCCTGCCAGGTCGCAAGCACCTCGTCCAGCATGAAATCTGGACAATACTCAGCTGAAAAGGCCATGACTAGATGCTCCAAAACCTCCAGCGAATAGGTCCCCACTGGCATCAGCAAATGCTCCAGGGACTGACCTGTCGCCCGACCCTTGAGAAAAACTTTGAGATTGTGGTAAGTATAGCGGAGCGTGAAAATCTCCACCAGCTCCTTACTAGGACTGATCTCAAACGCCCAATTATAAACGGAATACAAATGCTTCATCAGTACTTGCTCAATGGCATTGAGATCCTTGACAGCTTCAGCATCCATGGCATAGACCGTTCCCTGCAGAAGAGCCGAACGACTGGCAGGATCGTCAGTCTGCAGCAACTGTTCATATTGCTGGGGCGTCAAAAAGGAAGCCTCCTGCACACTAATGGCTGTATTGACTTGAGAGAAGCTTGTTTCACTCATGGTCCGCCTCCTATTCTGCCTGGTCTTTGAAAATGTCCTGAGCTAGACGGTAGCTTTCCTCCTGCCAGACAGAGTCCAGCAAGTCACGATAGAGATAACTATCATCCACTCGTCCTTGGCTCAGCACAAAGCCTGCCTGACCGGCTATGGACTGGTCTGAAAAGTGTACTTGCGGAAAGGCCTTTCCCAAGCCTTCTAACTGGCTGGAGCTGAATTTCTCAGCTGATAGAGCACCGAAAGCCAGTGTCAATTCTTCCTCTGGGTATTTAGCCAGGACACTCTTCAAAAAATACTCCTCTTCAGCTGGTGACCAAGCCACCATCTGAGCATAGGATTCCTCAAAAAGCTCTCTGAGAACCCGCTGCTTGATGACCAGAGTAGACTGGCGCTTTTGATTTTCCAGCTGCTGAATATCGCGTTGACTACGCCGGCTGATTTCTTTCAGCTGCTGCTCTCGCTGTCCAAGCTTTTGCCGAACTAGCTGGGCCTCACGTTCCTTGGCTTCCTGTTCTATTTTCTCAGTAGCCTCAGCCAAAAGCAGACGCCCCTTCTCGTGAGCCTGCTCCAAGACAGAAGCTTTGAGATCTGATATGTTAGACATAAAAGCCTCCTTACTTCACATTCGGAACCATGATGAAGGAAA
>NZ_KQ969107.1:520108-564604 GCF_001578795.1 Streptococcus gordonii
TGATGAAGGAAACAACGAAGGCCAAGATGGCGTAGGTTTCAACCATGGCCGCGAGTATTACCCCTTTCATGACCTCTTCCGGACGCTTGGCCAAAATCTGAATACCAGCTGTCGCCACTCGTCCTTGATGCTTGGCTGAAAAGTAACCAACAATCGCAACTGGCAGAGCTGCTAAGAAATAAGCCACGCCTGATTGTAGAGCCAATTCCGGCTTGATATTAAAGAAGACGGTAATCCCGATAACAAAGCCGTAGAGACCTTGGGTACCTGGCAAAAGCTGTAAGATCAGAGCTTGAGCGAATTTTTCCGGCTGCTCTTTCAAGAGGGCTGCCGCTGCCTGACCAGTGCTTCCGACACCCAGAGCTGAGCCCATTCCGCTGAGAAAGACCGCCAAAGCTACTCCCAGACCTGCAAAAAAGGCGCCGCCGTATGTTCCAAAATATGATGCTAAATGTTCCATGATTTACTCCTATGAAAATGCTGTAATCGTCGTAAAACCAACAGCTAGTTGAATGAATAATACTTGTTTTGATGTTGTAGAAAGTGTTTTTCTAAAAATGAGCTTCTCATCTCTTACCATAGTGTCTAATCTTTATTTCTTGCTTTGCTGAACGTATTTCTCGCTAGGCTTGAGCGGAGTGAAAGGCTTGCCACCGCCGTCGTAGAATTTTCCGAAGAATTCCACGAAAATTAAACGCGCTCCGTGCACATAACCGGACAGAAAAGATAGAAACATATTGACCAAATGCAGGGCAATAAAGAGCAGAATGCCAATGCTAAAGCGAGCGACAGGTGGAAAGAGGCTGACAATCAAGTTAAAAGCCGAGCCAATGCTGGCTCCCGAAAGCCCCAGAGCCATCAGCCGCGTAAAGCTGACAAGGTCTCCTACATAGCCGCTGACATTGTAGAGATTAAAGAGGCCTGACCCCAATCCTGCCAAGCTCTTAGCACTGACAATAGACACTGCCAGTATGCCCAGAGCATTGATGATAGCCAGCCACTGACCAATCGTTGCTGCAAAGGCCAAGGATGGGAAGAAATTTCCCAAGGCTAAGAGTAGCAGCCCCAGCAAAATCAGCACCCAAGCAAAGCCTGCATTATAAGCTTCTGCATAATCCTTGAGGCGGATATTTTTCAGACCGCTGAGGAAGAGGCCCGCCAGCACTGTAACAAAGCCAAAGACGACCGAAATAACCAGAATCGTCATGGCATCAGAGCTGGTACTAATCAGAGCAAAGGGCAGTTCAAAGCCAAAGAAAGAGCCATAAACCAGCCCCCAGATGATGACTGCCACACCCAGCAGGCGGAAAAATCGCAGATTCTTAGCCAGTCCCGGCTTGACATGCAGGAAGTGCAGCGCCAGGCTGGTGCCCACAAAGAGCAAGAGGCCGTAGCCAATGTCAGCGACCATCATGCCAAAGAATACAAAATAAAAGAGGGAAACGACAGGGGTAGGATCCTTGTCACCATATTTAGGCAGGGAATACATCTCCGTCACTAGCTCGAAGGGCTCCACCAAGGCATGGTTTTTAAGCTTGGTCGGAACCTTATCTTCCTCGTCCTCTCGAATTTCTCTGGTCTGGATGAGAATGCTTTGGCCAAACTGCTCTGTCAAGCAAGCCTCAAGAGCTTGAACCTGATTGCTTTCAATCCAGCCTTCCAAGGCTGCCAGGTTTTGCGTACTTGCTAACTGATTTTTACTTTCTTGACGAGAGGAGAGATTGCAGAGATAATCAAGCTGAACCTTGAGCTGGTCCAGTTCATTCTTGGAAGCTGCCAGACTCTTAGTCATAGCATCTGCTACCGCCTCATTCTGTCGAATATCGGCCTTGAGCTGGGCTGCTCGCTCAGCAGGCAGTTCCGCATGGTCGTACTCAAAAGGCTTAAAGCCATACTCTTTCAAGATTTTGCGAACTTCTTCCAGAGAGCCTGTCTTGTAAAAAATAATCACCCCATGCTCCGTATCATCGGTAAAAACCTCCTGAAACTTCAGGTCAGGATGTGCTCCCAAAGTCAGGCGCAGAGCATCGTCATCTGTATTGGGAATTGTCCCGATCAAAGCTCCCAGATGACTGAAAGTCGCAGCTGCTTGCGGTGTTAGCTCCAGCGGCTCCCACTTCTCCAGCGCAGCCACTTCCAAGCGGTCAGCTTCTATCTGATCTTTGGCCTCTTGCAAGACCTTGAGCTGTTTGCTGATCCCTTCTAATAGCGCAACCTCATCGCGAGACTTCCCTGCCTGCTCTAAAGCAGCAAAGGATAGCTCCAAAGGATCTTCTTTTATGGCTTCCAGCAGTTTCTTTTTGGGCATAAAAGGCTCCAGCTCTACAATTAGCCTCTCCAGTTTTTCCTGACGACTGAGCAAATCCTGCTGAGATAGCTGCCGATCCGGCCGACCGACTAAATTCTGCTCAAAGGCTACCTGCCAATCCTCTTCCTGCCGCAAATCATGAATCTGAACCAACTCTAAACCCTGTAGGTAAAAGAGAAGCTGGTCTAGCAGTTCCTTGGGCAGGAGCAGAGACAGCTGCCGCATTTGACTAATGGCCATAGGCTTCTACCACCTTCTCTACAATAGCTCGCGCCAAGTCTGCTTTTTTATCCGTCAGCGCAGCCGCAACCTTGTCCTCATTTTGCTGGGATGTCTGCTCCAAGTCTTGCTGCAGGAGCACCAACTTTTGCTGGGAAGTCACGGTTAATTCCTCTGCCAGTTTCTGCGTTTCATCGTCATAAGTCAGAGACAGCTGCCTGAGATCTTCATCTACTTGCCGTCGCAGCTCCTGAACCTGCGTTCTGTAGCCCATCAAAACTTCTTCTGCAGCAGTTTCAATTTCCTGCATTTTTTCAAGTGTTTCATTGGCCATCTATTCACCCCCTCGTTTTCAAAAACCTTCGAAAACGGATTTTAAAATCTGCATTCCTGGCTGACTGTCCAGCATCTGGTACAGTCATCTTCTGGAATACAGCTTCGTACTTGCATAAATTATAACATATTCTTTCTGAAAACATCTTTTTCAACCAGAGTATTCTCCTGATTCAGAAAATATCGAACAGCACCTAATCGTCCAGCTTCATTCCCTAGAGTTGCTGCCACCAACTCTCTAGGCAAAAAGCGTGGGTCTACTACTTGCTGCTTCATCAGGCTTTCCAGACGTGGCAGAATAAGCTCTGACCGAGCTAATATGCCACCACCGACAATCAACACCTCTGGATTTAGAATATAAGATAGCGTTAAGAGACCTTTAGCTAGACGACCCAAGAATATATCAAGTGTTTCCTGCGCCAGCTCATCTCTTTGATCTACCGCCGCAAAAAACTACGCCCAGTATGGCCTTGTTCACCTGTCTTTTGGCTGTATAATGCTAACAAGACAGCTGTTGATGCCAAGGATTGCCAGTCCTGTCCATCTTCCATGGGCAGATAGCCTACCTCACCAGCGGTATAGGTGGAACCATTGACAATCTTTCCATCATAGATAATGCCACCACCAATACCTGTACCGACAGCAATCATAACTGCTGAAGCATGACCTTTGGCAGCACCTAACCAAGCCTCTCCCAGAGCAGCACAATTAACGTCATTTTCAATCGCAATCGGCAAACCAAATTCTTTTAAAATCCGACTACGGAAATCCGTTCCAATATAGCCTGGAATGGTATAGCCCGCGTAACTGATTTTCCCAGCTTGGCTATCAACTACACCAGCAGATGAAATCGCTACTCCATCTAGCCCAAACTTCTCCTTTTAGAATGCTATTAGCTGGCAAACCTGTTCTAAAATCTGATTCGTTTTCTTTTCAAAATCAATCTCAGTAGCAGCTTCTCGAAATTGATTTAGACTATGTCCGTCAGACTGATAGAGATCTGCTTTAATGGTTGTCCCACCGATATCTATCCCCACAACATTCACGATTCATGCTCCTTATCTTCTTGATTTTCTTCCAAAGCTGAAAGTGTATTTGTAAAGATTTGGCTGCGCTGATCTCGGTCTAAATCCATATAATAGGCATACAAAATATCCATCACGACTAAAACCGGAAACTGAGGAGAAATATTATTGCCCTGTGCTAAATGCTTCTTGACAGCTACTAGGACCTATTCATCACAATGCTGCCTCAAGTCGTCGCTGTTATTGGAAGTTACCAGCACAGTCTTGGATCTGACTTTTTTGGCACTCAGGATAGCCTGCGTAATAATTTTAGTCTCACCAGATATGGAAATACCAATAACCAGACAGTCTGGATTCAGCATAACTCTATCCCTCTGAATCATGTGGTCGTTCGTAATGGCCTTACAAATCATTCCTAACCGCAAGAAGCGAAAATCCATTTCCCGAGCTACCAAACCTGAACTTCCCTGCCCGTAGATATAGACTCGACTAGCATTGTTGAGCATATCCCCCACGCGCAGGAACTGTTCTTCATCAATCAAGGAAAAAGTCTTATTGAGCAATTCGCCATAATCAGACAAGACATTTCTCGTCAAATCCCAACTGACATTTTTACTTTCTGAACTGGATTCATGAAATTCAAAGATAAACTGCCGATAGCCTGAAAATCCACATTTTTTGGCGAAGCGAGTCAGAGAAGGCACAGAGACATAGAGCTTCTGAGACACAACCTGAGCCGATAGATCGGCTGTCAGCGCCTCAGCAGACAGAAAATAGTCTGCAATCTTCTTTTCCAGGTGTGTCAGACTGCCAGGAGTAAATATCAGGTCAAACAAAGCTTGGCCGGACATCTGCTGCCAGTCTTCTTCTGCATCATAATCCCCTTCTTTCATATTGAACTAGTTCCATTAGCGTCGTGCCTCCCTAGATTTATCTGCGTGAATGCTTGCAATATCGTAAACTGTTGTATTCTCTGGCGCAGTCTTGCCTCCAGTTAAGACGGAAATCACATAGCCTACAATCAAAGAAACAACAATTGAAATCAATGAATAAGCACAGATACTCAGCGTTTCTGCTGGCAGAGCGTACTTGATGACTAGCAGGACAATACTGGAAGCGATCATAGCCGCATAAGCTCCCTTGAGGTTGGCACGTTTAGTAAAGATTCCCAGAATAAAGATTCCTCCCAAGACACCCAGCACCAAGCCCATAAAGCCATTGAATCTGACACAGGCTGAAGAGATACCAGTATGAGCCATCTCGATTGAAACTACTGTGGAGAAGATTCCTACACCCAGAGAAACATATTGAGCAATTTTAGTCCGTTTCTTGTCGTCCAGATTGCTGAATACAACATCTTGAACATCCAGAGTCCAAGAAGTCGCTACAGAATTAAGACCTGTAGAAATAGTAGACTGAGCCGCTGCATAAATTGTCGCAATCAGAACACTAGTCACTCCAACTGGAAGATCATAAGCAATAAATACGTGAAGATTTGGTCTTGAGGAATAGAGCTTCCCTCGCTACCTGGATGCTGTACTTGATAATATACATATAAACCTGTACCAATCAGATAAAAGACATAGGCGATAAAGATTGATAAAACTCCGTTCGTAAGCATCATTTTATTCAGTTTCTTCACATTCTGAGTTGTCGTAAAGCGCTGAACAATGTCTTGCGAAGATACATAAGAGGACAAAGTATTGATACCAGAACCCAAGATAATCAGAAAAATAGAATCCTTCAGCAAGTTAGGATTAAAAATAGTTTCTTTTCCTGAGATAAATTTACCACTGGCCAGCTCACTAGCAATATCGCCAAAGCCACCCTTTAGATTAGCAATCAAGATAAAAAGCCCTACAGCTGTACCAATCAAGAGTACTGAACCTTGGATAAAGTCTGTCCACAGAACTGACTTGACTCCACCAGTATAGGAGTAAACAATAGCAATTGCACCCATTGTGATAATCAAGATATTGACATCAATCTTCGTCAGAGTAGCCAGAGCCACTGAAGGTAGATACATAATGATGGACATGTGGCCTATTTGATAGATGATGAAGAAGACAGCTGACAAAGCCCGTAAGGCTCTAGAACCAAAACGTTTTTGCAGGTAGTCATAGCTGTATCAAAATCCAGACGTGCATAAATCGGAAAGAAGAAACGAATAGCCACTGGAATGGCAAAAATTATGCCCAACTGGGAAAACCAGAGTAGCCAAATCCTTGCATAAGAGTTCCCTGCCAATATCATAAAGGAAATCGGACTTAGCAATGTAGCAAAAATGGAAACAGATGTTACATACCAAGGCACCGTTCCATCACCTTTAAAGAACTCTTTACCCTGTATCTCCTTTTTCGAGAACAGCAAACCCGCTACCAGAACAACTAGTAAATACACAATCAGAATAATCATATCGATTGTGGTAAAACCAACATTTCCCATAGAATTTCTCCATTATTATTCATCTCCAGAGCGTGGGGTGGACAGGCTTAGACTGCCCTAGACTCTGGTGTCACACTCTTTATATTACAAGAAGTCTTCTCTTACCCGCTTAATCATAGCAGCCGCTTCTTTGGCAATCGCATAGTCTCCCTCAGATAGAGGCTCTAACCGGTGCTCGAACAGAACCAATATCTAAGTCCTCATTGAGACGAAGAATTTCTTTCGTAACAGCATAGAGATTTGCGCGCCCGCTGACCATCTTGTAAATCACACTATTAATCGCATGTTGCAGTTCTTTAGCGTGACCCAGATCTTTGTCAATGATAAGCTGATTGAGCTTCAGGAAGAGATCTGACATCACAGCACAGGTTCCATTAATTCCGGCCTTAGCACCAATAACTCGACCACTGATAAACTGTTCATCTGGACCATTAAAGACAATATAATCTTCCTCACTTTCTGCAACAAAGATTTGAATGTCTTGAGTCGGCATAGAAGAGTTTTTAACCCCAATAACTCGTGGATTTTTACGCATTTCTGCATAGAGGGCTGGTGTCAGGGTTGTCCCAGACATCTGTGGAATATTGTAGATGACAAAGTCAGTATTTGGAGCCGCTGCACTCATATCGTTCCAGTACTTAGCGATAGAATAGTCCGGCAAACGAAAGTAAATAGGAGGAATAGCAGCGATGGCATCACCCCCCAAACTTTCAGCATGCTTTAAATCCTATATAGTAGCATGGTTGATAGCATCTATTCTTTGAGGCTACTTGGAAATTTTTATGTTTTTCTTCTTGCCTTACTTTCTATACATAACAAAGCTCACATAAGATATTTAAATTTTTTACTTTCTTTTTCATTTTTCTCATCTTCCTACGAATAGTTAAGTGTAAGCAAAATCGCTTAACAAACTGTAAAGGAGTAGCAAGATGTTTTTATTACCACTTTTCTGGCCTCTATTTTTCAAAATCTAAAAGATTGGAGATAATAATGAAAGAATTCAAAGAACTAAGCAAACAAGAGTTAGAAGAAACAAGTGGCGGAGTTGCCATGCCTGTCTTATGGTTTTTTAGACGCCAAGCACCTTCAGGAAATCGACGGTCCTCTAGATTTTCACTTCTCATTCTCTAGACTATAGATGAGATAAAGCTCAACCGCTAGTCCTAAAACTAGCTTCACTTCTACCAACTTGACAGCTGGTGACCTATATAATAAAGGAGATAATACAATGGAAAATATGACAACAATTGAAAACCATTACCTCGCCCTAACCGAAGATGAATTGATGAATGTAGAAGGGGGAGTTATCCCCGTGGCCATCTGGGCAATCTGGGGCGCTGCTACTGCTGCAGGCTTCACAGGAGGAATTGCCGTTGGTTTAAATCGTGTAAATAGAAAATAATCATACTATGAAGAACCAATTTTTAAACGAAGTTTACGAATATAGATACGCGATTGCATTTACACTTGCCTTGATTTTAGGATTTTTTGCAGGTATTATCGTCGGCCTAAATCATTTTAACTAAAAAGAACGGAGAACATTATGACTAAATTTGAAAACACGACATCACTTCAAGCTTTAACTGAACAAGAACTTGAAAATACGGCTGGAGGAATTGCACCTTTTCTAATTGGAGCAGGAATTGTTGCAGGTTTAGGCGGAGGCTTCTTTGGTGGATACGCTCTTGCACGTATATTTGGTTAAAAACTAAGTACAAGATACAAATTTAAGATAAAAAACGATTGGATGGCACTGCACCCCAATAATGGGACAAGAGAAAACACTCCAGCCTACTAGTCAAAACTTTTGCTTTTTTTTGAAACTTGTACATCCAAAAGCATACAGTAAACTACTGCTAGATTTGATCCAAACACCATTTCAGTTAATGTTTCCCAATCAAAAATCGGCCTATTAATCTAAACAAACCAGATGAAGAATATATCCTCATCTGGTTTTTGAGTTCATTAAAACATAAAAAGATAAGACAATAGAATCAGGATAAAAAAGTGCCCCTACACTGAAAGTTACTCCATTCAGATAAAATCATCCTATTTTCGGCTTTTCAACAAGCAAAACTGTCTACAAACTACCAAACAAGTGGCAAAAGTCTAGATAAGACCTGATTATTGTTATCATTCCATAAAGCCCCTTTAGGGAACAATGAAACTCTACATTTTGCTGATCAATATACAAAAATCCCTCACTCATGCGAGCGAGGGATTCTTGTATGATCTTTACAGGAGTTTTTCACTCCTTCAGCCATGTACTTATTTACGACGTCCTGGACGTTCTTTGTAACCGTAGTAAGAATCTTCAATGATTTCTTGCATATGGTCAACCATTGGAAGACGTGGGTTAGCTGGAGAACATTGGTCTTCATAGGCAAGGAAGGCTAATTCACGTGAATGTTTCTTCCATTCTTTTTCGTCGATTCCTTGAGCCTTGAAGTTCATTTGGATACCAACGCGCTCACCAAGTTCATAGACTGCTTTTGCGTAAGATTCTACACCTTCTTCTGGAGTAGAAGCTGGTAAGCCAAGCATACGAGCAATATCTTGGTATTTTTCATCCGCACGGTAGTAATTGTATTTAGGCCATGTCGCTGTCTTAGCTGGACGTGTACCATTGTAGCGGATTACGTATGGCAGCAAGATAGCATTTGTACGACCGTGGATTGTGTGGAATTGCGCACCAATCTTATGAGCCATTGAGTGAGAAATACCTAGGAAGGCATTGGCAAAGGCCATACCAGCGATTGTTGAAGCATTATGCATCTTTTCACGCGAATGGAAATCTGCATTCTTCACAGAGCTTTCAAGGTTTTCGAATACAAGTTTGATTGCTTGAAGAGCAAGACCATCAGTGTAGTCGCTAGCCATTTGAGATACGTATGCTTCAGTTGCGTGGGTCAATACGTCCATACCAGTGTCCGCAGCAACAAATCCTGGAACTGTTAATACCAAAGCTGGGTCTACGATGGCTACAGTAGGAGTCAATGAGTAGTCAGCGATTGGGTATTTACGGTTGTTAGCCTTGTCAGAGATAACGGCAAACGGTGTTACTTCAGATCCTGTACCAGATGTTGTAGGGATTGCGATAAACTTAGTCTTCTTACCAAGCAATGGGAACTTGAAGGCACGTTTACGAATATCCATGAATTTTTGAACAAGGTCACGGAAGTCAACTTCTGGTTGTTCATAGAAGAGCCACATTACTTTAGCTGCGTCCATTGGTGAACCACCACCAAGTGCGATGATTGTATCAGGTTTGAAGGCACGCATGATCTCTGTACCACGTTCAACTGTTGTGATATCTGGATCTGGTTCTACGTCTGCAAAGATTTGATAAACAACCTTATTACGACGAAGATCGAGTTGCTCGATGATGCGATCTAGGAAACCAAGCTCTACCATAGCATGGTCTGTAACGATCATGACACGCTCAACGTCACGACATTTTTGAAGGTATTGAATTGAGTCACGTTCAAAGTATGTTTTTGAAGGTAGTTTCATCCATTGCATGTTATTTCTCCGTCTTCCGACTTTTTTGATGTTCAAGAGGTTGATGGCGCTGACGTTATCTCCAACCGAGTTGTGTCCGTAAGAGCCACATCCAAGTGTCAATGATGGCAAGAAGGCATTATAAACGTCCCCGATACCACCGAAAGTAGAAGGTGAGTTACAGATAACACGAATAGCTTTAACTGCTTTACCAAATTCTTTAGTTAATTCTTCATCTGCAGTATGGATCGCTGCTGAGTGACCAAGACCGTTAAATTCAACCATTTGGCGAGCCTTGTTAATTCCGTCTTCACGGCTATCAGATTTCAAAACTGCGATAACTGGAGATAATTTTTCACGAGTTAACGGCTCTTTTTCGCCAACCTCTTTACATTCTGCAGCAAGGATATTGGTTCCTTCTGGAACTGTAAATCCTGCTTGTTCTGCAATCCAAGTTGCTGGTTTACCTACGATATCTGCATTGAGCTTCGCTCCAGCACAGTTCTTACTGTTAGCTTTCACGCCGAAGCAGAATTCTTCAAGAAGAGCTTTTTCTTTTTGTTTACAAAGTAAGTATGGTAAGACTTGAATTCTTCTACAAACTCATCGTAAATTTCTTTGTCAATGATAACAGCTTGCTCAGATGCACAGACCATACCATTGTCAAAGGACTTAGACATCACAATATCATGAGCTGCCTGACGGATATTCGCTGATTTTTCAACATAAGCTGGTACGTTTCCGGCACCTACCCCAAGGGCAGGTTTTCCACATGAATACGCAGCCTTCACCATTGCATTACCACCAGTTGCAAGGATTGTTGCCACTCCTTCATGGTTCATAAGAGCGCTAGTTGCTTCCATAGACGGTTGCGTAATCCATTGAATACAGTTTTCAGGAGCACCCGCTGCGATTGCTGCATCACGAACGATTTGAGCTGCATGAGCAGATGATTCTTGAGCAGATGGGTGGAAAGCAAAGACAATTGGGTTACGAGTCTTCAATGAAATCAAAGACTTAAAGATTGCAGTCGAAGTTGGGTTGGTTGTTGGAGTAATCCCACAGACAACACCAACCGGCTCAGCAATCAAAGTCAAGCCTGTCACATCATCTTCTTCGATAACACCAACAGTCTTCGTGTGACGCATGTTGTTTACCACGTGTTCACAGGCGAATAGATTTTTTGTTGCCTTATCTTCAAAGACCCCACGACCTGTTTCTTCATAAGCATGAAGCGCCAATTCTCCATGGGCATCAAGTGCTGCAACAGAAGCTTTAGCTACGATGTAGTCGACTTGTTCTTGGTCCAATTTGCGCATTTCTTCAAGAGCAACCAAGGCCTTTTGTACTAGCTCATCTACATGCTTTTCAGCTGCAAGTTTCTTTTCCTCAGGTGACACAGTTTTTTTATCAGCCATATTTTCCTCCATAGCTTTCAAGGAATTTATCCTTTGTTAATTTTTTCACAAGTTTATTATAACCCATTTACTTTCCTTTGTAAACACTTTCGCTTACATTTCACAAACTTTTTTATTATTATTTGTGAAAATTTTATCAATATCTTTTTATAGCCGGGGACTCCGCTATTTCTTTGTGAATTTAATCTTTTATAATAATTTCATTTCACATAGATTCATTTACATATTTTCACAGAAGCTTGTAAAAACAAGGTAAGCGCTTTCATATATTATATATAAAGAACCCGAAGCTCGGGTCTTTATATTCATCATTAAATTAAGGTTTGACAGGACCTTGATTAGCTTCATCAAGTGTAGTTTTTATTGTTTGAGCGTATAATTGACCACCTGTAGCAATGCTTTGTGCCTCAGTGCCAAAGTGAACGTAATCTGTTCCATACCAGATAGCAGGATTATCAATAGCTGCTTGATACCAATCTGCTACGTAGACATAATCATATTTCTTCGCCAATTCCAACTGGTACTGCCGAGTTTTTACCAGATCGCTATTTTCGTCTCCAGCAACTCGTCCATCATAGGGGGTCACTAAGATTAAACGATGTCCCTTAGGAAGTTTTTCAACCAGTTTATTAAGCACTTCTTCGTAATTAGGAACTGTATTAGCGCCTAAAGCAAGGACCACATTTTGTAGCAGAACTTTGTTGCTAATATCTGTCTGGAAAACTTCTAGACCTGATTCTAGATTTCGGCTAACAGCCGCATCCAACTGCACACCAGGAATGGCCTCTTGTAACCAGTCATTAGCTCGCAGAGCAACAGAATCACCTATCAAGGTCGTTCCAGGCGCCACATTGTAATCAGTTGCTGTTGTTTGATCTGCTTGGCTACGAGTTAATTGCATTTTACTATCTGCTTGATTTAAGGCATTAATCATTAAGTCTTCCTCAAAAGCTCCAACTTTAGGGGAAGTAAAGATGATAAAGAAGCAGATGAGCCCCAAAGGGATCAGACTATAAAAAATCGGTCTCGCAATTGATTTTACATCGAGCTCAATACCAAACAAATCTGGTTTTCTTCCCGCTAATACAGGCTCTAAAATATAGAAAGAAACTGCTGCAAAGGCAAAGGATAGAAGAGTAGTTAATACTACTGCTCCTGCATTCCCCATCAGCTGACTGAAAATAATGTAAAAAGGCCAATGGAAGAGGTAAACACCGTAACTCGTATCAGCAATAAATGTGACCCAGATTGGCTCTTCCAGCTTAGGTGTCTTTTCATGGAGAACACGAGCACCCAAAATCATGGCCAAGGCAGCTATCGTTGCGAGGAGAAAGCCCACTAAATAAGTGAAGATATTATCAAAACGAAGCAGGAAGGTTAGAAGAATTAAGACAGCAAAACCACCACCAATAGTGGCTATCGTCTGCTTCATGCTCCAAGACTGTTCTAGTTTCTTGAAATTTGCCCCTACATTTTGAACACCAGAAACTGTAGCTAAAGCTGTCCCAGCAAAGAAGGGGAAGATATGTGTCCAGCTTGAAAAATAAAGTGAAGAAAAATTCTTAGTGAAAAAGCTACTTACAAACATGGACAGAAAACTAAATAAGAAAATCCCTGTCGAAATCAGAAAAATCATCCCCCGAAATTGGCCGAGGCTTCGACTTTTCTTCGCTAGGAACCAGACTGCCAATCCCCACAAGATATAATAATGCACCTCAAGTGCCAAGCTCCAAGTATGTACAAATAAATGAGGTACAAACTGACTTTCGTAGCTACCGCCCGATAAAATTTCATAAAAATTCGTCACAAAACCTAGGGCACCTGCTATCTGCGTTCCAATACCAGCCACAAAATCTTTGCGAATGAAGAGGGTAAACGGCAGAGTGATCAGAATCATAAAGACCAGAGGCGGAAAAATCCTATAGAAACGTCGTCTTAGAAATCCTAAGATATCAATTTCTTGACGTTTAGCAAATTCATCAATCAGGAGTGAGGTGATCAAAAATCCAGAAAATGCGTAGAAAACGTCCACCCCAATAAAGCCTCCAGGAAACACTCCCTGGAAGAAATGATAGAGTAGAACGAGAAGCAAACCTGCTATCCTTACTAACGAAAACCATTTAATGCGCATTTTGATAAATTCCTTGTTTAAACTTTCCTTTGTAAACGACCTTTTGCTCGGTTGTTAGAGTGCCTTGGCCGTCCGCTTGGCCTTTACTAAACTCACCTTCGTACTTCCAACCGCTCTTAGAGGTGAATTTCCCCTTGCCATCAAAGATTCCATTTTTGAAATCTCCTTCGTACTTATCGCCATTTTTGAAAGTCAAAGTTCCTTGACCATCCATCTTTCCATGAACCAGACTGCCATCATACTTAATCGCTCCCTTATCAAGAGTAAGCACTCCTTTATCTGGAATATTAGAAGTAAAAACTAAAATCGCAGACAAAGCAATTAGTGTAACAGCAACTATCTCAAAATTTGTTCTTGTCAAATAATGCTGGTAACGATTATAAAATTCTTTTAATTTATCCATTTTTATCCATCCAAACGTTCCAGCCAGCGCTCACATCCCGCTTGAACCAACCGGTAAGTTTCATCAAAATCATTAGTATACCAAGGATCTGGTACACTTTTATCCATAAACTGATATATCTTATCCTGATATTTCCGAGGGGCCATCTCTTTTAAATCGGCCACATTAGAAGCATCCATACCAACGATATAATCAAAGAAGGCAAAGTCCTTTTCAGACATCTGCAGAGAAGTTTTTTCAACATCAAATATAATCGCATGCTCATTCAAAGCTGCTTGAGTCCCTTGGTGAATTGGATTTCCATGTTCCCAATTAGAAGTTGCCCGACTTTCAATATGAAATTTATCAGTCAAACTTTTCATAACAAATTCAGCCATCGGACTCCGACAGATGTTGCCCAAGCAAACAAATACAATTTTCTTCATAGAAATACCTCTTCTTAATTATATCAGAAAATGACATTAAATAGGTTGCTGATCTCCAAAAAAACTGGACGCTTTTCTGCCAATTTAGCATTTTTCTTCCTTCCAATAAGCAGGAAAAGACCACCTGATTGGGTGGTCTTTTAGGGAGATTATTATGAAAAAGAAAAGTTTTAGGAGTTCAAGCTAAGTATTCTTAACTTATGACTACAGTATACTCGAGCCAACTTAAAATTATCTTAAAGCAATTTTAAGTTTCTTTTTCTGGCAAATAAATATCCAACCTAGGCCACTTAGATTGCCATTTTTTCTTTTCTAAACGTTCTCTATAAAGTTTGATCCTTTCCTCATCCGCTAAAAAATGCGGTGTGGGTTTGACTTGAAAGTTAACAAGATCAGTCAAGCCATAAGCTGTGAATAACTCAAGATCATCATTTTTTAATAAATGTAAACCAAGAGCTGTACAGGTTTCTGGATATCTACTCATAGCGTCCTGTGAACTGGTATAAGGCTTAGTATTAGGACTATGAATATGCATATAAACTTGATTCTTTACTTCCCAGCTATAGAGTGGATGAGCTTCTCTTAAGCGCTTCTCAATTTGTAACGTCTCCTCATAAGAGACTGTCGGATCAAAGAATATCACATCTATATCTGTTTCAAAATCAAATTTTTCCCGACCTGACAAATGATTCCAGATGAAATTTCTAACACTTCCAGCTGCCAGCCAGCTATCCTGTAAATTCAACTCTCGAATAATCTTTACAATAGTCATTAGATGCTGATCAGCATAGAAAAGATCTAGAAGATTTTTCTCTTCTGTTTCCATAAGCCTATTTCTCCATGTATTCATACCCTAAATGTTCATAAGCTTTTCGAGTTGCAACGCGACCCGTTCTCGTTCTCATGATAAAGCCTTTTTGAATCAAATAAGGCTCATACATATCTTCAACCGTTTCACGCTCCTCAGCAATATTTACTGACAAGGTGCCTAGACCGACTGGACCACCACCATACATCTCAATCATCGTTCTCAGAATTTTTTGATCGACATAGTCCAAACCTTCATGATCCACATCTAACATGGAAAGAGCTTGATTCGTGATTGTCTCATCAATCAAACCATTGCCCATAATCTGAGCATAATCCCGGACGCGCTTCAATAGACGGTTGGCAATTCGAGGAGTACCACGACTACGCAAAGCCAGTTCTTTAGCTGCTTCATGAGTGATATCCATCTCAAAAATTTCCGCCGTTCGCTCAACAATCTCAGTCAAATCAGCTTCTTCATAGTACTCCATGTGCCCTGTGATACCAAAGCGAGCTCTCAGAGGATTGGATAGCATTCCAGCACGTGTCGTCGCACCGATAAGTGTAAATGGTGGTAAATCAAGATGGACACTACGATTAGCATCCCCTGAACCAATCATGATATCGATGTAAAAATCTTCCATAGCACTGTAGAGGACTTCTTCTACTGCCATTGGCAAACGATGTATTTCATCGATAAAAAGAACGTCACCAGGCTCTAAATCATTTAAAATAGCAACCAAATCTCCTGCTTTTTCAATAACTGGTCCCGAAGTCTGCTTGATATTCACACCCAGCTCATTGGCAATCACAAAAGCCATGGTCGTCTTCCCCAGTCCAGGAGGGCCAAATAAAAGAGCATGATCCAAAGCCTCATCCCTTAGTTTAGCTGCTTCAATAAAAATTTTTAACTGATTCTTGACCTTATCTTGGCCAATATACTCCTGCAGATATTGTGGTCGAAGCGTGCGCTCCACCATTTCTTCATCCATCATTTGTTCATTATCTAAAATTCTACTCATGTCACCATTATATCAAAATATCATAGTTTAGGACTATTTTAAATAAAAAAGAGAGCGAGAAACCTTTTTAATGAAGGTTTTCCATCGCTCTCTTTCTTTTTAAACCCAAAGATTAATTAACCTTTTTAGTGCGATATAAGAAGACTGAAGCTGCAAGGAGCAGGAAGCCAACAAGAACAGAGAAGGCTAAGGACTCAGCTGTTCCTGTCTTAGGCAATTCTTTCTTCACTTCTTTTTTAGGTTCTTCCTTCTTAAGATCTTCATGCTTATCACCTGATGGTTTTGGTTTTTCTTCAGATGATGTTGGAGGTGTTTTAGCAGCATACGTATTGGTAAAGGTTGGTCCATTACCAGTAACGGTCGCTACAAGTTTACCGTTCGTATCATAAGCAACTTCTACAGTCACTTTGTGAACTGTCTTATCATAAGTCACACCTGCTTCATTACCAGCTTTTTCAGTAATAGTGTATTCATACTTACCTGGTGAAGTGAAGCTTTGTGATTTAAAGGTTACCGAACCATCCGCTTTATTCTTAGCAGTATCCACTACGTTACCTTGATAAGTCAACTCAAATTCAAACTGACCATCTTTCAGCTTTTTACCAGTCAAGACTTTGTTTGCTTGAATAGTTGCAGTGGCTGGAGTTGGTTGTTGCGGATTTGGAGTTGGCGGTGGAGTTGGTGCAGTGTATTTATTCACAAATGCTGGTTTATTGCCAGTAATTGTAGATACTAACTTACCTTGGCCATTGTCCGCAACCTCTACGGTTACTGTGTGGGCTGTTGTATCGTAAGTAACATTCTCTTCATTGCCAGCTTTTTCAGCAACAGTGTAGGTATGTGTACCTGCTTCTGTATATGTGATTGATGGGAATACAACTTTTCCATCTGCAGCATTTGTTGCTGTACCAATGACTTTGTCGCCTTCCTTCAATTCAAATTCATATTTACCTGCTTCTAATTCCTTTCCAACTAAAGTTTTTGTTGCTTCAATTGTAATGGTATCAGCAGCTGGATCTGGTTTTGTATAAGTGTTCGTGAAAACTGGTTGTTCACTAGTGATAGTTGCTACCAATTGACCTTGGCCGTTATCCGCAACCTCTACAGTTACTTCGTGAGTTTTTGTATCGTAGGTAACGTTTTCTTCCTTGCCAGCTTTTTCTGAGACGAGATAAGTATGAAGGCCTGGTCCTTTATACTCAATTTCTTTGAAAGTAATGCTACCATCTGCTTTGTTCTTAGCGGTGTCAACAAGATTTCCTTCAGAGTCTTTCAGTTCAAACTCATACTTATCTGCTTCAAGGGCTTTACCGTTTAGAACTTTTTTAGCTTCAATTGCTTTTTTACCTGGTTTTGCAACATAATCGTTTACAAAGACTGGTTTTTCACTTGTAACAGTCGCTTCAAGCTGACCTTGGCCATTATCCACAACATCTACAGTTACTGTGTGTGAAGTTTTGTCATAAGTCACACCAGCTTCATTACCAGCTTTTTCTGACATAGTGTAAGTATAAGTTCCTGCCTCAGTGTATTCAATTTCTGGGAAACTAATCGAACCATCTGCAGTATTCTTAGCTGTACCAACTACTTTGTCGTTTTCTTTGAGCTCGAACTCATATTTATCAGCCTCAAGTTCTTTACCATTCAGAACTTTCTTAGCTTCAATTACTGTTTTTCCTGGTTTTGCAGCATAAGTATTGGTGAAGACCGGCTTGTCAGCTGGAACAGTTGCTTCAAGCTGACCACGTCCATTGTCCGCAACATCTACAGTTACTGTGTGTGAAGCTGTGTCGTAAGTCACGCCTGGTTCATTACCAGCTTTTTCAGTAATTGTATATGTATGAGGGCCTGCAGCAGTATACTCAATTGCTGGGAAAACTACTGAACCATCTGCTTTGTTTTTAGCTGTACCAACGACTGTATCGCCTTCTTTGAGCTCGAACTCATACTTGTCAGCTTCAAGGGCTCTGCCTTTCAAAACTTTAATTGCTTCAATAGTTGCTGTAGTTGGTTTAGCAGAGTAGGAATTCACAAATACTTTGTTGTCGTATTTAACACTTGCAAACTTTTCTCCATAGACATCTGTTACTGTAACTTCAGCATTAATGGTCTTGTTATCATAAACATAGCCTGGTTCTTTCTCATCCACTTCTTTGATTTGGTATTTGAAAGTACCAACTGTTGAAAATTTAATGGCTTTAAATTTAACTTGTCCGTCTTTGTTGTTTTTGGCCGTTTCAACTACTTTGCCATCTGGATCAATCAATTGGAAGATGAATTCATCACCTTTCAATGTTCCACCATTCAGTTGCTTTGTAACTTCAAATTCAACTTCAGAAGGGCGAGCACCTGATCCAATTCCTTCAGTAGTTGTCAGAGAGGCAAAACCATCTACATCATAGACACCATCTGATGTTGTCACTTTCACATTGTTGAAAGCTTTCTTGGTAGTATTGTCAACTGGAGCAGTCAAACGAGTACGGTACAAAACATATAGACCTTGTGTACTCAGGTCACCATTACCATTTGGAGTAATAGTGAAAGAATTTGTACCCGTAACATTTACATGTGAAGCATCCAGTCTTGGACGAGCCTCAGCCTTATTCCATTCAGTAAAGTAATATCCAGTAATCTCACCTGCTAAGACTTGACCTTCAGGGATTGTATCTTCAATCTTAACTCCTGTAACAGGTTTTACATAACGATTGATACGGATACGCCAGTTAACGTAGTTAGGATCATCAGCATCTTGGACACCCCATTTGGTATAACCAGTAGGATCATCATCTGGTACGATACGAGTCAATCTATATGTCCCTGCACCAGGAATATCAATGCTGTATTCCTTATTTAACTCGACATCATCTGCCCAAACCACAGTGAACAAAGCAGTCAGTTCGCGATCTTCTGTCAGATTTTTGAAGTATTCTTCGTTAGTGATGGTCACTGTAGCAGAATTAGTTGCAGCATTTGTCTGCAGTTCTGCAATTTTAGTGGCTCCATCCTTGGCATAGATATCTGTCGTGATGTCACGCTCAACTTTAAACTCTTTTGGCACTTTATAAACCATAAAGTCCCCGTTTTTCAAAGTTGCAGAATTATCAAACTTGTAGGTCGGATTCAGATAGAACTTTCCTTCACCATACTTGGCACCATCAACCAACCGATTATTATTAATGGTTGGAGAGGTTGTCATCGTATAGCTGTTTGACGGCAATTCTTCCGCTTTAACTGTGTAACTTGTTTTTAGTAGAGGTATGAATACCGATACTATTAACAACAGCGTCATAAATGCATGAAAGAGCTTTTTATTCATCTTTTTCACAACATTTTCCTCCTTTATATTTGGGCACAATCCCTTACTTTATATTATATATTCTTCTATAACACTGTCAAGGATATTTCATCTAATTTTTATGCAATCCATACATTATAAACACGACAAATAGATTTTATACATAAAATCAAATATAAAGTCATAAAACAACAGAAATTGCGACATTTCTTCCTCTTTTTCTATATGCCTTGCCTTCTAGCCCTATGTCTTCATCCTCCATAAAACAAAAACCCCATCAGTCAGAATCAAGGTCTAACTGATGGGGCTATCCAAGAGGATTTTTTATTTATCTAAATGCCACACTTCATCATTGTATTGTTGAATCGTGCGATCAGCTGAGAAGTAACCAGCTTTAGCAATGTTTACAATAACTTTATCCAACCATGCGTCGCGGTTTTCATAGTCAGCAAGCATTTGCTCTTTCACTTTGATGTAGTCTTCCAAGTCAAGGAGAGTCATGAACCAGTCTTTGTTGATCAACTCCTTGTATAGACGTTCCAAACGTTCTTTGTTCCCAACTGCAAGAACTGCATCACTTACGATGAAATCAACTAACGGTTTGATAGCTTGACGTGCGTAGAGTTCATTTGATTTGTATGCAGATTTCGCGTAAAGATCAATAACAGTTTCTGAATCTTCACCAAAGATGTAGATATTTTCATCTCCAACCAACTCAGCGATTTCCACGTTAGCTCCGTCCATAGTACCAAGAGTCAAGGCTCCGTTCAACATGAACTTCATGTTACCAGTACCTGAAGCTTCTTTAGAAGCAAGTGAGATTTGTTCTGAGATGTCACATGCTGGGATAAGGAAGCTTGCTGCAGTCACGTTGTAGTTTTCAACCATAACCACTTGCAAGTGTGGTGCTACTGCCGGATCATTTGCAATGACTTCTGACAAGCAAAGAATCAAGTGGATAATGTCTTGAGCAATTGTGTAAGCAGGAGCTGCTTTACCACCAAAGAAGACTGTGATTGGACGACCAGGAATGTTACCAGCTTTGATGTCAAGGTACTTGTGGATCACGTACAAAGCGTTCATTTGTTGACGTTTGTACTCGTGAAGACGCTTGATTTGGATGTCAAAGATAGAATTTGGATTGATTTCCACACCTTGGTGCTCTTTCAAGTGACGAGCCAATTTACGTTTGTTGTGAGCTTTGATGCTTTCCAATTTTTCTTTGACAGCAACTTTATCTTCATAAGACAAAAGATTTTCAAGTTCTTCTGCTTCATGGTCCCAACCATGACCAAGAATCTCATCTAAATAGTGAGAAAGGCGTGGGTTAGCATGCATGAGCCAACGACGGAAAGTAATACCGTTTGTTTTGTTGTTGAATTTTTCAGGGTAGATGTCATAGAAAGCTTTCAACTCAGAATTTTTCAAGATTTCTGTGTGAAGGGCTGCCACACCATTTACACTGTATCCATAGTGGATGTCCATATGAGCCATATGAACACGGTCATTTTCGTCAATGATTTGGACAGCAGAATCTTTGTAAACTTCCTTGACACGTTTGTCAAGTTCTTTGATAATCGGAACAAGATGAGGAACAACTTCTTCCAAGAATTCCAACGGCCATTTCTCAAGAGCCTCTGCAAGAATCGTGTGGTTTGTATAAGCAGTCATTGACTTGACAATGTTTACAGCTTCGTCAAATTCTAATCCACGTTCTGTCAAGAGACGGATTAACTCAGGGATAACCATTGATGGGTGAGTATCGTTGATCTGAACAACTGCGTAGTCTGCTAAGTCGTGCAAATTGCTTCCTTTTTCGATTGCTTCATCAATGATCAATTGCGCACCATTTGAAACCATGAAGTATTGTTGGAAGATACGAAGAAGTTCACCTTGCTTGTCGCTATCATCTGGGTAAAGGAAAAGAGTCAAGTTACGAGCAATATCTGTCTTGTCAAAATCAATTCCTTCTTCAATCAAGCTAGAGTCTACAGAATCTAAATCGAAGAGGCGCAAACGGTTTTTCTTTTCTGTCTTATAACCTGGTACATCAATGTCATAGAGTGTAGAAGTTAAAGTAAAGTTTGCAAAAGGCACTTGGTAGCTACGAGTAGATTTTACCAACCAGTTTTGATCACTCAACCAGAAGTTAGGGATTGTTGTTTGCTCATTGTTTTTCAACACTTGTTGGAAGAGACCAAAGTGGTAGTTCAGACCCACTCCGTCTCCATTTAAACCAAGAGTTGCGATTGAATCAAGAAAACAGGCAGCCAATCGGCCTAAACCACCATTACCAAGAGATGGTTCTAATTCAACTTCTTCTACTTCAATCAAATCTTTACCTGCATCAGCCAATTCTTTTTTGACATCATCATAAAGGCCGAGGTTGATCAAGTTGTTTGACAAGAGTTTACCAATCAGGAACTCAGCAGAAATATAGTACAATTTCTTCTTTGAATCATTGACAGGTTTAGTTGCACTGTATTCTTTTGTATAGTTCAAAAGAGCAGTATATAGTTCTTCATTAGTACAATCAGCAATTGTTTTTTGATACAAATTTTGCATGTATTGCTGTAATTTAGACATTTTTTTCTCCTTTAGAATTCTGATTTACATTGTTTTTGGGTTTAAGTTTTGTATTAATTCGGCGATAAATAGTTGTTAGAGAGAGCAACCCTGCCTCTACCTCTTTAGACAGTTCGTCTTCTGTCATACGCCATTGCCAGTTGCCACCAATAGTGGATGGCAAGTTCATTCTTGCTGAACCATCTAATTCTAGCAGATCTTGCATGGTTGCGATCGCCATATAGCTAACAGAAGCAAAGATCGTACGAAGCATTGCATGAGGAACAGTTTCGTATTCTTTACGGTTGGTATAAACAGCTAAGTATTCACGAGTTGGATCATCAATCTCATCCTTATACCAGCCAAGAACAGTATTATTATCATGAGTTCCTGTATACATTACTGAGTTATGAGGTGCCAAGTGTGGACTATCAATGCTTTCGTCGTCTGGATTGAAGGCAAACTGCAAAATCTTCATTCCTGGAAAACCAGTCTTCTCACGAAGCTCAATGACTTCATCAGTCATAAAACCTAGGTCTTCCGCAATGATATTCAGTTCTCCTAAAGCTTCTTTAACAGCTTTAAATAGAGCATAGCCAGGTCCTTTTACCCACTTACCAGTTGCAGCTGTTTCTGAATCCGCTGGGATTTCCCAATAAGATTCAAATCCGCGGAAATGGTCAATACGAACGATGTCATAAATCTTAAAGCTTTCACGCAGACGCTCAACCCACCAAGAATAGCCATCTTTATCCATAGCTTTCCAGTCATAGATTGGGTTCCCCCAAAGCTGTCCTGTTTCTGAGAATTCATCAGGCGGACATCCTGCCACACAAGTTGGTTTACCAACAGCGTCTGTTTTAAAGAAATGTGGTTGTGCCCAAACATCAGCACTATCTGCTGCTACATAGATTGGCATATCTCCGACAATCTCAATATGATGCTTATTCGCATAATCTTTTAAAGCTAGCCATTGTTGGAAGAAAAAGTATTGAGTGACACGATGGTATTCCATCTGTTCGCTCAGGCGCTCACGGTAATCAGCCAAAGCCTCTGGCCTACGCAGGCGAATGTCTTCATCAGACCACTCTGTCCACGCCGCCAAATCAAAGTGCTCTTTGATTGCCATGTAGTCAACATACAGGTCTAACCAGTTGGCATTTTCTGCCACAAATTTTTTATAAGCCTTCAAATCAGAGCTTTGAAGGAAATTTTTAACAGCTTTTTCCAATAGTGGCCGACGTGCTTCGAAAATCTTAGCATAATCAACAGCTTTTGGATCACTTCCAAAATCCACACCACTTAAATCACTTTCTTGAAGCAAACCTTCTTTTATAAGAAGATCTAAGTCAATAAAGTGTGTATTTCCTGCAAAGGCAGAAAAAGATTGGTAAGGAGAGTCTCCATAACTAGTCGTGCCTAGTGGCAAAATCTGCCAATAGCGTTGCTTAGTTCTTACCAAGAAATCTACAAAATCATACGCACTTTTCCCAAAAGATCCAATTCCGTATTTCCCTGGCAAAGAAGAAATATGCATGAGAACACCACTTTGACGTTCTTTCATCTTGTCACCTCAATATTTTTCTTAGTTAAAATCCACTTTTTGTTCAACGAAAACGTTTGCGTAGTTCGATTATATCTGATTTTAGTTTTCTATGCAACCATTTTATAAAAATTTTTTAAATTCTTCAAGAAAATCATATAACTTTCTTTTTTTCTTCTATAATATTGACAAATAATTTGTCGAATAAAAAATGTTTTTTTGATTTTTTAGAAAAATATCTTGCAAACGGTTACTTTTTATGATATAATTTTTTAGTTTAAGAAAACGTTTGCGTAAACTTAAATGTAAATTATTACTTTTTTTATTCTTAGGAGGAATAAACATGAAAAACAAAGCTCTTAAAAGTGCTGCTGTACTAGGTACTGTTGCTTTAGCTAGCCTTATTTTAGCAGCTTGTGGTAACAAATCTTCTAAAAAAGACACTACTACAAGCAATGAACTCACTGCTTATGTAGATGAAGGCTACAAGAGCTACATGGAAGAAGCTGCAAAAGCTTACGAAAAGGAAACAGGAACAAAGGTCACTATCAAAACTGGTGATGCACTTACTGGTCTTGACAATCTCTCGCTTGACAACCAATCTGGTAAATCTCCAGATGTTATGATGGCTCCATACGACCGTGTAGGAAGTCTCGGTGCAGACGGACAACTTTCTGAAATCGAGTTAGGCAAAGAAGCAAAGGCTGATAAAACTACTAAATCTCTTGTAACAATTGATGGAACTACTTATGGTGCTCCTGCCGTTATCGAGACTTTGGTAATGTACTACAACAAAGATCTGATCCAAAAAGCTCCTACAACATTTGCTGAACTGGAAGAATTAGCTAAAGACAGCAAGTACGCTTTTGAAGGCGAAGACGGTAAAACAACTGCCTTCCTTGCTGACTGGACAAACTTCTACTATGCTTACGGTCTTCTTTCTGGTAACGGTGCTTATGTCTTCGGCAAAGATGGTACAGATCCTAAAGATATCGGTTTAGCTAATGAAGGTGCAATTAAAGGTATCGAATATGCTAAAACTTGGTATGCAAAATGGCCTAAAGGAATGCAAGATACAGAAGGTTCTCCTAACTTGATCCAAACTCAATTCCAAGGTGGAAAAACTGCAGCAATAATTGATGGCCCTTGGAAAGCAGCATCTCTAAAGGAAGCGAAAGTTAACTATGGAGTAGCAACTATCCCTACTCTTCCAAACGGCAAAGAATACAAAGCCTTTGGTGGTGGTAAAGCTTGGGTTATTCCTGCTGGTTCTAAAAACATTGAAGGCGCACAAAAATTTGTTAACTTCCTTGCATCAACTGCACAACAAAAAGCTCTTTACGATGCTACAAACGAAGTACCTGCTAACACAGAAGCTCGCGAGTACGCAGTAAGCAAGAAAGATGAACTGACAGACGCAGTTGTTAAACAGTTCCAATCAGCTCAACCAATGCCAAACATCTCTGAAATGAGTACAGTTTGGGATCCAGCTAAAACTATGTTGTTCGATGCTGTAAGCGGTAAAAAAGATGTTAAAACTGCTGCTGACGATGCAGTGAAATTAATCAAAGATACTATCGCTCAAAAATACGCTGATAAATAATAAAGAACTCTAGGGGTGGGAATTTTCCCTACCCCTTCTTTATTAAAAAAGCTATTAAAACAACTACGGGTTTCTTAAAAATTTTGAAAAAAGAGAAATATTTTCTAACATTTAGTTTTATATTCTCTGCTTTCAAAATTTTTAGCCCCTCTTTGAATCTTATTCAGGAGACAAATATGACTAGACAACAGAACCCAAGTAAAGCCTTGTTGCTGTCCCTGATCCCAGGACTTGGACAAATTTATAACAAACAGAAAGCCAAGGGGTTCATCTTCTTAGGTGTGACACTGGCCTTTCTAATCTATTTCTTTGCGATCGCTTCTGGTGAGCTAGGAAATCTTATCACACTTGGTGAAATGCGCGGACGCGACAACTCCCTCTTTATGTTGATCCGTGGTGCCTTCCACTTAATTATCGTGCTGGTTTATTTCCTATTTTATGTCTTCAACTTAAAGGACGCTCACACAACAGCTAAACGCTGGAATAACGGTATTCCGGTCCATACTACTCTGAAAGAAATGATTCACAGCATCTATGAGAATGGTTTTCCATACTTGCTGATCATCCCTTCTTATGTAGCTATGACCTTTGCTATCATTTTCCCTGTATTGGTAACTCTTCTGATTGCTTTTACAAACTATGATTTCAAACACCTCCCTCCAACAAAACTGTTGGACTGGGTTGGTTTGACAAACTTCAGCAACATTTGGAGTCTCAGCACTTTCCGTTCAGCCTTTGGTTCAGTCCTATCTTGGACCATCATCTGGGCTTTATGTGCTTCAACTTTACAAATTGTTATTGGTATTTTCACAGCAATTATTGCTAACCAGCCTTTCATCAAAGGAAAACGCATCTTCGGTGTTATCTTCCTACTTCCTTGGGCGGTACCAGCTTTCATTACAATCTTGACTTTCTCAAATATGTTTAATGATAGTATCGGTGCAATCAACACCCAAGTTATTCCTTTGCTTAGCAAGGTATTACCTTTCTTGAACAACACCCTCATCCCTTGGAAAACTGATCCTACTTGGACCAAGGTTGCCTTGATTATGATGCAAGGTTGGCTTGGATTCCCATACATCTACGTCTTGACTTTGGGAATTCTGCAATCTATTCCAAATGATTTGTATGAAGCTGCTTATATTGATGGAGCAAATGCTTGGCAAAAATTCCGCAACATCACTTTCCCAATGATTTTAGCTGTTGCTGCGCCAACTCTTATCAGTCAATACACCTTCAACTTCAATAACTTCTCTATCATCTACCTCTTTAATGCGGGTGGACCTGGTAGTGTCGGTGGAGGCGCTGGTTCAACAGATATCTTGATTTCTTGGATTTATCGTTTAACTACTGGTACTGCACCCCAGTACTCAATGGCCGCAGCCGTTACCTTGATTATCTCAATTATCGTTATCGGTATTTCAATGATTGCTTTCAAGAAACTACACGCATTTGACATGGAGGACGTATAAGATGAATAATTCTGTAAAATTAAAACGTCACTTTAATCATTTTCTGACTTACCTGTATCTCGTAGTTCTGTCAGTAATCATTATTTATCCTCTATTAATTACGATTACATCAGCCTTTAAAACTGGTAACATTGTCGCCTTCAAACTTGATTTTAATATCGATTGGAGTTTTGATAACTTCAGCAGGCTCTTCTCTGAGACACTCTACGGAACCTGGTATCTCAATACGGTAATCATTGCTGTCTTGACAATGATTGTGCAAACCAGTATAGTAGTTTTAGCTGGTTACGCATACAGCCGCTATAACTTCATCGCCCGCAAGCAAAGTTTGGTCTTCTTCTTGATTATCCAGATGGTACCAACCATTGCTGCCCTTACCGCCTTCTTCGTCATGGCTTTGATGTTGAATGCTTTGAACCAAAACTGGTTCCTCATCTTCCTTTATGTTGGTGGAGGAATTCCAATGAATGCTTGGCTGATGAAAGGTTACTTTGATACCGTTCCAATCTCTCTTGATGAGTCAGCTAAACTAGATGGTGCCGGTCATTTCCGACGCTTCTGGCAAATCGTCCTTCCTCTGGTTCGTCCAATGGTTGCTGTACAAGCACTTTGGGCATTCATGGGGCCATTTGGAGACTATATCTTATCTAGTTTCCTCCTTCGGGATAAAGAATTCTATACAGTTGCAGTCGGTCTGAGAACATTTGTCAGCGATGTTAAAAATATGAAAATCGCCTTCTTTGCCGCAGGAGCTATCTTAACAGCTCTTCCAATCTGTATCTTATTCTTCTTCCTACAAAAGAACTTTGTATCTGGTTTAACAAGCGGTGGTGACAAGGGATAATCTTGTCCCACCCTGTTTTTTGTCGGACGACTATAAAAATTAGAAAGAGCTACTATGTACCCCTACCCTTTTAATTATTTTTCAAGTATTTTTCAATTTAAAAAAGCTTTTGCCAACCGCAAGCTTTTGTCTTGGTTCCAACTGATTTTTACTAGTCTTTTCTTAATTTCTTTGACCTTGATTCCTATGGCATTGCAGACAGCTGCCAAAGAGAGCTATCCATTAGATACCTTTATCGATCAAGTTTTTCAGCCTTTAGATGAGTCTGCTATGAAAGAGCTTAGCAATCATGTTCAGATCAAAGACGGCCAACTGACTTATGATAGTCATTTTGGTGTACAAAAGAATAAAGACGGCCAGGTTATTATCGGACATCACAAGGATACCCGACCAGGAGACAAGTTAACGCTTTATTTTGACAAGGATCATCTCCTGATCAGTAAAAGCAAGAAAGAATTGGCTGCCATTCGTTACCAGGCTATCAATCAGGAAGCTTTAAAGGATAAGAAAAGCTTGAGCGAGGCTATTTCCAAAGATTGGTTCCAGCAAAACCGTTTGATTATCAGTCTCTTTTTACTCTTGGTGTCTGGCCTGCTCTTGACCTTTAACTTCTTCATTGTGACCTTTGGAGCCAGTCTCTTCCTTTATCTGACTAAAAAATCTAAACTCTTTTCATTTAAAAAGTTCAAGGAATGTTATCATTTCACTCTAAACTGTCTGGGACTTCCTACTCTCATTGCCGTCTTCTTTGGCATCTTAGGTCAGCCTTTGACAACCATGATTATGATTCAAAATATTCTCTTTGTATTATTTCTTGTTATCGCCTTTTATCGTACGCATTTCCGTGATGAAAATTAGGAGGTCATCATGCCTGTTACTATTAAAGATGTTGCCAAACTAGCTGAGGTTTCGCCCTCAACTGTAACCCGTGTTATCCAGAATAAGTCAACGATTAGTGAGGAGACAAAAAAACGGGTTCGCAAGGCTATGAAAGAACTGAATTACCATCCAAATCTAAATGCCCGCAGTCTGGTCAGCAGTTATACTCAGGTTATCGGCCTCGTCTTGCCAGATGATTCAGATGCTTTCTACCAAAATCCATTTTTTCCATCTGTTCTGAGAGGGATCTCACAAGTAGCTTCTCAGCACCAATACGCTATTCAGATTGCTACTGGTAAAGATGAGAAAGAACGAATGACAGCCATTTCTCAAATGGTGCACGGTCGTCGGGTGGATGGACTTATTTTCCTTTACGCTGAAGAAAACGACCCTCTGGTTCGGATGGTTTATGAGGAACAATTTCCTTTTCTTATCCTAGGAAAATCTCTTTCACCTTTTATTCCTTTGGTCGACAATGATAATATCCAAGCGGGGTTCGATGCAACTGAATATTTCATAAAAAAAGGTTGCCGTCATATTGCTTTTATCGGAGGAACTAAAAAACTATTTGTAACCCAAGACCGTTATACCGGCTACGAAAATGCCTTAAAAGAGCATCAGCTGGAATTGGATCCTCAGAGCACTGTCTTTGTCACAGAATTTTTGGAAGAAAAGGGTTACCAGTTTACCAAGCGCTTGCTAGCAAAAAATCCAAATATTGATGCCATCATCACTACAGATAGCTTGCTGGCATCTGGTGTTTGTGATTTTCTCTCTTCACAAAACTTAACTATCCCAGTCCTTTCTTTTGATTCGGTGGAGCCAAAGTTAGACTTGGCTGCCTATGTTGATATCAACACCCTAGAACTGGGTAGAGTGTCCTTCCAAACCATCCTTCAGATCATCAATGATACCAAGGAAAATCGGAAAATCTGCTATCGCCAGTTGATTTCCCATAAAATTATCGAACGGTAAATTAGTATTTTCATCGAACCGTAAACCGAAATGTTAAAAACACGAAAATGGAATCTCAAGCCCAGATAAAAAATGACAACCGTAGTTACATTCAAGTTAAACTACGGTTGTACTTCTCTTTGGCCTTGCATTTTTATGTTTGTCAATTATTTATACTTACTATTAATTATTTTTACTAATAGCCTCTGATGGTGCACGCGCTTCTGTAGCTAGCTTATCTTGTATAAAGGAGATTTATGTCTTTTAGAACCTTTCAAGCTTATTTAGATAACACACGACTGATTAATCTTCAGTTACCCATCATTTATGATGCTAAGGACCTATCCTTCACTTTGGAATCTGACGACCAGGTGATTCCTCTGACTATTCAAACATGCAAATCTTCTACTGAACATTGCCTTTACAGCCTGACTTTGGAAGAAGATATCGATTTGGAACAGCATTATCTCGTCTACGACCAGGACCGCAATAAAACTGTTCTAGCATTCCGACATATTGTCCAAGAACCGATTTTTGATCAAATCTTCGACTACGACCAGGATGATCTTGGTGCAACTTATTCTTCGAAGGCTACTTATTTTGCCTTCTGGGCTCCTATCTCCGAGCAAGTCCTGATCAAGTTGAAAAAGGATGGCAAAGAAACTGTCTGGCCTCTCCTGCGTCAGGAAAAAGGCGTTTGGAAAACAATGATTCCTGGTGATTGGGAGAAAGCTAGCTACACCTATCTTCACAAGGTCAATGGTCAGTGGCTGGAAGTACACGACCCTTATGCCCTCTCTTCTGAAGCCAATTCTGGTGCTAGCTTTATTGTTGATCCAAAGAAACTACTCAATACAACTGGAGTTAAGCGGGCCAAAACCCAGCTAAGCCCAACCAAAGCCGTCATTTACGAGATGAGTGTTCGCGACTTCTCTAGCCAAAAGGATGCTGGTTTTAAAGAACCGAGCACATTCCGAGCGCTGACAGAGTCTCCCAAGCTATGTAAACGCAAAATTGGTATGCAGCACTTGCTAGATTTAGGGATCACTCATATCCAGCTCATGCCTGTTTATGATTTTGGTAGCGTGGATGAAAAACACCCTGAACAAGTCTACAACTGGGGCTATGATCCGGTCCAGTATAACGTTCCAGAAGGCAGCTTTGCCAGTGACCCGGAGGACCCTTATGCACGCATTCTAGAATTGCAGGAAGCTATCGCAGCCTACCATGAGGCGGATATGAGTTTGATTATGGACGTTGTTTACAATCACGTTTATGATGCGGATAGCTTTGCTTTTGAAAAGATAGTTCCTGGTTATTTCTATCGCTTGGATGAACAAAAACAACGAACCGACGGAACTTTCTGTGGTAACGATGTTGCTAGTGAAAGAGCCATGGTCCGTCGCTTCATCAAGCATTCAGTCAAGCAATGGGTGAATCTCTATGGCTTTGACGGCTTCCGTTTTGACCTCATGGGTATCTTAGATATTCAAACTATGAATGAGCTAGCAGAAGAGCTTAAAGAGAGCTACCCAAATGTCTATCTCTACGGAGAAGGCTGGAAAATGGCGACTGGGTTAGACTCAGATCTACTAGCCCACCAGTATAAGGCGGCAGAATTGACTGATTATGGCTTCTTCAGCGATAATTTCCGTGATACCATCAAAGAAACCATCTTAAACAAACAAAAACTGACTGGATCCGAATGGACTTCCAGCATGGCTAATATCCTAACAGCTAATGTTGGCTTAGAAACAGCAAACCATTTCCAAAGTCCTCAACAGGCCATTAACTACACTGAGTGTCATGACAATGCAACTGTCTTTGACTACTTTAAAATGGAAGATCCAAACATCAGTCAAAAAGAACGTTTGGCAAGTGCTCGCTTGGCCTTACACTTGGTCTTGCTTGCTCAGGGAGTTCCTTTCCTCCATAGTGGGCAAGAATTCTTCCGCCACAAAGACTTGCTGGACAACAGCTACAACATCCCAGATACTATTAATCGTCTGGACTGGCAAAGCTTACTCAACTACGAAGAAGATGTTGACTTCATTCGTGAATTAATCAGCTTCCGAAAAGAACACCCTCTACTCAGTCTCGAAAGCCGAGAAGAAATCTTGGAGGCATGCCAAGTTGAGTGGCTCAATGATTCACTGGTCAAGTATCAGATCTCACAGCAAGATGAACAAATGACCATCTTGATCAACTTTGGTTCAAAAGATCAGACCTACCAAAACGAACTAGGTCAGGAAGTCTTTCTATCCTATCCAGCCATTAGTAGCCACAAGGCTGTCGCTCCCTTGGCTGACAGCTATGTTGTTCCTGCTAAGCAAGTCCTAGTCTTGAAATAAACAAAACGAGAGTGGGACAGAAATCGGTCATTCGTTAGAATTCGATTTCGTCGTCCCACCTCCGCACAGTTGAGTAGGGCTGTAAAAGCTGATGAAATCAGCGCAATAGAACCCACTCAACCACTGCGTCTTGCTCGACAATCCAAAAACAATTGAGAGGCTAGGACTTTTGTCCCAGCCTCTTTATTTTTCTAATGTCAACTAGTTTAAAGCCGATAGAGTTCTGCGATCTTATCACCAACACGGCTGATATCATTTTGCAGACCACGAAGCTCAAAAGTATCTAGCAGAGGAAAGCCAAAACGTTGAGAATATTGCTTGGCCGTTAAACAATACTGATTGTTGAAATTACGGTTGCCACTACCTACGATACCGAAACATTTTTTATAGTTTTCTTCAAATTCAATAAAAGCTGCTAAATCATTGGTTAAAATCTCAACATCACCAGAGTCAACTCCATTTCCACCCTCTAAATAAGTAGGCAAGAAGGCTACAAACTGATTGTCCATAGCAAAGAAATCTTGGCCCTCTTTGACCAAATCCTTAATATTGACCTGTTCTACTTCAAGATCCGCGTGGCCTTCTTGCAAATAGGCCGTCAGACGCTTGATAAAGCTTGCTGTATTCCCACTTAAACTAATATAAACTAAGGAAACCTTTGCCATTCTATCCTCCTAAAACTAAAAATAACATCTATCCTTTTCTTAAAATTGTAAGACGATAAATGTTATTTGTCAAATTTTAAATAGGCTCTTTTTCCACTTCTAAATCCTTCTGCTGACGCCAGGTATAAAAGAGGACAACAGCTAAAAAGAGGATATTTAGTAAGAGTCCGACTATGGTTACAGCCTTAGGGATCATCATGATTGATTCACGAATCGCTGGATCACTAAAATAATGATAGAGTGGCTGAGAAGACAGATAATCATAAGCCATGACAAGAATGGTAAAGACCGAGTAGGCGGAGTATAGGATGTTGGCTAGAAGTAGTTTCTTCTTGATCAGCAATACAAGTACTGTCGCCAATAAAAGAAGACCCACAAATAGAATCAGAACCTGACTCATACTATGATTCAAACCAAAAACCGCATCATAAAACCGATTATACTGCTGGGCTACCTCACCTTTTAGCTGCATAACTTCTGCGGGATTCTCTAGTCTTTTTCCTGCAAGAAGGTCCCAGAGACTAAGCAGTCCACCAAAGACAGAGATCAACCAACACACGTACAAATAAATTGCTTTCTTTTTCATATTAACCCTCTATTTTTTCTAAAATAATAGAATCCGAAGACCATCGAAAGGGGAAACTGAATGAAGTTTAGAGATTGCATTTTCAGGAGACAGGCATACTCTCAAAAAAGTTTGTGTAATGCTAAAAAGATTTTCTTGTCTTCGGATTTCTATACATTCATTATAAATAGCTTTTAACAAAAGATGCGCCAAAGCTTCTAAAATGACCCTGATTCTTCTTGAAAAGTCTCTTTTTCAAAAAATCACAGCCGCCTAGCTTGAAAAGAAAGACCTTGTGATAGAATAAGGCTATGAAACAAGATTACCAAGAGATCCAATGGCTATTTTTTGATATAGGTTCAACTCTAGTCGATGAAGACAAAGCTTATGAAGCTAGAATAAAAACCGCCATTACTGGAAAAGATATTTCTTATCAGGAATTCTATGATAAGATGCTCAGCCATTTTAGAAAAAATAAAAAAGGCGACTTAGAAGCCTTAAGCTTCTACAGACTTGAGCGCCCTGCTTGGAGAACGGACTTAGAGACTCTCTATCCGCAAACCAAAGGAATATTAGAGCAACTAGGGCAAGATTATAAGTTGGGAATTATCGCTAATCAATTACCTGGCCTAGAAGAGCGCTTGAAGGATTTTGGAATTTTAGACTACTTTGATGCTATCTTCTCTTCTGCTGACCTTGGGCTGGCCAAGCCCGACCCCGCTATTTTCAGGCTTGCCTTACAAAAGACTAACTGCTTGCCTCAGCAAGCCATTATGATTGGTGACCGCTTGGATAACGATATCGCTCCTGCCAAAAGAATAGGCATGAAAACCATCTGGATTAAACAAGGCTTCAGTCGTCTAGCTCAAGTCAAAAATCTTGAAGAAAGAGCGGACTGGACCGTCGAAAAACTGGCTGATTTACTTCCCGTCCTCTTGTCCTAGCTGGCCTTGTCTTTTGAAACGTTCTATTGTATAATATAGTCATTTAAAACAGGAGCTCTTCTTATGAAAAAACTCGTACCTGGTATGCACATTCGGGTTGTCAGCCCCTCAGCGTCAATTGAACACATCGGTGGCTTTGAGACCAATCTAGCCGCCAAGGAGCGCTTGGAAAAGCTAGGATTTACCGTGTCTTTTTCGGAGCATTATCTGGAAAATGATATACTAGGCTCTGCCTCCATCGAAAGTCGGGTGGCAGACATTCATGCTGCCTTTTCAGATGACTCTGTTGATGCTATTCTGGCTACTATCGGCGGTTTCAACTGCAATGAGCTTTTGCCCTATCTGGACTTTGAGTTGATTGCTAGAAATCCTAAGATTTTCTGCGGCTACTCAGACACGACAGCCTTGCTCAACGCTATCTATAGCAAGACTGGCATGAAAACCTACATGGGACCGTCATACTCTAGCTTTAAGATGGATGTCCTGCAGGACTATCAGACAGAGAGCTGGCTCAAGGCTGTCAGCCAAACTTCTTATGAGTTGACCCCTAGTGAAAAATGGGGCAGCAATGCTTGGTATCTGCCAGATGCGCTAATGACCTTCCATGAAACGGAGTGGAAGATCTATCACCACGGGCAAACCCAAGCCACTATTATCGGTGGTAATCTTTCCACCTTCTCGCTCCTATGTGGTACGCCCTATGCTCCGACAGATGAAAACTATGTCCTATTTGTTGAAGAGGCAGAGGAAGATGATTATGTGGAATTTGACCGCAATCTAGCCGCCCTCCTTCAGGCCTATCCTAACCCACAGGCCCTTCTCATCGGCCGCTTTCCAAAAGAATGTCAGATGACAGAGGAGCTACTCCTTTATATCTTGGACAAACATCCGATTCTAAAGACGATTCCCGTCCTCTATGACTTGGACTTTGCCCATACTCAGCCACTCTTTACCATTACCATTGGCGCTCAGGTGACGATAGATACGGAGACGATGTCTATCAGAATTGATGAATAGCAAGAACTCCTCATTCCAACTGGAATGAGGAGTTTTTTATTTCTATTTGAAACGGGCTTAATGTCCACCAGGTCCGCCACCCTGATTACCTCCTGGGGCTCCACCCCCACCGGGTCCATCAGCTGTGATTTCAGATCGAGTTTCACCATTGACTGTGATGGTTCCACCAGTGTATGTAGCTGTTCCGTCAAAGTCAAAGGCAGAGACTGTAGAAGTAATGTCTAGATTGCCTCCTGTCATAATGATATCACCGTTAGAGTCAAGAGCATCGGTGTCACCTTGTCCCACTTCAACCTTGATGTCACCTCCCGTAATCTTGATAAAGATCTCTGCTCCTGTTACCTTACTAGAAGCATTGATACCATCATCAGAGGCAGAAAGATCTAATTTCCCTCCATTAATAGTCACATTGGTTCCTTCGAGTGCTTCAACACTTGACTCAACTGTAACCGTACCGCCGTCAATCACTGCTGCATTAGAAGCGTGCATTCCGTCGTCACCAGCATTAATGGTAATCGTACCGGACTGGATATAAAGATTTCCAAGTGTCGTATCTTCATCATTGTCAGCGTGAAGAGCATCTTCGGTTGCCGTCAGATTCAAGGTCGCATCCTTGATATTCAACGCGTCATTGGCAGAAAGAGCATTTTTATAGCCTTTGACTGTATAGGTTCCGCCAGTAATACGCAAATCATCATTCGACTCGACTGCATTGCCATAGTTGCCCTCAATCGTCAAACTACCAGAACCATTGAAAGTCAGGTCATCCTTACTGTATATGGCTGCATCATAGTCTGTATTGGTGTGGTTGGCAGAGTCGGCAATACTATTCTTACTTCCTTCCGCAAGGGTGATAAAGGTCTTATCCGCACTTTCAACAACAATCGCTGCGTCAGTCCCTTTCATGGTCACACCATTCAAGACGATTTGGACCTTGTCTTGGTCTCCTGCTTTCACCACGATTTGGACATTTTCGCTACTTCCAGACAGGACATAGGTACCCGCAGCTGTAATTGTTACGGTAGACCCAGATACCTCTGCACCGTCTCCAGTCACCTTAGCTGTCGAGCCACTTAGACTCACCTTTGTAGCGCTAGATTCGTCATACGAGGTGTCTTGGTCCCGGTCAGTAAAATAACTCGTTGAAGCTGTTGAGGCTTTGCTTGAGGACGTTTTACTAGTGGTTGAACTAGTAGTTGTGCTAGTGCTAGCAGCGCTGGACTTACTAATCAGGCTACAGGCTCCCAAGCTGGCTGTCAACAGAACCAGTGGGACCATTAGCTTTACTTTTCGAAAAATTGTTTTTTTACCTGTTTTCATGGTAGGCCTCTTTCTATTTCTTTTATAATTCATTTTCTTTTGTGATAAAGCGACTAATGGCAATCTCTAGATTCCCATTGCGGGTCCGCAGAGCATCCATCAACTCTTTTTCTGTCATTTTGCCATTGAGCTGGATGATATACTTGAGTTTAAACAGGCTACCCATGTCTGATGTTTTCACTGAGGCTAATTCCAGATGATTGGTTGCTTTGTCAAAGATATCATCAAATATAGACTCATAATCTAAACTTTCAGGGATGACGATCGTCAGCTGGCGGATAGAGTGTTTCATTTGTCCAAAGTTGATGGTTTCAAGAAGGACAGTCGCTACAGACATGATTAGGGTAAAGGCTCCTGCAAAGACCAGGTAACCCATACCAATCGCAATCCCGATAGTCATAGCCAGGAAAATTGAGACCAACTCCTTGGCACCACCTGGAGCCGAACGGAAGCGAATCAAACTGAAGGCACCCATGACGGCAACCCCAGCACCCAGACTACCATTTACCAAGAAGATGACAACGGCAATCAAGGCCGGCAATAGGGCCAGACTCATGACAAAGGACTTGCTGTAGACCGTTTTATACTGGTAGACCTTAGCCACGACCAAACCTAAGACTAAGGCAACTCCAATTGCTTCTAGCATGATCAATGGTTTTACAGCCGTACTAGTAAAAACATCATTAAATAATTGATTTAGCATGGTTTACAACTCCTTTGTAGTCTGTGGTTTTTTTATAGGCTACGCCATATTTAGAGAAGGATTTTGGAAAGACCTGATGATGGTCCAAAATCTCACTCAGCCAAAGCGGGTAAGCTCCTGGAACCTTGATTTCCATAATGACATAGCCTTCTGGTAAGAGCTTGTCCCCATGCTTGCCATCTAATAAACTTAAATCATCAGATCGATAAGTCAAATCATAGTCAATGGTAATCCGAACATTTGGATCTTCTATGCCTTTCATGGAATAGCGATTATAGTAGATATACATCATGGGCTGAACCTTTTTATAGCGAGCCATGAGCCAGTCAATCTCTTCACGGATCTGAGAATCATCTGTCTGACCTCGAACTCCCGCTAGATAAGACTCCGCCGCCAGCAAGTCAGTTGAAATCCGGCGCTTATAAACGATTTTCCGTACTTTCTTTTTGATTTCCAAGAAAACCTGGCTTTCTTCTGTTGGTGTTTCATCGTAAGTCCGTACCCGCAATTTTTCTTTAAAATAAGGCTTTTCTAGAGATTCACGAATCATTTGGAAGGTAGGAGTATCGTAGTAAAGATTGCTGATAGTCGAGTAAGCATGGTCGTCTTCTACCATGTGTTCCTCAAACTCCGTCAGCAAATTTGCTAGAACCTCCTTTGAAATAACGTATTTTGTTTCAAATCGCTGGAATTTATCTTTAAATGTTTTTTTAGCCATAGGACATCTCCCTTTCTAGCTGCTTGATTATTTACTTGGTTATTTTAAGTAGCAAAGCTTAAAAGAAATCTAAAAAAAACTTAAAGAAAACAAAACATCTCCCTTTTCAGGAGATGTTGCTTAGATAAAAAAGAAAAGAAAGACAGATCTCTCTTTTCCTCTTAGGATTCAGTCAAAAGACTAGACTCTTTCTTTGTTATTTGTTCGATAGACCAAGACTCCAGCAACCATAAATAGCGCTAAGACAAACATCAAGAAGCCGACTTGTCCCCCAATCTGTCCCCCCATAGAAATGGTTTGACGAAGACCAGATACCGAGTAACTCATCGGTAGCCAAGGATTGATGGCTTGGAAGATCTTATTGGTCAGCTCAAGCGGATAGGTCCCTGCACTAGAGGCCAGCTGCAAGAGCAAGAGAATCAGAGAAGCAAAGGCTCCGAGTTTGCTATCCCATGTTACTAAGGCAGTCACAAGAGCCATGAAGGTCATGCTGGTTAAGATAATCAAACCAAGAGTTGCCAATTCATGGTTGGCAGATAATCCTATCAAATGGACAGCAGCGTAAACCAACACCCCAGCTACAACTGCAATTACACCATTTACTTCTAGGCGTGCTTTGAACCATTCCCATTTGGTCTTTGGTTCTTTTCCTGAAGGAAGTGTGCTAAAGATGATATTGGTTGAAATAGCAGCTACAAAGAGGGCTACAGAAATCATATAAGGAGCCATCCCTATTCCGTTTTTCTCAACCTTATCTCGGTCTGTCTTGTGAAGGCTAAGTGGATCTGCTAGGATCTTGGCATTATCCTCCTTAGTTGTGACTGTTGATAGCTTGTCACCTGCTTCTGTTAGACCACTAGCCAAGCTCTCGCTCCCACTTGTTAAGGATGATAGTTTATTCGTCAACAGACTGCTACCATCGACCAGTTTTCCTGATCCATTAGCCAATTGGCTTGCTCCAGCTACTAATTTCCCGAAATTAGCTGTCAGTTCAGGTGATTTAGAGGCCAATTGACTTGCTCCAGCTGATAGAGTTGCTGAACTTGTTAGTAAGCTAGAATTGTTAGTGGCTAATCCACTAGCTCCTTCCGAAAGTTTATTGACAGCATTTGTATAATCCGTCACTCCTTGAGCCAATTGACCGGCGCCACTTGATAATTTTTCATTTAAGCTATCTACAACCGAAGCAATTTGACCGGCTCCCCCACTAGCTGTTTCAAGCCCAGCGCTAACCGTAGACAAGCCACCATAGAGACCATTGATCATATTGGCTGCTTGTGGCAATACCTGATTAGAGACAGCCCCCAGCTGAGCCAACTGTGTTTGGCTAGCAGTCTTTCCTGCTTCTAGACTGGTCTTCATGGTCATCACTTCTGATAAAATGGTCTGAGCAGATTGATCACTACCCGCTTGGCTACCACTAACAGCCGCATCAATCTCCGCCTTGGCCTCTTCAGAAAGACTATGATATGCACTTGTTCCTTGGACATTGGCTAGGGCAGCTGTTTTAACAGCTTGATTGTCATTGATGATATTTTGAGCAGACGCTGCTATATTCGTCAAGGATGCCTCAATATTTTCTGTTGAAGCTGAAGTTCCTGAGAGAGACGACTGAATGCTTGCATTTAACTGGTTCAGGCCAGCTGTCAAATTACTGACATTTTCCTGATTGCTAGTAAGACTCATATCTACCGATTCCTTCAGAGCAGTTAAACCAGTATTGAGCTTGGACGCTCCGCTAGCCAAAGCTTGGACACCATCACTTGATTGAGTAAGTTGTTGGACACCTCCTACTAGATCAGCTGAACGATCCGATAGCTGATTGGCACCCGATGCAATAGTAGCTACCCCATTTGCATAAGTTGTTAACCCTTCTGAGAAGCGATTCAGCCCTGCTGATACTTGTGCAACGGCTCCTGTATAGGTTTCTAAACCTGAGTTTAATTGAACTGCTCCATCTGCCAAACTGCTTGTTGCCTGATTCAGAGTTTTTAAGTTATCCGTAATGGTCTGGCTACCCGCACCCAACTGCTGGCTACCCGAAGCTAATTGCTGGGCTCCATCTGAGGCCTTATCCATTCCCGTCTTTAGCTCTCCCATATTTTTAAATAAAGCACTTGTATATGTATTGGTTACGTTTTGCGCCACCGTCTGCTTTAAAGAAGTCATGGCTGAGTCACTCATCTTACCAGCAATGAAACTCCGACCACTCGAGATCTGATAATCAATTTTCATTTGCTTAGGCTCACCACTTAAGACACTGGACGCCCGCTCTGACAAATCACTCGGTAGAGTGACCACCATATAGTAGTCACCCTTCTTCAAGCCATTTTTGGCATCCTCTTTGCTGACAAAGTGGAAGTCCAGATTTTTATTCTCCTTGAGGCTGGAAACAAGATCGTCACCAATCGCTAAGGTCTTCCCTGAACTTGTCACGGCCTTATCCTGATTAACAACTGCCACCGGCAAGTTCTCTACCTGTCCGTACGGATCCCACATAGAGCTTAAGAAAATCACATTGTACAAGGCTGGAATCAAAGAAACGCCTAACATTACAATGATAAAGCTTGGTTTTTTAAAAATAGCTTTCCATTCTTTTAACATATTTACCTCCAAAAAATTATACATACTGTCTAAATTTTGATATACTAGATTATACACCAATCCAAAATTATTACAAGCTAAAGGATTCTAAAATTAGACATACTGTACAAATTTGTTCGAAAGGATGAAAAAATGGAAAGTAATAAAAGAAAGAAAACCAAGATGACCATCGAACAAGCCATGGTCCAACTATTGAAAGAAAAGAGCTTTGAACATGTTTCAACCGTTGAACTCGCTAAAACTGCAGGTATCAGCCGAAGCAGTTTTTATACTCATTATAAGGATAAGTACGACTTGATTGAACGTTATCAGCAAGGCCTCTTTCAAAAACTTGAAACGATTTTTGAGGAATATTACAATGACCGACAGCAGGCCATCTTAAATGTCCTCGACTTCCTGGAAAGCGAACCTCTTTTCTCAGCCCTCCTGTCAGAAAATGGAACAAAGGAAATCCAAACCTTTTTAAGACACAAGTTTCAAATGATGCTTCACCAAGAGTTGCAAGAACGCTTCAACAATAAGGAATTCAGTCAGATTGAAAAAGAATACAATTCCGTATATCTGACCAACGCCTTGTTTGGCGTTGTGCAAATGTGGATTGCTAGAGGAAAAAAAGAAAGCCCGCAGCAAATGACGGACTTCCTTCTTAAAATGCTAGGATAAGGAATTTCTTATTCGGCCAAGGACAGACTAAAGTTCTCCATGTTTCTGATGTTCATCCATGCTTTCGTCGCACTCAATAGTCGCTCGAACAATCCCAAAAGACTTGACCAGCTGGTGAACCGCCTGTCTGGTCTCTTGGCTTTTCTCCGCCTCTTTTAGGCAAATATGAATCATAGCGTATTTGTCAATACCATCCGTTGTCCAAACGTTGAGTTGGGCAATAGCTTGAATATTGTCTAGGCTCCCCAGTTCATGGTAGAGCTGACCCAGATCAATATCGCTTGGAACATGATCCAGAAAGATCTTGATATTATCCCAAAACTTAGGTAGAGACTGACTGAGGATAAAGACAGCAATCAACAGAGATAGCAAGGGATCTAGAAAATACCAATCCGTAAATCGTAAGACGATAGACACTAAAATAACCGCTAGCCAACCCAGAATATCCTCTAGAAAATGAAGACTGAGAATAGACTCATTGTGACTATGGCCGTGGCTGACCACCTTGCTAGCTGCCCAGTTGAGCAAAATAGCAACAATTCCTAGGACCAGCATTCCATTATAATCGACAGGTTCTGGGGCGAAGAACTTGGGAACATTTTCCCAGAGGACCAAGAGCGAACCTATAATCAAAATAATGGAAGTCAGAATGGCTCCCAGCAAACTGTAACGCTTATAGCCCAATGTATAACGGCTGTCTTCTTTTTTATTGGAAATCTTTTCTAAAAGCGTTGACAGGCCAATTGCCAATGCATCCCCTGTATCATGAACGGCGTCAGCCAAGACAGCACTGGAATTGAAGGCCAAACCGAAAATAACTTCAATAATGGCGAAAGACAAATTCAAAAGAAAAGCAATCATCATTTTTTGACTTGATTTCATGGCAACCCCCTGTTACATCTGACATTTTTATAGTATAATATATTCAAAAGCAAACACTTTGTTCGATTCTATTATCCATCTTTTTAGAAAAGGAAACAAGAAGCAAATCACTAGCTTTGTCAGATAAGAGACAAAAGACTGATTTTGTTCGGAAATACTATGGACAGACGAGTAAAAAAATCACGCGCAGCCATTTACCAAGCCTTTCTCAGCCTCTTGCATCGTAAGAGCTATGAAGCCATCACTGTTCAAGAAATTATCGACCTGGCCGATGTGGGACGGTCGACTTTTTATGCTCATTTCGAGACCAAAGAAGCCCTGCTAGAGGAGCTCTGTCAGGAACTATTCCAGCACACCTTTCTTGAGCGTCCTGATGGAAAGGACCTCTTTGAAGCGACCGCCCATATTTTCTATCATTTTCGGAAAAATCAGGATCGAATCGCTACACTGCTTCTAGCAAAAAATACCTACTTTATCAATCGCCTGAAAATTGAGCTGGAACATTACCTTTTCCCTCTAATTCAGGAAAAAGGCTTGATGAACAAGGCCCGTCTGCCACAAGATTTTTTGAAAAATCACGTAACAGCTACCTTTGTTGAGACTGTATCCTGGTGGCTGCAACAAAGAAATCCCATCGATGAGGCCACCATCAGCCAATATTTTTTAGACTTGATGAAGTAAAAACTTTGTATTAAACACTTAGAAAACTATCGTTTGAGGAGAACTTTATGAAAAAACATTCTGCATTTTTTGTCCCAGGCATTATCATGGTTGGGCTTGTTTTACGAACACCTTTTGCCGTTTTGCCGATTGTCCTATCAGATATCGCTGATGGTCTCCACGTTTCACTCAGCTCACTCGGGCTCTTGACTAGTTTACCTCTAGTCATGTTTGCCCTTTGTTCCTCTTTCTCCCCTCGCTTGGCACAAAAATTTGGGCTTGAAAAACTCTTTACAATGGTCCTAATCGTCTTGACAATCGGATCTCTTATCCGGATCATTAATCTCCCCTTCCTTTATGTAGGAACTATTATCCTAGGAGCAGCTATTGCTTTACTAAATGTCCTGCTGCCTAGCATCATTCAAGCCAATCAGCCAGAGCGCATCGGTCTTTTAACGACCTTTTACATCTCCGCTATGAGCCTATCGATTACAGTGGCTTCTGCTCTGGTTGTTCCTATCGTTAGTGCCACCTCTTGGCAAGGTTTAATTTTAGCTTTAAGTGCAATTTGTCTCTTAGCACTCTTGGTATGGCTCCCTAATACTAAACACAATCACTTCCTAGCAAGAAAAGGCAAAAATCATCCAATCGGTTCCTTGCTAAAGAATAAAAAAGTCCTGGCCCTCATCGTATTTTGTGGCTTGCAGTCCTTACTCTTTTACACGGCAGTGACCTGGTTACCAACCTTGGCCTTGCAAGCTGGTCTATCAAAAGATGCAACGGGTATCCTCGCTTCGATCTTCTCTTTGATTAGCCTGCCATTTTCTATGACAATTCCAAGTCTCACAGTTCGATTATCCGCTCGTGGACGACTAATTATGATTTCTTGTGTTGCAGCTTCTGGACTCATTGGCGTCTCTATGCTCCTAATTCCGACCAGCAATTTCTTTTACTGGTTGATCCTCAATCTCCTTCTTGGAGCTGCAGTCAGCGCCCTATTCCCTTACCTTATGGTAACCTTCTCTCTTAAGACCAGCACTCCTGAACAAACAGCTCAATTATCTGGTTTGGCTCAAACAGGTGGTTATATCCTTGCAGCATTAGGGCCTAGTCTTTTTGGTTTCAGCTTTGACCTCTTCCAGTCTTGGACACCTGCCATCATCGGTCTTTTGATTCTAACGTTGATTATGGCTGCTTCTCTTTTCTATATTGAGAAATTCGATAAGATTTTGTAACATATAAAGCCGCTTAGCAAACCTAGGCGGTTTTATAATTTCTAGACTAAATTGCCTGCTAACACTTATCTCTCAACGCCCCAAACAACTTTTTCGCATCCTGATAAATATTTATATCTGTTACAAGAATATTACATAGACAAACAAAGAGCAAATAAGCCAAACTCTTGATAGCGCTGTCTTTTCTCTGTTTTTCCTCTGTATTTTATGTAACGAAACTATTAAGTGGGTATGATAATTCAATGTCATATCCATTTTTTTATTGCATCAAAAGCTTGAATCATATACTATGTAAGTAGAAGGAGGGATATGATGAAAAAATCAACAATTTATTTATCTCTAATTACACTAGTTTCACTCTTCTTTTTGGCTGCCTGCGGAAATTCTGCAGACAAGGATACAAAAGAAAGCTCAAGCTCAAGCGTATCTTCTTCATCTAAGACCAGCTCTTCAAGCAAAGAAGAAAGCTCAGCATCCTCTGAAAGTGGCAAAGCTAAAGTTAAGGTTAATGGAGACCAAAATAGTGGCGATGTTAGCGTAGAAACTGATGATGCGAAAGTAGAAGCTAACGGCGATGGTTCAGCTACCATTGAGGCTAGTAATGAAAATGGAAATGTCAACGTAAACGAAGATGGCGTTCATGTACAAGGTGGCGGTGTCGATGTTAAAGTTGGAAGCGACGGAACAGTTAACGTCCAAACTCCATAATCATAAAGCTATTTCGAACATTATAATATCAAAAAGAGAGTGGGACAGAAATCGGTCATTCGTTAGAGTTCGATTTCGTCGTCCCACCTCCGCACAGTTGAGTGGGGCTGTAAAAGCTGATGAAATCAGCGCAGTAGAGCCCACTCAACCACTGCGTCTTGCTCGACAATCCAAAAACAATTGAGAGGCTAGGACTTTTGTCCCAGCCTCTTTTTGATTGTTCATTTTATACCCCGAACCAAAAACTCACAAAACATTAAATACACTTG
>NZ_KQ969107.1:564624-597329 GCF_001578795.1 Streptococcus gordonii
TTGAGAGGCTAGGACTTTTGTCCCAGCCTCTTTTTGATTGTTCATTTTATACCCCGAACCAAAAACTTACAAAACATTAAATACACTTGAAAAAACTTAAATGTTATGCTATACTCTTTTTAGACAAACAGGGAGGGACAAACATGTATCAAGAACAACGCTTGGCTGAAATCTTAGAGCTCTTGGCTGAGAAAAAACAGCTGTCAGCCAAGGATATGATTGAGCATTTTCAGGTTTCTAAAGATACTATTCGGCGAGATTTTTCGATTTTGAGCGAGCGTAGGCTTGTGCAGCGCACCCACGGAGGTATTATCCCACTGGACACTAACCGGCAAATCCCCTCCTTTAACGACCGTCTCAAGCAGCTGAGCCGAGAAAAAAAGGCTATAGCGCGAAAAGCACACGACTTTCTCAAGCCGGGGCAGATTGCCTTCTTTGATGTCTCAACCACCGTTCTCCATCTGGCACAGCGCATCAAGGAGCCTATGACAATCTACTCTCACTCGCTGGATAATGCCATCATGCTGAGTAGTCAGGACAAAGTGGACTTTCATCTCTTAGGTGGAAAATTTTATTCCAAAAACCGCTTCTACTACGCGCTCAATGAAGCAGAGCTGTTAGAGCAAGTTTCCTTTGACATTGCCTTTATCGGGGCAGCTAGTGTCTCTGATGGTCTGGTCAGCTTTGAAGACGAGGTTGATGCTCACCTGAAAAGACTGGCTTTGAAACATGCCAAAACTAAGATTCTGCTGGCTGAACAAGACAAGTGGCAAAAAGAGTCTAAGTACATCCTGGGGCCTGTCAGCGACTTTGACTACTGGATCACGGACCAAGAGCCCAGCCCTGAAGTCCAAAAACTGCTTGGAGACAAGGTTCATATCATTTATTAAATCAGTTATTCGATACAAAGGAGGAAGAGCTATGACAAAACAACCGATTCGCCTGATTATAAGCGACATTGACGGTACCATTTTGGACAACCAGCACCAAGTAGATCCTGAGCTCAAAGACATCATTCCCCTACTAAACCGAGTACAAATCCCCTTCGTCCTCGCTTCTGCTCGCTCTCCTCTGGGTATGGAGCCGATTGCCCGTGAGCTGGGGCTGGGAGACAATCCGCTGGCCTGCTACAATGGCGCTCTGGTCATCAAGGGTAACCCGCAAGCTTACGAGACCATTATCGAGCACCCTCTAGACAAGAAAGAAATCCGCACTTTCCTGGAACTGGTCAAGGCTGAATTTCCTAGTGTGTCCATCAATCTCTACTCTGGCAAGGATTGGATTGCTGATCGTCTGAATAAGTGGGTGCAGATAGAGGCTGCTATTACAGGTGAGCAGCCAGTGATTCAGAATATTCTTCTGCCAGTGCTGGATGTGCTAATCCCTATCCATAAGCTACTTCTTATCGACGAAGCGCCTGTCATCCAGAAACTCCATGACTACCTACAGACCTTAGACCTCTCCAAGACAGCCTTCTATCTCTCTAAGGACAACTATATGGAAGTCACAGCCAAGCATGTCTCCAAGGAGCAAGCCTTGTACGAAATTGCCCAGCACTACCAAGTGCCACTAGAAGAGGTCATGACAATCGGAGACAACTTCAATGACCTTCCTATGCTCCGCCTAGCTGGACTTGGAGTCGCTATGGGCAATGCCCCTGAAGCAGTCAAAACCGAGGCCAATGCCGTCACTAAAAGCAACAATGAGCACGGAGTCGCAGAAGCCATCAAAGAATATGTCCTCGGCTGAGTTTGCGAAATAGTAGAAATTGGAAAACTACATTCAAGTAAAAAACCACCCCAAAAGGTGGTTTTTTCTATCAATCGTCCATCACTCCGCCCGTGAGCTGGTACATAAGATAAATGTGTTCCAAGGTTTTTACCTTATCCATATGCTCCACATCTTTTACGCCTCCCAAGGCTAGTAAAGGGACAAAACCGAAACATTGCTTGTAAGACAGGGCACCATGTTTTGACACAGCTTGTCTATATAAATCAAGTTCAAAGTTATCAATAACATATGAATTATCTAAATATTGAAGAAAGTATTTTAAGCTTTTAATGATAATGTCACAATCCTGAACATTATACTTTACTATCCCAACATATGCATTTTTTTCCCAAGTAATAATATCTCCAAAAGCTGTCACAAACATGGGGAAAGCTATATCGCCTCTAAAACAACTGTCTCGGAGTAAATCAATATAGTCATCTGGATTAATCACTTTCAGATAACCATCAAGAAAGGTTCCCAAACCGTCCTCTTTCCAGATTTGAACTAACTCTGCTGGAACTTGATCCTTGTACTTTTCAATCACTTCCTGAGGCATATCTGCCACTTTGATAAAATCTTTTAACATATCTCTAAAAAATTAACTCTCTGCGGCAATCTTCAGAAAAGCCTGTTTGAAATCTTCGTACATTTCAAAAGCTATCTTCATGACATCTTCAAAGTCATCATAATCGGAAATAATCGGTGGTTTTATAATATAGTCTCGCGAAATCATTAATCTTGGATATCTGGTCCAAGGTGAGCCAAGAAGAACCTTATCTCCCTCATAAACAACCCAAATCAATTCCAACCTTCCTGACCTAAACATAAAGTGAAAGCCAAAGCGAAAATTATCCACTGTCTCCAAATCAATATGGAAAAAGCGTTCTCGTTTATCATATTTAACTGTGTAACCTAACGATTCCACAATCTCCATCAGAAGGTCACCGTCAAAATAAGCCAATTCCTCTCCCTCTGGTGTCCTCTCCCTACTGTATTTTTTAGAAATTTTTTTATATCGTTCTACAAAATTAATTTCTATTAAAGATTTTTCAATTTTCGGATTCAATACCATACTTCTCTCCCGTAAATCTTATTCAGCTTTTATAAATTATGCTTAGCCAATTAATTCCTTAGAACACCTAATGAGAGTATCTGAATAAATTACCAGAGATTTTATACATTAACTTTCTTTAGCAATCTTCAGAAAAGCCTGTTTGAAATCTTCGTACACCTCAAAAGCTGTCTTCATGACATCACGAAAATCAACATAGTCAGAAATAATCGGACTCATCACCTTATTATCTGGGGAAGTCATCAATCTGATAATTGAAAATAAATTAGTTCCTAACAAAACATTTTTATCCGAATCATCTAAATCCCAAATTAATTCCACCATTCCATATCTCAAGGCAAATTTTAAGCCAAATTCATACTGCCCAATTTTTTCTTCTTTAATTGAGAAAAAATATTCTTTCTTGTTAAACTTAACTTCATATCCCAATGAATTAACAATATCCATCAGAAAATCACCGTCATAGTAGTCTAAAACTTTTTCTTTGGGTGTTCTATTTCGGCTAAATTCCTGTGATAACGCCTCATAACGTTCCACAAAATTTATAGCTTGTAAAGCCTGTTCAACCTTGCTGTCTAATTTCATTCTTATCCCTCTGCGGCAATCTTCAGAAAAGCCTGCTTGAAGTCTTCGTACATCTCAAAAGCTGTCTTCATGACATCTTCAAAGTCATCATAGCTGGAAATTACAGGCTTCAATATAATATAGTCTCGTGAGATTAACCATTTAGCATATGAAGCAAACGGACTTCCTAATATTGCTTTATCTCCCTCATAGATAACCCAAATCAATTCCAATCTACCACGTTCAAAAGTAAAATGAAAACCAAAGCGGAAATTACCCACTGTCTCTAAATCAATATGGAAAAAATGTTCTCGTTTATCATACTTCACTTTGTAGCCTAACAATTCCACAATTTCCATCAGAAAGTCACCGTCAAAATAATCCAATTCCTCACCCTCTGGTGTTCGTTCTTGACTGTAATAATCTGAAAGTTTCTCATAGCGTTCCACAAAGTTGATTGCTTTTAAAGCCTGTAATATTCTTTCATCTATTTTCATTTATTGACTCCTGCCCCTCGCTGATGTCATCCAGACCTCTTATCTCGGAGGCTAAGAATATTATAGCATAAATTGAAAGCCAAAGCAGATCCTACTAAGAAGAAAACCACCGCAAAGGTGGTTACATCATTATTAATCGTCCATCACTCCGCCCGTGAGTTGGTACATGAGATAGATGTGTTCCAAGGTTTTTACCTTATCCATATGCTCCACATCTTTTACACCGCCTAAGGCAAGCAAAGGAACAAAGCCGAAACATTGGTCATAAGCCAATGGACCATATTTGTCAATAGCGTCTTTGTAGAGCGGGAAATCAAAATAATCCTCTTTAAAGTCTTCATCATCAACGTACTCTATGAAGCGATCCATACGCTTAATCATAATATCACAATCTTGAACATTATACTTTACTAACCCCACATATGCATTTTCTTCCCAAGTAATAATATCTCCAAAAGCTGTCACGAACATGGGGAAGGCAACATGACCCATGAAGTAACTATCTCGGAGTAAATCAATATAATCATCTGGATTAATGACTTTCAGATAGCCATCAAGAAAAGTTCCCAGACCATCCTCCTGCCAAATCTGTAGCAACTCAGCTGGAACCTGATCTTTATATTTTTCAATGACTTCTTGAGGCATATCCGCCTCTTTTATAAAGTTTACTAACATTTTTTCCTCTTTTTTCAGTTTATAGACAAGAACATTAGATACTATTTTCCGCATTCGCTATCTAGAAAATTAGATAAATCAGGCTCTTGATCATCCCCTAGCAAGTCGAGTAACTCTACGAAGCAGAAAAAACTTCCTCATCTTGTTCATTCAGAATCGCCTGAATATCTCCACCATTAACTACTACTAGGTAGTCCGCAGGTAGAATCAAAGTTCTTATTAGCTTTGGATTCTTTTTTAATATTTCAAAAGCATATATGGCAACAAAATCATCTGTATCTTGATTTTGATAGCCAATAAACCAGCCCGAATCACCTTTTCGATCAGTTATTTGTCTCTGCAAATAATAATGTTCACTCTCAAAGACGCCTTTGGCCAACACTATTTTCTCATCAAATCTGATTTCAGAAGCTTCAATCTTAATCTCTTTAGCTAGTGTACTTTGTTCAGACTGAATCCAAAGAGCCAATGTCAAATCATCAGTAAACTCTTTAAAAGGATTTGTTTCATAGTTGACTGATAGTATCCTAAATTGGCCCATATTCAATTGAACAAGTTTATATATGTTAAAACCGATTTGTAATAGCATGTCATCTTGTATTCGTTTTTTTGAGGGCAGTACATTCACAACTTTGAGCCATTCCTCAAAAAGACCTTCAGAGAATGTCCCGTAAAAGATCAAACCATTCTTCTCTACTTTTGTATCAAGCACTTCTGTCATTTCCTACTTCCTAAAAAATTGCTTTCCTGTAATCTTCTTCAAATACTATAGGACTAACATCACAAAAAGGCATGGTGAGAATCAGGAATCTGCACGTCAACCAATCCCATTATCTTAGTTACTATTATGCTCTCTTTGGAAGGCTTCCATGGCTTTGAACTGTTCAAGCTCTTTTTCATCTCGAGGCTCAAAACCAAGGTATTTATACTTGAAATATTTTAAAAGAGCACTTGGTCCAAAGCCACTTTCGTTCCATGGTGCATAGTCAAACCCAGCAGATAATTTCGTGCCAAGAACCTTTATCGTACAGGAAGACCACAAAGGTTGTTCTTCTTTCTCAAAAATTTCTCTCAACTCCCAAGCCAGTCTAAAGATACGTCTTTCGTTTTCTTTAAATTCTGAAATAGGAATACTATATTGCTTTGGTATATAAAGATTGTAAATATACTCATCTTTCCCTTCTTCATTAAAGAAATAATAAACTCCTCCTCCATCAGAAGCAAGATTTATACCAATATAAAGATTATCCCAGGCTACTGGTATTGTCTCATTAACACTCTGTGCGATCTCACGAATTTTTTCTTTAATTTGTTCTTCCATTTTATCCTCCGATTTGGTTCTATCAGTGCTCCACTTCAATCTCAGTATACCACAAAACCTATGGACCAGCGGTTGGAAAACCACAAAGAGGCTGGGACAAAAGTCCTAGCCTCTCAATTGTTTTTGGATTGTCGAGCAAGACGCAGTGGTTGAGTGGGCTCTACTGCGCTGATTTCATCAGCTTTTACAGCCCTACTCAACTGTGCGGAGGTGGGACGACGAAATCGAATTCTAACGAATGACCGATTTCTGTCCCACTCTCTTTATCCAAGCAAACTATTTGCCATTATGTTCCTGCTGGAAGGCTTCCATGGCTTTGAACTGTTCTAGTTCTTTTCCATTTCTTGGCTGGTTACCTAAATATTTATATTGAAAAAAAGAAGTTCTAGCACTTGGTCCAAAGTCACTTTCAAGCCATGGTGCATAATCGAAGTCTACCGATAACTTGTTATTTTCATCCAAATGAATCAACCCCGCTGACCAATCACTCAATTCATGATCCATGAATACTTTTTTTAATTCCTGAGCTTTTTTAAATAGTAAACGATATTCGTCAAAAAATTCCGATTTAGAGATACCAAATTCTTGAGGAATATAAAAGAAATAATGGTACTTTCCATTGTATTTAAAGAAGAAATAAATTTCTCCACTCAAAGTTCTATCTACTTCAAAATTGATATAAAGATCATCCCACTCTACTGGAATCATATCATTAGCTTGATGCACGATTTCGATAATTTTCTTATTAATTTGTTTTTCCATTTTATCCTCCGATTTGGTTTTCTATTGTTTTAAATTTAGGAACATCTCCCTCAATTTGATAAACTACCTCAAATCTATCTGGTCTCAGTGAGTTACCTGAGTAGACTGGCTGGATATCTACCGTGACTTTTCTAGGTGGCACTTCCTTAAGTGCACTCGCCCATTCTTCCTCCATATTATACCAAGTTCCACCAGAACGGTTGATTTCACGGTTCATAGCGACAAGGTTATCTAGATCACCTGAGCCATTAAACTGAGTCCCAATCAAATGTCCACCATCATCCAGGCCTGCCTTAAGCTCTGCCTCAGTAATCCGGTATTCTCGACCAGCCACACGTTGGCTATGAGCATTCCGCTTCCCTTTCTTGAGAACCAAATCATCCACTTCAACACGAGAAATACGACCAAACTCGTCTGTCGTATAGCGGTAGCCATTCTCTGTCACATACTGAACTTTTGGTAAGAGCTCCTTACGACCATTGACACCTTTGGTAAATTGTTCACCGTATTCGACTTCCCGAACAGTTTTCTTAGCATTTTCTGCAGTCTCTTCTAAGCCTTTGGCTACGTCATCGCTATGCTTAGCCAACTGCTCACTGGCTTCTTCACCAAACTCTTGACGGGCTTTCTTGCCGACTTGTTCTGCAGTCTCTTTCACGCCTTTTGCCACGTCATCGCTATGTTTGGCCAATTGCTCGCTAGCTTCTTCGCCAAACTCTTGACTGGCTTTCTTGCCGACTTGTTCTGTAGCCTCCTTCGCGCCTTTTGCCACGTCATCGCTATGTTTAGCCAACTGTTCACTAACTTCCTGACGGAACTCTTGGCTAGCTTTCTTGCCGACTTGTTCTGCAGTCTCTTTCGCGCCTTTAGCCACGTCATCGCTGTGTTTGGCCAACTGTTCGCTGGCTTCTTGTCGGAATTCTTGACTGGCCTTCTTGCCGACTTGTTCTGCAGTCTCTTTCACGCCTTTAGCCACGTCATCGCTATGTTTGGCCAACTGTTCACTAACTTCCTGACGGAACTCTTGGCTGGCTTTCTTGCCGACTTGTTCTGTAGCTTCTTTCATACCTCGAGCGACATCATCAGACATATTGTAGACACGGGCGCCACTCTTGGTGAAACTATCTTTAACGTTAGCTCCAGCATAGGCAAAATTATCCTTCATATTAGACACCGTCTTCTGGAAGCTCTCACGAAAGGCGTTATAGCTTGGAGACGCCTCGGCTATATTGTCACCCCACTTACTTGCTGTAGAGCGAATCTTGCTAACCCCTTCTCCAAGTTCATCACCCCAACGCGATAAGGTAGCTTTTGGATCTGCAATGAAGTTCATCACGCTCTTAGCTGCCGCCTTGGTTTTCTGAGGTCCGCGAGTTGCTAAGTGAAGTAGGCCTCTGCCCATATCATCTGCATTTTTAAGGGCTTGTCGACCAACTGTGCTACCAAAGAGTCGCACACCTTCCATGAAGGTTTTTGCTCCTTTAGCTGCTGTAAGACCAGCCTTCAGTTCTCCAGCTCCAATAAACCAAGAGCCAACCTCAAAAATAGCCCCACCTGTATTATACCAACCATCTTTAGTAAAGTCATTCCATGCTTGGCCAACGGCACGCTGAGTATCACGCCAAGCTTGTGCCCGTGTTCTCTCATCAGTCAGTAGATTCCAAGAATAGTCCAGAACCTTTTTCCCATTTTCAAGAGTCAGGTTCTTCTGAAGGAATTCTCCAACACTCTTGACATTCTTTATAGCCCCATCGACATCTTTCTCTACCCAGTCAGGGGCAACATCAAGTCCTGTTAATTTTTCAATAGCGACTAGCCTTGCTTCTTCAGCGAATTGGACGAGTTCAACAGCTAGATAGGCAACATCACCAACTAGACTTCCCGCACCACCGACAACTCCTTCAACAACCAAGAGTGCTTCTCGCAGAACAGGAATATCTAAATTTTTTGTGGCCTTCTTGACGCCTTCCCACCATTCTCCCACTTTCTCTTTTGCATCTTTGATCCATGCTTGAACTGGGTGGTTTTTTCTCCACTCCTCTTCTTCTTGCTTGGCCTTTCTAGCTGCTTCTTCCTGCTCTTTCTTAGCTTGGGTGATTTGATCATCTACCTTTTTAATCCCCTCAGCTAATTGCGATTGGGAAACAATATCCACAAAATTTGGGTCTGTATATGATAGACCTTGAATTGAATTTCCGGCTTCGATTTGACTAGCTAGAGCAGTTAAGATTGGATCTATATTTAGCTGAACTTGAGCGTTTTCAAAGCTATTCACCTTAGTGATGGCATCTGACAAAACCTTATTAGCTTTGGTGATAGATGCTGAAACCTTACTAGAAGGTGAGCTGAGGCTAATTAAGTCATTGATACTTGAGTAAATCTGGCTAATATTTCTTTCATAATCCGAATGCTTAGTATTTGCATTAGTTAACTTGGTTTTAGTCTGACTCATGACTTCTTCGTCCAAGATAGCTTCTGCAGATTTCTCACCCACTCCCTCTTGGAAAGATACTATGGCCTGAGTATAATCGGCATCCATAATCGTATAAGAGTTCTTCAACCCAACAATAATAGCATTGTGACTATTGTTAATTTCGTTATTGATGGATTTACCAACTTCTCCGTACATGGAATTGCTGGTAATGATAGCATTCATTTTGTCTTTTGCTGTATTCAATGCTTCCTCAGCTTTTTGAGCAGACTCAAGATAGTCTTTTTTCAGCTTAAGAAGCTCATCCATATCGACATGAAATCCCATTAGCTTTCCTCCTCTCGACCTAATACATCCAGAATTTGGCTATCCGCAGCTCGTGCCTTAAAGTATTCCAAGCCCTCATCCATCGGCATAAAAGCAGTAGAATTTTGTTCCTTAGCCAGCTGAGTAGCTCTTAAAACATCCATACTAAAGGTTTCATCCAAAGGATGCTGCCAGCCCATATGGACAACTTTGCTAATCATCATATTGGATACAGTAATCGGTGCACTCACCGGCAACTGACCAATCGGCCATAAATAGGCGTAATAATCAACAACGTATCGATTAAAAGGCTTTTGTAATGGTGCTTTTCGCCCTGTTAGGACTACCAGTTCTGCAATTCCAGAATTCTTAATTTGCTCTTTAATTACTGGAGGCATCATTTCCTCATCAAGTTCGACTACTGTCCCAATAGGGAGTATTTCTGAATAAACTGCATCAATCTTAGCTAAGAAAATCAGAAAATTATCTTCTGATAATTTAACAGTTAGTTGTTGCCGTTTAAACGTTACAGTTCGTTCTCCACCATCTTCCCCGTAGTCAAAGAAAACATCAATAGGTGCTCCTATTTTGGGTTTATGATGATACTCTAACTCTAATTTTCGGTATTTCTTATAAATCCCTCTAAGAATCTGAGGGTGGCTACCAATAAAATTTCCAAGAAATAGGATATCGTCAGTTACTTCAAATTTAATTTGAGAGTCATTGTGAAGGATACTATACAAAATTTTACTTTTATCTACAGCTTCTTGTCCCATTATTTAAACCTCAAATTCGCCGTATTCTTTTGGAAGTTTGCCCCATATTGAGCATCTTCTTCAACAATCTTCTGGGCGACTTCCTTCATTTTATTTGTACTAGTTGTATTATAGCCCTTATAACTGGTCAAAGTTGTTTCGATTTTCTTTTGCATCTCAATGAGAGATTTAAAACGATTCAAGGTTGTTTTTTGCAGCTCCTTGACTGTGGCTCCTTTGACATTGGTCACTTGAGTAGCTGCAGATGTAACCGCAGAATTCCACTCCTCAGGGGATACTCCAATTCTTCCCATATTTTCCTCCTATACCAAAGATTGAAAAAAGCTAGCAGCCATATCCCAAGCATTTTTTGCCCACTCAATTAAATTGCCATTTTCTGCTTCTAGGCTGGCAATCTTTCCAGATAAGGAAGACAAATTTCCTTGGTGTTTGTTGATGTCAGAGTTAATATCTAGGACAACCTCGTCTACTTCTTTCTTAAAATTATCCCTAATATCTCCTTTGAAATCAGATTCCGAAATCTCTGATTCAATTTTTTCGACATCATCCTTGAAGGTATTATAGTCTTGCAAGGCTGCTTCAAGTTTCTTCTTTGCGGCTTTCAAACGTCTGATCTTCTCATCATTTGCTGCCCGCTTAGCATCATGCGCCTCGGCTATCGATTGATATTTCTGGCCTTGAGCACGATTATAGTCATTTCGTGCCTTCTTATCGTTTGCCATAGCATTCCTCCCGTGATTCTTTCTCTTTATTGATTCAGTTTAATATGCTTAATATCTCGAACTTCAAAGTAATAAGCCTCATCTAGTGGAACAATTGGTTCACCAATTCGAATTTTAACATTGACTAAGTTTTGATCAGTAACACGCGTTCCAAATATACCAGCTGGAATATTGGTACGCAAGCGCTTATTAAACTCATCAAATCCAGATTCGATAGATCGCTGTATTCCTTGGAAGATGATATAAATGCCATTTCGAGGCCCCTGCGAAATCATCTTCTTAAACAATTCTATTGAAGTTAAGATATGATTATTTAACAAATGAGCATCAGGTATGTAAATCAGAGTTTGATCCTGCCATCCATTAGCTTGTCGCTCATCTATTTCAGTCGAAAGCTCCGTGAGGAAGCTTACATATTCAGATTCTTCTACTAATACATCTATGTTTTCCTGCGAATTAGTGAATCTACCTCCCGCATTAAAGACGATGCGGGTAACTTTATTTTCTAAGTGCTTAAAATCTTCTAAAATCGTTTGCGTCAGACACTCAGATTGCTGAGAAGTATCTTCTGCAATCAGGAAGTAGCCATGCTTTTTCGGTTCAAATGCCACGACCTTCGTAGATTCCTTGTCCAAAGCTAAAGGAATATGCAACCGTTCCAAACTTTCTTTGACTTCTTTCTTTTGATAGAAATCAGATAAGTAAAGCACATTCGGAAGCATTGGAATAGCAGATGGTACCTCTCCATCCCATTCTTCAGCCATGGCTTTAATTTCTTCTTCCATTGCAGTCAAACGCTCAATATCATTGCTTCCTGAACTTGGAAGATAAATTTGGAACTCATGTACACCTTCTTCGGTCTTGATTTGTCCACGACCAATGACTTCTTGCGCAATTAAGGCTTCTCGGCCCACTACCTCACGAACACCATTATCTTCTACTAAAAACAGGGCCATTCTGGTCGGCAGGTTACTGTTAATTGCCAGCTTGAAACTATTTGCTCTAAGAGCAGTCATCGTTAGATAGATTCCCAAACTAGCACCTTCACGTAGCACTTGAGAAACAATTGACTCGATAGACTCTGTTAAGTTGCTTTCTTGAATCGAATCAAAGGAGTCTAGAATAATCGAAATAACAGGTAAGGAATTGCCTGATTTAGCTTCATACTGTGCCAAACTGGCCACACCATGTTCTGATAATAAATCTTTTCGAGTTTGAATCTCTTGTCTAATTTTCTTTATAAACTTCACAAGTTTTTCTTCTTCTTGCAAAGTTACGATATCAGCCACGTGTGGTAAGTCTCTTAAAGGAAGCAAACCATTTGTTCCAAAATCAAATAGATAGAAATGGACTTGCTCTGGAGAATTCATCCGAGCCATATTTAAAACAAATGTTTGCAAAGCTGTAGACTTACCGAAGCCTGCTGAACCTAAAATAGCAAAATGGCTATATTCTTCTAAGTCAAAATCAAAGACAACCTGTTCTTGCTTTTCTGGTATATCTAAAAGAGCAAAAGGAACGGATAGTTTACGAGGCTCTTTCCATTGAAGATGATAATCTATGCTTGGTGTCAGTATCTCTGTAGCAAGTGGCGGCAACCAAGGCTTATCTGGAAGAATTACGTCATTCTCGGTAGCAAAATCAGAAATTTCATCGATTACTGCAGTCAATTCTGTACGTTCATCGTCTGAAGTCTCTTGATAGTCCTCCCCAGCAGACAGGTCAGAACTTAATAGCTCCGCTTGTCCTAAATCATTGATAAGCCAAATCCGTTCATCTATTTTCTTTTCATTCGAGCTATTTGGTTGGTAATTTGCACCACTCCAAGCAGATTGGAATAATTCGTAAATTTCGTTATTACCAACTTGTAGATAAGCACGTCCCGGCTGAATGATACTTGCAGCATCTGGTGTCTTAATAATTTCTTTTGAATCTGACTCATCTGCTACTTTAAGAGCTAGTTTAAAGCGAGAGTTGGACCAAATCTGATCGTCTACTACCCCGCTAGGCTTTTGTGTAGCCAAGATTAAATGAACCCCAAGTGATCGACCGATACGTGCAGTCGATACTAATTCTGCCATGAATTCTGGTTCATTTTGTTTCAATTCAGCAAATTCATCTGAAATCAAGAACAGATGAGGAATAGGCTTTTGAGGATAATCTTTCGCTTCTTGTGTCCCAGACAATCTCTTGCCTTCTTTATACAGTTTTGTATAAGCATTGATATGATTGACACCAAAGCGACCAAACTCCCGTTGACGCTTTTGAAGTTCCGCACGAATACTCTTCAGAGCACGCGCAGATGCCGCTCCGTCCAGATTCGTGATGGCTCCCATCAAGTGAGGTAATTTAGCAAAAAGATTCGCCATCCCCCCACCTTTAAAGTCAATCGGTAAAAATCCGACATCTTCAGGTGCAAAGTTAACAGCTAAACTCAAAATATAACTTTGTAAGATTTCAGATTTCCCTGAACCTGTCGTACCTGCTACCAGACCATGAGGGCCATGAGCTCTTTCATGTAAATTCAGGAAGACAATATCGTCTTTTCCACGTAATCCAAGTGGGACTGCTAGAGTTTTTGAAGTATCTGCTACAGACCAGCGGCTAGGAATATTAAGATCGTCGACTGTTTTTACATTATACAATCCTAAAAAGCTAATTGCCTCAGGAATGGAATTTTTTTCAACCTCAACGTGATTTAGATTGGCTAGTTTATGAATGGCGTCATTGATTCTATCGTCCCATTTGTTTGGAACCAACACTTGGTTCACGTATTCTCGGTTATCATTCACCAGTGTAGCTGTTTCGTTGTTCTGGTATTCGATAACCGCTGTAGCCGTCTCAGGGAGCATTGATAGATTTTCTTTCCCCCAAATGACTGTCACTCCGTATTGAGTCATGTCTTCTGCTAAAAACTCATTAAGACCGTGACCAAGCAAATATGAATCATCCAAAATTGTCAGCACATAATGAGGGCTAAACTTTAACGCTGCAGATTTAGAAGCATTTTCTCTAACCATCTGGCGTCTTTTTACAATAATCTGATAAAAAGAATTTAAAACAACATCTCTTGTCTGTTCATTGTGGATTAAACCTCTTAAATTCAGATTATGGAGCTGGAAGTGTGGCAACCATCTCCAAGCCTCCCAAGATTTCTTATAATCCTCATCAGATAATAAAGAGACAAACTGAACATCATGGTAAGAATGCATTGCAGCTATTTGAAAGAGAATCGTTTGGATTGCAGTATTGAGATAAACTAGCGAACCCGCTAAACCTAAGGTTTGGTCACGTAAAGAAATAATGATAGGAGATTGAGCAATGTGTTTATACTTCTCTACTATCTCTTTTTTTACAAATTGTTCCCATTCGTCTGTCTGCTCTCGCTCTGAAAAATCCACACTAAAACTACTTTTTACATCTCCAATCCCCAATCGAATATTTAAAAAATCTTCATGACTAGGCATTTTCTCATAGATTCTAGAACGATAAGAACAAAGTAGGGAAATCAAATCTGCCACTGAAGGATAATTATACTCCAGTGCTTCTTTCTGTTTCCCAGCCAGCTTTGCTAACTCGGATTCTTTTTCTACCAAATAGTTTTGATAGTTTTCTTCCTGTATTTTATTTTCTTTTTCAGTTTCTTTCTTAGACGTCCAATAACTAGACACAGAAAAAGCTGCTGTTAGAAGACTGGCTCCTCCCATACTTAAAAGCATAATTGGATTTCGTCGACTGATAATGGTAACTGCACCCGTCATCACTAACATTCCTAGAGGCGGAACAATTGTTCTAAGTATTTCTCCACGTTTTTTCTCTTTCCTCCCTTTAGGTGAGTTGAGCCTAACTCTATCCTCAGAAGGTCTTAAGAAAATCCGTGGACTACGTCTATAATCGGGGAAATCAACAGGATACTCCTCTAGTAAAGCTTCTTCAATAAATAGCTTCGAATTTAAATGAAATTCTTGTAACAGTCCAATCATCTTGAACTGATCTGGACGTCTCTCTATTATTACGCCATCTATTACAAGACTATCTCCTATTTTGAAATGACCATCAAAATCGGCTACTTTTTCTCCATTAATATATACTTTGGCTCCATTAGAAAAAACTTGTAAATGATGGTAGTTTTTTGCTTCTGGTTTGAAGCGAGCCAAAACAGTCGTATTAAATTTAATAGCTGAAGAAGCTAAGTCCGAAATAATAAACTCATTTCGTGGGATATTGGTATACACAATATCCAACTTACCTTTAGGATAGGCTATGCAATGCTGTAATAATTCTCCTGACCACACTTGCCCATTAAATAACAGCTGATTGTTTTCATCTAAGCAAATAAGGCCGTTCTCTGTTTGAATCTGGCGAAGGTTTTCTGAAATCTCAAGGTGTTTAAACTGATTCCCAAATAAAAATACGTCATAAAAAACTTCTGAATGGGTTCTTCTATTGCTATCAAAAATTTGGTTGGAATTATTTTTGTTCTTCATGAGCATCCTTTCCTTCCAAAAGTTCTTCGTAATTTTTAATTTGTTCCTTATATTCTTTCAGTTTTTCTTGTTTTTCAGATCCTTTCATTTTAGAATCTCCACTAACATGACTGTACAATTTTCTATAGGCGTATAATATTAATTGATTGTCTCCTATATTTTGAGCAGCATCTAGCGTTTTTTCATAGTCTCCAAATCCAATATAAATCCAATACAGAAGAATAGTTTCATTGGTCTTCATAGAAATATTTTTTAAAATATTTTCCTTCTGATCACTACTAAGATTATCTTCTTTAATGGCACTAACAGCTAAAGCATACTGTGTCCCTTTAGGAAAGTTCTTTGGATTATCTTTTTCTAAAGTTTCTAGAGCCTTAGAATATTCATGATTTGTATAATAAATCTCACTTGAAATGATTCTATCTTTATAAGGAATTGTGTTTACTAGATAAAAGCCAGATACCACAGCAAGAACTAGGAACAAAATTCCGAACGAGATCATTCCCCATTTATATATCTTAAATTCATTTTTAGGCGTGTAGATATTCTCTTCTAATCTTTTTTGAACCTGTATTGCAACTTGTTGATTCAACGATTCATTTAATTCAGCAAAATTCTGTGCTTGTTGAATCTCTTGAGAAAATGGATTCTTAAGAGCACTCGAGCCATTGATTAAATCGTAGAAATCTAGTCTCGGATTGATAATGTAAAGAATAAGGGCTCGGTATGATTTAAAATAGTCTTCATTTTCTACAAAGGGCATCACAGCTGTAGAGAAACCTCTATGAGCAACTTTTACATATTCACCTAAAACAAAAAGGTTATTTGGATGAATGTATGGCACTGTCAAAGTCTGTGAATAACGAGATAAAAATTGCATTTTTTGAGCCAAAACTAGCCTATCAATTAACGATAGCTTTTCCAGAGCGTTAACTAGCGGAATAGAAGAAGGTTCAATCTCATACGTAACTTGCAGTTCCTCTTCGGTCACCTCCGACACCTCTCCAGCCAAAAAGTGAACATCTCTCTCTAAAAATGTTTGATATTGTGGCAATTCATTTATTTTAAATTGATTGGCCTTCAAACGGACGCCCAGTCTCTCATCCTCAACATTTATATCTAACTCAGGATAATATTCTTTCATCTGCGCCACAGGTCTACCTCTCTATTCTACGCGTGCAACAACTTCAAGTTGGTCACCATTCCCAACGGGATATTCAGACAAAAAAGCTGAAGGAGCTAATAAAAATGGTTTATTCTTTAAAACTAAGTCAAATTGCTCTGGCAAAACTACTTTCTTCAAGACCAACGCCTCTCTAAGTAAGTCTTTTAAGCGATTAGTTGTCACAGCCATTGGAATCATTACATCATAAGTTTGATTTCTATATTCAAGTTCTACTGTAATTGTTGGGGGATTCATCAAGATTGCTCCTTATTTTGTAACTGAAAATTAGAGAATACATTCCCTAGCTTCCAACCAATGAATACTATCAAGGTTGATCCTAGCAAAAGTAAGCTAGCATACAAAGCTTTTATCAATGAATCCGATGTATCTTCAGAATCATTAGTTATAAACTCTGGAAAAGAATAATTTGCCTGAAATAATTGATCTTTTGATGGAGCATCACTTTTGTTTTGGTTCCACTCCTCCCGAAACATCTTATCAGTCAATTCATTGAATTGACGCTTTTCTTCCTTTTTGAAGGCCTTGTTTTGTTCTTCCTTTTTCCCAAGAAACAAATCAGCCTGGTTTCCATAGTATTCATACTGTTTTTGTTCTTGATCTCCACCATAAATCACATCATTATGGATTTCAAGAGATGAATTATCATCCGCAAAAACAGATTCAATAGTGATTGACAGTCCTATTATAACCAAGAGAGTATAGAAAGTTATTGTAATTTTATTTCTAGACACTGCTATCTCCTAAACTGATGCCACCTTGTTCGGCTTGATAAATAAATTTAATAGTATTACGGCTACAGCAGATAAGAATAAAATGAAAATTGTAAAGAATCCAATTCCTATGCCATTCATCAATGCAACATATCCATTTTCAATATTTTGAAACGGTGAAAAACGATAGAGCAATGAAACAAATGTTCCAGGTTTTGTAGATGAGCCTATGATTGGCATCAATAGTAAATAAATTCCTAACAAGAAAGTAAAACAATATAAAGTTATTGTTCTCTCAAATTTGCGTAACAGAAATACAAATAGATTAATCAAAATGAATAATAGTAAGAAGGTATAAAGAACCCATACTAATTTTGATACAGAACGAAGCATCGATGATGTTATCAAAGCAAAGACCAAAGATGATACTAAAGCAATAGATGCAATCTTAGCCGTATTAGGTAGGTTATACCAAATGCGTGAAGGGGTCTGTAATTTGTCTCCTTCACTAATACTGCGAGGTCTCATCAAATAAATCGTAAAGAAACTGATTGAGATAGTAAGTAAAGCACTCACAATAGTCATATAGTAAGGGATGATAGAAACTTTTGCTGTTGATCCCCGAATGGCACTTACCTCAATAGGGGAAGATAGGAAATTAAAGACTTTAGCATTATCTGCTCCACCATTCTTAGTATTAGCTAGCACTTTATTGAAAGCCTCAGCATATTTTTGATTATCAGACAAACTAGAATCCGTATTAGATGCGTACTTATTGACATTTTCCAAAACGCCATTAACTTCTTGCTCTAATTGATTTGCATCAGTTGTAAAACTCTTCACAAGATCATCCATTTTAGGTAGACCATCTGCAGTAGTCTCTGTTTGTTTCGAGATATCTTTTGCTGTTTTTTGGATATTTCTCAGTTGTGTAGCAATCCCTTCCAACTTGGAAGTGTTAGCAGTTTCTTGTTCAGCCCTAGAAGCTGTATCTGACTTATAAAAGTCATCTAAAGTTTCCTTAGCAGTATCATACCATTTTCCTAATTCTAAAACTAAATCATAATACTCATTTTTATCTGGAATAGATTTCAATAAACCATACAAACTCAATTCTTTCTCGGAATCTTCTGTTGAGTCAGGAGATCCTAGAACAGTAGAAATATCTGATATTTTCTTGTTTAATTCAGAATATAAATAATCCCCGTCTTTTTTATAAGCTTCAGCAAATTCATCCGAAACAGATTTAGCCAAGTCTTTTTTATCAATATTATTGTAACGATAATAGATTGAATTTGGACCGGCCAAATCTCCTAATGAAACATTGCTATTTTGAACGCGCTGTGCAAAAGTCACAATTGAATCTGAGGGATCCGAAAAAATTGTTGTAATTTGTTGAGCAGCTTTATCTAAGGATGAGAAGTTGTTAAGAATTACTGGTAAGTCTTGAACAAGGGTATCATTTTTAGCATCGAATACTGCTAACTTCCCGGAAGCAATGCTGCCACTACTATTCGCCCATTGATAATCGACTTCCTGATAAGATCGCTTCTCTGTCTGTTGTGGCGACCAAGACAGACCTACAGTTACCGTAACTGGCAAAGAACTTGGAACTACAGGTTCCTTCACCTCTTTATTCTGCACTTTATCATCGTGGTTAGAATCTTTGTCCTGAGTATCCTCAATTTGTTTATCTGACCCTTGTGTCGGTTTATCTTCAACAGCAGTGTTTACAACTGCTGTATTATGAATCGAAACAGCAAAACCATTAGAAGATCCTGAAACAATAGCCTCTTTACCAAACGGTGCGAGTTGCTGATTTAAACTCGCTTGAATTTGAGACGCAACAGCTCCACTGTTTGAAATGGCAACTCCTTCACCACTTAAAGAAATGGTATCCCCACTAGTTGCAATATTAAAGGTAGCAGTTGTTTGGAACCCATCAGATTGAGCTGCTTCTCCACGGTTCATAAAATTATATGAAGTGGTCGTGCCTGTTCCTACACCAAAATCAGTTGAATAACGATTGACTAGAGTCAATTCTGTTTTATAGAGGTTTGCTTGATCTTCACTAATTACATTTTTAGAGACAAGAGCATCTATCAACGAAGATAGTGAAGATGCTGGAGTAGCACTTACTTCTGCATTAAGTTTTGCTAAATAGTCCTTATCTAACTTAGATCCCTTATCTGGATTCATTAAAGCAGCGATTGCTTCTTTAACATTGTCAATACTTGCTGTATCAGGAGTTAATTTACTATCTCCATAATATTTTGAAGCAATCACCTGTTGTAAATTTTGAAGATCCGTAATTTGGCCCTCTAATTTTTTAATATTGGCTTCTACCGATGTTCGAGCTACCGCCTGAGCTTTTTCGTATTGTTTCGAATTTTCCAAAAAACGTTCATAGATACTGGCGTTTGGAGTTCTTTCGTTTTCTGAATCTTGAGGCAATAAGGGTCCCTGAATTTCGGGAGAGGAATCTTTTGCTTTATCTTGACCTAACTCTGATAACTCTTTCCCTCCTAATGTTGCGAACTGTTTTGTCATTTTAGAATAATAATTATCTAAACCACTCAATTGATAATTATCCTTGTTCGAGTTTGAGTTTGTTCCTTTATCCTCAGGTTGAATTGAATCTGCAATTCCTCCAATTTCCTCAGCGTTTCCATTCACCAGCGATGTAACTGAAGATACAAAACCTTTCTGTTCAGACTCTACAGCTGTACTACTTGATTGTAAGGAGTTAGCTAAAGCTGATGCACTACTGATAGATTGCGGTAAAGTCTGAAATGGTGTCTGAATTTTCGACTTCAAATAATTTGAATGCTGAGATTCTATCTCCACCATGCCAGTGACATTTTGTTGTGCATCTGAAAGACTAGCAACGATACTTGAAAAGTACATTTGTACAATTCTTGTATTAAAATTGTATAAAATGCTATTGATATTTTTTTCAATAACTTGCTGAGTTACTTGGTTTTGTCCATTCCTAATCCGATATTCTATATTAGCCTTTTGTGGATTGATACTTTGGAGAGACAGCACTGTTTGAGAAAAATTTTTAGGAATAACAATCATTGCATCGTATTCTCCACTCTCAATGCCTGCTTTGGCTTGACTACGATTTGATGTCGCCCACTTATTCTGTTCATCCTGAGAAATAAAAGTGACAAAATCACGCCCTAGTTGATAATTTTTATTCTCAAATTCCCAGCCGTCATCTTCATTTACCAAAACATATCGCGCTTCTGAAGATTCCTTCCCTACAACTTGAGTCACAGAAGGGTCTTTAAAAGCTATGTAAATAAAGCTTCCTGCCATCACTATTAAAGTTATTAATACAACAGAAATTGAGATTATTTTTCTATGTTTTTCACTCAAACGGGACATTTTCACTCCTAAAAATTTTATTAAAATAGCCAGCACTCAACATAGAGCACTGGCAATGATTAGTTTCTTTTAAAAACCGAATGATGCTTTATCAGCTGCATCACGCTCTTCTACAGTATTAGCATAAGCAACAAGTTGTTGGTTTACACTCACAAGGAGTTCTTCCATTTGTTTTACGTTTGCTCTCAATTGTTCAAACTGTTCAAGATATGCGTTAAATGCTTGACCTTGCCATGTTGATGCAATTGTATCATTAGTGCTTGACACTTTTTGAATCTCTGCTTCAATGCTGCTTGCAGCTGAGGTATAAACGTTCGCTTGTGAACGTAGTTCTTCTGGGGTAAGTGAAATAGCTCCTGCCATATCTTTTCTCCTTTGTTTTTTAAAGACTAATACACTTAAACAGTATATTTGTATTTATGTTATACTAAAACACACTTTACGTCAATTACAAATATATGTGTTATGTTACAATTCTACAACAATAATTCTGATTTTCTATACTTCTATTTATTTCCTAATGCCATAGCCCTTGTTTTTAAAGTTTTTTATGCTATTACATGAACGTAACAAAACTGTAAAATAACATCTGTTTTATTTTATCTACTATTAAAAAAACAAACTTTTAATTGAGCTATTTTATCGTGTTTGCCACACTAATTTTTTTAATGACAAACGATATTAAATCCCACTTTTAAATCAATATTTTTTATAAGTATTTACAAAAAAGACATTCTAGTACATTTTTTAGTTTGATTCCTTTTACTTTTCATCCGTATTATTTCCGAATTTTCTCTATCCTTTTTCCTATTTTCTTTCTTAAAATAACATCATTTTCTCACCCTATCTTCAAGTTAGTCGGCAAATTTTTTTAAATAGGTAAGACGAAAGAGCACCCGAAAACCGGTATGAAAAAATTTGAGAGACAGAAGGCTAGTAATATCGCCAAGTCCTTTTCTTGAAAAAAAGGCGGTGGGACAGAACTAAATTTTTAAAAATTTAGTTCGTCGTCCCAGCCCCGCGAGGATGATTAGGAGCTTTTTGGAGTCTAAAAGACGAACAAAAAGTCCAATCAGCTACTGCGCCAAAAGTTTTTTACCAAAACAAAGCGAGACTGAAAGACTTTTGTCTCAGCCTCCTTCATTTACCGATAGTAATCATAAGCTAACCGAGGGCTTCCGTCTGCGACGTAAATGATGCCACACTCAATAAATCCATAAGATAAGATAGCTGCTTGCATGGGCTTATTATCTGCATGAGTATCGATACGTAGATGGGGGATCTCCTGATAGCAAAAATCAAAAACCTGATGAGCCAGACCTTTGACTTGGCCGTTTGAAGCGATACGATGGATCGTTCCATAAGGCGCTGTCGAACGCCAGGCTCCCTTTTCAATGACTTGATAAGTTGGATCCTCTCCTATGATAAAAGCGAAAGTTCCGACTATCTTTCCATCCTCCTCTACAACAAAGGACTGATGAGAGGTTATATCCGCTTCTATCAAAAGTTTGCTGGGATAATCCTCTCCCCACTGGGTCAGATTCCCTTGTTCTCTCATAAAGTTGCGAGCTAGAGCATAGATCTCCATGATGGCTTTTAGATCTTCTTCTTTGGATAGGCGTATCTTCATCTTTTCCTCCTTTATCGGATAATGACTAGCTTCTTGATCCTTTCCAATCATTATATTATAAGAAAGAAGACTGAAACACTCTTCTCCCAGTCCCCATCTTGAAAGAATACTATTTAAATTCTTCTGGTTCACCAGTATACTGGGCCCATTCCTGGCTAAAGAAACGGTCATTGAGCTTGTATGCTGGCGCAGGTTGTGGATTTGCCACAAATGGATCCACTACCTTATCAAAAGCAAGCCAACCTAGCCAGCCCATATGGATGGTGTCCTGCATAAAGTAAGACTTGTCACCATCCTTCGAAAAATCAGCAATGTTATTAAAACCTTGTTCGGTCAGCTGATATTTGATTTTCTCAACAGCCTGCTGATACTTTTCTTGACTCAGCCCCGTATATTCCATCCATTTAGCATTGACTGGAGGAATAACAAAGAGAACATTAGTCTTGGATTTAGCAAACTGATCCAAAGCCAATTGCAAATCATTGTATTCAGGAGATTGCACATAGGATAGATTCTGCTGAGAACCCTTGAGGCGTTTCAAAGCTCTTTTTAGACGATTCTTATAGAATTTGTTTTCAATTCCAAGGTCATTGCTACTAGTGTTTTTCTTGGCTTCTTCTGTTCCGACCTCTTCCAAGGCATCATAAGAAAATTGGTCAGGCAGATTCTTCAGCTTAGACAGCACAAATTTTTCATAATTGTCGTTATTAGCTGCGACAAAATTGCTGAAAAAGGCATCTTCTCGCCGATTGATCCGTGCCATAAAACGGATAAAAGAACGATCAAAACTCGTCAATTTTTGCCTATTGGCCAATTTTTGAACATTATCTTTCATAGCAATGTTAGGATATAGTTGCAAGAGACGCTGCGCCGCGTATTGGGCGGCACGATCCCCGCTCTGTTGCCTCAAAAAGCTGGTCAGCTGATCACTATTAAAGTATTGCTGGAAAGCCGAAGCATCATATCCCTTCTTGGTAAACCACTGGGGGGATACCACATAGATAGCTGTTTTATTTTCCAGTTGTGGCAGGATCTGCTGCATACCAAAGTACTGATTGAGAGAAGCTGCGCCACGCTGACCTAGGAAATAAGGTCGGTAAGAACGGTCATATTTTTCTGCTAAAACAGCCGGGTGCAGACTATCAAAGCGTAACCATTCACTCGAACCAAAGAAAGGGACAAAACGATGTTCCTCATCTGTCAAAGCCTTACTCTTTTGGGTTCGATTTTTGAAATTTTCTGCCGTTAAAGTGACAGCTGAACGCTTTTCACTCTCATAATTATGATTGTAGTTTATCGGATAGAAAAATAGCAAGGCAACTACCATCAGTAGCGCACAAAAAACTGGCCCCAAAATCAGCCATAATCGTTTAAGCATTACGAAGCTCCGTTACACCTTCAACGATTTTATTGGCCGTATTCCAGTCATCGCGACCAAATTCAGAAACAGGTACACGAATATCAAAACGATTTTCCAATTCTACAATCAATTCAACTGTTCCCATGCTATCTAGGACACCTGCATCGAACAAATCTTCATCCATCATGTCAGAGACATCTTCCATAAATAATTCATCGATAATTTCGATTACTTCTGCTTTTACATCCATTGTATTTTCCTCATTTATTTTTATTTTTTAAACCAAAGATCATTCAAAAATCCTGAGAAGATTAAGAATGACAGCATAACAACATGGAAGGTAATAACCATACCAAGAGCTTGAGTCCATTTGTTATCTGGTAAAGGTGCTAAGCCCTTGGTCTTTCGTTCTTTATTGATGGTCTTTTTCTTGCGAATCCAAGCATCATTAATAATCAGTCCAAAGCCATGGAACACTCCATAAGCCACATAATACCAGGTTACACCATGCCAAAAGCCCATGATGGTCATGTTGATCAAATAAGCCACTCCCGAGGTAACGTTTCGGTTTTTAAAGACCTTATTGCGCATCAGGACCATGACTATTCGCATAAAGACGAAGTCACGGAACCAGAAGGACAGACTCATATGCCAACGATTCCAAAATTCCTTTAAATCCCGAGAAAGAAATGGTTTGTCAAAGTTAATCGGACTCTTAATCCCCATCAGATAGGAAATGGCCACCGCAAATATAGAATAGCCTGCAAAGTCGAAAAAGAGATCCAAACCAAAGACATACATAACACCCAAAGTTCCTAGGTTAAAGAAACCGCCTGTATAAAGTGCATAGGTCTTGACATGTCCCAAAAGCAAATGTCCAAAGATATGAGCCAGGACAAACTTATACAAGAAACCTAGCATGATATAGTGCACGGCTTTCTCAAGCATATTAAGAAGTTCTTCTCGGTCAGGAATCTGAACATAATCTTCATTAAAACGCTTGAAGCGATCAATCGGCCCACTAGAGAAGGTGGGCATAAAGAGCATGAAGCGCAAAAACTCCCAAAGACTAAAGTCTGTCAGAGCCCCATCGCGTAGCTCCATCATCATACCAACAGATCGGAAGGTCAGATAGGAAATCCCCAGAAAACCTAGCAAGGACTGATGGTGATCTTGAATAGCTGGTGTGACTTTCACAATCGTTAAGGGCAAGATCGCCAAGAAAACGTGCAGATAGAAGACCCACTTATTGTCCCATCTTTTGCGATAAAACTTGTAAAGAAAGAGCCAAAAGGTCTGCCAGACTACGTAAAAGATAAAGGCAAGAAACTGAGTCAGGTCGGGTCCTACCAACATAAAGATGATGAAGGCTAGGCTTACCAAGACTTCATAAAGCGGAAATCTTTTTTTAAAGAAGAGCCCGATGAAGATAGGTAGAACTGCTAAGATAATATATACAAAATATTGGGGGTCGCCGTAAGGTTCTAGGTGAGGAAGTTGTTTTAAAATTTCCATCATCGGTTATTGACCTCGCTGATTAAGCCCTTGATATCGATCTTCCCATTAGGTGTCAGAGGTAAAGATTCACGATAAAGGAATTTAGATGGCATCATATAAGACATCATGATATCTTCCAAGTCTTCCTTAATAGCTTTTGTAATATCAATCTCACGCTCAAACTGTTCTGCCACCCCATCTTTTAAGATAACATAGGCCAAAAGATTTTGTACCTTGTGGTCCTTGTTATAGCGAGGCACAGCCACTGCCGAATCAATGTATTTTGATTTATTAAGATTTTGTGAAACGTCCTCCAGCTCGATGCGGTAGCCATTAAATTTAATCTGGAAATCCATCCGACCGCCGTAAAGCAAGAGTCCTTCATCAGTCATGGAACCCACATCTCCAGTATGATAAGCAGGCAAGCCCTCAAATTCAAAGAAAGCCTCTGCTGTTTTTTCTGGATTGTTCATATAACCCTTAGAAACTGCTGGACCAGAAACGATAATTTCTCCTTGCTCACCATTCGGAAGCTTCTGGCCGTTTTCATCAATGATAAAGGTTGGAGAATCTTCCTTAGTATAGCCGATTGGCAGACGTTTCATGGTAGCTAGCATTTCATCTGTAACAGCTACAGCTGATAAAGCCACTGTCGCTTCCGTCGGTCCATAGGCATTGATGATACGAGCATTTGGGAAACGGTCACGCAGTTTTTGAGCTGTCTTAACTGTCAACTCTTCTCCATCAAAGTAGAAATGAGTCAGACCTGGCATCTTTTGGCTATTGAAATCATCTGAGAGCATGGCCATATCTGCAAAAGATGGTGTTGAGGTCCAGATAGCAATCGGCAAGCTCAAAATAGTTTCAAAGAGTTGCTTAAAGTCTTGCGTAATAGCACTTGGAAGTGCAAACAGCGTTCCTCCCAAAGCCAGAGTCGGTGCCCAATACATAACAGACAAATCAAACGAGTACGGAGGCTGAGCCAACATTTGCGGTTGCGCAGGCGTTGCGAACTCTTTATCCGTAATCATCCAGTTAGTAAAGCTCAGCAAATTGTCATGGGAAATTTGAACACCCTTGGGTTTTCCTGTTGTTCCAGAAGTAAAGATGATGTAGTAATTATCATCTCCCTTGACAGAATGAGTGATTTTATAAGCTGTCTTTTGAGCAAAGCTTGCCTGTAATTCTGTTAAACTCAGACTTGGAACAGTTACTTCCATAGGAAAGTCTGCAATTGCAATGATCAAGCTTGGCTCAGCAACTTCTACAATTGCTGCCACGCGCTCCAAAGCTGAATGACTATCAATCGGAATATAAGCATGACCTGACTTGGTCAAGGCCACAAAGGTCGCAAGCATCTCGTACTCTTGGCCACCATAGACCACGACAGGAGATTTAGCAGGCAGGCCAAGACTGTCAATCTTAGCTGCTAGCGAATCTGAATCAGCCTTCAAGTCAGCGTATGTATGAACCTCTCCCAATACATTGTATACAGGGAAGTCTGGTTGTATCTGAGCATAGTGCTCAATTGTTTCGATCATATCGTTAATGGTCGTATTCGTCACGAAAGGATACCTCTTTTAATCTTAAAATTCATTGTAAATAAAGCCACCTTGTCCTTGACCCAGGTAACTAAAGAAATAGAGAAGTGCTAAAAAGATAACAAAATAAAGCAGGGTTCTCAACAAAAAAGTGTAAATTGTTTGATGTTTTTTCATTCGTCATTCCAAATCATTCAATAAATATACTCTATTTTACCATTTTATTCACCCAGTTTTCAATCCCAAATCTATTTTGTTTCTAAGTGAAAAAAATTATATATAAAATTTTTATATATTTTCTTGACAAGTCATTTTATTATGTATATAATTTATATATAAAATAATTATATATAAATATTTTTTATATTGATAAAGGAGGAAAAAATGTGTATTACTTCCCAACCTCATCAGCCCTAATCGAGTTTCTCATTTTGGCTCTCGTAGAAAAAGAAGATTCCTACGGTTATGAAATCAGCCAGACCATTAAATTGTTAGCCAATATCAAAGAGTCCACTCTTTACCCAATTCTGAAAAAATTAGAAAAGAATAGTTACCTAACCACCTACTCACAAGAGTTTCAAGGTCGTAAAAGAAAATATTATTCTCTCACAGGTGCGGGGCTCGACCAGCTCAATAAGCTCAGAGAAGAATGGAATCAGTATATTAGTACAATCAACAATATTATAGAAGGGAACATCCATCATGACAAGAACTGAATATCTCGCTCAGTTAGATAAATATCTGAAGAAACTCCCCAGACACGATTACCAAGAAGCTATGGACTACTTTGTTGAGTATTTTGATGAAGCAGGCCCTGAAAATGAAGCCCAAGTCATAGCCGAACTCGGCAGTCCTCGTGAAGCTGCACATGAAATCATGGTCAACCTCTTAGATAAGATCATAGAAGAGGACGAGCCAAAGAATACTAAGAATGTTATCCAAATTGCTATCCTATCTATTCTAGCAGCACCTCTAGCTATTCCGCTAGCTCTGGTCGTCGCTATTTTAGTCTTCGTCTTCTTCTTCTTGATTGGAGTCTTTGCTTTTGTCCTAGCTGTCGGCTCCTTCGCCTTTTTTGTCTTTGGTATCAGCTCGATCTGGGACAGCCTGACCATCTCACTAGGAGTTTCGATTCCTAGCTTCCTACTTACTATTGGAATCAGCCTTCTAGGTTTTGGACTATCCGCTTTCTGCGCTTTAGGTGTTTCACCGCTCATACAGTTCACCAAAAACAACTTTATCAAGCTAGCGAAACGACTTTCAAAGAAAGGAGCACGCCATGCCTAACTGGAAAAAAACATTACTAACTGTCGGAATCTCAGCATGCCTACTAGGAGGTGCACTGATTGCTACAGGAACTGCAACTGGTGGCATAAACCACTTGTTGCAAGCCAATCATACCAAATACAGTAAAAAAACAGAGGACTTCTCCGATATTTCTGCTCTGGATATCGATCTCGGAAATCGAAACCTAGTCATTGAAGAATCAGAAGATGGTAAAACACATTTGACCTATTATCAAGGCAAGGAAGCTTCTGAGCGGATTGTTACCTCAGCCAATCAAGGAACCCTAAAAATTCAGCAACCAAGGCCCCTGATAACTTTCGGCTGGAGCAGTGGCATCCGTTCTATCTTGAACCTTTTTGACAACGAAGGAGGGCGTTCAACGGTTACCCTCAGCCTACCTAAGGGAACAAAACTTTCAGCCCTTAAAGGCAACAGCGGTTTAGGTGATGTTGCCCTATCTGGCTTGACCGTTCAAAAATTAGACCTTAGTCTTTCAGCAGGCAGTCTAACCGTCAAAAACAGTACGATTTCCACGGGAGACTTATCGAATTCTCTTGGAGACGTTTCCTTATCTGATCTGGCCATCCAAAAATTGGATCTTAAGCTCTCATCAGGCAGTGTGACTATTGATAACACTACTGTTGAAAAAGGGTATTTAGCAAGTTCTCTAGGGGATATCAACCTAAATAAAAGTAAGCTATCAGATAGCACAATTAAGCTTTCATCAGGTAGCATTAACTCTCAGCAACTCACTCTGTCAGGTGATATCAATATTGACAATAGCTTAGGTGATATTCAGCTAAACTTAGTCAAAGAAAGCCTTGAAACTCTTTCATTTGATATAGAAACAAGCATGGGTAGCATCACTGTCCCCCACAATTTTCAATCTATCACAGGTGAAAATGACGAGGTTGGTTCTAAACTGAAACGTCAACTGGATAAAAGTAGCGGAAAAGTTTTTGTGAGAGATAGCGCTGGAAGTATTGAGCTGTCTGTTGCTGAGTAAAATTATTTTAACACTTCCACCAAAAACCGCATCCGTCTGTGGATGGATATGAATACATAAAAAAATAGGCCGGGATATCTATCCCTGCCTATTTTTTATTTAGCAATTGCATGATAAGTGGTTGTGCTGGTAAACTCCTGACCAGCCCTAACAATGACCTGGTCTTTCTGATGGCTATGTATAGCATCAGGAAGAGCCTGCATTTCAAGGGTTCTTAATTTTTATATAATCTTATCATATTCATCTGTTTTTTCCTGTGTCACTTGCTCAATCTTCTTTCTCACTTGCCCTTGAATAGCCGTATCTATCTGGGAGATTATCCCCTCGATAGCTGTTTTTGTTTCATCAGCAGTCACTTTGATCTTATCCTTAGAGCTTGAACACAGAGAAGCTTTTTCTTTCAAAATGATACTCGCCATAGCGCTAATGCGATTACGTTCCATGATACGATACATTTGTCTCACAGCATACTCGTATTCTTCATCTGTATAGTATTCATTTAGTGGTGCTAGCATATAACCTCCTTAATTTGTCTATGGAATTTTCCAAATCATTTCGTTGTTTCCAATAATTTTTATCTAATATTTCTTCCCGTTGTCGCAGTGAATCATTTCTATGTTGATAAGCAATTTGTGATTCTTCCATTAGCTGATGCAAACTTCTATAAAAATCCTCAGCATCTTGATACGTTTGCTGAACTTGATGCAGGAAAATATCCATTTTACTAGCTTCTTCATCGACTATTCGTGACAATCTTTCCCTGCGCTCATACATTTCATTATAAGCCTCAGATAATTTAGCTTTTTTAAAACGATAATCATCTTCTAATTCATTGTACTCTCTTTTTTTGATTTTTAAATTCTGTAAAATCACATCTGACCTATCCATTTTTTAAAGTCTCCTGCTAATTCTTGGTCCGAGCTAATTTTTTTATCAATCATTTGATGAATTTGTTGATTTAGTGTACTAAAATCTAAAGCTAAAGCACCTGACTTCTGATTGGCTTGATCAAATTCTCGTTCAACTGCTCCTACAACAGAATCATATGTGACACCCGCCGCCGCAAAGGCGGTGACTACTTCATCATGACTGAGATATTGAAAGTTGCTAAAATCAATCTGTTCCCATAAATTCTGCGCTTTTGAAACCGCCTCATCTCGAATCGTTTTTATCTCCTCTGCTCCTACCTTTGCAACATTTTCCATTCCATCTCCTAGCATCATGCCTTGCAAACTATCTAGGAAAATACGCTCATTGCTTGAAAGACCGCCTGAGGATAAGCGATTTTTCAACTTCTGATAACGGTACATCTTAGCTGTCGTTTCCGCAAAAGAGGCAACCACCGGATTGGAGATTATTTTCCCATCCAAATCCACCAGCTGACCTTTCTCATTGAAAAGCCATTCCGTTAGATAATGATATTGGAGTTTCTTAAATAGTTCATCTTTTGCAGGATAGATATAGGGATAGATGGCTGTTTGAGTCGTATTTCCCATAATATTGCCAATAAAATCATACTTATGCCGGTAATTGCGAAATTGTTCTGGATGTTCTTGCATGTACTTGATTTCTTCTTTCGAAATCAAGTTATGAATATCTGGCCCATTAAAACCAATATTGGGATAACCTCGCTTTAAAGCGACATACATGGCCAGTGACTCACCTAATGAATGCCCTGCTGTTGTAATTTTGGCAGTGGGATGTTTTTGCCGGACCTCTTCCTCCACCTTCTTGGCATAATTCAAGGCTGTTACAAACTGAGAATCTACTACTTTCGCAGAATTTAGACCGGAACGAAGTTGTAGTTTATCCCTCCCAAGCCCTAAAGACTGTAAATCCGTTTCAATGTCCTTCATATCCGAACTATTCGTCCCTGCATAGGCAATCACTACATGACTATAATCCACATTCCCTTTTTTATCCACAGGAGCAACTGCCATAGCCTGCATACCATTGGAGGTGTTGTCTTTTGCACTAAGAACTCGAAAAGATTGCGAATCCTTTCTTAACTCATCTCCTGCTTTCCATGGAGTTGAATTTTTATTTCTATCAACTTCATATACTTGATCAACTAAATAATTAAAACTTTTATCCGTAATCATATTATCTCACCCAATAAATAACTGTTATATTTGACATAAGTGAATCGCTATTTATTACTTCCGGATTCTCTCTTTCTATTAATTTATTCCCATTACTTTGACTAATATGCTGTCCAAAACCTATTTCATCCTCTGTCATCAAGTTTTGAACAGAAAAAGTGACAAATATTTCGTCATTGACAATGGCATTAGAAGTCCAAGTTCCTGTTAATTTATTCTGTTGAAAACTTGTGAACTCAATCTTCTCAACCTTTTCATAATGACTAACTAAGTATAACGCCATCCTATCCTGTTCGATTCTCATTTTCTCTTCTAATGTTTTTTCTTTTTGGTGATTCAAACTAAACATTACAATTCCTCCTATTATACAGATTACTAAAGCAATAATACCCCATTTTTTACGCTTATTCATTAACACACCTCCTTATATTATTCTATAAAGCAACTTGGCTTTAATTACCTTATAGCATAACATAAACAGCTAATTTAACTAACATTGACATAATTCAAAGCTGTCACAAACTGAGAATCTACTACTTTCGCAGAATTTAGTCCTGAACGAGACTGTAGTTTATCTCTCCCAAGCCCTAAAGACTGTACATCCGTACCAAGATCCTTTATGTCATCTTTATTCGTCCCAGCATAAGAAATCACTACATGGCTATGATCCACATTCCCATTTTTGTCAATCGGCGCAACTGCCATAGCCTGCATGCTATTGGAGGGGTTGCCTATGGGACTGGAAATTACTTTAAACCGATCGTTTGCAACAAAATCATCCTTACTATAAGATCTACTCACTTTTAGAGTATCCACTTTATAAACTTAATCAACAATATATCTATAATCTTTATCTTTTATCGTCATTATTCTCTCCTAAATATATAATTTTAATACCATTAGTCGTTTTTGTAACAGCAATGGCTTTTTCCCCAACTAGCATCTCTTTAGGATCATAACCAGATGTCCGTACGACGTCTCCTAAAATTAACATCATCAGTTTTTAATCCAACTCAATTTACGCCATTCAAAGCCGTCTGTTCTTCTAGGTTTCGTTCCTTTTTGAAAACTAAATATCACCACTATAGTCACAAGGCTCCATTTGGTTTGCTTTTTTATAACAGGTCCTTATCTAAATCATCTTTTTTAGGTAATTCTAAAATAAAATTTTTATAAAAGCCTAGGGTGGCAACGAACAAAAATATACTATCAAATAGAGTGATTGCAAGAGATATCCAAGGTAACAAGGGGATAATATTCCTTGCCGTATCCGTAATTCTCAATAATTGAAAATCTTTAAAAATTGGCAAAAGATAAAAAACATTTAATAAACTAGCAAGATAGCCTACTAAAACTAAAGACTTTAATCTTGTAAAAATCCATATGCCTAACCAAGGGATACTTATTAAAAGCAATGGAACTCCACCAAAAATCACACACAGAAAAACAAAATTCGAACCGTACAATATCCAAAGACAAAGAAGAAGACATAGATAAGAAAACGTAAAAATGAACCCCAATATTTCATTACTTATTTTAGCCATTATACCCTCCAAAAATTTCATCCCTCCGAGTGTCGTTGTAAAATGTCTTACTCAATGCTATTG
>NZ_KQ969107.1:597418-668030 GCF_001578795.1 Streptococcus gordonii
TTGAGAGGCTAGGACTTTTGTCCCAGCCTCTCCTTAAATTTCATACAAATCAAATCTATATTTATATTTAAAATTCTTCCTACCTGTATTCAGTTATCTGTTTAAAGATCTTTTGATTCTATTTAGCAATTGCATGATAAGTGGTTGTACTGGTAAACTCTTGACCAGCCTTAACAATGACTTGGTCTTTCTGGTGGCTGTGTATAGCATCAGGAAGAGCCTGCATTTCAAGGGCTACTCCATTGTGTTGCTTCATTGTTTGACCAGCAAAGCGGATTGCTTCATCAACACAATTTGCAGTGTAGACCACCAAACATGGTGCTTCTGTCTTAAAGGTCAAGAAACGTCCAGATTCCTGATGATAGAGAAAGCCTGCTGTTTCATGCCCGGGCTTCAGTGCAAAAGGGTGATCTAAGCCTGATACCAGCTGAATCTGTTCATCCTGCTCAGCAAAGAGATCCTTCAATAACATTGCTTGTTGAAGGTTTTTTACAAAACCTCTCGTTTCTGGCTCCTTAGCTGGAACACCGTCTGCAGCAATGGGATAGACCCCCAAACTTTCGACCTGGAAGACATGATCATCAATAGGCTGTCTAAAATCTGCAGAGAGGTTAAAATAGCTATGGTTGGTTGGATTGATGAGGCTATCTCGATCTGTTTGTACTCGGTAGGAAATACACAACTCTCCTTGCTCGGAAAGTGAATAAGTAATCCAAATCCTAAGATGACCTGGAAAACCTCCAGTCCCATCTGCTCTTTCTGTAAAAAGAACTAGGCCTTCGTCAGTGACTTCTTCCACCTGAAAAACAGCACTGTCCCAACCAGTAGACCCACTGTGATTGCAATTTTGACCATTATTGGCTTCTAGATGATAGGTTTCTCCCCCCAATTCAAAACTTGCCCCGGCAATACGACCAGCTACAGGTCCAATACTGGCTCCATGTTTAGAGCTATTGCCAATATAATCTTTAAATTGATCAAATCCTAAAATAACATTAGCAAACTGGCCTTTTTTATCTGGTGTTTGGTACTCCAGTATTGTCGCTCCATAATTCATAACACTGAGACGATAGCCCAGATCGTTTTCAAAGGTGAAGCGAAAAATATTTTGCCCTTGAAACTCTCCAAATATAGTTTTTTGATACGATTTCATAATAACTCCTTGTGATGAAAATGTAAAAGAGGGAAATCAGAATCTTCTTTAGCAATTCCTATCCCATACTTCTTTTACTATAACACAGTACCCATCCTAAAAACACCTACTTTTTAAAGAGTTTCTTCTACTTTATCAAACCAGCTGTGGGCACTTTTCGAAAGAATATTGTTCGCTTAAATCCTATTGAGTAAAGCCAAGCACTACAACTAATCCTCTTTTTTCCTATTTAGCAAAGGGATGAATAACAACTCCCTGCACAACACGGTTAACTGTACCAGTTGGCGAAGGTGTATCTGGTCGATTTTTAACTTTCAAAGAAGTAAGCAAAGCAAAAAGCTGGCCATAAATGATATAAGGGAAGGTCCGATAGACATCATCCAATAACTTACTTGGCATTTCTACTTCTTCTACTTGTGCCAATCCTTCTGCCTTGTCTGTCAGCAAAATGACCTTGCGGGCAATCTCATCTCCAGCAACTTCCCTGACTAAATCTAGGTCGTATTGCTTGGTATATGGATCTGTCGATCCAAAGATCAGGACAATTGTCTGCTCGTTGACCAAGGATTTTGGTCCATGTCGGAAGCCGACTGGGCTTTCATACATTGTTGCCACTTGGCCGGCTGTTAATTCTAGAATCTTCAATTGAGCTTCATGGGCAAGACCAAAGAAAGGACCTGCTCCAAGATAGATTACACGATTGAAGTCTAAGTTTACCAAATTTTGAATCTCATCTACTCGGTCTAAAGTTTGCTGGCTTAAGGTAATTAAAGAAGCAACTTTTTCCTCTTTCACTGCAAGTTCGGATTTATCAAAGACCAGTAAAGCCGTTAACATCATTGAGGTAAAGCTTGAGGTCATAGCAAAACCCGCATCGTTAGATGGAGACGGTTGGAGCAAGAGCAGGTTTCTCTCGTCTCCATGAGCCTGCTGGGCTAATTTCCCTTCTGCTGCACAGGTAATTGTTACCTGATAAAGCTCATCTACCAACTGTTTAGCTAAATCGACTGTTGCTACACTCTCAGGAGAATTACCACTACGGGCAAAGGAAACCAAGACTGTCGGAACATGCTTACGCAAATGAGTCAAAGGATTGGCTACAATATCCGTTGTCGCAATCGAGTTAAAATTCCATTTTCGCTCATCGTAAATACTTCTGAGATAGGGAATTAAAGTATCCCCAACGTAGGCAGAAGTACCCGCTCCAGTAAAGATAACCTTGACATAGTCATGCTTACCATCAATCGAGTCTATGAAAGCCTCAATTTCAGTTTGGTGAGCTCTATAAGCATCGAAGGCTGTCTGCCAAACTTGTGGTTGTTGGTGGATTTCGCGCGTGGTGATTTCAGCTCCTAAGTCTACTAATTGCTCTCTTGAATAATTAAGCATTTTCTTTTTGTTTCCTTTCTATTTTATTCGAATGTTTTCAAACATTTATTTTTAAAAAAGAGGAGAGGAACAGCTCCCTCTCCCCTCATTTGTAGTCTATAAAAACCTAAATAGTGACTGGTGTCTACAAGACTTTTTTCGACACCTGCCTACTCGTCTTCATCATCGTCAGCAAATCCTGCCAAGAGGTCGTTGACTTTAACAATGCTTTCGGCCGCCTTTTCTTGATAGTTGCTGTCGGCGCCGATCAAGGAAGAATTGATAAACTCAATCACCATTGGTAAATTCATACCAGCATAGAGTTCAATTTCTTTACCTTCCATAATCAAGCGACTAACAACATTACATGGTGTGCCTCCTAAGAGATCTGCAAATACCAGATAGTCATCAAAATCTTTGATAGTATCTAAAAATTTTGCCAAAAAATCTTCTGGTCCTTCTTCTGGAAGCAAGGCAACACTATGGATGGACTCTTGTGGGCCCATAATCATCTCTGTACTGTGTTTTAACTCTTCACAGAAACGACCGTGGCTAATTAATACTAATTGCTTACTCATAAATTACTCCATTACGCCATTCCAAAGAAGAAGTGACCGAATGCTGAGAATGCAACTGCTGCAAGAATGATGAGCAAGATAGCTTTTGTAGAGTTCATACCCTTACGTCCAAGCAACCAATAGATTACACCTGTGATGATAGCTGGTACCAAACGTGGGAAGATGAGGTTGAGCATATCTTGAATTTCAATCGCTTTGTCCCCAATGTGTGGAGCCCAAGAAACTTCAACACCAATCATGCTGGCAATCAAGGCACCAACCATGAAAACACCAAGTACAGATGCTGCATCAATCAAAGCAGTCAAAGTACTTTGCATGTTGTTGATGAGGTTAACCCCTTCTTTATAGGCAAATTCCAATTGTTTCCAGCGGAAAATGTCATAAGCAACTGCTACAGCGATCCACAAGAAGATACCGGCTGGGTTTCCTGCAACAGCCAAAGTTGCTGCGATTGAACCCATAATAGCTGGTACCAATGATCCAAAGATTGAGTCTCCAAGAGGAGCGAATGGTCCCATGAGACCTGTCTTGATACCATTGACCGCATCTTTTGATTTGACGCCATCCTTTTCTTCCAAAGCAAGGTCAAAACCAGTAATAATAGTGTGGAAGAATGGTGAAGTATTGAAGAATTGCGTATGCAATTTCATCATTTCTTTCAATTCTGGAGTGCCATCACCGTACATTTTACGTAACTGAGGCAAGAGCATATAAAGGTAACCAGAAGCCTGCATACGTTCATAGTTCCAACCTAATTGGAAGGTGAACAAGCTACGTTTGTTAATTTGTTTAAAATCTTCTTTTGTTAGTTTGTAATTAGAATTCGTCATCTTCAATTTCCCCGCTTTCTGATTCAGTTACTGGAGCAGCTACGACTGTACGTTGGCTGTTTTTGAAGTGTTGTACTGCAAGGAAGACACCGATAATGGCAATACCAATCATAGATACACTCTTGAAGTTGTTAACAAAAGTAATAGCTTGTTCTTTTGGAAGTTTAGAGAACACTTCAGAACCAACAATGCTAGACACTGCAGTACCAAGGCTTTGAACATTGCTATAAAGCACTGTCAACATAGCTGTCAAACCAAATCCAAGTGCCAAATAGTGAAGGTTACGTTTAACTGGAAGATAACGAAGTAAGATAGCAAATCCAAGACCTGGAAGCATTTGACCTGCAAGTTTTAGACCATTTGCCAACCATTGTACATTTGAGATACCTGTAACAACAGTTTCTACGAAAGCTCCACCATAGGCAAGGGCAAAGAAAACTGGAAGGGCACGAGATGCCATCCAAGGAAGAGCACCAAGAAGATAGTTGCGTTCGATACCTTTGTAATCAAAACGTTCAATCGCAGCATCTACACGGTGAGCGAAATAAGTTGTAGTCATACGACCAAGAATATCGAAGTAAGTCAAGAGAGCAGCTACCGGAACAGCGATTGTTGAAATCGCGATTTCAGGCTTGATACCTTGAGCTACTGAGAAGGCAGTCGCAAGAACCGCACCAGAAGTAGCGTCAATACGAGAAGCGCCACCGAAGGTACCAACACCGAGTACCACCAATTGAAGGTTGGCACCAATCAATAGACCTGTAGGTAAATCTCCCATAATGAGACCTGTGATAAATCCAGCAAATATAGGTGAACCTGCTGAAGAAACGATCGTCAACTCATCGCAGATTTGATAAGCTGAGTACAGAGTGAGTAGTAAAATTTGCCACCATTGTATCATGACAATGACCTCCTAAAAATTTTTCCTTATTTTAACAAATTCATAAAATCCGTAACTGGATCATTTGGAACCATCTGAGCTGTCAGCTTCACGCCTTTTTCATGCAGTTTGTGGAAAGCTTCCACGTCTGCATCAACTACATTGATGGAGCGAGTGATCGGACGAGTTTCGTCTGACTGAGACATATTTCCGACATTAAGTGTTTCTAGTGGTACACCAGCCTCTACCAAACGAAGGAAACGATCTGGTTTACGAGCAACGATAAAGAGTCGTTGTGAGTCATATTTTCCAGCCAAGATGTTTTCTGCTGCTTTAGCGATTGGCAGAATGCTGAGCTTCACTCCTGGTGGCGTTGCCAACTTGAGTCCGCTCTTTTCAATATCATTTTGTGCCACTTCATCATCAATCACCATGATGCGTGTTACATTAAGCTTAGTAGTCCAAAGATTGGCTACTTGTCCATGAATCAAACGTCCATCGATTCGATTACCTACGATTGTCATAAATTTTCCCCCTTTATTTTTTTAAATGTAGGTTGGTTAACAAGATGAATAGAATCTTTAAATTCCCCTTCCGTCTCAAAAATAATGATACGGTTTGCTCCTTCCTGTAGAAGGCCATGAGGAATATAAAGAGATAAGGTTGGCCCGATATTCCAGAAACGCCCAATATTGACTCCATTTACAAAAGCAACGCCTTTCCCAAAGTCTGTCAAATCAAGATAGGTATCTTTAAGCGCTTTCATCTCTAGATTAAAATCAAAGGCATAGAAAGCTGGATGCCTCGGGTACCATTCTTTTGAAAAATCAATCTTTTCAGGTTGATCTAAAGTAAGGCAGTAGTGCTGCCAATCTAGCATGAAGTGTAAGTCCTTGCAGATCCCTGTTCGGATTCCCTTTCTCTGAGTATCTGCCAAAAGTTTATGGCCGTAGTTGACTCGACCCATATTTTCTACAAGGATGTCAATACTATGCTTCGTTTTGACCTGTCTATCGACAAAGATATCTGCACCAATTTCGGTTTGATATTGGGTAACAATATGTTCTTGGTCTACAAAAAGTTGCATCCGGTCGCGACCGTCAATAATACGAATCTTTTCTTGATCTGCATCCCAGTCAGATTCGGTATGATAGAGTAGATAACCGTAGTTCTGTCCTAGTTCCTCCATCTTTTTAGGATAGAGATTTTGAACAGGCTCTGCCAAATCCGCCAAAGTTTCAAACAAACTAACCTTGTCGCTCAAGGAAATATTTTTTTGTTCAAAGCTGCCTTTCACCAGAGGTTCCATTTGTGGGAATTCTGGGTAATAAGTCTTTAACATCTTTTGAACTGCAAAATACTTAGGTGTTGGATTTCCAGCTTCATTTAGCAAAGCATCGTAATCATAGGAAGTGACTTGCGGGAGATCAATTGTTCCACGCGCTGAACAACCATTCATGAAACCAAAGTTGGTTCCCCCATGAAACATATAAAGATTGATCGAACCTTGCTTGAGAACCTCATGAACAGCTTCTGCCAACTCTTCAGGATCCCTTGTAATAATAGGTTCCTTCCAACGATTAAACCAGCCGTCCCAAAATTCCATACACATGAGTGGCCACTTCTTGTCGTGCTCTTGGAAAAATTTTTTCATCGAAGCAAAATTTTCATCTGCTCGAGAGCCAAAGTTTCCAGTAACCAACAAATCCTCATCAATCAGTGTGCCTGCCTCTAAAGTTGCTCGCCAGGGTCCATCTGAAGTAAAGAGTGGACAGGTTACGCCTCGCTCTATCATTAGGTCTCTGACAGCTCTGAGATATGCTTTTTCCTCACCATAGGAACCATACTCATTCTCAACCTGCATCATGAGAATATTGCCACCCCGATTCAATAATCTAGGTGTTAAGCGAGGAAGTAGTTCATCGTAGTAAGCTGCTACAGCCTCAATAAATCTGGGATCAGATGAACGAATCCTCATGTCTTCTGTCAAAAGCCAAGCTGGTAAACCACCAAACTCCCACTCCGCACAGATGAAAGGCGACGGTCGAACAATAGCGTAAAGTCCTAAGTCTTGAGCTATCTGCAAAAACTTTTCTAAATCCAATTGTCCTTGAAAATTGAATCGTCCCTTCTCGGGCTCATGTACATTCCAAGGAACATAAGTCTCAACCGTATTAAATCCTAAAGCTTTTAAGTTGTAAAGCGAATGATGCCAGTCATCTGGATGCACTCGAAAGTAGTGGATTGCACCCGATAAAATCTTAAATGGCTTCTGATCTAGTAGAAAATTATCAGACACTTCAAATCTTTCCAAACGCCCACCCTCTTTCGAAGAAAACTCTTTCATTAATTAATATAATGACATTTTGAAAAAAGTCAATAGTTTTGAACTATTTTTTAGAAAATATGGTAAAATTCTAGTAAGAGGGAATAGAAGTGAGGTGAAACAATAATGACAATCCCTAAATACCAATACATAAAAGATGAACTAAAACAAAAAATCATTTCTGGTCAATTTGAAAATGGTGATAAGTTTTACACTGAGGCTGAGTTGATACAGATGTATGATGTTAGTTCTATCACTGTCGTCAGAGCACTAAACGATCTTGCCAATGATGGATATATTATCCGCCAGCAAGGAAAAGGCACCTTCGTATCTAGAGCCCGTAAGCATAAACTAGTCGAATTTTCTGATGTAGAGGTTTTTCCATCCCAAAGTGATTATGTCACTGTCTTATCCATTGATCGTGGAAACGATGGAGCCATTCTAGACAAACTCGGTCTAAAGAGTAACCAATTCTATTATAGGATCGAGCGGATCAGAGAAACCAATGGTGTGACCTATATCTATCAGCAATCCTATATCCCAGAACAATACATAAATGCGAACTATCCAAACTTAGAGTACTATAGTTCTATTTATGGTCGCTTCAAAGCAGATTATCATATTCATATGAACGATGAACCCTTTGAAGAAATCAACGAAATTGTTTTCCCAACACCTAAGCATGTAGCTGAAAAACTAGGAATCGATCCTCAATTTCCTTCTGTACATCAAGTGAAAACTACTCAGCTTGAAAGTACTGGACAAATCCTGGAATATGTTGAGAGTTACAAACGCGGAGACTTTTATAAGATTAAGTTTATTGCCTCTGATAAAAGTCGTTAATAGTAGTAAAAAACGAACTCTATCAAGCATTTACACCCTTTTATAAAAGCGCTTTCATTGATGTTTATATTATATCGTGTTTTACCTAAAATGAAAAGTTATTTTGTTAGATACCTTTAATTTGTTTGCTAAAATATATAATATGAACACTTATTTAAACAAAAAGCTATCGATTAACTGAATCGATAGCTTTTTTGGTTTTTGTTTTATGGAAAGTATGTTGACTCACTTTAGTCAAACAAACAAATTTTCTGACTAACTAAGCTATTTCTTCCCTTACCCGGAGTCTTTAAAAGGATAAACTCAAAGAAATTGGACAGAGCGATCATTAATGTCTAAAATGTCTCACTCCAGTAAAGACCATGGTCAAGCCATATTTGTCCGCAGCTTCGATAGACTCTTGGTCACGGACTGATCCTCCAGGTTGGATGATAGCCTTGATGCCTGCTTTGGCGATTTCTTCCACGTTATCGGCAAATGGGAAGAAGGCGTCGGAAGCAAGTACAGCACCATCAAGACGATCTTTTGCTTGGTCAATGGCAATACGGACTGAAGCCACACGGTTAGTCTGACCTGGGCCAACGCCAAGTGTCATGTGGTCGTTGGTCACGATGATACCGTTTGATTTCACATACTTGATTGCCTTCCAAGCAAACTCAAGAGCTGTCGCTTCTGTCTCAGTTGGTTGGCGCTTGGTCACCACTTGCCAGTCAGCTGGGCTTTCTTTCACTACGTCTTGGTTTTGCACGAGAAGTCCACCGACAACACCTGTGTACTCAGCTTCTATTTCACTTGCTTCTTGAGCGTCAAATGGCAAGGAAAGGATACGCAAGTTTTTCTTTTTATTGGTCAAAATGGCTAGCGCTTCATCCGTATAGCTCGGTGCGATGATGATTTCAAGGAAAACACCGTGCATCTTCTCAGCTGTCGCAGCATCCACCTCACGGTTAAGGACGACAATTCCACCAAAGATAGAGACAGGATCGGACTCATAAGCATAGTCCCAAGCAGTTTCGATGTCATCTGCCTGACCGATACCGCATGGATTCATGTGTTTCAATGCTACAACAGTTGGACGGTCTTTGAAGTCACGGATAATACGGATAGCAGCATCCGCATCGCGGATGTTGTTAAAGGACAATTCCTTACCGTTGAGCTGTTTCGCCGATGCAATCGAGTAGTCAGTCGGCAAAGCTTTTTGATAGAAGTCCGCATCCTGTTGAGGATTTTCCCCATAGCGCATAGCTTGCTTGAGGTCATAGGTCAAAGTGAGTTTTTCAGGTTTGCTTTCACCCACTTGTGCTGTGAAATACTCTGCGATGAGGGCATCGTAAGCCGCAGTATGACGGAAAACCTTAGCCGCCAAGCGTTGGCGAGTTTCATAAGTAGTTTCACCATTAGCTACCAACTCCTCCAAAACCACAGCATAGTCAGCAGAATCCACCACAACCGTTACACTGGCATGGTTTTTAGCCGCAGAGCGAAGCATAGATGGCCCGCCAATATCAATATTCTCCACCGCATCAGCGTAAGTCACGTCTGGTTTGAGAATTGTTTCCTTGAAAGGATAAAGATTTACTACAACAAGATCAATCAATTCGATATTATTGTCCTTAGCAGCCTCTAAGTGACTGTCAAGATCACGACGAGCGAGGAGACCACCGTGGATATTTGGGTGGAGGGTCTTAACACGACCTTCCATCATTTCTGGAAAACCAGTCACATCATCGATGGCAATGGTCTCCACCCCAGCACTATCGAGGGCAACCTTGGTACCACCTGTTGAGATAATCTCCCAACCAAGTTTTTTGAGTTCTTGGGCAAATTCAACAATGCCTGTCTTGTCTGATACACTGATCAAGGCTTTTTTAGTCATTTTTTCCACCTATTACTTATCTAATATTTTTTTCTCTAGTGTTAATGTATAATCTTTATATTTCTTATATGCTCCATCTAAATTTCCAGATTTTATTAATTTGATGCAGCCCAAAATCAAGTTATTGTACAAATCATTTAAAATTTTGTTTTTACTTTCACTATGATTTATGGCGGCTACTATTTTTGGAGCGACTGAGTAGTAGTGTTCAATATCCTTCTTTCCCTGAATAGATAATTGTAAATATGTATCTCTAAACTTTCTAAGAATCGTAAGCTCCTCACAATCATCTGCCAATCCCATAAAATCAACAGTTGCAGTAGTTAGATAGCATCCACCGTCATCTCTGATTTCATATTCCCGTTTTTTCGCCTCATCAATCCCAAAGAATCCCTCGCATTGTTTATCAACGTACTTTTGAGCTTCTTGCTGTGAGGAAAAATTTGACATAATAACCTTTCCGTTTCGTAAAACACTATATGACATTTTTTCTCCTTTATATTGCATTTATTTTTTTCGAGTAAATTCTGACCTCTACAAATCGGTCAATATCTTTCGTTTATCAAACCACTGATTAGATATCAGAGTTAGCTTCTCCTCTTTCCAGAGCCTCCGGATATAGCTGATACCCAGCGGCATGGAGGCGTTCTTCAAAGCTTTCCAAACTGTCATCCGCCCCTCATAACGGTCCAGCAGGGTCTGGACCGCAATCTTCATGTAGCCAGCCAGCACAACCTGAAAACTGCTCTTATCTACTAGTTTCAGCTCAATCATTTTTACTACCAAGCATTCTTCACCGAATTCTCACAGCAATAGCCGCTGAATAGGCTCCAATAGCTGTCACCAATCTGTCTTTAGCTTCCGGCTTATCCAGACTATGATGAGCCATCAGAATCTGCTTGTCCTTCTTGCTCTCTCCCTTGACTAAAATAGTCGCAGCACGAAGCAAGTACGTCAGGAGAAGCAGCCCAGGAGCTCCGTAAACAAGCTGATTGCCCCTGCCAGAGATTTCCAGACTTTTCATCCGTCGCAGATCTACAATGGCAAAATTTTGACTAAAAGCAATGAGATGATCCTTATAAATGGCTAGACCAGCCGTTTGATCCAGGTAAGTAGTATTACCCACAATATTTTCAAGATCCTCCATCAACTCAGGATAGGTTTCGAAGAAAGTGCTTCTGGCTTTTTTAGCCTTATAGTAGCGTATAAAAATATAAATATTGGGTAGAGCAGCAAAAAATGAATAAAAGATTAGCGTAAAGAGAACAGCTTGAGCGAAATTCCATACAGGATTTTCTAAATCCGATGTAGAAAAATAATCTTCCTTCTCAAAATAAAGTGAAATTTCTCTAGGAAGGTCCTGCGATTTACTGGTCTTCTTGACCACCTCAATGATTTTTTCGTTCTTCTTAGAACCATTTCGACTCCCTAGTACTCTTTGTGGCTGATCTGTTAACTGATCAGAGTTTTTCAGAAGCTTCTTAGTATCTTCACTGTTAGGATCTGCCTGCAGAACAAAATAATCCGTTAAACTATCTGACAACCAATAGCCTGCTAGATATAGATTGGTTCCATCAATATCCGTTGCAAGTGGCTTTGGATCAATATAGTTGATTCTGATATAGCTGTTGCCTCTGACTGCCATCCAGTTGTTGTTATGGGTTCTGATCGAATCATTAAAGATATCCTTTGAAATCATAGCAGAAATGAATAGAAATAAAGCTGACATAACCACCATGAAGATTTCAACTTTCCCAAAATACTTTACCTTCATCTTATCTTTTCTCCGCTCCTAAACTCTCTAAAACTGCTGGATAAAGCTGATACTCGGTGGCATGAATCCGCTCTTCAAAGCTTTTCCGCGTATCATCTGCCAAGCGCGGTACACGCACTTGCTGAATGACCTTACCGGTATCCACACCCGAATCCACCCAGTGAATGGTAACGCCACTCTCAGTAACGCCAGCATTCCAAGCATCCTCAATGCCATGAACTCCTGGAAATTCTGGCAGATAGGCTGGATGAATGTTAATGATTCGACCCTCATAAGTCTCCAATAAAGTTGCCCCAACGATTTTCATGTAACCTGCTAGACAAACCAAGTCAATCTGGTGTTCTTCCAAGAGTTCGACAAGGGCTGCTTCATAGTCTGCCTTGTTCTCAAACTCCTTGAGTTCAAAAGCATAGGACAAAACGCCAAGCTTGTCTGCCCGCTCGAGCACATAGGCATCTCGATGGTCTGAAAAGACAAACTCCACCGGAAATTCTTCGGCAATCACTTGAAAATTCGAGCCATTACCAGAGGCAAAAACCGCTATTTTTTTCATTTGATGATGACACTTTCGTTTTCTTTCTTGACGATGCGACCAATTTCATAGACTGGTTCATCCAGCAATTCTTTGACACGACCTACATTTTCAGGGCTAACTGCCAGCATGAGTCCTACACCCATATTGAAGATTTCAAACATTTCTTGGTGTTCGATTTCACCGTATTTTTCAATAGCTTTGAAAATCGGAAGCACTGGAACCTTGCCTTCTTCAATCTCCGCAGCCAGTTCCGCTGCAAACATACGAGGGACATTCTCGATAAAGCCCCCACCCGTGATGTGGGCAATACCGTTGACCAACTCTTCCTTGATGAGTGGTAATACAGTCTTGACATAGATACGAGTTGGCTCAAGAAGGACCTCCTTGAGTTGCTTACCTTCCAATTCTGGCAAGACTTCCTCACCTGTATAGTCGGCAAAGACACGACGAACAAGTGAGTAACCATTTGAATGAATCCCACTTGAAGCAAGCCCGAGAAGAATATCTCCTTCTGTCACCTTCGAGCCGTCAATAATCTGAGATTTTTCAGCCACACCGACTGCAAAACCAGCCAAGTCATAGTCATCTTCACCATACATACCAGGCATTTCAGCCGTTTCCCCACCGATGAGGGCAGCGCCTGCCTGCACACAACCTTCTGCCACACCAGCAACCACTTGTTCTAGTTTAGCTGGTTCATTCTTGCCAGTCGCGACGTAGTCAAGGAAGTAAAGAGGCTCCGCGCCTGCAGCGATGATGTCGTTGACACACATAGCTACACAGTCCAGTCCAATCGTGTCGTGCTTATCGTATTTGATAGCTAGCATGAGTTTAGTTCCGACACCATCAGTCCCTGAAATCAAGACTGGCTCTTTGACACCTGTTTTTGAGAGGTCAAACATGCCACCGAAGCCACCAAGAGCTCCCATAACACCTGCGCGTTCCGTACGAGCTACGTGCTTTTTGATCCTTTCAACAACTTCATAACCCGCTTCAACATCCACACCTGACTGGGCATAAGCATTTTTATTTGTCATCTTTTCTCTTCTTTCTTTCGTATAATCGAAAATCTCATCCGTCTATTTGTAAAAACTCGTCTTATCCCCTAAGCTTCTACGATATTCTTCTTCATAGTCGTAGAGAGGAGTTGGGTAGTCTCCATCAAAGTAAGCGACACAAAGGCCACCATTTGGCGCATCTGTTTCAATCCCAATAGAATCAATCAAACCATCAATCGAAAGATAGGTCAGACTATCCGCACCAATGATTTGACAGGTTTCTTCGACCGTATGATTGGCCGCAATCAGCTCCTGACGCGTCTGGATATCAATCCCGTAGAAACATGGATAAGCTAGCGCAGGACTTCCAATAGCAACGTGAACCTCGGACGCACCTGCTTCTTTCAAAAGCTGAACGATACGGCGAGAAGTTGTCCCCCTAACAATGGAATCATCAATCATCACCACACGTTTGCCTTTGACAACGCCCGAAACAGCAGACAGTTTCATCCGCACCCCTTGCTCCCGCAATTCTTGAGTCGGTTGGATAAAGGTCCGTTGCGTGTATTGGTTTTTGATAAGCCCCATTTCGTTTGGCAGACCTGATTCTTCTGCAAAGCCCATAGCTGCGCTGAGCGAGGAATTTGGCACACCGACCACAATATCCGCTTCGTGCTTGAACTCACGCGCCAATTGAGCCCCCATACGTTTGCGAGCTGTATGGACATTAACACCATGAATATTAGAGTCAGGGCGGGCAAAGTAGATATACTCCATAGAGCAAATCGCCAACTGGGTATCATTCGTATAACTATCATACTGGATGCCACTGTCATCAATGATAACAATCTCTCCTGGCTTCACATCGCGAATCCACTCAGCACCAATCACTTCAAAAGCACAGGTTTCAGAAGAAACGACCACCGCTCCGTTGGCCATCTTCCCGATAGAAAGCGGACGGAAGCCATTAGAGTCAAGTGCCGCAATCAACTTGTCTTCAAAAAGTAGAATATAAGCAAACCCACCTTTGACAAGACTGAGTGCCTCCTTGATTTTGCCCATCAAGTTCGGATTGTGACTACGGCGAATCAGGTGAGCCAAGATTTCAGAATCAGAGGTGGAGCTGAAAATAGCGCCTCTTTGCTCCAATTCTTTCTTAAGAGATTCGGCATTAGTTAGGTTCCCATTATGAGCTAGTCCAAACTGCATATCATGAAAACGAAAAATGAAAGGCTGGATATTATCCGCAGAAGCTTCTCCTGCAGTCGCGTAACGAACGTGCCCAATCGCACTCGTTCCAGTCAGTTTATCCAAATTAGCTGGATTTCTGAACACTTCTGATAGAAGTCCCATATCACGATGGCGCTTTAGTTGTCCCTGGTCATTGGAGAGGATTCCTGCCCCCTCCTGACCTCGGTGCTGAAGACTATGGAGCCCAAAATAGGTCAATTTAGCTGCATCCGGATGTCCCCAAATACCGAAAATACCACATTCTTCATTAAGTGACTTTACTTCGTATGTCATTTTTTTACCTAAATTCTTTTATCCTGAAAAGGGAGAAAACCTGATCTGACAGACCAAGTAAACTCCTTTTTGATTACTTTCTATTACAAGCCAGTGTTATCTTGACCCGCTTGGAAATAACGAACGGCACTTTCAAACAATTTCTGGTCTTTCTGGCCTGGAATATTTTGGAAAAGACCGTCTTCATAACGTTCTGAGTGGCCCATTTTACCAATGATTTGGCCGTTCTTGCTTGTAATTCCTTCGATAGCGTAGAGGGAGCCATTTGGATTATACTTACTATCCATGCTTGGCTGACCCTCAAAGTCTACGTACTGACTCCAAATCTGACCATTGTCACGCAACTCAGCAAATTCCTCAGCCGTCACAACAAATTTCCCTTCACCATGTGAAACCGGAATGGCATGGATATCTCCCACTTGCACACCAGTCAGCCAAGGCGAGTTAGTATTGGCAATGCGGGTTTCAACCATCTTAGCCACGTGTTGATTGGCATCATTGTAAAAGAGAGTTGGGCTACTAGCACCTGCATCTTCAAAGTTTCCATATGGAAGAAGACCAGATTTGACTAGAGCTTGGAATCCATTACAGATACCAATGATGAGGCCTCCCCGAGCTATGAAAGCATCAATGGCTTTCTTGGCCTTCTCGTTGAGCAGGATGTTGACGATAAACTTAGCTGACCCATCTGGCTCGTCTGCAGCAGAGAAACCACCTGCAAAGAAGATGATATTTGCCTTGTCAACATTGTCAACCATTGTGTCAACAGACTTGACAATTGCCGCTTCATCCAAAGTAACAAAGGGAACTAGATTGACCTTGGCTCCAGCTGCTTCAAAGGCTTTAGCTGAGTCGTATTCTGAGTTAGTTCCAGGAAATACTGGAATATAAACTAGTGGCTCAACTACTGTTTCTCTAGCTTTGATAACTGTATCAGAGACAAGAGCTGGAACATCATCTAAAACTTTAGATTGTTCAAATTCAGTTGGATAAACTGCTTCTAATTTTCCTTCAAAAGCATTGAGCAGATTTAAACCATTTATGTCAATATCGTTTACGGTCAATGTAAACAATTGAGTTGTTTGTCCAATCTTAGCTACATTTGGAATATCCTCTTTAGATGTAAAGACAAAGCCACCTAGCTGACCAGTTAAACAAGTTGACAGATCTGTTAAGTTTACTTTTGCTCCTATACGATTCCCCAGACTCATAAGAGCTATGCTTTCAAGTACTCCACCATATTTAACTGCTGATGCCGCACTAATTTTATGTTCTTTTTGAAGACTTGCAAACTGTGTAAAGTTTTCCTTTACAGTCTCGAAATCAATTTCTTGAGATAAGGCTGACCCTGGGATATAGTAAATCCATTCTCCCACTGCCTTAAATTCTGGAGATAGAACTTTTCGACTATCTGCTGTTGTTACACCAAATGCAACAAGAGTTGGAGGCACTGTCAAGTCTTCGAAGGTACCTGACATAGAGTCCTTACCACCAATAGATGGGAGTCCTAGCTGAATCTGTGCTTCAATAGAACCTAGAAGGGCAGATACAGGCTGACCAAAACGTTCAGCTTTCTTATCCATTCGCTCAAAGTACTCTTGGTATGAGAAACGAGCCTTAGACCACTCTCCACCAGCGGCAACCAATCGAGCAGTTGCTTCGATCACTGCATATGCTGCCCCATGGTAAGGTGACCACTCAGCCAAATACGGATGGAAACCCTGAGCTATCACAGATGCAGTATTCGTAAAACCAGACTGAACAGGTAATTTTTGAACAGAAGCTTCTGTTGGAGTTATTTGATAACGGCCTCCCAGTGGATGATTTACGGTTGAACGTCCTACAGAACTGTCAAAAATCGTCTGTAAACCTTTTTGGCTAGCATGATTCAGATCAGATAGAAGAGCTAACAGGTCTGTTTCAAGACTTTCAGCTGATGTTGTCCTTTCTTCAGGTAGCTTGACATCCTTGTCAACCACCTTTGCATCAACAACAACACGAACTCCATTTGTATCAAGGAAAGAACGCTCCAAGTCGACAATTGTTTCACCATTCCAGTGCATAACCAGATTTGGTTTTTCAGTCACTGTCGCAACGACAACAGCGTCAATATTTTCTTTGTTACATTCCGAAATAAAGGCATCTACATCCTCAGGACGAACAACAACAGCCATTCGTTCCTGAGACTCAGAAATAGCGATTTCTGTTCCATTGAGCCCTTGGTATTTAAGAGGTACCTTATCTAGATTGATTTCGAGACCATCTGCCAATTCACCGATAGCTACACAGACACCACCTGCTCCAAAATCATTTGATTTCTTAATAAGTCGAGTTACATTGCCATTACGGAAAAGGCGTTGAATCTTGCGTTCTTCAATGGCATTCCCCTTTTGAACTTCTGCTCCTGCTGTCTCTACAGATTCGACAGTTTGCACTTTTGAAGAGCCCGTTGCGCCACCAACTCCGTCGCGCCCTGTCTTTCCACCTAATAGAATGACCACATCACCCGCTACTGGTTTTTCACGAACAACATTTTCTTTAGGAGCCGCTCCAACAACTGCTCCAAGCTCCATCCTCTTAGCTACAAAACCTGGGTGGAAGTACTCACGGACATAAGTTGTTGCCAAACCAATTTGATTACCGTAAGAAGAATAGCCATGCGCTGCTGTTTTAGAAATGATTTGCTGAGGAAGCTTACCAGCTCGCGTTTCAGCAATCAGCTGGGTAATATCACCCGCACCAGAAATCCTCATTGCTTGATAAACATAAGAACGCCCAGAGAGTGGATCACGAATAGCTCCACCAATACAAGTCGCAGCGCCACCAAAAGGTTCAATTTCTGTTGGATGGTTGTGGGTTTCATTTTTAAACATCAGCAACCAAGGCTCCTTGATACCATCCACGTCCACTTCAATCTCAACTGAACAAGCATTAATTTCGTCAGACACTTCCATATCATCTAGACGTCCATTAGCTCTTTCGTAACGACCAAAGATAGTCGCCATATCCATGAGAGTCTGCGGTTTTTCCCCACGTCCCAACTCATTGCGCATAGCCAAGTATTTATCATAAGTAGCCTGCAATTGTTTTTCAAACTTAGAAGCTGAAAAATCAATCGTTTTTAACTCAGTCTCAAAGGTTGTATGGCGACAATGATCAGACCAATAAGTATCTAGGACCTTTAACTCTGTCTCTGTTGGCACGCGCCCAATGGATTTGAAATAATCTTGAATGAATAAGAGGTCGTCGACTTCCATAGCTAAGCCTTGTTCAGACTTGTAGAGCAAAAAATCTTCTGCCGTATAGTTTTCAAAGAAATCTAGATTTGGAATTTCCTTGTCAGAGCTTGAAAATCCCTGTGGACGGAGACCTGAGAGAATATCTTTAAAGCGAGAATCCACAGGATTTAGAAGATAACGCTTAATCGCCTCCAGTTCATTAGCATCAATATTTTTGTTGACTAAATAAAGTTGAGCTGTATTTACAATTACATTGCTATCACTGCCCAAGAGCAATAAAGCCTCCTGAGCGCTAGCTGAGCGTTGGTCAAACTGACCCGGCAGAGCTTCGATAGCAAAAAACGCTGTTTCTGCAAGTGCAACCTCTACTTCCTCTTCTGTCAGCAATCTATCTGTTACTTGCTCAGAGAAAATATGTTTTTCGGCACGAGTATACAAGTCTTCTGCCAGATGAAAAACATCGTAAACCTGGATTATCCGAAGATCTGACAATGTTTTCAGCTGGAGATTATAAGTCAGCTCTTTCATTAAACTCTGTGACTTGATACCAAAATTACTTTTCTTCTCTACAAAAATACGCTTGTCCATGACTTTTCACACCCGTCCTTACTTAATCGCCTGCAACTTCTCCCAAACAACTTGGTAAACATCCGTTAATTCACCAAGACCACGTCGGAAAACATCCTTGTCCATGTGGTGTCCTTCTGCGTCCCAGAGACGGCAGTTATCAGGTGAAAATTCATCCGCCAGAATAATCTTGCCATCTTTGTCAAAGCCGAACTCTAACTTGAAATCAATCAATTTCAATCCAATTTGTCGGAACCAGTCTGATAAAAGCTCATTGATCCGACGAGTCTCCTCTTTCAAAAAACTAATTTCTTCGTCGTTAGCAATCTTCAAGAATTTTACATGCTCATCATTGATGAAAGGATCGTCCAAATCATCATTTTTGTAGTAAAATTCCACAATCGGGGTCTCAAGTGCAATCCCTTCTTCGACTCCAAAACGCTTAGAGAAAGATCCTGCTGTATAGTTCCGAAGCACTACTTCTAATGGAATAATCTTTACTTTTTTGTTGAGTTGATCTGTATCTGAAATCTTTTCAATAAAATGCGTGGCTACACCTGCAGCATTCAATTTCTCAAAAATGAATGATGAAATCTGATTATTGAGCACTCCCTTGCCAACAATCTGTTCTTTCTTTACACCATTAAAAGCGGTGGCTTGATCCTTATAATGTGCTACAATCACATCCTCATCATCTGTAGCAAGAATATCTTTGGCTTTTCCCGAATATATCAATTTATTTGGCATTTTAATGTTCGCCTTTCGTAATTTTATGCCTTCATTTTACCATACGAACTTAATATTTACAAGCTGTATCCGTATTTTTGTGTCTAACTTCCATTGATTTTTTTATTTAAACTACCTTCCTTATCAAAATATAGAAAAAAGTAGGTCAAGGCCTACTTTGTTTTTTTCTCAATATATGCTACTACATCCGCAACACTGCATAGACGATCAATATCTTCATCTAAAATATCAATTCCAAATTCGTCTTCTAAAGTCAGAATAAACTCCATCATATCAACAGAATCTGCCCCAAGATTATCCTTAAAGCTTAATTCCGGAGTTACCTCAAAACTTTTACCTTGGCGTTCTTGAATGATAGATACGATCTTTTGGTAGATTGTTTCCTGCGTCATTGTGTTTCCTCCTTTGAGAATTCTGTAACTGATTTACCAACCACATCAGTATGTAGCATTGTTCGAATTTGACGAATCGTACTGCAAACTGTTTTTGCATCACTTGAGCCGTGAGTCTTAACAACTGGTGCTTTTAGACCAAATAATACGGCTCCTCCAGCATCAGAATAATCTAGTCTAGACTTTAGTTCCTTCAGACTATCTTTTAAAAGCAAGGCACCCAACTTGGCCTTGAGACCACCACCTAAAATACTCTTCTTAAGCTGCCCCATAATGCTGAGCGCTGTTCCCTCAATAGACTTTAAGACTGCGTTTCCGGTGAATCCATCTGTCACTACAACATCAGCTACACCATTCATCAACTCACGCGCTTCCACATTGCCAATAAAATTAAGAGAGGAATCTGCAGCAAGTAGTTCATAGGTCTCCTTGCGTAAAGGATCACCCTTGCTACTTTCTGTCCCGTTGTTCAAAAGACCTACACGTGGTCTCTTAATCCCTCTCACACTCTCAGCATAAAAAGATCCCAACTTGGCATACTGATATAGGTGATGAGCTGTATTTTCTGCATTTGCTCCTAAATCCAGCATATCAAATCCCTGACCATCAACGGTTGGTAGAGTTGACAACAGACCTGGTCGATCAATGTTTTTAATACGGCCTACAATAAAGAAGCCTGCCGCTAAAAGTGCACCTGTATTCCCAGCAGAAAGAACAGCATCTGCTTCTCCTGCTTTAACAGCCTTAGCAGCTAAGACCATACTAGAGTTCTTCTTTTGACGAATGGCCTTGGTTGGCTCATCATCAGAATTAATCTTTTCATCTGTGTGGACAATGCTAACTCGCTCACTTGCAGTCAGATACTTCTTGATTTTGGCCTCATCTCCATATAAAATCAGCTCGATATCTGAAAACTCTTGAAGAGCTTGATTAGCTCCTTCTACCAAGGCCTGAGGGGCAAAATCGCCTCCCATAGCATCAATGGCAATTTTTTTCATATTGACTCCTTATTTTCTTTATCTTTTAAAATACTTCCCCAGTCTCCTAGAGAATCAATGAATTTCTTTGATTTCAAATGAATTCCAACATAATCGTCGTAAATTTGATCTATAAATTCACGTAGTTGTTGCTTAATTTCTGCTTTTAGTGAAATAGTTTCCAGAGTGCTATATTCCACTGCCTGAAATTGATCAAGTAAAAATGGGATATTGGGATGAAGATGACAGCGACGATCGTCTTCATGATAGTGGTCTGGACAGAGAACACCATTGAATTTAAAGGAAAAATCAAAAGGTAATCCAGTTCGATGGCAAAAGACACATTCATGGAAATTCAGAGAAACACCAAAACGAGACAAAATCTGAACTTCAAAAATATTTGTCAAAATCTCATGGTCTAAACCGTCTTCCATTAACTCTAAGGTTTTTGTCAGAAAAGCAAAAAGAGCTACATCTGCTTGATTGTCCTGAATACTAGCGTCTGCCAAAGCAGCTACATAGGTCGCATAGGCCATGATGAACAAATCGCTATTAATTCGGGTAAAAGGCTGGACATCCTGATAATCCTGAATATAACTCAGACCATCATCGTTCACTTTCATAAGCAAATTTGCCAATGTAAGAGGCTGAATAACAGGACTCAGCTTAGAGTTGGTGGCATGTTTCACGAAAAACATACGTTTGCCAGCCTGTTCTGTAAAGATTTTTACTAATTTGTCGTCTTCACGAAAGTTTCGATTATAGAGGACCAGCGCTTTACTCGTGATGGACTGCATCATATTCTTCCATGTACTCCTTGAGTCGCTTCATAGCCTCTTGAATGACCTCCATACTAGCTGCATAAGAAAGCCGAATATAGCCTTCCCCATACTGGCCAAAAGCTGCACCTGGAATAAAAGCAACTGCTTTTTTCTCAGCAAAATCTTTCAGAAAAGCAAACGAATCCTGCGTAAACCCATCCGGAATCTTAGCAAAGATATAAAAAGCACCGTCTGGTTTTATAATTTTAAAACCCAAGTCCCTCATCTTTTCTAAGATATAATCTCGCCTTATGATGTATTCCTTCTTCATAGGAAGAGCATCGTCTTTTCCAGCTGATAAGGCTTCTACCCCTGCAAATTGGGCCATAGTATTTGCAGCTGTTACCAAATATTGGTGGCTCTTGATGATCTGAGCAGTAAACTCAGCAGGCGCAAAGATAAAGCCTAATCGCCAACCAGTCATAGCATGAGATTTAGAAAGACCATTGATAACAATGGCTTGCTTAGGTAGGTACTGACCGATGGAAACATGAGCCTCTTCTCTGTAAGTCAACTCCGAATAAACTTCATCACAGACAACAAAGACAGGATATTTACTTAACACTGCTGCCAAGTCCTGGATTTGCTCCCTAGAATAGGTCACACCAGTTGGATTGGCTGGATAGTTCAGGATGACAGCCTTGACTTTTTCACCTTGCTCCAAAATAGCCTTTTCTAGCATTTCAGGAGTCAAGACAAAATCATTTTCTGTTGTATCAATCTCGACAATTTTAGCTCCTACAAGATTAACAATCGGCTCATATCCTGGATAAGCAGGTGCAGGGAGTAAAACAACATCATCTTCTTCTAAGATAGCTGTCAAGGTTGCAGACAGAGCTTCTGTTGCACCAATAGTCACCAACACTTCGCTTTCTGGTCTATAGTCTAAATTATATTTTTCTTTAACAAACTCGCTGGCTGCCTGTCTTAGCTCAAGCAAGCCACTCATACCAGTATAATGACTCTGATCGGCATCAATTGCAACCTTAGCCGCTTCTTTTACATGGTTCGGAGTTGTAAAATCTGGCTCACCTAAAGTTAGGCGTAAAACCCCGGGAATACTTGATATGGACTGATCAAACTGACGAATCATCGATACTTCAATTTTATCTAAATTCTTATTAAAACGTTTCGTTAAATCCATACATTGCCTCCATATCTTTATCTTTTCAAATATTATACTACAAATAAAAGACCGTCGCAAAAACTGACTGTAATCATACAAAAGGAAAAAGATTGCAGCTCAAGCCCAATCTTGTATCCTTTCTTTATTGTTCTTCGCTTTCATCATCAAAATAGCGAATCAAGTTCTTTTCTGTCAAAATATCTGAGTAAGTATAAGATTCTACATAAGTACTTGCAGAGTCTCCAGCCGGAACATTGTCATTTGTATATTCTACTATAAATAAAGAAGGATAAACCTCAATCAAACGTCCTTTTTTATCCTTTTGACGCTTCCGTCCATTTTCCAGAGTCATCTCGACAATCTGACCCTCATGTGCCTTGATGTCTTCTTTAATTTTTTTCATTTTTGCTACATCTGTAAATGCATCACTCATTTTATACTTCCTCCCTTTTAGAAATACTTGAGAACTTGTTGTATTCTTTTTGGAAAATCAATTCTACCGTACCACGCGCACCGCTACGGTTTTTCTCGATAATAACTTCCACCTTGTTATTTGGAATACCTTCTTCTTCCTCACCAGCACGATCATAATAATCATCCCTATAAAGAAAAGCTACGATATCCGCATCCTGCTCGATAGATCCAGATTCCCGGATATCAGACAGTACTGGCCGTTTATCTTGTCGTTGCTCTACTCCACGAGAGAGCTGACTCAAGGCGATTACTGGTACTTTTAACTCTTTTGCTAAAATCTTCAGCTGACGTGAAATTTCTGATACCTCTTGCTGACGATTTTCGCGTCCGGTTCCTGTGATCAACTGCAGGTAGTCAATCAAAATTAGGCCTAAATTGCCTGTTTCTTGAGCCAACTTTCTTGCCCGCGAGCGAATTTCTGTAATCCGAATCCCGGGTGTATCATCAATATAAATGCTGGCTTGTGCCAGATTTGCTTGAGCGATGGTTACTTTCTGCCATTCTTCATCGCTTAGTTGTCCTGTACGGATAGAATGCGAATTGATAACTCCTTCAGAAGCCAACATCCGGTCTACCAAGCTCTCTGCCCCCATTTCCAGAGAGAAAATAGCGACAGTCTTATCTAGTTTGGTCCCAATATTCTGAGCAATGTTAAGGGCAAAAGCAGTTTTTCCGACCGCAGGACGTGCTGCCAAGATAATCAATTCTTCCTCATGTAAACCTGTAGTCATCTTATCCAACTCAGGATAGCCGGTCGCAATCCCCGTAATATGAGAAGTTTGCTGGGAACGAACTTCCAAATTTTCAAAGTTGATATTCAAGATATCTTTGATATTTTTAAAACCACTACGGTTGGCATTCTCACTGACATCAATGAGCGCCTTCTCCGCCCCAGCAATAATTTCATCTGCTGGGCTTGCTCCATCGTAAGCTTGATTGATAGAGTCTGTCAACCGAGCAATTAAGCGACGCAAAATAGCTTTTTCAGCTACGATTTTAGCATAATATTCCGCATTGGCAGAGGTTGGCACTGAGTTAACCACTTCAACCAAATAGCTGAGTCCACCAATGTTCTGTAAATCATCCTGGCTATCCAGAATATTGCGAACAGTCGTCGCATCAATCGCATCACCACGATCAGCCAGATCAATCATGGCTTTGAAAATCAAACGATTGGCATACTTAAAGAAGTCAGCTGGCTCGATATATTCACGAACGAAAACGAGCTTGCTCTCATCAAGAAAAATAGCTCCCAGAACAGACTGCTCAGCTAAAATATCTTGAGGCTGTGCTCGTAATTCATCAATCTCTGCCATAAAGAACTCCTCTCTCCCCTACTTACTTATCCTTCCTTGACACGCAGATTGATGACACCTGTGATATCTTGGTAAATCTTCACTGGAACATCAATCAGACCTACTGAACGAATCGGTGAATCCACTTTGATATTGCGTTTGTCCAACTTAATACCAAATTGTTTTTCTAACTCTTCTGCAATTTTTTTGCTGGTAATAGAGCCAAATGTCCGACCGTCCGGACCAACTTTTTCAGTAAATTCAACCAAAGTCGCTTCTTCTGCTAATTTGGCCTGAATTGCTTGAGCTTCTGCCACTAATTCAGCATGAGCTTTTTCTTCAGATTTCTGTTTACCCCGCAACTCACCAATAGCTTGAGCAGTTGCTTCTTTTGCTAGGTTTTTCTTAATCAAAAAGTTTTGAGCATATCCTGTAGGAACTTCTTTTACTTCCCCTTTTTTCCCCTTACCTTTCACATCTGCTAAAAAGATTACTTTCATTCTACTATCTCCTCTTCTTTTTTGATAACTTCATCAATAATTTCTTGGTTTAATTTCCGGGTAACCTCTGCAACCGTAAGATCTTTAATCTGAGCAGCTGCTAGATTAAAGTGGCCACCACCACCCATATTTTCCATAATACGTTGGACATTAATCTTACTGCGACTTCGAGCTGAAATCGAAACATAACCTTGCGTATTTTTACTTACAACAAAGGTTGCCTCAATACCTGACATAGCAAGCATAGTGTCCGCCGCCTTACTGATTGCGACCGTCTGATAACTCTTATCTTCTGGCCCACTAGCTACGATAACGTTTGGTAATATCTTATTACCTCGTAGGATCAGCTCGTTAACTGCCCGATATTCATCAAAATCTGTTGCAGAAATATCTTGAATTGTCACACTATCACTGCCCCGTGTCCGTAAATAACTAGCCACATCAAATGTCCGACTAGTAACGCGAGATGTGAAATTCTTAGTGTCCAACATCATTCCAGCCATCAAAACACTGGCCTGCATCTTACTTAATCTATTTTTCTTAGAATTTTGGAACTGAAGCAACTCCGTTACAAGCTCACTAGCACTGCTGGCTCCACTTTCAATATAAGTAATAACAGCATTTTCTGGGAAGTCATCATCCCGTCGATGATGATCAATTACAATAGTCTGATAAAACTGTTTATAAAAATCCTTAGATAGGGTCAAACTAAGCTTAGAATGGTCAACCATAATGAGTAAAGAGTTTCCTGTGACCATCGTCATGGCTTCCGCAACAGTTACCATATTGGTCTGACCTTCTTCTTGGAGTTTATTGACAGCTCTCTCAATATCTGCAGCCATTTGATACTGATCATAGACAACATATGTCTTATCAATTAAATTGCTTGCAAAAAGTTGCATTCCAACTGCCGAACCCAAAGCATCCATATCCAAATTCTTATGACCCACAACAAAAATTTGATCAACACTACGGATTTTATCCGAAATAGCGGTCATCATGGCCCGAGTACGTGTACGTGTACGTTTCACAGCTGCAGCAGAGCCACCTCCAAAGAAGATAGGATTCTTGCCGTCAGCATTTTCTTTTACAACAGCCTGATCTCCTCCACGAACCTCAGCTAGGTTTAGATTTAACAAAGCCGTTTTACCGATTTGATCGTGGTCTCCATCCCCATAAGCAAAGCCCATACTGAGAGTCAGAGGTATTTCACGATTCTTAGCTTCAATCCTAAATTGATCAATAACTGAAAATTTATCCTGCATTAACTGATCAAGTACCGTAAAATCTGTAAAAAGATAAAAACGATCCATACCTACACGACGATAAAACATACGATGGCGATCAGAGAATTCAGCAATGTAATTGGCAACAAAACTATTAATCTGACTGATATCCGAATCTGATACAACATCTTCTAAATCATCATAGTTATCAACAGATATAATACCAATAACAGGGCGTGTAGTTGCTAATTCTGCAGTTGCATCATACTCATTAGAAGCATCAAAAAAGTAGAAAACATTAGAGGAACGATCCAGATAGATTGAATATTTCTTGTCACCAATTGTCATGTAGCGACCAGAACCTTCTAAACCTGTCTCCATCATCTGCTGTAGCATTTGTGTATCAAAATCCCCATCTTCTGTTGTACAAAGCAACTCAGCATAGGGATTAAACCACTCAACTTCACCAGTTTCTTCTTTAATTTTAATGACTCCAACAGGCATTTTATCTAGTAAAGATGCCAAACTATTTTCTGCATGGTGATTAACATACTGAATTTGTTCAAATTCTGCTGTTTCAAAAAACTTTTGTTGATAAATTAGAAGAGAAACCAAAAAGGCCACTACTAAGAAGGTAGCAAGCAAAACAAGCGTTCCTTCACCAAACGCTCTCAGTAAAACTGCTAAGATTCCAAAAGAAATAACGCCCAGCATTACAAAGTGAATTGGGGCAAAATGAAATTTTTTCATCACAAACCTCTTACCCGCCATTTTACCATAAATTCAATAAAAAAGCGAGTTTCTACTGATTCTAGACTTATTTGTATTAGCTAAATTTTTGGTAAATTTAGTGATTATCTCTTAATTAATTGTATCATCCTCTAGTTGATTGTTTGTTGTCATAGTTGTAAAACAATTTTACAGCAAAGTAAACATGTTGGTACCTCCACTCAAGAAAGCTTGTTATTTAGTCATGTTTAATAATTAAAAGTTCTTTTTTCACAAACTTTTAAACTCAAGCCATATCAGGCGAATATTATTTACACTATGTTTACAATGTTGTAAATATAGTGTAAAAACCACGTTTTTTATCAAACGTGGTTTTGTTTTTCTTTATTTTTTGAAATACTACGTGCTTTTCCTTCCAAATAAACCATCAAAATAGAAATATCTGCTGGATTGACACCAGAAATACGACTCGCCTGACCAATTGTTTCTGGATTGATTTTCTTAAACTTCTGTCTTGCTTCTGTCGCAATCGAATCAATATCATCCCAGTCAATATTAGCTGGAATGCGCTTCTCTTCCATGCGCTTCATCTTTTCAACCTGATCGAGAGCTTTGGAAATATAGCCTTCGTACTTAATCTCTGTTTCAATTAGCTCGATAATCTTTTCATCAAGTTCCTCTGCCGCCGGACCAATGAACTGAACCACATCTTGGTAAGATACTTCTGGCCGTCGCATAAATTCTTTGGCAGTTACTGCATCTGTCAGAGGCTTAAAGCCTAGCGCTTCTACCTTAGCGTTTGTTTCCTTAACAGGTTTTAGCTTGATAGATTCCAATCGCTTCATCTCATTATCAAATTGATTCTTTTTAATCTCGAAACGAGCCCAACGCTCATCATCTACCAGACCAATTTCCCGTCCCATCTCTGTCAAACGCATATCAGCATTGTCATGACGGAGAATCAAACGGTATTCAGCTCGGCTGGTTAAAAGTCGATAGGGTTCTACGGTCCCCTTGGTCACCAAATCATCAATCATGACTCCAATGTAACCATCACTGCGCTTCAAGATCAACTCTGGCTTACCTTGGATTTTCAAGGCCGCATTAATCCCAGCGATAATCCCTTGACCTGCAGCTTCTTCATAACCAGAAGTTCCATTGGTCTGCCCTGCTGTAAAGAGCCCTGAAATTTTCTTGGTTTCTAAGGTTGCCCGCAACTGATGAGGCATAATCATATCGTACTCAATGGCATATCCTGTCCGCATCATCTCAGCATTTTCTAGACCCTTGATAGAGTGAACCAATTCTTTTTGTACATCTTCTGGCAAACTAGTTGACAGCCCCTGCACATAAACTTCTTCTGTATCACGGCCCTCAGGCTCTAAGAAAAGCTGGTGGCGTTCCTTATCCGCAAAACGGACAATCTTATCCTCGATAGACGGGCAATAGCGTGGCCCTACTCCCTTAACGATACCAGAAAACATAGGAGCCCGATGCAGGTTGTTTTGGATAATTTCATGACTTTCCGCATTAGTATAGGTCAACCAGCAAGGCACTTGATCTTTCACATAGTCCTCATCACGAGACGTGTAAGAGAAATGATTGGCTTTTTCGTCTCCTGGCTGAATCTCGGTCACATCATAATTGATAGATGACGCCTTAACACGCGGAGGCGTTCCTGTCTTAAAACGACCAATTTCAAAACCTAGATCCCGCAGGTTATCAGCCAAAGGAATGGCTGCTAAGCTATGGTTTGGGCCAGATGAATACTTGAGATCACCAATGATAATTTCTCCCCGCAAGGCTGTTCCGGTCGTAACAATGACTGCTTTAGCCGCATACTCCTGATGGGTCGCTGTTTTAACCCCAATGACCTTACCATCTTCTACCAAGATTTCATTAATCATGGTTTGCCGCAAGGTCAGATTTTCTTGATTTTCAACAGTCTTCCGCATTTCTTTGGAATAAAGCTCTTTATCTGCCTGCGCCCGAAGAGCCCGAACAGCGGGTCCTTTACCAGTATTGAGCATTTTCATCTGGATATAGCTCTTGTCAATATTCTTGGCCATCTCTCCGCCCAAAGCATCTACTTCACGGACAACAATGCCTTTTGCAGACCCTCCAATAGAGGGATTACAAGGCATAAAAGCCAGCATCTCAATATTGATGGTTGCCAAAAGAACTTTACAACCCATTCGACTAGCAGCAAGCGATGCCTCAACCCCAGCGTGCCCCGCTCCAATCACGATAACATCATAACTTTCAGTAAAATTGTGTGTCATTTCTTTTTCCTTCATTTTTTCACCAAAAAAGGCCAAGTCTCTAGAAGTGCAGGACAAAAAAGCCTGCAACATCCATGAGCTTTGACCATCATAGGTATTGCTTATCTTATTTTAGCAAATTATGTTGAATTGTCAATCTAAAGCAACTAAGATTGGCGAATCGCTTCAAAAACTTCTTTATCAATCTCGACAGATTCAGAGAATGCATCCAGAACAATCCCTCTTAATGGAAATCTCCCTCTGCCTTCAACTGCAAACAAACAATCTGTGACAGGCAGTTGCAACCAAGAAAAGCGATCATAGTATTCTTTTGGAATCTCTTGCTCGTTTGAGAAACAGGGATAGAAATAATCATCTCCCTTTTGCAGAATATCGGGTTTTAGGCGAACACCTTCTTGACCTTCACTTTCATCTATCAGATAAGCATTGAAGGGAACCCAAACTTTAGACTGCTTTAATACCTTAAATAATGCCTCTATAGATTCTGTCGTTTTCTCATGCAAATACTGCTTCTTGTAGTCAGAAAGAGTTTCAAGTCTGTCCTTCTTATCAGTCTTTTTCTTAAAAAATTGAAACATTCTCGTTCCTCTTGTAGTTACTTAAATGTACTGCAAAACTTGACCATTCTTATAAGCTCTGTCAATTAAGCCTCCACCTAAGCACTCATCCCCATCATAGAAGACGACTGCTTGACCTGGTGTAACTGCCCTTTGAGGCTGATCAAAGTTGACAACCGCCTTGTCACCCTTTACAGTAACTGTCACCTTAGAATCTGGCTGACGGTAGCGAAACTTAGCTGTACATTCCATTGTAAATTCTTTTGGCATTTCTTTTGTGAAATGAACCTGACTAGCGTCAAGGCTGGTTGACATTAAGTTGTCATGATAAAAACCTTGACCTACATAAAGAATATTTTGGCTGAGATCTTTTCCGACCACAAACCAAGGTTCATTATCACCACCATGCTGACCACCAATTCCAAGACCACCCCGCTGGCCAATGGTATAATACATCAACCCAGCATGCTGGCCCATATCTCGACCTTCCAAGGTCATCATGCGACCTGGCTGAGCGGGTAAATATTGACTCAGAAATTCTTTAAAATTCTTCTCACCAATGAAGCAAATACCTGTCGAATCTTTTTTCTTGGCCGTAGCTAAACCAGCTCTTTCAGCAATTGCTCGAACTTCTGGCTTTTCTAAATGCCCCAGAGGGAACATGGTTTTTTGCAGTTGTTCCTGTGACAGTTGGCTTAGGAAGTAAGTCTGATCCTTATTGTTATCCTTACCACGTAACATATGTACTAGACCATCTTGGTCTCTCTTCACCTGAGCATAGTGACCTGTTGCAACGTAATCCGCTCCCAGTGTCAAGGCATAGTCAAGGAAAGCTTTAAACTTGATTTCCTTGTTACACATGACATCTGGATTTGGAGTCCTACCAGCTCGGTATTCCGCCAAGAAGTATTCAAAAACGCGATCCCAATACTCTTTTTCAAAGTTGACAGAGTAGTAAGGAATGCCAATCTGGTCTGCAACAGCTGCCACATCCTTGTAGTCTTCTGTAGCTGTACAGACACCAAATTCATCTGTGTCGTCCCAGTTTTTCATGAAGATGCCAATTACATCATAACCTTGCTCTTTTAAGAGCAAGGCAGTTACTGATGAATCGACACCTCCGCTCATACCAACAACGACACGAATCTTAGAGTTATCACTCATTGTGTTCTCCCATCTTTTCGTTATTTCACGATTGAAGGTCGTGCTGTGCTTTCAACGATTGAAGGTCGCTTGAGCAAGCTCTATTATAGCACGAAATTTTTATAAGAACAAACAAATAGAGAATGCTTCCTTCTACTAGCCAAGTTAACTTTTTGTAAAGAATGTTTACAATAGTGTAAAGAAAAACTCTCAAAATTGAGAGTTTTCTTTTAATACCAGCCATTTGCTAGCCAAAAGTTTTTAGCAGCAGACCATGAGCCATATCGACTCGTTACATATTCATTTGCCACTTTCTCTTGATTTTCAGGCGAGAGATCTCCATTCAAGTATGTAATGGTTAATTGATATCGGCCATAATATTGACCATTTTGAGCAGTATAACTACCACTTGATTCCTTTTGAGCGATAAATTCTTTAGCATCTGCATCTTCTGCACTTAAACCTGAAAAAGCATTTGCTGTGTTTGTACTCGTATTATTAGTCTCAGGCGTTGTTGTAGTTTCTGTCTTATTTTCCTTCTGTTCTCCTACTTCTAGGACTTGTCCAACATGGATAAGATTTACATCAGAAATTTTATTCAGTTCAGCTAGCTTTTCAACACTTGTATTATTAGCTGACGCAATAGCAGAAAGTGTATCTCCTGACTTCACGGTATAACTATCAGCGTTTGCTATTACCGGTAGGAATAAAGCTAAAGCTGCTAAGCTTACTAAACCTGTCTTTACTGTATTTCTTTTATTTTTAAAAAATGTCTGTACTTGCATTTTATTCTCCTTTTCTTGTAACTAGCAAAACGAGATACAAAAAGTTCATGATTTTTTGTATCATATCTATCATTTTGCTATACTCCTATCATACAGATTCTATGTTACCTCTATTTTTAAAGTATATGATAAATGTTACAAAATTATTTAAATTAGAAAAAGAAAGCTTATAAAAGGCTTAAAACAAGAAATTTTATTTTGGTTTTCAAATGATTATCCTCATTTATAGGATTTGTTATTTTATAATTTTTTATTTAAAAATGAAGCAAATACCCCTCAACTTTGTTATAATGAAGATAGAACTTTACACAAGGAGAAATCATGACATCATTAAGATTTCAATCTGTTTTTGATATTATTGGCCCTGTAATGATTGGACCATCTAGTAGCCATACAGCAGGAGCCGTTCGTATTGGAAAAATAGTCTATTCTATATTTAACGATGAACCTACTGAAGTGGAATTTCAGCTTTTTAATTCTTTTGCTAAAACATATCGAGGACACGGAACTGATTTAGCTCTTGTAGCTGGAATCTTAGGAATGGATACGGATGATCCAGAGATTCCCAATAGTCTAGAAATAGCCCATAAACGGGGAATCAAAGTTGTCTGGTCTATTCAAAAAGATAGTAATGCTCCACATCCCAATACAACGAAAATTACAATAAAAAACGATCATAAAACAATTAGTGTTACTGGGGTATCTATTGGCGGGGGCAATATTCAAGTAACAGAGCTGAATGGTTTTTCAGTTTCCCTCAGCATGAACACACCTACTATTATTATTGTTCATCAAGATGTCCCTGGTATGATTGCTCACGTTACCGAGGCCCTCTCACGCTACAATATCAACATTGCTCAAATGAATGTCACACGTGAAAAAGCTGGCGAGAAAGCAATAATGATTATTGAAGTTGATAGCCGTAGCTGTGAAGAAGCTGTCGAAGAAATTCGAAACATTCCTCATCTGCATAATGTAAATTTCTTTAAGTAGGAGAAAATATGTTTTATTCTATAAAAGAATTAGTAGAGCAAGCTGACTTGGATTACCAAGGAAATGTTGCAGAACTAATGATTGCTACCGAGTATGAATTAACTGGTCGTGAAAGAGATGAAGTCCTGCGACTGATGCATCGCAATCTGGAAGTCATGAAAGCCTCTGTCCTTCTTGGACTTGATGAGAGCAAGTCTCGCAGCGGATTGACTGGCGGAGATGCAGCAAAACTTGACCACTATATCCAATCTGGAAAAACATTGTCAGATCACACTGTACTGACTGCAGCAAAAAATGCTATTGCTGTCAATGAGCATAATGCTAAAATGGGTTTGGTTTGTGCAACACCAACTGCCGGTAGTGCTGGCTGTCTACCTGCTGTCCTTACATCTGCTATTGAAAAATTAGGACTCTCAGAAGAAGAACAGCTGAACTTTCTATTAGCTGCAGGTGCTTTCGGCCTAGTCATTGCCAATAACGCCTCAATTTCAGGCGCTGAAGGTGGCTGTCAAGCTGAGGTTGGCTCTGCTTCTGCTATGAGTGCAGCTGCTTTAGTTCTGGCTGCTGGAGGTTCACCTTTTCAAGCCAGTCAAGCTATTTGTTTTGTCATCAAAAACATGCTGGGGTTAATTTGTGACCCTGTGGCTGGCCTAGTAGAAGTGCCATGTGTCAAGCGAAATGCTATGGGAGCCAGTTATGCTTTTATTGCAGCTGATATGGCTCTTGCTGGAATCGAATCTAAAATTCCTGTTGACGAAGTCATTGACGCCATGTATCAAGTAGGGTCAAGTCTGCCAACTGCATTCCGAGAAACGGCTGAAGGTGGTTTAGCTACAACACCTACAGGTCGCAGACTTTCAAAAGAGATATTTGGAGAATAAAATAGATTGACAAAGGTGTCAACCTATTGATATTTATAATATAAAAAACGGCTCAAAGCCGTTTTTAATTTTATATTAATAATTCCAAGCTGATAAACCTTGAGCATTATAGGCATTGTATGCAGATTGGATTTGATCTTCAACAGTTGCTGTAGAACCCCATCCTGGCATTGTTTGGAACAAGCCACTAGCACCTGAAGCATTATAGGCGTTTACTTGACCATTTGATTCACGAGCAATAATTGCTTCCCAAGTTGAAGCAGAAACTCCTGTCAACTCAGCCATACGAGCTGCTGCGTAAGTACCTGTCTCACCTGCTGTATTACCATTGGCAAGAACAGGTGTGGAATTATAGGTAGAATAGTTAGCTGATGCTGCAGGAACTGTAATAGTTGCTACTGGTGCAGGTGCCGCTTGATTAGCCTGTGTCGCTGGTCCTGGTGCTGCAGCAACAGCTGGAGCCTTTTTATTAGCTTTTGTATCACCAAGTTCTAGCACTTGATTTTCAAAAATTAAATCTGGATTTTCAAGCTTGTTTAATTTAATTAAGCTTTCAACAGTTGTGGATTTTTCTTTTGCAATTTTTGACAAAGTGTCGCCAGCTTTTACTGTATATGTGTCTGCCTTAGCTACAACTCCTGTCAAAAATAGGGTAGCTGCTGTAGCAACAAATGCGAAGGCACCTTTCATTGGTTGTAATTTCATTATAATTCTGGTTCTCCTTTTCACTGATAGTACCATCATACACTTTAAATATTACAGGTCATTTAAAATAGGATTACAAAAATTACAAATGTATTTTATTTAAACACCAACATTGCCTTATCCATCGTATTTCTACATATTAATTTTAAATAATATGTGAAATTAACACAAAACCCAGACTTGACATTAATTTTTTAGCAAATATAATATAGCTCCTAAAATTAATAAGACAAGAATCGCATAGGAATCTTTATTTTGCCACTTTAACTGTCTATAGCGACTTCTCTGATCTCCTCCTTGATAACCACGCGCTTCCATTGCAATAGCTAAAGCATCCGCTCTTTTAAAGCTAGAAGCAAACAAAGGAATCAAAATCGGTATAATGGATTTCACTTTTTGTACAATGTTTCCCTCACCAAAATCCACTCCTCGAGCTCGCTGAGCGTTCATAATTCGAACAGTATCATCCATTAAGGTTGGTACAAATCGCAAACTCATTGATAACATCAAGCCTACTTCATGCACTGGGAATTTAAAAACAGTCAGAGGTTTTAGGAGAGCTTCTACCGCATCCGCCAAACTTAAAGGCATTGTAGTTAAACTGAGCAATGTTGAGAAAAAAATAATCAAAACGAATCGACTAAAAATAATGCCTGCTTGTGCTAAACCTATATCTGTAATGCGAATAAAGGAAAATTGGACAAGAGTATTTCCCGTTGTAGTAAATAAGAGCTGAAAAACAGTCGTAAAGGCAACCAAGAAAAGCATAGATTGGAGACCTTTTACAAAAAATCCAATAGGGACTCTAGAAAGAAAAACTAAAAAAAATGTAAAAACAAAAAGCAAAAGGTTTGTTGCTAAATTATTTGCCCAAAAAATAATTAAAACAAACAAGAACATAGATAATAGTTTACTTCTAGGATCCAGACGGTGGATCAGAGAATTACCTGGAATATACCGCCCTAAAATCATCTTATCCATGCAGTATCTCCTTAAATTCAGTGATTGTAATTGGCAAATTAGGTAAATTTAATCCTTTTTCCACCAGACCTTGAGCAAATTTTGTAATCTTAGGGACTCCCAATTGGATTTTTTCCATAAATTCCACATCTTGAAAGATATCCTTGGGAGAACCACTTTTCACTAAATGTCCTTTCTCCAGCACATACGCAGTATCAGCAAAATTTGCCACGTCATCCATTAAATGAGTTACCAGCACAATAGTCATACCATCCTCATGTAAGCCTTGGAAGATTTCCATTAGTTCCTTACGACCTGCTGGGTCTAACCCAGCTGTCGGCTCATCAAGAACTAAAACTTCTGGTTCCATTGCTAGAATTCCAGCAATAGCTACTCGTCTCATTTGTCCTCCTGAAAGCTCAAAAGGACTACGTGAGAACAAGTCCTCAGAAATTCCCACCAAAAGAAGTTTTTCACGAGCCAAACGTTCCGCTTCTTCTTTAGAAACTCCGAAATTTTGAGGACCAAAAGCCACATCATCTAAGACTGTTTCTGCAAACACCTGGCTTTCTGCAAATTGAAACACTAAACCGACTTTTTTTCTTACTTGCTTTATATCTTTATTAACAGAAGTAGCTGTGATTTCTATATCATTAACAGTGACACTTCCTACAGAAGGTGTCAATAAACCATTTAAAAGCTGTAAAATAGTAGATTTTCCACTACCAGTATGACCGATTAAAGCAGTGTAAGAGCCATCTTTAATTTCCAAATCTACATCAAAAAGGGCAGGCCCTTCAAACGGTGTGCCTGCTTGATAAGTATAACTAACATTCTTTAAAGTAATTCCCATAAAGATTCCTGCAATTCTTTTTCTGTTAGATAATCAGCTGGCAAATCAAAATCTTCATTTAAGGTTGCCTTGACTTGATTTGAAAAAGGTTCATCAAGTCCTAATTCCTGTAAATCTGATCTCGAAAACAGCTCTCTAGCTGTACTGCTTGATTCTACTTTTCCTTTTTTCATGACCAAAACACGGTCACTGAGTGCGACTTCTTCCAAGTCATGTGTAATCGAAATGACCGTCATTTGATTCTCATCTTTGATGCGTTTCACTGTTTGAATTAGGTCTAAACGTCCTTCTGGATCCAACATACTAGTCGCTTCATCCAAAATAATAATATCCGGACGGAGAGCCACTATTCCTGCGATAGCCACCCTCTGCTTTTGCCCTCCAGAAAGACGAGCTGGTTCACGATTTTTAAATTCTTGCATCCCTACGATCTCAAGTGCTTCATTTACTCGCTCAACCATCGTCTCATGATCCATTCCCTGATTTTCCAAACCAAAAGCCACATCGTCTTCTACAGTTGCTCCAACAAATTGATTGTCTGGATTTTGAAAAACCATTCCAATATGACGACGTTTCTCCCAAACATTTTCTGGAGTCAGTCGATCACCTAAGATAAAAATTTCTCCACTTTCAGCTTCTAAAAGGCCATCAATCAAACGAATCGTAGTCGATTTACCACTCCCATTATGACCAACAATGGACAACCATTCACCTTGTTTCACGTGAAACGTTACATCATTTAAAATGTATTCTTCAGCATCGTTATCGTATTTATATTTGAGGTTGTGTACTTCGATAATATTTTTCATCATTTATTTAAAGGTATCTTTAAAGAGATAGGCGCTCCCTTTGAAATAGTCATAACCAGAATATATTGTAAAGATTAAAGCGATATATAGACAGATTTGTCCTAAAAGCGTCCAATGGATTAGTAAGAAGATAATAGCAAACATCTGTGTAAATGTTTTAATCTTACCGGGCATCGCTGCAGCTAAAACAGTTCCTCCCGTTTCTACCAATAAAAGACGCAATCCGGTCACAGCTAATTCTCGACAAATTATCACAGCTACCACCCAGGCAGGTGCCATTTTCATTTCAATCAGCATGATAAATGCTGACATAACTAAAAGTTTGTCTGCCATCGGATCAGCAAACTTCCCAAAATTAGTAACAACTTTCCATTTACGAGCTAAATATCCATCCAAATAATCAGTAATGCTGGCCACCGCAAAGATAATCGCAGCAATGACATGAGCAGTCTTAAATGAACCAAGGGTTAGTAATAGGATAAAAATTGGGATTAACGCCACTCTCAGGAGCGTCAAAGCATTTGGAATATTTTCTTTTTTCATAAGCATTCTCAATTATTGATTGTTAAAGTAATCGTTCCCGATTGGGTATTGATTGCAGAAGTATTAAGGACCTGATCGTTTACTGAGACCGTTACACCCTCTACAACACCTAAGGTGATAACTGTAGATGAACCAGGAGACACAGTAGTTGTTACACTTGGATTTTCTGGAGATAAAACAACCCCATTGTCCAAATCTGTTCCTGACACACTGACCCAACTGGTTGCAGATGTGACGGATAATTTGATGGTTACAGGATCTTTTGCGCCAGAATAAGTAGCTGTAAGATTCTGTCCACTACCAGAAACTGTCAAAGCATTGCTACTAGACGATGTGGTTGAGGAAGAACTAGTCTGATTAGAGCTACTTGAAGCGGATTCTGAAGATCCTTCACTTTTAACCACACTATAACTTGAAGAGGCTGAATTCTCAGTTTCCGTCTCCATCTGGTTAACATACTGCCAGACATAATAAGTTACAAAGGCAATGATTGCCAACGATATGACAGAAAAATAGAAAAGTGGCAAATAAGATGTTTTTTGTCTGTTGCTTCTTCTTCTCCCCATATTTTCTTCATCAACATCTACTTCATCATAAGTAACCATACTACCTGATTCGTAGGCGTCTAAAATGATTTTTTCGTCTAAGTCTACTGCCCAAGCATACTTACGGAGAAAAGATTTGGCATAAAAACTACTAGGTAGTTTATCAAAATCATCTGCTTCTAAAGCCTCTAATAAATCTAACTGAATATCTGTTTTTTGTTGTAAATCTTCTAGGCTTAGTCCCTGATTAATTCGAGCTAACCTTAATACCTCACCTATCGTTTTTTTTCTCATACGTTCAAATTCCTCTAAAAAATACTAGAAAAAGCTGTGCCAAAGACAGATGTCACAAGCTTTAAAGTTTATCATATTTATAAAATCTAGATTTCATAGCTAATAACATGAATCAGCCTTACAAAGATAATACTAGGGACTAGATCTTTGTTTCATTTTTTGTGTTTTATATCCTCTTTTCTGAAAACATCTTCTATCATTTTTTTACAGACTATTGTACCAAATTTTTCTCTTCTTTTGTTAGGATTATTTCGGAAAAATTGTAAAATCTATCATGTCGCAGTGATCAATAAACTCATGACCAATTTCCAAAATATCTTCTAAGTGAATATCCTGTAAAATTTTTGGCAAGTCAAAAAGATTTTCTCCATCTATAAGAGTTTCATACTGCGTTGCCATATATTCTAACGAATTTAGACCATGCATCAAATCACCATACATTTCACTTTTAACAATATCTAAATGCTCTTCTGTTACATCCATATCTTGAGCGAATTCTTTAATTGCTGTACGGATTTGATGAGATAGAGCTACTGGCTCCTGGGTATCCATCGTCAGCATAACAAAGTGGAAGCGTTCTTCTACTTCAACTTCTAGAGTCAAGGAAGCATCAATTTTCCCATTTTCATACATTTTTTGATAACGTTTAGAAGTCCAACCAAACATCATATCAAATAATAATTTCAAAATAAGTTTATAGCGAAATAATTTTCTCTTTGAAATTTTGTCGTTTCCTCGCATAGCAACTGCTAATTTAGGTCGGCTAACTTCCATCCTCATACTAGCAGTTGGAACTACAGGAGATAATTTTAATGAACGCCTTTTGATGGCTGATTTTTCATCCTCTATTTCATACGAATTTTGTTGTTTACTAATAGTAGCTACTGTTTTTTCCAGATCAAAATTTCCAACTAAAAACAAACTCATATTAGACGGATGGTAAAAAGTTTCAAAGTTTTCATCCAAATCTTCCACTGTGATTTCGGCAATCGATTCGCGATTCCCAGCTATATCTTGTGCCAGAGCTGTCCCTGGGTAGAGATTTGCTAAAGCGCTAAAAAACAAACGATAATCTGGATTATCCTGGTACATTTCTATTTCTTGCTGGATAATTCCTTGTTCTCTCTGAACAGATTCTTCTGTAAAATATGCTTCCCCAATCAAGTCCTGTAGCAATTCCAAACATTCTTCTACATTCTCAGTTGTTGAAAAAAGATAACTTGTCTTTGTAAAACTAGTAAAGGCGTTACTTTCTGCTCCTAAGTCTACAAATTCCTGTAATAAATCATTGCCATTTTCATCTTCAAATAATTTATGTTCTAAAAAATGAGCAATTCCAGCTGGATAATGGATAGCTTGCTTGGTCCCTCTTGGTACAAAATAAGTATCCACTGACCCAAAATTCACTGTCATAATACCATATGTCTCATGAAAATTTGTTTTAGGAAGTAAAAAAAGTCGCAATCCATTTGGTAAAATTACCCGATAAAGACTTTCTCCAATAGCTGTATATTCTATTTTTTTCAGCGTTAAATTCTGCATTATTTCCCTTCCATAAAGTACATCGCTTGAAGCTTTAAGGTGTTCGCTGCTAAAACAATATCTTCCTTCTTAACATTTTCCATAACTTCTAACCATTCATCGACTGCTAAAAATTTCTTGCCTAAAACAGCCGACAAATAAGTTGTTTCTAGTAAAGAATTTTGACGATCTTGAGATAAGAGAGCACTGTTCTTAAGCATATTTTTTGTCTGTTGAAGCTCTTCTTCAGAAAATTTTCCTCTTTTTAGATCGGCTACTTGTCGATTAATTAAAGTCATCGCTTTATTACGATTTTTTCTATCAATCCCAGCATATACTCGCAACATTCCTGAAAAAATATCCATAGTACTGGAGACAGTATAGGCCAGACTGGCTTTCTCACGAACTTCTACAAATAATTTAGAATGTGCATAACCACCCAGAAGACCATTCATTACAATCAAAGGGATATGACTAGTATCTCCGTATTGAATAGGGAAATGATAGCCCATTTCTAAAATGGATTGGTTAGCTTCCTTTTGTTCAATTCCTTCTCGTAAAATTTTTGAAAAAGGTTGCTGATAGTTCAATAGTAAATCCTGTTCACGATCCGTGAAGCCAAATTGAGAAAATTGTTCCTGCATAGCCACTTCATTAAAATCACCGATAAAAAAGATATCAATCTTATCTTCCTTCAGCATTTTTTGAAAGACTGCGAGACTGGTCTCAGGTGTAACTTGTTTCATTAAGTCAAGTCTTGAAACCCGAGGAAGTTGCATTTCTTCACTTAAATAAAATAATTTATTCAATTCTAAATGCGCGTGGTAAAAATGATTTTCTATTTCAGATTCCAACTCGTGAATAATATTTTTCTTTTCAATTTCAAAGATAGAGGAATCAAAACCTTTCTGGTCAACTAAAGGAGATAAGAGACTTGCTTTGATAAATTCAACCATCTCTGTTGTTAGGGCATTTTTCCTACTTAAAAAGGAATCCCTAACAAAGGACACATTAATATCTACATAATGAACCAAACCTCTCCTTGAAACACTGGTTGAATAATTTGATCCATATAAACTAGCTAAACGCTCACGAAATAGCTGAGAAGTTGGATAAACAGCGTTTGCCGTTTCCAAAATACTAGAAACCAAAACTCGCTCAGCAACAGTTACTGAACTCATTGGTGCAGAAAAACGAAGTTTTATTTTATTTGTTTTGAATTTCGTTGATTTAATAAAATGGAGATTGACTCCTCTTGCTAATTCCATAAGGTTCCTCTTGCTTCCTAATATGAATTCTATTATATCACGAAATGATGTGAAATTGGTGTTCCTTATAACAGATTAAAACGTTTTCTTTCCTGGATATTTTATACACTTTCAGTCTTAAAATATGGTATAATGACAAGGATTGAGGTGAAATATGGATTATAAATTATTTGATGAATATATCACACTGCAAGCTCTCCTGAAAGAGGTTGGAGTAATCCAAAGTGGCGGTGCTATTAAGGCGTTTTTAGCTGAAAATGATGTTTTTTTCAATGGTGAATTAGAAACAAGACGAGGAAAAAAAGTCCGGGTTGGAGACCAAATAACAATTCCGGCAGAAAAACTAACTCTATCTATTCTTGAACCAAGTGTAGACGAAAAAATTCAGCATACAGAAGAAATAGCTGAAAAACAACGCATTGCTAACATGGTTAAAGAAATGAATAAAAATCTCAAAAAAAATACTACTGCTCCCAAAAAGAATAACAGAAAGCAAACAGGTATAAGGCAAGAGAAAAAAGCTCCTGTACGCTTCCCAGGAACATAATATGTGGCTAAAATCACTGACTCTTAAACATTTTCGTAATTATCAAAACGCGGAAATCAACTTTCACTCTGGTCTAAACGTTTTTCTTGGCCAAAATGCACAAGGAAAAACAAATATTCTAGAATCTATTTACTTCTTAGCTTTGACTCGTAGTCACCGAACTAGATCAGATAAAGATTTTATTCATTTTCAAGAAAAAGATCTCAAAGTATCAGGTATCCTTGAAAAAAAGACAGGAACGATTCCGCTTGACATCGAGTTGACAGCTAAGGGACGTATTACTAAAATCAACCATCTCAAGCAAAATAGACTTTCCGACTATATTGGGACAATGAATGTTGTTCTGTTTGCGCCAGAAGATTTACAACTTATTAAAGGTTCGCCTTCATTAAGACGAAAATTTATAGATATTGAATTGGGGCAAATCAAGCCTCTTTATCTAGCAGATCTTTCCAATTACAATCATGTTCTTAAACAAAGAAATTCTTATCTAAAGAACAGTCAAAAAATTGATGAGAATTTTCTATCTGTTTTAGATGAACAGCTTATTGAATATGGTTGTCGTGTGGTCAAACATCGCTTAGACTTCTTAAAAAAACTCGAAATATTTGCCCAGGAAAAACACCTTGATATCTCACAAAAAAAAGAAACTCTAACTATTGACTATCTATCCTCTGTACCTTTACAAGATATTAACAGTATTGAAGAAAGTTTTAGACAAAGCCTAAGTAAAAATCGAAAAAGAGATTTATTTAAACAAAATACTGGTGTAGGCCCTCATCGAGATGATATAGCTTTCTTTATCAATCAAATGGATGCTAATTATGGAAGTCAGGGGCAGCACAGAAGTGTGGTACTTTCTCTAAAATTAGCAGAAATCAAATTGATTGAAAATATAACAAAAGAATCTCCTATTCTCCTTCTTGATGATGTAATGAGTGAACTTGACAACGATCGTCAACTTAAATTGCTAGAGACAATCTCTCAAGAAATACAAACTTTTATTACCACAACTACTTTAGAACACCTAAAAAATCTACCTAAAGATATCAAAATTTTTGAAATTTCAAATGGAAATATAAAATAGAGTTTACAAGATTGTAAACTCTATTTTTACACTCTTTACATATAATGTAAAATTTAGTCATATCTTTTAAAAATAAAAATGCACCAATATATGGCGCATTTTTTATTGTACTGAATAGTTAGGAGCTTCGTTTGTGATTTGAACATCATGAGGATGACTTTCCTTTAATCCTGCACCACTCATTTCAATAAATTGAGCATTTTCATGTAGTTCTTGTAGATTTGCAGCTCCAACATAACCCATACCAGAACGAATCCCTCCAAGCATTTGGAAGACAATATCAGCTGCAGCACCCTTGTATGCTACACGACCTTCAATTCCTTCTGGAACTAACTTATTAGCTTCGTTGACAGAACCTTGGAAGTAACGGTCACTTGAACCTTTTTTCATTGCTGCAATAGATCCCATACCTCGATATGTTTTGAACTTACGTCCTTGGAAAATTTCGGTTTCCCCAGGAGCTTCATCAGTTCCTGCAAACATAGAACCTAACATAACAGCATTTCCACCTGCTGCTAGAGCTTTGACAATATCACCTGAGTATTTAATACCACCATCAGCAATGATTGTTTTACCATATTCACGCGCAACAGCTGCCGCATCATAAATAGCAGTCACTTGAGGGACACCAACACCAGCAATCACACGAGTGGTACAGATAGAACCTGGGCCAATACCAACCTTGACAACGTCTACACCTGCTTCATAAAGGGCACGCGCACCTTCAGCAGTTGCAATATTTCCTGCGATTAAAGTACGATCTGGGAAATGAGCACGAATTTCAGCAATCTTACGCAGAACTCCTGCAGAATGTCCATGAGCAGTATCAATAACAATCGCATCAGCTCCTGCCTCAAAAAGAGCCTCTGCACGTTCAAATGTATCTGAAGTAACACCAACTGCACCTGCAACTAGGAGACGACCGAACTCATCTTTAGCAGCATTTGGAAATTCAATTACTTTTTCAATATCCTTAATCGTGATTAAACCTGAAAGACGACCATCTTCATCAACTAGAGGAAGTTTTTCAATACGGTGTTCCTGAAGAATACGCTCAGCAGTTTCTAAATCTGTTCCAACCGGAGCTGTAACCAAATTTTCGCTAGTCATATGATTAGAAATAGGTTGATTAAAATCAGAAATGAAACGCAAATCTCGATTGGTCAATATACCAACCAACTTACGGTTTTCTAATGTTTCAACAACTGGAACACCGCTAATACGATAACGTCCCATCAATTCATCTGCTTCAGCAATTGTATGTTCTGGTGTTAAGAAGAAGGGATCAATAATGACACCATTTTCAGAACGTTTTACCTTACGGACTTCGTCTGCTTGTTGCGCAATAGACATATTTTTATGGATTACTCCAAGACCACCTGCACGCGCGATAGCAATGGCCATTTGACTTTCTGTTACGGTATCCATTGCCGCTGTAATAATTGGGATATTTAAAGTCAAATTATCTGCCAATTTCGTAGTTAAATCAGCATCGTTAGGCAACACATGACTTTCAGCTGGAATCAACAATACATCATCAAAGGTAAAACCTTTTTTCAAAAATTTAGTGTCCCAATTAGACATTCGAAGTTTCCTCTTTTCTATTTTCATCTATATAGTAGAACCATGTTCTAGACCAACTTAATTTATAATATAATACCACTCTGTTATGATTTGTCAATCATCTATTAAAAATAATTAATCCCCATAGCTGATTTCACTTCAGAAAGAGTCTGGCCAGCTTTTTGACGTGCTTTTTCGCTTCCTTTTTTAAGCATATCATAGACTTGTCCCATATCTTTAGCAAACTCTATACGACGCTCACGAATAGGGCCCAACTCTCTTTCTAAAATCTCCAATAGATAACGTTTTGTCTTTACATCACCCAAGCCGCCTCTTTGATAATGTTCCTTCATAGCAGCAATTTCTGCTTGATCTTCTGGTCTTCCAAAGACGTCCAGATAATGAAAAACCATATTACCTTCGATTTTTCCTGGATCTTCTACTCTAATATGATTAGGGTCAGTGTACATTCCCATCACTTTTTTCTTAAGTGTGTCCATATCATCAGCAAGGTAGATTCCATTATTTAATGATTTAGACATTTTAGCATTTCCATCCAACCCTGGTAATCTTCCTGCAGCTTCATTCTCAGGATAAATCCCCTCCGGTTCAACTAAGACATCTTTTTGATAAGCATTGTTAAAAGAACGAACTATTTCTCTAGTTTGCTCAATCATTGGCTTTTGATCAGTCCCTACTGGTACATAATTCGCCTTAAAAGCTGTAATATCAGCCGCCTGAGAAATTGGATAAACCAAAAATCCTGTAGGAATACTTTGACCAAAGCCTTTTTGAGCTATTTCTGTCTTGACAGTTGGATTTCTTTCCAACCGAGCTAAAGAAACTAGATTCATATAATACATTGTTAATTCAGCTAGCTCAGGAATTTGACTCTGAATAAAAATAGTAACCTTTTCTGGATCCAAACCAGCAGCTAAATAATCCAAAGCTACGTTCCCTATTGATTCAATAATTGTTTGTGGGTCCTTAGCATGATCTGTCAAGGCTTGTTGATCAGCTAAAAAAACAAATAAATCAAATTTTCCTTCATTTTGTAAAAGAACTCGATTCCGTAAACTTCCTACATAATGGCCAATATGTAATTTTCCAGTTGGCCGATCTCCTGTTAAAATAATAGGCTTTGTCATCTATTTCTCCTCAATTAATGTTGAATTCATTATAACATTTTCAATAAAAATGAGAAAGGAGATTGGATAAATTTCTATATAAAAATAACTTTTACACCTTTGTCAATTTTATTGACAATAAGTTGACGAAAATTTTACAATTAAAAACAAGAGTTTCTTCTTGAATCATTTGAAATATGGTGATTTTTCTAGTAAAATAGTACTAGTTATATTAAAGAGGAGAATTATATTGCTTACAGTATCAGATGTTTCATTACGTTTCAGTGACCGCAAATTATTTGATGAAGTTAACATCAAATTTACAGCTGGTAATACCTATGGTTTAATTGGTGCCAATGGCGCTGGAAAATCAACATTTTTAAAAATATTAGCTGGAGATATTGAACCAACAACTGGTCATATTTCATTAGGTCCTAATGAACGTCTTTCAGTTCTTCGTCAAAATCACTTTGACTACGAAGATGAAAGAGTCATTGATGTTGTTATTATGGGAAATGACCTACTTTACAGTATCATGAAGGAAAAAGATGCCATCTACATGAAGCCAGATTTTTCAGATGAAGATGGTGTTCGTGCGGCTGAGCTTGAGGGAGAGTTTGCTGAACTAGGTGGCTGGGAGGCAGAAAGTGAAGCATCTCAACTCTTGCAAAACCTAAATATTCCAGAAGATCTTCACTACCAAAATATGAGTGAACTCTCTAATGGGGACAAGGTTAAAGTACTCTTAGCCAAAGCCCTTTTTGGTAAACCTGATGTCTTACTTCTGGACGAGCCAACTAATGGTCTGGATATTCAGTCGATTACTTGGCTGGAAGACTTTCTTATCGATTTTGACAATACAGTTATTGTTGTATCCCACGATCGCCACTTTTTGAATAAAGTCTGCACTCATATGGCTGACCTTGACTTTGGAAAAATTAAGCTCTATGTCGGAAACTATGATTTCTGGAAAGAATCAAGCGAACTAGCGGCTAAGCTACTCGCTGACCGAAATGCCAAAGCAGAAGAAAAAATCAAACAACTTCAAGAGTTTGTTGCTCGTTTCTCTGCCAATGCGTCCAAATCAAAACAAGCAACTTCCCGTAAAAAAATGCTTGACAAGATAGAGTTAGAAGAAATTGTTCCATCTAGCCGTAAATACCCATTTATCAGCTTTAAAGCTGAACGTGAAATTGGTAATGACCTCTTGACAGTTGAAAATCTTTCAGTCAAGATTGACGGAGAAACTATTCTTGATAATATTAGTTTTATCTTGCGTCCAGGTGACAAGACAGCTTTGATTGGTCAAAACGATATTCAAACAACAGCCTTAATTCGTGCTTTAATGGGAGATATTGAATACGAAGGAACTGTCAAGTGGGGTGTGACAACTAGTCAATCTTATTTACCTAAAGATAATTCTCGTGATTTTGCTGGTGGTGAGTCAATCCTTGATTGGTTGCGTCAATTTGCAAGTAAAGAAGAAGATGACAATACTTTCCTCCGAGGTTTTCTTGGGCGTATGCTTTTCTCTGGAGATGAGGTTAACAAGTCTGTAAACGTCTTGTCAGGTGGAGAAAAAGTTCGTGTTATGCTTTCTAAATTGATGTTGCTTAAATCCAATGTCTTAGTATTGGATGATCCAACAAATCACTTAGATTTGGAATCAATTTCCAGCTTAAATGATGGATTGAAAAACTTCAAAGAGTCCATTATTTTTGCTAGCCATGACCATGAATTTATTCAAACATTAGCAAATCATATTATTGTTTTATCAAAAAATGGTGTGATTGACCGTATCGATGAAACTTATGATGAATTCTTAGAAAATCAAGAAGTTCAGCAAAAAGTAAAAGAATTATGGAAAGATTAAAAAGCGAATGAATATTCGCTTTTTAGCTATATATAGTTTATGAAAAAAATAAAGAATTATCTAAAAAAATATTGGGTATACTTTGTAGCATTTTTAATTCCTTTTTTAATTATGGTTATTGTATATCTTTCCCAAGGTATTTATTGGAATAGTGATACATCTCCTTTACTAGGAGATGGGTTTCATCAGTATGTTATCTTTGATACTACGCTCAGAAATATTCTTCATGGCAGTGATAGTCTTTTTTATACCTTTACAAGTGGATTAGGTTTAAACTTTTATGCTCTGACTAGTTACTATTTAGGAAGTTTTTTATCTCCTTTTGTTTATTTCTTCAATCTAGAAAATATGCCAGATGCTGTCTATCTCTTTACCTTGATTAAATTTGGATTAATTGGTTTAACAGCAGCTATCAGTTTAAAAGGAATATTTAAAAAAATACCAAACTTTCTTATTTTAATGCTGTCAACCTGCTATTCTCTTATGAGTTTTGCAACTAGTCAAATTGAAATCAAAACTTGGCTAGATGTCTTTATCCTTGCTCCTCTAATTCTCTATGGTTTACACCTTTTACTCCTCAAAAAAAATCGAGTATTATACTTTACGAGTTTGTCAATTCTCTTTATCCAGAATTACTATTTTGGGTATATGATGGCAATATTTTTAATTTTTGGTTTTTTGTTCAAACAACATGGGATTTTAAAAATAGAATTAAAACTTTTTTAGACTTTACAATTGTGTCAATATTATCTTGCATCACAAGTCTAATTATGATTTTGCCAACATTTTTGGATTTAAGAACTCATGGAGAAAAATTAACTTCTGTTGACAGACTTTTTACAGAAAAAACTTGGTTTTTAGATATTTTTGCTAAAAATTTTATTGGAAGCTTTGATACAACTAAATACGGATCCATTCCAATGATTTATGTTGGAATAGTTCCACTCTTGCTAGCTATCTTGTTTTTTACATTAAAATCGATTAAGTTTCACGTGAAACTTTCCTATTTTTTTCTGATTATAATATTTGTTGCTAGTTTTTCTCTTGAAAGATTAGATTTATTTTGGCAAGGGATGCACGCACCTAATATGTTTTTACATCGCTATTCTTGGCTATTCTCCCTTCTCGTTATCTTTTTAGCAGCAGAAAGCTTACAACGTCTTAAACAAATCAAATTTAAAAATCTAATTATATCTTTCACTATTTTATCCATTGGATTTATTCTAGTTTTTATTTTTAGAAAACATTATGATTTTTTAGGACCTGTAAACTTTATTTTAACTTTAGAGTTTCTCCTAGCCTACTTATTAATATTTGGTACTTTTACTAAATCTTTTATTTCAAAAAAAGTATTTTTTGTTACAACATTAGCTTTTGTTTGCTTTGAAATTTCTTTAAACGCTTTTTACCAAGTTGATGGCATTGCTAAAGAATGGGTATTTGCTAGCCGCTCTTCCTATGCTAAAAATTTAAAAGAAATTGACAAACTTGTAAAGTATTCAAAAGATAAAAATACAGAATTTTTTCGCACGGAGACATTGGATCCTCAAACAGGAAATGATAGTATGAAATATAACTACAATGGTATTTCACAATTTTCTTCTGTTCGAAATACAATGACAAGTTCAACTCTAGATAAACTTGGTTTTAAATCAACTGGAACTAATCTTAATTTACGCTATCAAAACAATAGCATTTTAATGGATGCTATCTTCTCACTTACTTATAATATTTCTGAAGTAAATCCTCAAAAATATGGATTCACTCCAATTAAAACAGAAAAGAATCTAACCCTATATCAAAATAAAAATGCAACTACCTTAGCTTTTTTAACTAATAAAGTTTACAAAGATGTAAAGTTTAATAATTTAACTCTTGATAATCAAACAAAATTTCTAAATCAATTATCAGGCTTAAACTATAAGTATTTTCAAAAAATTTATCCAATAAACTCTCATAATATTATTGAAAATAATGATCATATCACTGTAAATGTTGACAAAGAGAATAATTCAAGCTTTGCTAGTATGACTTATACACTAGATGTTCCTGAGAATAGTCAAGTTTATGTCAGTCTTCCAAATATACATTTTTCTAATGATGATCAGACAGTTGTTGATATTTCGATAGGAAACGAAACAAGACGCTTTACAACAAATAATGTCTTTACATTTTTTAATCTTGGTCATTTTACGGATAAACAAACTATAACTGTTCGCTTTACATTTCCTGACAATTCTCAAGTTTCTTTTGATAAACCTGAATTTTATAAAATAAATATCAATCACTTTCAAGAAGCAATTGATAAAATTCATTCTCAAAAAGTTGAAGTTACTACAAAAAATAGCCAAATAACTGTAGATTATCAAGCTCAAAAAGATTCCTCGCTCTTCTTAACTTTACCTTACGACAAGGGGTGGAGTGCAACACAAAATGGTCACCCAGTTACTATCTACAAGGCTCAAGATGGTCTCATGAAGGTTGATGTAAAAAAAGGAACAGGAAGAGTTATCCTAAAATTTATTCCTAAAGGTTTTAAGGAAGGAATAGGATGCTTTATTTTAGGAATTACTCTTTTCACTCTTTATAATTACAAAAAAAGATTATAATTCAAAAAATGATTTGAATTTTTAAAAATTTATTTTATAATATTTGTATATGAAGGAGGTTTCCATGATGAAAAAAAATCATTTATTAAAATTGTCCCTTACTATACTTACAGTATGTTTTGCTTTTCTTTTAGTAGCTTGTGGTCAAAAAGAAGATGTTACTTATTACCAAAGAATTGATCAATCAAATCAATTTGATATGCGTCTGACCTATTATCATAAAGGTGACGTAGTTACCAAACAAACTACTGAAAATTTCATTTCTTATAAGTCTTTAGGAATCGATGAAAGCCAAGAAGAGCAAAAAAATGCTGCTAAAGCTAAAATAGAAGAGCTTTCAAAACAATATCAAACAGTCAAAGGAATTAAAGAAAAAGTCTCCTTTGATAAAAACGGTATTAAAGAAAATATAGAAATTGATTACGACAAAGCTGATTTAAAAGAATTAGCTTCTCTTCCAGGTATGATGATTTCTAACGAAAAAAATGCTAAAAAAATTAGTATGAAAGCTAGTGGAGAAGCACTTGAAAAAAGTGGCTTCAAAAAAGTCGAAAATGGTAAGTTTGAAGAACTCAAAAAATAAAAAGAATAATAAAAAGTCTTAAGTTTCATCACTTAAGACTTTTTTCATTTTTCTCTCAAAGTCATAACGACTCATCATGACAACATGATCACAATTTGTGCAACGAATTTTTATATCCGCTCCAACTCTCGTGATTTCCCAACGATTTGCCTTTTTACCTGTTGACTTAATCGTACAGGCATGTGGCTTTTTCATTTCAACATAACTTCCTTTATCATACATTAGTTTGTTCTCACTGGAGTAATTAATTGAATGAAATCTTCTTCTTGATCACTAGGCACAAGAGTAAATGGGCGAACAGCTGAGATAAAACTAATAGTTACTTTTTCACTATTCACAGCTTTTAAAGCTTCAATAAGATAAGTTGGGTTAAAGCTAATAGTTAGATTGTCTCCTGAAACATTTTCAGCATCAATTTCTTCATTCACTCGTCCAACTTCTGGAGAATTAACATGAGCACTTACAACGCCACCTTCAATCTCTAGTTTTACAGTTCCATTCTGTGTAGCATTAGATAATAGTCGAGCGCGTTCCATCGCAGCACGTAAATCAGATGTAGCAAAAGTAACAACTGTTGAAAACTCTGTTGGAATAAGACGATCCGTATCTGGGTAATTTCCTTCTAATAGACGTGTATAGAAGCTAATATTTTCGCTTCTAAAAAGAATTTGATGATTAGCAAAGAAAACCTCAACTGTCTCAATTTCATCGCTAAAAACAGCTGTAAATTCTCGTAAAGAACGACTTGGAATAACAACGTCAAAGTTATCCCCATTTTTTTCTAGAATAATTTTCTTTTGACTGAGTCGATGGGAATCTGTAGCAACTGTTTTAAGATTCTTATGATCCGTTAAAACAAAGTGTACACCAGTTAAAATAGGACGACTTTCTTGTAAGCTAGCTGCAAATGTTGTTTCATTAATTAAACCCTTCAAAATCTTTGTTTCAAGAACCAATGGATTAGAAGTTGGTACATCTTGAATACGTGGATATTGATCAGCATCTTTTCCTTTTAGAGTAATTTCTGATTTTCCACTAGTCAGTACGATTTGCTTTTGCTCAATTTCTTTAAAATCAAGAGTCACATCTGGAAGACTAGAAACAACATTAATAAAGAAAGTAGCTTCAAGAAGGATTGAACCTAAGGAAGTAACTAAGAGACCTGCATTTTCATTATTTACAGAAATAAAATTTTCAATTGAAATTTGTCCATTAGAACCAATTAAGGTAATTCCTTCGTTATTAACATCAATTTTAATAGTTGAAAGAATAGGAATCGCATTTTTATGACTAATAGCTCGTTTGGTTGTGTTCAAGGCTTGTAAAAATAAATTTTTATTAATAGAAAAGTTAATCATGAAAACTCCTTTTATTATTTATGATTATAAGGTTAATAGTAATAGTAGGCTATGTGGATAATGTGGAAAAATAGTTCAATCATAGTTACAGCAAGTATTCTTACTTGTGCACAATTTGTGGATTAATTTCCATATTTTTAAAAACTTATCCACAACTATTTTATTTTATTTTTTATCGATTCAATTTCTAAACGTAGATTATCGTCTTCTTCTAGCATACTTTTTATTTTTCCATGGGCATGAATTACAGTTGTATGGTCTTTTCCTCCAAATTCACGTCCAATCTTTGGTAAGCTATTATCTGTTAATTCTCTGGTCAAGTACATGGCAACCTGACGAGCTAATACAATATTTTGAACTCGCCTAGTCCCTTTCATTTCTTTGACACTAACTCCGTAAAAATTCCCAACTTCAGTTTGGATACGATCAATTGGGATGACTAATAGTTGACTACCTGCTTGTTTACGAGAGCGAATAGCTTCAGCAGCAATATCGATAGTAATCTCTTTAATCTGCTTCATACTAGCAAGTAAATTGATATCTTTTAGAGCACCTTCAAGATCACGTACATTTGAATCAAATTGTCCAGCTAAATATTCAATTGTTTCATTTGGAAAAATAAGATCAAATTCTTCAATTTTATTTCGCAAAATAGCAATCCGAGTTTCAAAATTTGGAGGAGTGATATCACTAGTTAATCCCCATTTGAAGCGCGTGACTAGTCTTTCTTCCAAATTTTCTAAGTAGTCTGGACTACGGTCACTGGTCAAAACAATTTGTTTATTTTCTCCATGCAAAGCATTAAAAGTGTTAAAGAATTCTTCTTGAGTAGATACTTTTTTACTAAGTGCTTGAATATCATCGATTAATAATAAATCAAGACTGCGATAGATTTTCTTAAAACTATCCATTTCTCCTAAACGAAGATGTTCTAGAAAATCATTAATAAAGGTCTCAGCAGGAACATATTTTATCCGAGCATCAGGTGTATTTTCTAATACTTCGTTTCCAATAGCGTTTAATAAATGTGTTTTACCTAAACCTGGTCCACCATAGATAAATAAGGGATTATAGATACCTCCCAGATTATCAGCGACAGCTAGGGCAGCCGCTTTTGCCCACTGATTGCCATCTCCTTGTACGAAGTTTTCAAAAGTATATTTTGCTTTTAAGCCAGTAGCTAGTGGAGGAGATTTTTTCTTTTCAGTTAAATCAGGCTGCTGTGAAGTTAAATAAACTGGTTCTTCTTGAACTCTTTCTTCTGTTTCAAATACATATAAAGCACTGATTTGATCATTGTAGATTTCGAAACCAGCCGTTAGGATAATATCTGCTAAATTTTGCTCCCAGAAAAGCTTTTTAACAGGACTATCTAAGTGAATTGTCGCCTGATTATTTTCAATTTTAATCAATTTGGCTTCTGCTACAAAAAAGTCAAAGGTTGTTTTTTTTAGCTGAGTGTGAGCTAGTTCTAATACACGCGCCCAAAATTCTTGTTCCTGAGCCATTATTTCTCCCTTCTACTTAAATACTCTCCAATATTTTAACATAAACTCAACAAGTTTTCCACAACTGTGAATAGAAATCCACAATGTTTATCAAAGTTTTCCACAACTTGTGGAAAGTGAAGATTTTGCTTGTTATATATACATTTCGAGATACTATTTTTTGTGGAAATGCTTGTGAAATGATAAAAGAAAAATAACAGTACTATTTAAGACTGTTAATAATTCTTTCATATTCTTCCTGATTAGAAAAAGAAATTGAGATTTTGCCAGTTTGTTTCTTAGAGAGACTAATCTTTACATCAACTCCCAATAATTTCTTTAGATTTTCTTCTTCTTCTTCGATAAAAATTTTTTGGACATTTTCAGACTTAGGCTTAGTAGGAGAAGTTTGTAATAATTTCTCTAATTTTCTAACAGAAATATCTGAAGAAATAATTTTTTCAAGCCATTTTTTCTGGTCTTTTTCCTTAAGTTTTATTAGTAATCGAGCATGAGCCTGAGAAATATGACCTTCTTTTACCGCTTTTAAGACAAAATCAGGTAACTGTAGCAAGCGAACAAGATTTGTAATATAAGGCCTTGATTTCCCCATAATCTGAGCGATTTCATCATGCGTTAATCCCTTATAAATAAGATGTTGATAAGATTCAGCTTCTTCTATTGGATTGAGATTCTCTCTTTGAAGATTTTCAATAATAGCCTGCTTCATCATTTCATCATCGCTTAGTGATTTGACTAAGGCAGGAATTTCAGTTAAGCCTGCTATTTTAGCTGCCCTAAATCTTCTTTCCCCAGCTAAAAGTTCGTATCCAATGATAGATGATTTCCTGACGATAATAGGTTGGATTAATCCGTTTTCTTTAATAGAATTTGCTAACTCGTTTAATTTCTCTATTGAAAAATCTTTTCTTGGTTGATAGGGATTGGTGTGAATATCTTTAATTAAAATATATTGATAATTTTCCATTTGTATATAGCATAACACACCTTTACGAAAGAGTAAAGGTGTGTTGACAGTCTTGTAAATGGTATTTATTCAGAACTTAAATCATCAGTTGATTTAGTTAGTTTAATAGTTGTTGTTTGCTCTTTTCCATCACGATAATAAGTAACTTTAATTTCTTCATTAATTGAATGTTTATAAAGAGCTGATTGGATATCGCTAGCAGACGATATTTCTGTATCATCAATTTTTGTAATCACATCATATTTTTGTAACTTACCATCAGCAGGCATTCCAGTTTGTGTGGAACGAACAACGACACCATTCTTAACATTGTCTGGAAGTTTTAATCGATCAGAGCTTGAAGAAGACAAACTACTTAAGTTGACCATTTGAATTCCTAATGCTGGTCGAATGACTTTACCATTCTTTTCTAATTGTTCAATGATATTTACAACATCATTGGATGGGATTGCAAATCCCATTCCCTCAACAGAAGTACTACCATTATTGGTGTTAGAAATTTTACTAGAGGTAATACCAATAACTTGACCTTGAATGTTTACAAGAGGACCACCAGAGTTACCTGGATTAATTGCTGCATCAGTTTGAATAGCTTGGGTAGCAATTGTTTGACCATCTTCTGATCGTGAGGAAACATTACGGCTTAGGCTGGAAACAATCCCCTGAGTCACTGTATTGGCATAATCAGATCCAAGAGGACTTCCGATTGCAATGGCAGTTTCTCCAACGGTTAATTTACTAGAATCTCCAAATTCTGCTACATTTTTAACCTTATCGGCAGGAATTCTGACTACAGAAATATCAGAATATGTATCAGTCCCGACTATTTCACCAGGAACCTTATTCCCATCAGCAAGACGGATATCAACTTTTTTTGCACCATTGATAACGTGTGTATTGGTAACTAAGTAAGCATAGTCTTTATCTTTTCTATAGATAACACCAGATCCTTCGCTAGCTACCTGATCATTTTCATTTCCTGAATTATTGTTGTCAAAAATAGCATCTGAATTAGATTCAGAATATGTAATCACAGAGACAACCGCGTCTTTTACTTTATCAACAGCCTTTGTTGTAGAATTACTATTTTTATAGGATGTTGTTATTGTAGTCGCTGTTTTCTGATTATTATTTGTGGCTGAATGAGGTGTTGAAAAATAAGAAAATCCCCATGTTCCAGCAACACCACCTATAAAACCAACTAACAAAACAATGAAAACTTGCAATGTTTTTTTGAAGAAATTTGAAGAGTTTTTCATATCTTCCTCCTAATATTTCAAATTGCTGTAAGTATAGAACCGATAACTTAATTATATCTTAAAAAAAAGTACTTTTCCACAGTTTGTGGAAAACTTAGAAAAAACGTTAATTTTTATTAGAAAATCTATAGATGAGGTAAAAATTTCTCATTGAAATGGTGTGAATAAAGTGTGAATATGATAAAATGAAATTATGAAAATAAAGTGTGAATATGATAAAATGAAATTATGAAAATAAAGCTTGTAACAGTTGGAAAACTAAAAGAGAAATACCTTAAAGAAGGGATTGCAGAATACTCAAAACGACTCAGTCGTTTTACGAAAGTAGAGATAATTGAATTAGCTGATGAAAAAACACCAGATAAGGCAAGTTTATTAGAGAACCAACAAATTCTGTCGAAAGAAGGGGAACGAATTTTATCTAAAGTATTAGATCGTGAGTTTGTTATTGTTTTAGCTATTGAAGGTCAGCAATTTCCTTCTGAAAAATTTAGTAAAGTTATTGAAGATGCTTCAGTTCGAGGTTTTTCAGATATCACTTTTATTATTGGTGGTAGCTTAGGCTTGTCTCCTAAAGTAAAAGAAAGAGCCAATCTTTTGATGAGTTTTGGTCAATTAACCCTACCTCATCAATTAATGCGTTTAGTTTTAATGGAGCAAATTTATCGCGCTTTTATGATTCAGCAAGGCAGTCCTTATCATAAATGAATCTTGACGCTATACGGTCTTTTTGTTACAATAATAAAGTATGGTCCCATAGCTCAGCTGGATAGAGCATTCGCCTTCTAAGCGAACGGTCGCAAGTTCGAATCTTGCTGGGATCAGATAAGATTGAGGGTGCGCTCAAGCGCACTCTTTTTTTAATAAAATTTTTAAAAATGACATTTCAGTTAGATTTACTTGCATATGAAGCTGATTTTCTATATTTGGGAAATCTCCCTGTATAATAATCTTGTAAGTTAACTTTACAAAAAATTATTAGGAGATATTTTATGAAGAAGAAAAACAAACAAAATTTATTGCCAAAAGAGTTGCAACAATTTGAAATTTTGACAGAAAGAAAATTAGAGCAAGTTACTGGTGGAGATATTCGACATAGGATTAATAATTCGATTTGGAGAGATATTTTTTTAAAAAGGAAATAATTTTAGGGGTTAAAGATGATTTTGAAGATAATAATTGCATTTTTTCCAACTATTATACAAGTTGTTTCTTATGAGATATTTCATAAGAAAATTATGCAGAGTAAAAAGATAGATATAAGGTTTATTGGTTTATTCTTTAGTATTGTTTTTGGAATTTCAATTATTTCTTCAATTCTTATTGAAATTCCAAGTTTTGGAGATATAATAAGTAGTATTTTCCACTATATTTTCCTATTTATTCAGCCTCTTATTTTCTACAAATATTTTCTTATTAAAAGAAAAGAGTATGATAATTACTTGAATTTGTTTTTATCGTTTGTTATTTATTTATCTGTGGAGACTTCTGAAACTTTTTTATCTGTCATTATTTCTTCAATAACAGGAGATTATTTTGTAAAACAACATTACGATATTTTTTACATTATAATTAATCTTTTAGCTTTGTTTATTATTTTAAAAGTTGTTGATTTTTTTGATTTTTATTTTGAATATTATAAAGAACCAATTTATAAAAATGATCTATATAATGTTAATAAGTCATATATAGTAATTCATATCTTATTAAATATTTCTCATTGGTTTAGCGAAAACGCACATCTTAATAGCTTTGCTAGTATGATTGCCACTATAGGATTTATTATGTTTTTGTCTACTTTATTTTATTTAAAGTCTGCTCGTGAACAACATGAAAAAGCAAAAGAAATTCAGCAAAAAAAGGAAGAACAAAGACAACTACAGCTTTATACAGATGAAATTGTAGGTCTTTATAACGAAATTCGAGGTTTTCGTCATGATTATGCTGGTATGTTAACAAGTTTACAAACAGGAATTAACTCAGGTGATATGAAAGAAGTAGAGAGAATCTTTCATAATGTTTTAAGTCAAGCTAATATTTCACTTCGATCAGATGACTATACTTTTTTTGAGTTAAATAACGTTCAAGACACAGCCTTAAGAAGTGTGCTAATTCAAACTATATTTAAGGCTCGAGAGTGTGGAGTAGAGATCGTATTTGAAATGAAGGATGTTATTGAGACATTACCTATGAAACTTTTAGATTTAGTTCGAGTAGCTAGTGTATTGCTCAATAATGCAGTTGAAGGGGCATCTGAAAGTCCCTCAAAAACAATGAACGTGTCTTTAGTAAAGCTAGATAAAGAAATTGTTTTTGTAATTCAGAATTCTCGTCAAAGCCGTTACATTAATTTAGAAGAAATTTATGAAGTAGGCTTCTCAACAAAGGGAGAAAATCGAGGATTAGGTTTAAATAATGTCAAAGAAATTATTGACAAATATGATGAAGTTATTCTGGAAACAGATATAGAAACAAATTATTTTATACAAGTTGTAAGATTCAAAAGAAAGGAACAAATATGAAAGTATTAGTGCTAGAGGATACTATTGAACATCAAGTGAGAATTGAAAATGTCTTCGAAGAAATTTCTCGCGAACTTAATCTTGAAATTAAAGCAAAAGTAACAGGAAAAATTCATGAATTTAAAGAATATGTTGAGTCAGACGAGGTGAATCAACTCTATTTCTTAGATATAGATATCAAAGGAGAAGAACAAAAAGGTCTAGAAATGGCGCAATTTATCCGCCAACATAATCCTTATGCTATCATTGTTTTTGTTACGAGTCATTCAGAATTTGCGACCTTAACTTTTAAGTATAAAGTATCAGCGTTAGATTTTATAGATAAAGACATAAATGATAATTCTTTTAAGAAAAGAGTTAAAGATTGCATCGTTTATACACGAAATAATTTAATTGAAAATACAGATATTGTTGACTTTTTTGAGTATAGTTTTAGAGGAAACGAAATTCGAATTCCTTTTAGGGATATTCTATATATTGAGACTACAGGAAGTCCTTATAAATTAAGAGTTGTTGGAAAAAATTTCTTTAAGGAATTTTATGGGACTATAGCAGAAATTCAAGAACAAGATAAAGAACTTGGATATTTTTTCTCACCACATAAGTCATACCTATCTAATATTAGCAACATTAGTGGATATGACAAAAAGACAAAAGATGTTTTGTATTATGATGGTCATCGTTCACCAATTTCTCGATTACGTGTCAGATACTTGAAAGAAATACTGAAAGCCAAAAGTAAAAAAGAAGAAAATAAAAAATAAAACTGTTGACAAAGCGAGATAAACTGGTATAATAAAATATGTCTTCTTGCAAGACATATATGGTCCGTTGGTCAAGGGGTTAAGACACCGCCTTTTCACGGCGGTAACACGGGTTCGAATCCCGTACGGACTATATTATCCGGCATAGCTCAGTTGGTAGTAGCGCATGACTGTTAATCATGATGTCGTAGGTTCGAGTCCTACTGCCGGAGTCGTTAACACTCAATTAGTTGAGTGTTTTTTTGTTTATATTTTCCTCTACAGACTTAGCCTGTTTTATGGTATAATAATTTGAATTGAAAAGATGAAAGGAAGAGCTAAATGGCTTTAACAGCAGGAATTGTCGGATTACCTAATGTCGGCAAATCAACTTTATTTAATGCAATTACAAAAGCGGGGGCAGAAGCAGCAAACTATCCTTTTGCAACAATTGACCCTAATGTTGGAAGAGTGGAAGTTCCGGATGCACGTCTTGATAAATTAACAGAGCTCATCAAACCACAGAAAAAAGTTCCAACAACTTTTGAATTTACAGATATTGCTGGAATTGTGAAAGGTGCTTCAAAAGGAGAAGGACTTGGAAATAAATTCTTGGCCAATATCCGCGAAGTAGATGCTATTGTCCACGTTGTACGTGCTTTTGATGATGAAAATGTCATGAGGGAACAGGGTCGCGAGTCTGATTTTGTTGATCCAATGGCAGATATTGAAACAATCAATTTAGAATTAATTTTAGCAGACTTAGAAAGTATCAACAAACGTTATGCGCGTGTAGAGAAGATGGCAAGAACTCAAAAAGATAAGGATTCTGTGGCGGAGTTTAATGTGTTACAGAAAATTAAGCCAGTTCTCGAAGATGGTCTCTCAGCTCGGACAATTGACTTTACAGAAGAAGAACAGAAGATCGTTAAAGGGCTCTTTCTCTTAACGACTAAACCTGTGCTTTATGTGGCCAATGTCAGTGAAGATGAAGTGGCTGATCCAGATAATATTGACTATGTGAAGCAAATTCGGGAATTTGCAGCTACAGAAAATGCAGAAGTTGTAGTCATTTCAGCGCGTGCTGAAGAGGAAATTTCTGAATTGGATGATGAAGATAAATCAGAATTTTTAGAAGCAATAGGTCTGACAGAATCAGGTGTGGATAAACTTACCAGAGCAGCTTACCACCTGTTGGGACTTGGAACATACTTTACAGCTGGTGAAAAGGAAGTACGTGCTTGGACCTTCAAACGTGGAATGAAAGCACCTCAAGCAGCAGGCATCATCCACTCAGATTTTGAGAAAGGTTTCATTCGAGCAGTAACCATGTCTTATGATGACTTATTGCATTATGGAAGTGAAAAAGCAGTGAAAGAAGCTGGGCGTTTGCGTGAAGAAGGAAAAGAATATATCGTTCAAGATGGCGATATTATGGAATTCCGATTTAATGTGTAAAAGAAAGTATAAATGGAATAAAGAATAGGTTGGAAAAATTTTTCCAACCCTTTTAAGCTTTGAAAGGATAATAATGACAAAATTAATTGTTGGATTAGGAAATCCAGGAGATAAATATGTTGAAACAAAACACAATGTTGGATTTATGTTAGTTGACAAGTTGTGTAAAGATTTAAATTTAAAGTTTACAGCCGATAAAATTTTTCAATCAGAAATTGCTTCAACATTCTTAAATGGTGAAAAGGTATATTTTATCAAACCAACAACTTTTATGAATGAAAGTGGAAAAGCAGTCCATGCTTTGTTAACATATTACGGTTTAGAAGTTGAAGATTTACTTGTAATATATGATGATTTAGATATGGAAGTTGGTAAGATTCGTTTACGTGCAAAAGGTTCAGCAGGTGGCCATAATGGGATTAAATCAATTATTAAACATATAGGTACTCAAGATTTTAAACGAGTTAAAATAGGTATTGGTCGTCCCAAAGAAGGTATAACAGTGGTTCATCATGTTTTAGGAAAATTCGATAGAGATGATTACATAACTATTTTGAATACTCTTGACAAGGTTGACAATGCTGTAAATTATTATTTACAATCAGGCAATTTTGAACAAGCAATGCAGAAGTATAATGGATAATAAAATGAACTTGATTGATTTATTTTGTCAAAACCAGCAAATTTTAGATTGGAAAAAAAATCTAAATCAAAAGACTAGACAGTTACTAATGGGGTTGTCTGGTTCCACTAAGGCACTTGCAATAGCCTCCGCTCTTGATGAACATCAAAAAATTCTCGTTATGACATCAGGTTATAGTGAAGCAGAAAAGTTATCTAGTGACTTGATTTCTTTGTTAGGTGAGGAAAAAGTATATAATTTTTTAGCTGACGATGCACCTATGGCTGAATTTATCTTCTCGTCTCAAGAGAAAATATATGCTCGGATTGGAGCATTAAATTTTTTATTAGATGACAATGAGTCAGGTATTCTAGTCACAAATCTTTCAGCTAGTCGCCTTTTTTTGCCAAATCCAAATGAATTAAAATCTTCAATTATAGAACTAAAAGTTGGTCAAGAATATAACCTTGATAGCCTTGTAAACTTTTTGATTAAGATTGGTTATAGAAAAGAATCACAAGTTTTTAATCAGGGTGAGTTCAGTTTAAGAGGTGATATCCTAGATATTTTTGATAAAGATAGTATTTCTCCTTACCGTTTAGAATTTTTCGGAGATGAGATTGATGGAATACGTATTTTTGATTCAGAAAGCCAAACTTCTATTGAAAATTTAAATCAAGTTTTAATTCATCCTGCAAACGATATATTGTTATCGGATGAAGATTATCTAAGAGCTCAGAAAAAAATAGAAGAGGCAGTAAAAGTAAGTCAAGATAACCATCTAAAATCTTATCTTGAAGAGATCTTACAGGGTGTTAAAAAACGTCAACTTCATCCAGATTCTCGAAAATTTTTATCCTATTTTTATGAGAAAGAATGGACTATTCTAGATTATCTTCCAAAACATACTCCTATTTTCTTTGATGATTTTCAAAAAATCATAGAACGAAATGCACAATTTGAAATGGAAGCTGCAACTATTTTGACAGAAGGTTTACAATCTAGTAAAGCTGTTTCAAATCAGAAATATTTTGTGAATTCTTATCCAGATTTTAGAAATTATAAACCTTCTACTTTTCTTTCAAATTTTCACAAAGGCTTAGGTAACTTAAAATTTGATTTTCTTTATCAATTTAATCAATACCCTATGCAGGAATTTTTTAGTCAATTTCCTTTATTGAAAGATGAAATTGATCGCTATAAAAAGGCAGGTTCTACAGTAATCCTGCAAGCATCTTCATTATCTTCTTTACAATCTTTACATAAGACTTTACAAGAATACGACATTCAAGTAGAGTATATAAATGATAAAGAAATCCATAAAAATTCAGTACAAATTATACAAGGAAATTTAAACCAGGGATTTAATTTTGTTGATCAAAAGCTTGTATTAATTACAGAATATGAAATTTACCAAAAGAAAATTAAAAGACGCGTAAGGCGACAAAATATATCTAATGCAGAGCGATTAAAGGATTATAATGAGTTAGAAAAAGGAGATTATGTTGTCCATAACATACATGGTATTGGGCGATATCTAGGAATTGAAACAATTGAAATTTCTGGTATTCATCGAGATTACGTAACCATTCAATACCAAAATGCCGATCGAGTATCGATTCCAGTTGACCAAATCCAACTCCTATCAAAATATGTAGCCAGTGATGGAAAGACACCAAAAGTCAATAAGTTAAATGATGGTCGTTTTCAAAAGACAAAACAAAAAGTTCAGCATCAAGTGGAAGATATTGCAGATGATTTAATTAAATTGTATGCCGAGAGGAGCCAGCTAGAAGGTTTTTCCTTTTCTAGTGATGACGAAAATCAGATTGAATTTGATAATGATTTTCCTTATGTTGAAACAGAGGATCAATTACGAAGTATTCAAGAAATAAAAAAGGACATGGAAAGCAAGCAACCAATGGATCGCCTATTGGTAGGAGATGTTGGTTTTGGTAAAACTGAAGTAGCAATGCGGGCGGCTTTTAAAGCTGTTAATGATCATAAGCAGGTTGCAATTTTGGTGCCAACAACTGTACTTGCTCAGCAACATTATACAAATTTTAAAGAACGTTTTAATGACTTTGCTGTTAATGTTGATGTTCTAAGTCGCTTTAGGACAAAGGCAGAGCAGAATGAGACTTTAGAAGGTTTGAAAAAAGGTCAAGTGGATATCATTATTGGGACTCACAGGCTCTTATCACAGGATGTTGAATTTGCAGATTTAGGTCTGATAGTTATTGATGAGGAACAGCGTTTTGGAGTTAAGCATAAGGAGAAACTAAAAGAATTAAAAACAAAAGTTGATGTCTTAACTTTAACTGCTACTCCTATTCCTCGTACCTTACACATGTCAATGTTAGGTATTCGAGACTTATCAGTCATTGAAACTCCTCCGACCAATCGTTATCCAGTTCAAACTTATGTTTTAGAAACTAATCCAACTATTATTCGAGATGCAATTGTAAGAGAAATAGATCGTGGAGGACAAGTTTACTATCTTTACAATAAAGTTGATACAATTGAGCAAAAAGTAGCTGAATTAAAAGAGTTAGTCCCAGAAGCAAGCATTGGTTTTGTTCATGGTCAAATGAGTGAAATTAGATTGGAGAATACTCTAATTGACTTTATAAATGGAGAATATGATGTCTTGGTTACAACTACCATTATTGAAACAGGGGTTGATATTCCAAATGCAAATACTTTATTTATAGAAAATGCTGATCATATGGGTCTGTCAACCTTGTATCAACTTAGGGGACGAGTAGGTCGGAGTAATCGTATCGCATATGCTTATTTTATGTATCGTCCAGATAAAACTTTGACTGAGGTGGCTGAAAAACGTTTAGAAGCAATTAAAGGTTTTACAGAGCTAGGTTCAGGATTTAAAATTGCAATGCGAGATTTATCAATTAGAGGAGCAGGAAACATTCTTGGAGCTTCTCAATCAGGATTTATTGATTCAGTAGGGTTTGAAATGTATTCTCAACTTTTAGAAGAGGCAATTTCCAAGAAACAAGGTAAGGAGCAAAAAAGACAAAAAAGTAATGCAGAAATTAATCTCCAAATTGATGCCTATTTACCAAGTGACTATATATCAGATGAACGTCAAAAAATTGAGATTTACAAACGTATTCGTGAAATTGACAACAGTGTAAATTATGAAGATTTACAGGAAGAATTGATAGATCGTTTTGGAGAGTATCCAGATGTTGTCGCCTATTTATTAGAAATTGGTCTGTCGAAATCATATTTGGATAAATCCTTTGTTTCTTTAGTTGAACGCAGACAGCAGACCGTAGTTGTTAGGTTTGAAAAGATGTCACAGCAAATATTCTTGACCCAGGATTATTTTGAAGCTTTGGCTGCAACAACTTTAAAAGCTCGTATAGGAGAAAGCGACAAACTAATTGAAGTTATTTTTGATGTTCGTCAGAAAAAAGATTATGAAATCTTAGAAAATTTAATTCAGTTTGGTCAAAAGTTGGTGGAGATAAAACAAAGAAAAGAGGATTGAGGGGATTTTGTTTTTTCATTTTCTTTAAAACATGATAGAATATTAAGAGAATTGAGGTAAGGAATATGAGATTAGACAAGTATTTAAAAGTATCAAGAATTATTAAGAGGCGAACTGTTGCAAAAGAAGTTGCTGATAAAGGGCGAATAAAAGTAAATGGAATTCTAGCCAAGAGTTCAACAGACTTAAAAACAGATGATATTGTTGAAATTCGTTTTGGTAATAAACTACTCACTGTGAAAGTATTAGAAATGAAAGATAGTACCAAAAAAGAAGATGCAGCAAGTATGTATGAAATTGTTAGTGAAACAAGGGTAGAAGAAGATGTCTAAAAATATTGTTCAATTAAATAATCAGTACATTCAGGATGAAAATCAGCGTCGACGTTACTTAGAAGAAGAACGTCGCAAAAAAAATCGTTTTATGGGCTGGGTTTTAATTTTAGTTATGCTTTTGTTCATTTTACCAACTTATAATTTAGTACAATCCTATCAAACCCTTCTAGAACGCCGGCAAAAGCTTGTTGAGTTACAAGAAAAATATGATGAGTTGAGTAGGGAAAAAGAATATCAGGAAAACTTATCTAAGCGTTTAAAGGATGATGACTATGCCACTAAATACGCTCGAGCAAAATATTTCTATGCTAAAGAAGGAGAGACAATCTATAATATACCAGATTTGTTACCACAGTAATCATGGATAATATTGTTAAAACAGTGGAGAAATTTTTAACTTTCTCAGAGGAGAAATTGGAAGAACTTTCACAAAAGAATCAAGAATTGAGAGAAGAAAAAAATACAGAAAGGAAGGATTGATGAGGAAATACTTAGCTTTATTGTTGTTACCGGCTTTCTTTTGCAGTAATATAGTCATTAGCACAGAAAAAGATATTCCATTGACAACAAGTCAACAGTATGAATTGACCAATACAAGCTACAGCAATTATTATCAAACACTTCCTACCAATCCAAATGTTTATGAAGAAGTTTTAACTTTTTCTTCTGCAGAACTAGATAAGATTTCTGGGAAGCTATCTCCAAATCAGCCTTTCAAGTTGACTGAATTAGTAGTCAATTCTCAAGGGTTACCCCTCTTTAAGTTATCCAATGGTCAGTTTGTAGTTGCTGATAAACGTTCCATTTATGATGATACTGTCTTGGCTTTGGAAGATACAAATCAAACAGTGTGGCTGAAACCAGGTTTTACAGTTTATGAAAAAGCTTATGTAAATGGTGTCAAAAAAATTAATAGTAATAAATCAGCCTATACTTCTGTAAAAATCACTCAACTAGCTACAACACCAACAGCCCAATATGCAAAAATTGAAAATAGTGGTTGGGTAAGAGCGGATTATCTTTCAGATACAGATAATCGCATCGAAAAAGTTCAAGAAATCTTAACTAGTCGATATAATCAGGCGGACTTTTCTATTTATGTCAAACAGTTGAATACAGGAAAAACGGCAGGAATTAATCAAGATACAGAGATGTATTCTGCCAGTGTAACTAAATTGCCAATTCTTTATTATGCTCAAGAAGAATTAAATAAAGGGAAATTTACACTTGCACAAGGACTAAGATATATTCAGGATGTTAATGATTATTCTGGAGCTTATGATACGGAAGGAAGTGGGAGTTTACCCAAAGAAGCGGATAATAAAGAATACAGTGTACAGGATCTCATTAATCATATTGCCAAAGAATCTGATAACGCCGCAACCAATATTTTAGGTTACTATGTTACAGATAAATCAAGCTCGACCTACCGTTCCACTATTGAAAACATTGCAGGTAGAAAATGGGATGTGGAAGAAAGAAATGCCTCTGCTAAAATGGCAGGAAATGTAATGGAAGCTATTTATTATCAAAATGGTTCTATTATTGACACTCTTTCGCAGACCAACTTTGATAATCAGAGAATTTCTAAGGACATTCCAGTGAAGGTTGCTCATAAGATTGGTGATGCTTATGATTTCAAACATGACGTTGCCATTGTTTACAGTGAATCACCTTTTATCATATCGGTGTTCACTAATCATTCAAACTATGATACTATTTCAAAAATAGCCAATGATGTCTATGAGGTGCTGAAATGATTGAGCAGCAATTTTTGAGACAGTGTAAAGAAAAAGCTTATTTTATTGAGCATCAAAGAGTTTTGTTGGCTATTTCTGGTGGCCTTGATTCTATGACCTTATTGAACCTTTTATATAAGTATCAAAAAGAGTTGAATATAGAACTTATCTTGGCTCATATCAACCATAAACAACGAATTGAAGCTGATCAAGAAGAAAAACAATTAAAAGAAATTGCTCAAAAACTTGGTGTAAAGATTCTTACATCAAGTTTTTCTGGAGTTTTTTCAGAAAAATCAGCTAGAGATTTTCGTTATAATTTTTTCAAAAAAGTCATGCAAGAAGAAGATTGTACTGCCTTGGTGACAGCCCATCATGCAGACGATCAAGCAGAAACGATTTTTATGCGGATTCTACGTGGAAGTCGCTTACGTTATTTGTCTGGTATGAAAGATAGGCAGCCTTTTGGTGGTGGCGAGTTAATTAGACCCTTGTTGGAATTTTCTAAAACTGATTTTCCGACGGTTTTTCATTTTGAAGATGCCTCAAATTTTGAAAATACTTATTTTAGAAATCGTGTAAGAAACCAATATTTCCCGCTTTTAGAAACAGAAAACCCCAGAATCAAACAAGCTATTATAGGTTTAGGTTTAGAAATTGCTCAATTACAAAAAGCTCTTTCCGGCTTAACAAAAGACTTAAATATGACGGATTTACAGACGTTTAGGAAGCAAAAAAGAGAAGTTCAAGTTTTTTTATTGCAGGAATATCTTGAAAAATTTCCTGATTTACAACTAAGTAAAGCACAGTTTGATGATATTTTACATATTGTAAATACTAAAACCAACTATCACCATTATCTTAAAAATCAATATGAGCTCATCCAAGACTATCAAACCTTTAAAATTCAGAAAATCGGTCCTAAGTCTGATTCAAAAAAGGGAGCTATTTTGCTACAATTTGAAGATATTATTGAACTAGGTGGTTATTGTTTCTCTTTTGGGAAAGAATTAATTGGTGGAGAGGTTCAGATGATTCCTGTTTCACGTAAAACTTCTATTGTGCTCCGTCACCGACAGTCTGGAGATAGAATTTTATTAAATGGTCACCATAAAAAACTAGCTCGCTATTTTATAGATAAAAAATACTCTCTTAAAGAAAGAGATGAAGCTGTCATTGTGGAACAACTTAATGAAATTTTAGGGATTGCTGGAATTGTAACAGGTGATTTGAGTAAGAACTCGAAACGTGATATAATGAAAGATGTTCTTTATATTAAAAAAATAGATAGGTAAGATTATGTTAGAAAAAGACATTAAAAAAGTACTGATTTCGCACGATGAGATAGTTGTTGCTGCTAAAAAACTAGGAGCTCAATTAACAGAAGATTATCATGGGAAGAATCCTATTCTAGTTGGTGTTTTAAAAGGTTCGGTTCCTTTTATGGCTGAGTTGATCAAGCATATTGATACTCATATTGAATTGGATTTCATGATTGTATCTAGCTACCATGGTGGAACTTCTAGCAGTGGTGTAATTAACATTAAAAAAGATGTTGACCAAGATGTTGCTGGTCGCGATATTCTTTTTATTGAAGATATCATTGATACTGGAAAGACCTTAAAAAGCCTTTGTGAAATGTTCAAAGATAGAAATGCGGCATCAGTTAAAATTGCTACACTCTTGGATAAGCCAGAAGGACGCCTCGTTGAAATTGAGGCAGATTATACCTGTTTCACAATTCCAAATGAATTTGTAGTTGGCTATGGATTGGACTATGTTGAAAACTATCGCAATTTACCTTATGTAGGTATCTTGAAGGAAGAAGTATATACAAAATAAAAGGTTTACTATATATAAATGAAAAATAAGCAAAATAATGGATTAGTAAAAAATCCACTTCTGTACATTCTAGTTGTGATTGCCTTAGTAACAGGGTTTCAGTATTTGATGGCTGGAAATTCTGTCAATCGCAGTCAACAGATTAATTACACAGAATTAGTTAAAGAAATTGAAAAAGGTAACGTGAAAGATATTAGTTACCAACCTAATGGAAGTGTTGTTGAAATTTCCGGAACCTATAAAAAATCTAAGGAAGTGAAAGATACAACAGGTATCCAATTTTTCCCATCTCCTTCATTATCGGTTAAAAAATTCACTAGCATCATATTGCCGGCAGATTCAACTATTTCTGAATTACAAAAGTTAGCAGCTAAAAACAAGACAGAGATTAGCATCAAACGTGAAAGCTCAAGTGGAATGTGGCTTAATATCTTAATTTCTGTCTTTCCACTTGTTATTGTTGGATTCTTCTTCTTTTCAATGATGAATCAAAGTGGTGGCGGTGGTGCCCGTGGTGCGATGAATTTTGGTCGCAATAAAGCGCGTGCTGCTAGCAAAGAATCAATCAAAGTGCGTTTTTCTGATGTTGCTGGTGCAGAAGAAGAAAAGCAAGAATTGGTTGAAGTAGTTGAGTTTCTTAAAGATCCTAAACGTTATACCAAGCTTGGAGCTCGTATCCCTGCTGGAGTTCTCCTCGAAGGCCCTCCAGGAACAGGGAAAACTCTTCTTGCTAAAGCAGTAGCTGGAGAAGCTGGTGTTCCTTTCTTCAGTATTTCTGGTTCAGATTTTGTCGAAATGTTTGTCGGTGTTGGTGCTAGTCGTGTTCGCTCATTATTTGAAGATGCTAAAAAAGCAGCTCCAGCAATCATCTTCATTGATGAAATCGATGCAGTCGGTCGTCAGCGTGGTGTTGGCCTTGGTGGTGGTAATGATGAGAGAGAACAAACTTTAAACCAACTTCTTATTGAGATGGATGGTTTTGAAGGAAACGAAGGTATTATCGTTATCGCTGCAACAAACCGTTCAGATGTACTGGATCCTGCGCTTCTTCGTCCTGGTCGTTTTGACAGAAAAGTTTTAGTCGGTCGTCCAGATGTCAAAGGTCGTGAAGCTATCTTACGTGTTCATGCTAAAAACAAACCTTTGGCTACAGATGTTGATTTGAAATTAGTTGCTCAGCAGACCCCAGGATTTGTTGGTGCAGATCTTGAGAATGTCCTAAATGAAGCAGCCTTGGTAGCAGCTCGCCGCAATAAGAAAGTAATCGACGCTTCCGATATCGATGAAGCTGAAGATAGAGTTATCGCTGGACCGTCTAAAAAAGATAAGACAGTTTCAGAACGTGACCGCCAAATCGTTGCGTATCATGAAGCAGGTCATACAATTGTTGGTTTGGTTCTATCAAATGCACGTGTTGTACATAAGGTAACCATCGTACCTCGTGGTCGTGCGGGAGGATACATGATTGCCTTACCTAAGGAAGATCAAATGCTTCTATCTAAAGAGGATATGAAAGAGCAATTAGCAGGTCTCATGGGTGGACGAGTTGCAGAAGAAATCATCTTTAATGTTCAAACAACAGGGGCTTCTAATGACTTCGAACAGGCAACACAAATGGCTCGAAGCATGGTTACAGAATATGGTATGAGTGACAAACTTGGTCCCGTACAATATGAAGGAAATCATGCTATGATTCCAGGTGCTTATAATCCACCAAAATCTATCTCTGAGCAGACTGCCTATGAAATTGATGCTGAAGTACGCGACCTCTTAAATGAAGCACGTAACAAAGCAGCAGAAATCATTCAATCAAATCGTGAAACTCATAAATTGATAGCTGAAGCGCTTCTGAAATATGAAACGTTGGATAGTAATCAAATTAAATCTATTTATGAAACCGGGAAAATATCTGAAGATCAATTGGATGAAGATAAAGAGTCACACGCTCTTTCATATGATGAAATTAAATCAAAAATGGAAGAAAACAAATCAGCTGAATAAAATCAAAAAGAATCTCATTTTGGGATTCTTTTTTTGAGAAGTTAGCCATAAATCAAACTCATTTGATACATATAACTCAATTACTAGATTACCAATAAAAGATGATTAAAAAAATAAATAGAAAAGTATTGACAAAACGAAAGGAACTGATATAATGTTCTATGTTGTGTGTTTATGGTCCGTTGGTCAAGGGGTTAAGACACCGCCTTTTCACGGCGGTAACACGGGTTCGAATCCCGTACGGACTATATTATCCGGCATAGCTCAGTTGGTAGTAGCGCATGACTGTTAATCATGATGTCGTAGGTTCGAGTCCTACTGCCGGAGTTAAGTATAAAAAAACAGGAAGAAGATTCTTCCTGTTTTTTTATGTTTTTAAAACGAGAACAAAATGCATAAAGTATTATCAATAGATACATGACAATAATTTTAAAT
>NZ_KQ969108.1:0-1043 GCF_001578795.1 Streptococcus gordonii
TCCCTAACAAATTACCATCAAAAGCATATTCTTCCATATTCCCAGAAATTACACTCTCCAAAGCTTCTCGAACATCCAGATAAAAATTATGAACCTCAGTGATAAAAAACTCGCCTAAAGTTTGATAGTTTTCATCCAAGAATTTTATCGATAATCTAATATCACCGTCAGGATATTTAAATATTCCATATTGTCTTTTTAACATTTGTTACATCCTATTATTTACTGCTAGGAAAAGCTGAAATAATCTTTTTCTCAGAGTCTAAATATATCGTAATCTATATAATTTAAAAATCAACATATTCTGTGAAAACAATTCTTACATAAGAACTATTCCATTATCTAATATAACTTTATAGTCTTCAATATTTGTATTTTCATTGTCGTACCATGCATTTACTATCTGAGCTTGATTATCAATTATTTGAGCAATTTCAAATTTGAAATTTTTATAAGGAGCAAAGCTTGGCTCTTCAACTAGTATTTCTCCCATTTTATCTTTTGTTTCTAATAATATTCTCAAGCAATTTTCATTATCAATTAAAACTTCTAGACTAATATTTTCTTGTTTTAGAATATTAATGTTTTCTGATAGCCACTCTTTAGTCACTTTTTTTACTTCTTGAAGTCGACTCATTACTTTTCTCCTTTGATATTTATATTACGAGCATCCGGCATTTCTGTTATGGCTGGCAAGCCCTTCTTTTGATTTAACCTATCAATTAGGGAACCTGGACCTGGGATTTGTCCCCATCCTTCTTTTCCAGCTGGATAAAGACTCTGGGAATTAACATCAAATTCTGTAAAAATGCTTCCTGATTTAGCAGCTGGAAATGCTTCAATATTAGAAGGAGTAGCAACATATGTTGTATTTCCATTCGGTGACATTTGAACTTTACCAGAATCAATCATCTTTGTATATTCTTCCATTGACATCCATCGTCCTACAGTTGATATCTCATCTACAATAGGGTTATCTAAGCCACCAACATTAATTTTAGGTAATCTGGAGTCCAAATTCTTTGATGGAAGTTGAGGACCAA
>NZ_KQ969108.1:1951-11140 GCF_001578795.1 Streptococcus gordonii
CAAAATACTGGGACACCTGAATCACAAACCATTCCAGCTTGTCAATTTTTTCCTGAATTTCCCGAATGCCGATATTTAGCTGAGTTTCAACTTCCATCAAAGCAGATGTCTGAGACAAAAGGTCTCCCAACTTACCTGTCAGCAAAGCTCCTACATTACGGAAAAAATCCTGATTGGCTACAATCTGCTTTTCTACCTTTTCTAACTGCTCCTTTTTTACTTTTAGTTGTTCCTTTAATAGATCCAAGTCTAATTCGCCATAGCCAGCAACCTCAGCATCAGCGCTCTTATAGGAATCTAGCTCTCCTTGAATATCATCAACAGCCTCTTGCAACTTCTTGATAGCAGGGATGATAACCTCGGTAAATAGACCTTTACCCGCCGTATAAGCTGCTCCCTGTAGTTCGCCTGATTCTAAAGATGAAACCAAGTGATCACAACCACTGGATAGCCGATCTGTCACTTGATTAGCTAGCTGTAGATTACTGGCCATGGCTTGGATCAGCTGGGCAGAATCCGTCGCACTATATTTTACTCCCATGGCAAACTATTCCTTTCTTTGATTAGTTTTTCTCGCTCTTCTTCCAGATTTTTCCTCGTACGACGACTGACCTTTTCCAGATTATCAATCTGTTCTTCCACATAGTTTCTAGCTTGCTGATTGAGGGACTGGGCCTCTGCTAGTTCACGGCTGAGGGCAGCAGGACTTTGCGGATGCTCATAGAGCAAATTTTCCATTTTGGCAGTTAAATACTGAAAATCCATCGCAAAATTTCCCAGAGAAGTCTCATATTGACGTTTGAGAGCCATAAATTCATCTTCTTTTTGCTCTACTTGTATAATCTTCTTATGGAGTTCTTGGCGTTCTTTTTCACTTTTATCAGTTTTCATCTTAACTCTCCCAGCGTTTAGCTTGCTCTATATCGAGTTTTTCTATTTTAGCAGCAATTTCTGGAAATTTATTGGCCTGAGTTAGAACAGCAGAGCTGAAGTCACTGACAGCCTGCAACATTTGGTTGCAGGCCTGACGGCCAGCTTCCATTCCAGCAATTCCAGTCGTATAGGAAAATTCAACTTGTTGATTTTGCGCATTACTTGTATCAAGACTAACTAACTCACTGATTGCATCTGCTGCTGAAACTGTACTTGATTGTATTTTCCCCATTAGATTCTTTCCTTTACACATTTTTTTCAGTTATTATACCACATCCAAGGTGAAAGAAGAAGCGTGGACAGGTTTTTCTGATGCAGCTTCTATAAATTTCCACAGTTGTCAGCCTTAAGAAAAAGTGAACGATAAAAAACCTCAGAAACAAAATTCTGAGGTTAAAAAATTTATTTCACCACGATATTAACCAATTTATTTGGTACGCTAATGACTTTTACAACTTCTTTGTCGGCGATTTCAGACTTGATTTTTTCATCTGCCAGAGCGATTTCCTGCAGTTCCTCACGGCTCAAGTCTTTGGCTACGACTAACTTAGCACGAACTTTACCCTTGATTTGCACTACGATTTCGACCTCTGCTTCGACCAGTTTACTTTCGTCATAAGTTGGCCAAGCTACATAGGAGATGCTCTCGCCTGTTTGAGCGACTGCCTGCCAGAGTTCTTCAGCCAAGTGTGGTGCAAAAGGCGCCAGCAATTGGATAAAACCTTTGGCATATTCGACATAGAGCTTTTCTACCTTGTTGGCTGCGTTGACAAAGATCATGAGCTGGGCAATGGCTGTGTTAAACTTGAGCTCCTCAATCTGCTCTGTGACAGACTTGACTGTTTCATGGTAGACCTTGTCCAATGCTCCGCTATTTTCAGTGACCAGTTCCTTAGAGTTAAGAAGACGGTAGACACGATCTAAGAACTTGCGGCTACCTTCCAGACCTTCCTCGCTCCAAGCGATAGACGCATCCAGTGGCCCCATGAACATTTCATAGACACGCAGTGTATCGGCACCATATTGCTCCACTACATCGTCTGGATTGACCACATTCTTCAGGGATTTAGACATCTTGGCAGGTGCTTGCTCCAACTCTTCTCCAGTTTCGATATTGAAGAAAGAACCATCACGTTTTTCCACCTTGTCAGTCGCCACAAGTGCTCCACGGTGATCACGGTAGCTAGTCCCCAAAATCATTCCTTGGTTAAAGAGTTTTTGGAAAGGCTCTTTGGTCGGAACCACTCCAAGATCATAGAGGAATTTGTGCCAGAAGCGAGCGTAGAGAAGATGGAGCACAGCGTGCTCTGCGCCACCGATATAAATATCAACTGGCAGCCAAGCCTTGAGCAGCTCTTCGTCTGCTAATTTTTTATTGTTGTGTGGGTCAATGTAACGCAGGTAATACCAGCTGGAACCAGCCCATTGAGGCATAGTGTTGGTTTCACGGCGTCCTTTGACACCATCTTCCCGAGTCACTTCCAGCCAGTCAGTCAGATTGGCCAGAGGGCTTTCACCGGTACCAGAAGGGCGAATGTCCTTGGTTACAGGTAGGACAAGCGGCAGTTCATTTTCAGGGACAGCCGTTGAAGTCCCATCTTCCCAATGAATAATTGGAATCGGCTCACCCCAGTAGCGTTGACGGCTAAAGAGCCAGTCGCGCAGGCGATAGGTGACTTTTTCATTTCCGACACCTTCTGCTTCCAGCCAAGCAACTATCTTGTCAATCGCGGCAGCCTTGTCCAAGCCATCTAGGAAGCCAGAGTTAATATGCGGACCGTCTTCTGTATAAGCAGCGTCAGCAACATTGCCCCCCTCTAAAACCGGAATAATCTCCAAGTCAAACTGCTTAGCAAACTCCCAGTCACGCTCGTCGTGGGCAGGAACAGCCATGATAGCTCCTGTTCCGTAGCTAGCAAGCACATAGTCGGCAATCCAGATTGGGATTTCCTTGCCATTGACAGGATTGATAGCATAAGCTCCTGTCCAGACACCGGTCTTCTCCTTAGCCAAATCAGTCCGAGCTAGATCAGATTTGAGGCTGGCTGCGTGTTTGTAGTCTGCTACTGCTTGGGCTTGTTCGGCACTTGTAATATCATCAACAAGAGCATGCTCTGGAGCCAAAACAGCATAGGTCGCACCAAAAAGGGTGTCCGGACGAGTCGTAAAGACGGTGAAGTCCTTGTCTGTGTCCTTAATCTTGAAGGTTACATTGGCACCGATTGACTTACCAATCCAGTTGCGCTGCATATCCTTGATAGACTCTGGCCAGTCCAGTTCCTCCAAGTCATTGAGCAAACGTTCTGCATAGGCTGTGATTTTCAGCATCCACTGACGCATAGGCTTGCGAACAACTGGATAGCCACCGCGCTCAGATGTGCCGTCTGGCAGAACTTCCTCATTGGCAATAGCCGTTCCCAGCTCTTCCACCCAGTTTACTGGTACTTCTGCTTCATAAGCCAGACCTTTTTCGTAAAGCTTTGTGAAAATCCACTGAGTCCACTTGTAGTAGTTAGGGTCAGTAGTATTGACCTCCCGATCCCAGTCATAGGAGAATCCCAGAGCATTGATTTGACGCTTGAAGTTGGCAATATTTTCCGCTGTAAAGTCAGCCGGGTCATTGCCTGTATCCATAGCGTATTGCTCAGCTGGCAAACCAAAGGCATCCCAGCCCATAGGATGAAGGACGTTATAGCCCTGAGCTCGCTTGTAGCGGCTAAGGATATCTGTCGCTGTGTAGCCCTCTGGATGCCCTACATGGAGCCCCGCTCCTGATGGGTAAGGAAACATGTCTAGCGCATAAAAGTTAGGCTTGTCCTTGTCCGTACCTGTTTTAAATGTATGGTGCTCTGCCCAGTATTTTTGCCACTTAGGCTCGATTTTTCTATGATTATAAGTACTCATATTTATCTCCAACTTTTGTGATGTTACTATTATACCATTTTCAAGGGATTTTGAAAGACGGAATCCAGTTTTCACCGATAAAAACTATAAGCCATTTCTAAAGCGTTAATCTTTGATTGACCTCCAAAATTAAAAGTTGTATAATTCTGACCGGAGGAATAATCATGAATTTACAAACTATTTTCACTTATGTTTTCTTTGTTATTTTTATTAGCACAGAAATGTGGATTAAAAATAAAACTAAATCAAACAATGTAAATGATTCTGCAGACAAAGGAAGTCGCTACATCATTATCGGTAGTGTCGTTTGTTGTCTTCTATTAATGAATGAACAACTTCTACCTTCTATAGCTCAATTGCCACCTTTTTTGATTTATGTTGGAATCCTCATCTCCCTGGCAGGGTTCGTATTGCGGATCTATGCGGTCAATTATCTCGGAAAAAACTTCACACTGGCCGTTCAAACAACTGATAGTCAACAATTAGTAGATCATGGCCCTTATGCTATTGTGAGAAATCCTGCTTATACTGGCAGTACCTTGTCTATCCTTGGCCTATCGATTACTTCACTAAATCCTTTTACAATCATTATCTGTCTTATTTTACTAGTGGTAGGATATAGCATTCGGCTTAAAGTAGAAGAAAAAGCCTTAGGTAATCACTTTGGAAAAAATTACGAAGCATATTGCCAAAAGGTTAGATACCGAGTTTTTCCTTACATCTGGTAATCTCACAAAAAAACAAGCCGCCTTGTCAGCCTTATAGTTGAAAGGTGGCTTGTTTTCTATTTTGCTTTTATTTATCCAAATCCGGATTCTTACTGTATATTTTTCTCAAAAGCAACCTCATTTATATAAATATGATATGAGCTTGAATTTCATTTTTATAGTAACTTTCTCAAAGGATTTTGAAAGACGATAAAAATGGAGAATGGGGAAAATCTTTGTTGATTTACCTTGACTTATCTTTAAAAACAGATAGAAATAAAATTAAATTCATATGAATAAGGGAGAGCTATGATTATGAGAAAGACTTTGTTTCAGATTATTGAGCCCCACTGGCATTCTGCAATACCACTCCGTAGGATTCCTTGTATTCATTTACCACCGAACTTGGAGCATTCTCAAATACTTGAGAAATTGAGTCTTTCATCAAAACTTGTTTTAAAAGTGCATTCACTTGTGTCATAGGAAACCAAGTCATAACCTGCTGCAATGTTTCCCCGACCGATCCGATAGAAAGATAAACTCCTGAAATAAATCCGATAAAGGTACCAACGATCGTACTTAAAGTGGAAAAAGCTGAACTTGTTCGAATAAGGGCTAATATAGGAAGAACAATAGTAGCTGATAAGACTGTTGATAAGCTAACAATTCCAAAAATCTTTAGATAGTCCATAGCCGAATAATCTAGAAGGGAACTAAAACCGTTGAAAATCCCAATCGCAAAGACACAAGAGAACATGGTGAGTATTATCCCAAATAAGATTGCAAAAATAGCATAGGATAATTCAACCTTGAAATTAGAAATGGGACTAACCTTGAAATCTTCACTCAGTTTCTTTTCTTTATCAGAGACCATTACTCCAAACGCTCCTAAAGTACTGGTCATAGAAACAATCGTCGTCAAACCTGATATCAACCAATAGTTTACCATCTTAATCGTATCGCTCGAAGCAGTGTCGCTACCTAACGCTTCCTTAATGGCATCAATCTGGATTTGTCCTAGAAAGACTTGATAGACTAAAATTAAGATAATAACTGACAAGAATGACATGAAAAACGCCAAACGATCTCGCGTGTATACTTTCCTATTTCTAGAAATTAGCTCAAACATTCATTTCTCCTCCTGTTTCTTTTAATAAATTCAAATAAGCTGCTTCCAAGTTTGAATATTCCACATTAAATGCTTCAATGATAGACTTATCTTGGTTTTCAGAAATAATTTCCATCATTTCTTCAACAGAAACATCTTTAAAAACAATCTCTCTTTCTGACAAAACTTGATATTTGTTCATAAATTGCGATATCAATAGTGATGTTACAGACTGACCTTCTTTTAAGCGCAAATTCAAGTTAGTTGTCGAATGCTTTTCAATAAAAGTAGCAATATCTCCTGAGTAATAAAGATTACCAGAAATTAAAACATGTAGAATATCACATCCAGCCATCTCTTCTAAGTAGTGAGTGATGAGAACTACCGTCATATTATCTTTCTTATTCAACTGATAAATGGCATCCCATAAATCATGTCGAGATTGTGGATCTAGACCAGTAGTTGGCTCATCCAGCAATAGAAGTGATGGTTGAGGTAGCAGAGCACGAGCAATATCTACTTTGCGTTTCTGCCCTCCTGACAAACTTCCGTATTTTTTATTTTTAATAGATGCAACATCTAGATAGTTTTGTAAATCCCTAATCCTCTCCAAGGCCTTGGTCTTAGATAAGCCATACAAGGCACCTCTAGATACCAAATTTTCCTCTACTGTTAAATTTTCATCCAAACGATTGCTTTGAAAAACGATTCCGATATGGCGATAAAAATCTTTTGTGGATAGAGGCCGTCCGTCAACTTCCCAGCTAATATCTCCTGAGCTTTGCTTGAAATTTTGAATAAGGAGATTAAAGAGAGTCGTTTTACCCGCACCATTGGGCCCAAGAAATCCATAGAACTTCCCTTCTTCCAAAACTAAATCAATTCCCTTTAAGGCTTCAAAGGAGCCATAGTTTTTCTTAATATTTTTTAATCTAATTTCCATTTTTTTACCAAATTTCTTCCTCAAGAAGAAGTAACTTCTTTTTTCTACTCCCACTATTATAAGAGATCATTAAACCGAAGTGTGAGGACATTCATGTCCTATTTAAAAAACTCTATGAGTTCCTAGACTCACAGAGTTTTGTTTCTTATTCATCGATTTTACTATAGCGTCTTATATCCTGCTCCCAGTCCAGTCTCATATTTTCCTTAAGGACATCTTCTGGCAATAGCTCTAGCATTAGCTTGACCTTTTGATAGTTATCCTCAGCTTTTTCGAGATTATTTTCCAAGAAGAGGGCGATTTTCCACTGAAGCGCATAGCTAAAGACACGATCTTGAAAGTCGTTTCGCCTCAACATCAGCTCTTCCAGGGCTCGTAATATTTTAGGTAGTAAGTCATATTCTTGATAATGAGACAAGACCCCCGCTGCAAAAATGATTCTGGTCTGGATTTTTTCCAAGCCGCTGGTAGGATAATCAGCTACCGCCTCAAGCAACTTGTTTAGCAAACAAGTAAACTCCTTCTTGTCAAAATCTTTCAAACCAAGCGCCAACAGGCGTAAATCAATGATTTCTAGATCCATTTCCGTCAATTTTTCTTTGGCCAAAGCCTGATCCAGATATTCATCTATTAAGCCTTGATCATAGGCAATATTTTCCGTTAAAACCATATCGTTCTTGGCCTGCTTAATCTGAAGATAAAGTTGTTCTTTCTCAGGGAGCTGATCGAAATACTTCCGATAGATTTCCTCAATCAGCTCTTCTCTCTGTTGAAGACGTTCTCCATCGCCATAGTGATATAGCTTTTCCAAGCGATACTTCAATTCAAGATAGCCTGATGGCAATTCGAATCGCTCTCTATTTGCTAGCCTATCTAGTGATACTTCCAGTTGCTCAGCAATATAGAGAGCTGTTGCGATGGTAGGCAGAGACTGGCCTTTTTCAATTCGCTGTAGTTGCCGCGTTGTCAAAATGTCTTCTACCCCACAAATTGCCTGACGACTCAAGCCTTTTTCTTCTCTTAGAGATTGAATTTTCTGTCCTAGCTCTTCCTTAAATTCCACATCAAGCTCTCCTTCTTCCAGATATCCCCTATTATAGCATAATTTGATCATCAAAATTTATCTCTGTAGCTACAAATAAAAACCTGACCAAAGAACTTCGTCTGAAGCTACTCCAGTCAGGTTTTTACGTCTTCTTATGACTTGTTTGTTACCAAATAATCACACGATCTTCAGGGCTTCGCCACATGCCATCTCCTTCTTGCACATCAAAGGTCGTAAAGAAGTCGTCAAAGTTTGGCAGCTGCACATTGGTCCGAAGCTTGGCTGGTGCATGGACATCAACGCTTGCCAGAAGCTTCATGTACTCTTCTCGTCCCTTCATCCGCCAGATACGAGCAAAGTTGGTGAAAAATTCCTCAGCTGAGAAATCTGCTTCTTTCTTGGCTGCCTCAAGAGCCGCTGCAATGCCGCCCAGATCTGCCACATTTTCTGAGACAGTCAGCTTGCCATTGACCTTGGCACCGTAAGAATCCTGGCCTTCAAACTGGTCAATGACCTTTTGGGTCCGCTCAGTAAAGGCTTGGTAGTCATGCTCCGTCCACCAGTTGTTGAGGCTGCCATTTTCATCAAAAGAAGCCCCATTGGTATCAAAAGCATGAGAAATCTCATGGGCAATGACCGCTCCAATACCACCGTAATTGGCTGATGAGGACTGGTGCAGATCATAGAAAGGCGCCTGCAGGATAGCTGCTGGAAAGACGATCAGATTCTTCTGCGGATTGTAGTAGGCATTGACCATATGAGCTGGCATCCCCCATTCCTTGTAATCCACTGGTTGATTCCACTTGCTCCAGCTATAAGCAATATCAATCTGGCTCAGCTTCTGAGCATTTTCAAAGAGCGTCAGCTTTTCATCCACGATCTTGCGAGAATAACGCTCAGGCAACTCGTCTGGATAACCAATATAAGGCTTGATGACATTAAGTTTGACAATGGCCTTGTCACGAGTTTCTGGTGTTAACCAGTCATTCTGAGCTAGGCGGTTTTTGTAAACTTCAATCATCGTCGCTACTTTCTGCTCCACATCAGCCTTGGCTTCTGGTGAGAATTTCTGACCGGCATACCAGAGACCGATCGCTTGATTAAAAGGCCCCTGAGCTAGGTAGTAAGCGGCTTTTTTCTTATCCTGAGCTTGAGGAGTTCCCGATAAAGCACGTTGATAAGCACCTGCCAAGATACGGATATCATCCGTTAGATAAGGTGTTGTATTGCGAACCGCAGATAGAATCAACAGAGCATGGAGTTTATCCCAGTTTGCGGCTGTATAGATATCCTTAGCTGCTTTCCAGAAGCGTTCCTCAGGCACAATGACTTGGTCAGGTTCTTGACCGATTAGCTTGGTGAAAATATCCGCCAGAGGCAATTCTGGCACTAAGTTCTTAAAATCTTCCCATTTGTAGGGGTGGTAGAGCTTGGCGTATTCAGAACTTTCTTCATTAGAGAGGACATACTGAGCAAAGACAGCATCCAGCTCCAGGACCTTGTCCAAGATGTCCGTGATTTCCTCAGGGCTGAAGTCAAATTTCTCCAG
>NZ_KQ969108.1:11162-14913 GCF_001578795.1 Streptococcus gordonii
GTCCTCCGCATAGTAGGTCGTATCTGGCAAAATAGTGCCCGGTCCATCTGCCCAGAGAACATTGATCCGAGCATCCATAAAGTCAGGCGCTACACCGAAGGGAAAAGAGGTCGGCTTGCCGGCCAGCTCGAAATCGGCAATCTTAGCCGCATAATCCTCAAAAGAAGCCAGGCTGCGAATCTCATCAATATAAGCCCGCGCCGGCTCAATCCCTGCCGCTTCCCGCTTTTCATAATCCGCTGCTAGGCGATGGTAAGCAACGAAGTTCTGCAGAATGGCATCTTCTGGTACTCCATCGCAAGCCAGCCATTTGTCGGTCGTAGAGAGCATGAGGTATTCAATTTCCTCAGCTAAGTCCATAAAGCCACCTGTAACTGGTTTATCGTCAGGAATAACAGCTGTCTTAGCCCATTCGCCATTTATTGCATCATAAAAATCATCTTGAAGTCGTGTCATCTTTTTCTCACTTTCATGCTTTTGATATAACCTTATCAAAAATAGCTTTGATTTTCAAATCTTTGTTAAATATTTCCCATATTTCGCAAAATTAACTTGACTTAATTTTTATGTTAAGGTATATTAATATCGTAGAGGTGATATACATGATTGAGATACAAAACCTAAGTGTCAGCTATCAGGGCCAGCTGGCATTAGAAAATGCAAACGTAAATATAAAAGGCCCTACTATTACAGGGATTATCGGTCCAAACGGAGCTGGAAAATCCACCCTTATTAAAGGTTTATTGGGAATTGTCGACCACCAAGGCCAAGCTTTACTGGATGGTCAGCCCTTAGACAAAGAACTAAAACGAATTGCCTATGTAGAACAAAAAATCAATATTGACTATAACTTTCCTATCAAGGTAAAAGAGTGTGTTTCTCTTGGGCTTTATCCTAAGATAAAGCTTTTCCAAAGATTAAAGACTTCTGACTGGGACAAGGTCAACCAGGCTCTAAAAATCGTTGGTTTAGAGGATTTTGCTGAACGTCAAATCAGTCAGCTATCCGGCGGTCAATTCCAACGCGTCTTGATTGCACGTTGCCTGGTCCAAGAGGCGGATTATATTTTCCTTGATGAGCCCTTTGTTGGTATTGATTCTGTCAGTGAAGAGATTATCATGGCAACTTTGCGCCGTCTGAAAGAAGAAGGAAAAACCATTTTGATTGTTCACCATGATTTGAGCAAGGTAACTGCTTATTTCGATCAAGTTTTACTTCTTCATAAGAAAATAATCGCCTGTGGACCAACCGAGAGTACCTTCACCAGAGAAAATATGGAAAAGACCTATGGTTCTCAGATTTTTATGAATGGAGGTGCCTAAGATGATTCAAGAATTTATTCAAGGTTTACAGGACTTCCACTTTCTCCAAAATGCTTTAATTACAGCAATTGTTATCGGAGTTGTAGCTGGAGCAGTCGGTTGCTTCATCATTCTGCGTGGAATGTCACTCATGGGGGACGCTATCTCACATGCGGTGTTACCAGGTGTGGCCTTATCCTATATTTTAGGAATTAATTTTTTCATTGGAGCCATCACCTTTGGTCTACTGGCGTCTGTTATTATTACTTATATTAAAGGAAACTCTATTATTAAGAGCGATACTGCCATCGGGATCACATTCTCTTCTTTCCTGGCTTTGGGAGTCATTTTGATTGGAGTTGCTAAAAGTTCTACCGACCTCTTCCATATCCTCTTCGGGAATATCTTAGCCGTACAGGACCTTGATATGTGGATTAGTATCGGAGTAGCCCTCCTAGTCCTACTAGTTATCGCCATTTTCTTTAAACAGCTTCTGATCACATCATTTGATCCGCTTCTGGCTCAGGCTATGGGGATGAAGGTGAATTTCTATCACTATTTACTGATGATTCTATTGACTTTGGTGTCTGTAACAGCCATGCAAAGTGTGGGGACTATTCTTATCGTAGCCCTGCTGATTACTCCAGCAGCTACTGCCTACCTCTATGCCAATAGCCTAAAAACGATGATTCTTCTATCATCTACTCTGGGAGCTACGGCTTCTGTCATAGGCCTCTTTATCGGCTATAGCTTTAATATCGCAGCTGGCTCCAGCATTGTGCTAACCTCTGCTCTGATCTTTTTGGTTTCATTTTTTATCGCTCCTAAACAGCGGTATTTAAAAAGAAAAAGTAAATAAAATTAATTTATGGAGGATTTTTTCTGATGAAAAAATATCGTTATTTAGTTTTGCTTTTAATGGCTATTGTGGGGTTAGTGGCCTGTTCTAGTCAAAAAAGCAGTACTGATTCTAGCTCTTCCAAGCTAAATGTCGTTGCAACCAACTCAATTATCGCAGATATCACCAAAAATATCGCTGGCGATAAAATCAACTTGCACAGTATTGTCCCTGTTGGTCAGGATCCGCACGAATACGAACCTCTGCCAGAAGATATCAAAAAGACTTCTAAGGCTGATCTTATTTTCTACAACGGTATCAACCTTGAAACAGGTGGCAATGCTTGGTTCACAAAATTGGTAGAAAATGCCCAGAAGAAAGAAAATAAGGACTACTATGCTGTCAGCGATGGTGTTGAGGTCATTTACCTAGAAGGTAAAAATGAAAAGGGGAAAGAAGATCCTCATGCTTGGCTCAACTTGGAAAATGGGATCATCTATGCGCAAAATATTGCCAAACGTTTGATTGAAAAAGACCCTAACAATAAGGCTACTTACGAGAAAAATCTCAAAGCTTATGTGGAAAAATTGACTGCTTTGGATAAGGAAGCCAAAGAGAAATTCAACAACATCCCAGAAGAAAAGAAAATGATTGTGACCAGTGAAGGCTGCTTCAAGTACTTCTCTAAGGCCTACAATGTGCCATCGGCCTACATCTGGGAAATCAACACCGAAGAAGAAGGGACTCCAGACCAAATTAAAAGCTTGGTTGAAAAACTACGCAAGACAAAAGTCCCATCTCTCTTTGTCGAATCAAGTGTAGACGACCGTCCGATGAAGACTGTTTCTAAAGACACAAATATCCCAATCTACGCTAAAATCTTCACTGACTCAATCGCTGAAAAAGGCGAAGATGGAGACAGCTACTACAACATGATGAAATACAATCTAGATAAAATTTCTGAAGGATTGGCTAAATAATAACAAAAGGTTAGGAAGCAATCCTAACCCTTTTATGCAAAGAAAAAATTGGGCTGAAATGTAGGCGCTCTCAAATTTCCAGTCAAATTATTCGAAAAAAACTTATTCGGAGTACTATGAAGCTATCAAACATGAATGGAGACTTTTATGACAACTTTTCTCGGAAATCCTGTAACCTTTACTGGAAAACAACTACAAGTCGGTGACACAGCCCATGATTTTAGCCTGACAGCAACGGATCTATCAAAGAAAACTCTGGCTGACTTTGCTGGCAAAAAGAAAGTCCTGAGCATCATCCCATCTATCGATACTGGTGTCTGCTCAACTCAGACTCGCCGCTTCAACCAAGAACTCTCTGACTTGGACAACACCGTTGTTATCACAATTTCAGTTGATTTACCATTTGCACAAGGCAAGTGGTGCGCTGCTGAAGGCATTGATAATGCTGTTATGCTATCTGACTACTTCGACCATTCTTTCGGTCGCGACTATGCTGTCCTCATCAATGAATGGCACCTTTTGGCCCGTGCAGTTCTCGTTCTGGATGAAAACAACACTGTGACCTACGCTGAATATGTCGATAATATCAACACTGAACCTGACTATGATGCGGCGATTGCAGCAGTAAAAAA
>NZ_KQ969108.1:15544-22682 GCF_001578795.1 Streptococcus gordonii
TTTTTATGTCTAATTTTGAAAAAAGAGAGTCTGAAACTTTTGTTAGAACTGATCCTAAGATTATTTCTTTCTCACTTACGAAACAAAGCTTCTTAAGATCTGACACACTACAAAAAACTCTCCCTGTCACCATAGAGAGTCTGAAAAATACGATTCGTTTTAGAAGGCTTAAACAATTCTTCCTTGATCGACAACTAGTTTTCCTGCCTTGTAGACCTGATGGGTCAGGTTAGTCGCAAAGAAATAAAGTGGATAGTCAATATTCTTAGCATCTAGAATGGTAATGTCAGCCTGCTTGCCAGTATCAAAGCTACCAATCTTATCTTGGCGGTTAACTGAGTAGGCTGCATTGATGGTTACAGCATTGAGAACTTCCACTGGTGTAAGGCGCATCATAAAGCAGCCCAGCTGCATAACGAACTGCAGGTTAGCTGTTGGGCAGGAGCCTGGATTGCTGTCAGTAGTTAGAGTGATGGCCATACCAGCTTCCAGCATCTTGCGGGCTGGTGCATAGGTATCTTCCATCAGACTGAAGGTAGTTGCTGGTAGGAGATTACCGATAACCTTGGCTTCTGCCATCTTGCGAATACCTTCGTCTGTCGCCATCATCAAGTGTTCTGCACTGGTTGCTCCTAGTTCAGCTGCTACATCTACCCCGCCGATAGATTCGATTTCATCAGCATGGATACGGAGCTTGAAGCCCATCTCCTTAGCTTTAGAAAGCAGGTAGCGTGACTCGTCAGCTGTAAAGACGCCTTTTTCACAGAAAATATCACAGAACTCAGCTAGATTCTCTTCTTTTACCCTAGGTAACATTTCCTCGACGATGAGCTCCAGATATTCCTGAGAACGTCCCTTATATTCTGGTGGAACGGCATGGGCAGCCATAAAGGTCGAAACTAAATCAATATCATGGTCATGGTCCAGAGCCCCAACGACATCTAGTTGGCGCTTCTCTGTTTCCCAGTCCAAACCATAGCCACTCTTGGCCTCAACCGTTGTCACTCCATGAAGCAACATATAGTCCAATAACTTCTTAGATTTATCGTACAGATTTTCAAAAGAAGCTTCCCTTGTCGCCCGAACTGTGCTAAGAATACCGCCACCTTGAGCAAGAATTTCTAGATAAGGAACACCGGCTAATTTCTTAGCAAATTCATGTTCCCGGCTACCACCGTAGACCAAATGAGTGTGACAGTCGATTAAGCCGGGCGTAGCAATCTTACCCTCATAAGACTGAATCTTAGTATCTAGTCCAATCAGACTAGCATCTGGTTCTCCGCTACCAACAGCTAAGATTTTTCCGTCTTTGACGGCAATGTAGCCGTCTTCTAACACTCGAGCTTCCTTCATCTCCGCTCCGAAAAGGGGGTGCCCAAGATTGTTAGGACAAAAGACTTGATTAAAGTGAGTTAATAGTAAATCAGCAGTCATGTTTCTTCCTCCATTTTATTTCTAACAATTTTACTTGCTTTTCATCATAATACACTATCGTCAAATTATAGTCAAAAGCTTTTAAAAAATAGGAAATTCTCTTTTTTTCTATTTTATGTTTTTTTCTTGACTTTTTATGGACGGGGGTCTTATAAAATAAGGTCGAAACATATTTTATACTCGACTTAATAAGGAGGAATCTTCATGTCATACTTTAGTGAAAATGAAATTGCAGCAGCAATGACCGTCAAATTAGACGATGTATTACCTGAAAAAACGGTTTTCCAAGAAGGCATCCGCCGTGCACCTGACCGGGGCTTCCGTCTCACTCAGGCGCAAACAGAAATCGCTCTAAAAAATGCCCTTCGCTATATTCCAAAAAAATTCCACAAAGAAGTGATTCCGGAATTCTTGGAAGAATTAAAAACTCGCGGACGGATTTATGGCTACCGCTGGCGTCCAAAAGAACGTATCTATGGTAAACCAATTGATGAGTATAAAGGGAACTGTACCGCAGCTAAGGCTATGCAGGTCATGATTGACAACAACCTGAGCTTTGAAATCGCCCTCTATCCTTATGAATTGGTTACTTACGGGGAAACTGGATCTGTCTGCGCTAACTGGATGCAGTATAATTTGATTAAAAAATATCTGGAAGTGATGACCGACCATCAAACTTTGGTTGTAGAATCTGGTCACCCTGTTGGCCTCTTCAAATCCAAACCAGAAGCTCCACGTGTTATCATCACCAACGGTCTCTTAGTCGGCGAATACGACAATATGAAGGACTGGGAAATTGCAGAAGAAATGGGTGTCACCAACTACGGTCAAATGACAGCCGGCGGCTGGATGTACATCGGCCCTCAAGGTATCGTCCATGGTACTTTCAACACCCTCCTCAATGCTGGGCGCTTGAAACTGGGTGTAGCTGATGACGGTGACCTAACTGGCAAACTCTTCATCTCTTCTGGTCTGGGTGGCATGAGTGGAGCTCAAGGGAAAGCAGCCGAAATTGCTAAAGCTGTGGCAATCGTAGCTGAAGTAGACCAATCTCGGATTGAAACTCGTCACTCTCAAGGCTGGATTAGTCAATTAGCCGAAAGTCCAAAAGAAGCAATTGACCTAGCTCAGAAAGCTCTGGAAGCTGGTGAATCAACTTCCATTGCCTATCATGGTAACATTGTAGACCTCTTGGAATACGTCAACGAGAACAATATCCATGTAGATCTACTGTCTGACCAAACTTCTTGTCATAATGTCTACGACGGTGGCTACTGTCCGGCTGGCATCAGCTTTGAAGAGCGAACTCGCCTCCTGGCTGAAGACAAGGAAAGCTTTGCTAAGTTGGTTGACCAAACCTTGGAACGTCACTTCAAGGCAATCAAGACCTTGACTAACAACGGCACCTACTTCTTTGACTACGGTAATGCCTTTATGAAGGCAGTCTATGACTCTGGCATCAAGGAAATTTCTAAGAATGGCTTTGACGACAAAGACGGCTTCATCTGGCCATCTTATGTAGAAGATATCATGGGCCCAATGCTCTTTGACTATGGTTACGGTCCTTTCCGTTGGGTATGTCTGAGCGGCAAACATGAAGATCTAGTCGCTACTGACCATGCAGCTATGGAAGTGATCGACCCTAACCGCCGCTACCAAGACCGTGACAACTACAACTGGATCCGCGATGCAGAAAAGAACCAGTTGGTTGTTGGAACTCAGGCTCGGATCCTCTACCAAGACTGTATGGGACGCGTCAATATCGCCCTCAAGTTCAATGAATTAGTCCGTCAAGGCAAGATTGGTCCTGTCATGATCGGCCGTGACCACCACGATGTATCTGGTACTGACTCTCCATTCCGTGAAACTTCTAATATTAAGGATGGTTCTAATGTCACCTGCGACATGGCCGTGCAATGTTACGCTGGTAACGCAGCTCGCGGTATGAGTCTAGTAGCTCTCCACAACGGTGGCGGAACTGGTATCGGTAAAGCGATCAACGGAGGTTTTGGCTTGGTATTAGACGGTAGTGAACGCATTGATGAAATCATCAAATCTGCTATCGCCTGGGATACCATCGGCGGAGTAGCCCGCCGCAACTGGGCCCGCAATGAGCATGCTATTGAGACAGCTATCGAGTACAACCGTCTCCACCAAGGAACAGACCACATTACTATTCCATACTTAACCGACGAAGATTTAGTCAAAGAATCTGTTAAGAAATTGTTCGAATAGAAAAAACTTGTCCCCCAACTTCTGAACTGAGCTAAGTCTCATACCTAGCTCAGCTGGAAGTTCCACTTTATTCACTTTGTAATTTTTAATAATATATAACACGAGGTAATATCTTATGGCAAAAATTGTTGAATGCATTCCTAACTTTTCTGAAGGCCGCAACCAAGCGGTCATTGACGGTCTAGTGGAAGTAGCTAAGAGCGTGCCAGGCGTAACACTTTTGGACCACTCTTCTGATGCCAGCCACAACCGTAGCGTCTTTACCTTGGTCGGTGATGATCAAAACATTCAGGAAGTTGCTTTCCGTTTGGTCAAATACGCTTCTGAAAATATTGACTTGACCAAGCACCAGGGTGAACACCCTCGTATGGGCGCAACTGATGTCCTGCCTTTTGTACCGATCAAGGACATCACAAGTGAGGAATGCGTAGAAATTGCGAAGACAGTATCTGAGCGGATCAACCGTGAGCTCGGTATTCCTATCTTCCTCTATGAAGATGCAGCGACTCGTCCAGAGCGTAAGAACTTGGCCAAGGTTCGTAAAGGACAGTTTGAAGGCATGCCTGAAAAACTCTTGGAACCTGACTGGGCGCCTGACTACGGTGAAAGAAAGATTCACCCAACTGCTGGTGTCACTGCTGTTGGTGCCAGAATGCCACTCATCGCCTACAACATCAACTTGGATACAGACAATCTAGAAATTGCCAACAATATTGCCAAAATCATCCGCGGCTCCAGCGGCGGCTACAAGTACTGCAAGGCCATCGGCGTCATGCTGGAAGACCGCAATATCGCTCAGGTCTCCATCAACATGGTCAATCTGGAAAAATTCCCGCTCTACCGCGTCTTTGAGACGGTCCGCTTTGAAGCCAAACGCTACGGAGTTGGAATCCTCGGCTCAGAAGTCATCGGTCTGGCTCCGGCCAAGGCTTTGATTGACGCAGCCGAATACTATCTGCAAATCGAAGACTTTGACTACGGCAAGCAAGTTCTGGAAAATCATTTGCTGGGCTAGGAGGATAGAAACCTATGAAATTAGTAGATTTAAGTTTGACAGAATTTGCCCAGATCTTAGGCTCAGATGCTCCTGCACCAGGAGGTGGCTCTGCCGCTTCTCTTTCCGCAGCAAACGGTATTTCCCTGACTAAGATGGTTTGCGAATTAACCCTTGGCAAGAAAAAATACGCAGAATTTAAAGCAGAAATTGCTCAAGTGCACGCAGAAAGCGCCCGCCTCCAAGAAAGCTTGCTCGCAGCTATCGACAAGGACACTGAAGCCTTCAATCTAGTCTCCGCCGTCTTTGATATGCCTAAGGAAACAGAGGAAGACAAGGCTGCCCGTCGAGAAGCGATGCAACAAGCCCTCAAGGAAGCGACCAAGTCACCTTATGGCATGATGGAAGACATCTTGGCTGCCCTGCAAACAACTCAAAAGGCTGTCGGTAAGTCCAATGCCAACGCTGCCAGCGACCTGGGGGTAGCAGCTCTCAACCTTAAGGCTGGCCTGCAAGGGGCTTGGCTCAATGTCCTCATCAACCTGTCAGGTGTTAAGGATGAAGCATTCGTCGCAGACTACCACAGCAAGTGTGAAGACCTACTGCAAAAAGGCTGCGCTCTAGCAGATGAAATTTATCAAGAAATTTTGAAAGTTGTCTAATAGATAAACGGAAGAGAAGTCTGCTCTTTCCTGCGAATGGACTTCCTCTTCTCAAGAGGTAACAATATGGTTTTATCAGATATTGAAATTGCGAATTCGGTTCAAATGAAACCCATCAAAGAGGTGGCAGAAAAGCTAGGAATTGCTGAAGACGCCCTATCTCTTTATGGAAATTACAAGGCAAAAATCAGTGCCAGCCAACTAGAAGCCTTAAAAGACAAGCCAGACGGCAAACTGATTCTCGTGACAGCTATTTCTCCAACACCAGCCGGAGAAGGCAAGACAACGACTTCTGTCGGATTGGTCGATGCTTTGGCTGCTATCGGTAAAAAAACCGTTATCGCTCTGCGGGAGCCTTCACTCGGACCTGTCTTTGGTATCAAGGGCGGAGCTGCTGGCGGTGGGCACGCTCAGGTTGTACCCATGGAGGATATCAACCTCCACTTCACTGGTGACTTTCATGCCATCGGTGTTGCCAACAATCTGCTGGCGGCCCTCATTGACAACCACATCCACCATGGCAATGCCTTAGGCATTGACTCTCGCCGTGTCACTTGGAAGCGAGCAGTGGATATGAATGACCGGCAACTACGCCACATTGTGGATGGCTTGCAGGGCAAGGTCAACGGTGTTCCGCGTGAAGATGGTTTTGACATTACAGTTGCTTCTGAGGTTATGGCTATTCTCTGTTTGTCAGAAAATATCACTGACCTCAAGAACCGTTTGGAAAAGATCATCATTGGTTACAGCTTTGAAGGTAAGCCAATAACTGCTAAGGATCTGAAAGCTGGTGGCGCTATGGCTGCTGTGCTCAAAGACGCTATCCATCCAAACTTGGTTCAAACTCTGGAACACACGCCAGCCTTGATTCATGGTGGACCTTTTGCCAACATTGCTCATGGCTGTAACAGTGTCCTAGCTACCAAGCTTGCTCTCAAATATGCCGACTATGCAGTTACAGAAGCTGGTTTCGGTGCTGACCTGGGTGCTGAAAAATTCATTGATATCAAGTGTCGTACATCTGGACTTCGTCCAGCAGCTGTAGTTCTAGTTGCTACCATCCGCGCTCTCAAGATGCACGGCGGTGTGGCTAAGAGCGACCTAGCTGAAGAAAATGTCCAAGCTGTTGTAGATGGTCTGCCAAACTTAGAAAAACATCTGGAAAACATTCAAGATGTTTATGGATTGCCAGCAGTCGTTGCCATCAATAAATTCCCGCTGGATACCGAATCAGAATTGCAAGCAGTTTATGACGCCTGTCAGAAACGCGGCGTTGACGTCGTTATTTCTGACGTCTGGGCAAATGGCGGAGCCGGAGGTAAAGAATTGGCTGAAAAAGTCGTGGAACTGGCTGAAGGAGACAATCACTTCCAATTTGTATATAATGAAGAGGACTCCATTGAAACCAAGCTGAACAAAATTGTTACTAAGGTCTATGGAGGCAAGGGCGTTCGCCTGACTCCTGCCGCTAAACGCGAGCTCAAACAACTGGAAGAGCTGGGCTTCTCCAACTATCCTATCTGTATGGCTAAGACTCAGTACTCCTTCTCAGACGATGCTAAGAACCTGGGCGCACCTAAAGACTTTGTTGTGACTATCAGCCAGCTCAAAGTTTCTGCTGGTGCAGGCTTTATCGTTGCTCTGACTGGTGCAATTATGACCATGCCAGGACTGCCTAAAGTACCAGCCAGTGAAAAGATTGATGTTGACAAAGACGGTAATATCAGCGGTTTGTTCTAATAAATACCAAAAATGACAAATATAACTCTTCTAAAATCAAGCGATTTTCAAGTTTCCAATTGGTCGGGAGGAG
>NZ_KQ969108.1:22702-27974 GCF_001578795.1 Streptococcus gordonii
TCTCAACAGCAACTGTGGAAGCAGCTGAAAGTGTATTTTCTGACTTAAGTGGCTTTCACCGTATTCTTATGAGCCTAGACCATCCTCTGCGCCTGCTCGATGCTAGTAGGCAAGAGGAAACGGTTCTAGATCCCTTTACCCCCTATTTCTTCGAAGGGAGTGATTCTATCACAAGTCGCGGGACTTGTACCGACTTTAACTTAATCTACAGCGACCATTATCAGGGACAGATGATTGCCATCTCAAATGGGCAAGTGCTTAGCCGAGATGACGAAATTCAATTTATCTATGCTTTGACAAATCTAACAGTGATTGGAGATAACTTTCCACCACTTGATATAGAGGAAGGAAATCTTCTGATAGTAGAAAAAGAGACTCAGGAAACTGAGCTGCATATAATGTTTTCATGTAACCAATCTAAAGGCTCTCCTCTTGCCATTTGGGCTGGTTTGAACCACATCCCCGCTAAGTAAAGATACAGTGATGCTCCAAGATTGGTTTGCCACCACCCTATCTTTACTTGGAAGGAATCCTCATATCTCTAAAGGAGAAACATTATTATGGATGCAAACAAACTCAACACACAAGAGCAGGAAAAAGCGAAATTCAGCTTTGCCGGTGCAACTCTTTATGGTATTAATGCCGTTATTGGCTCTGGCATCTTCCTCCTACCTCAAAAAATTTATAAAGGACTTGGCCCCGCTTCTCTAGCTGTCATGCTAGGGACTGCCCTCCTCGTTATTCTGCTAGCAGTCTGCTTGGCAGAAACTGCAGGTTATTTCAATAAAAATGGTGGAGCCTTCCAATATGCCAAGGAAGCATTTGGTAACTTTGTCGGATTTAACGTAGGCTTTTTGGGTTGGGCGGTTACCATCATCGCTTGGTCCGCTATGGCTGCAGGATTTGCAAGACTTTTTGTCATTACCTTCCCAGCTTTTACCCCTTACGAACTAGTCCTTAGTATCACTTTAATTGTCTTGCTCAGCTTAATGAATATTGCTGGTTTGAAGACCTCTAAGTTTTTCACACTTGCTGCAACCGTAGCTAAGTTGATTCCAATCATTGCATTTGCAGCATGTGCTATCTTCTTTATCAAAGGTGGAATTGACAAAGGAAACTTTACTCCCTTCCTTCAACCAGAACCTGGCACAGATATCATGAAGGCTATCTCAAGTACAGCTATTTATATCTTCTATGGTTTCATCGGCTTTGAAACCATGTCTATCGTTGCTGGTGAAATGCGAGATCCAGAAAAGAATGTCCCACGTGCCATTCTAGGGTCTATCAGCATTGTATCTGTTCTCTACATGCTCATTATCGCAGGAACCATTGCCATGCTAGGTAGCCGTATCCTACAAACAGATGCTTCTGTGCAAGACGCTTTTGTTGAAATGATTGGCCCTGCTGGGGCATGGATCGTTTCTATTGGAGCCCTTATTTCTATTGCCGGACTAAACATCGGTGAATCTATCATGGTACCGCGTTTTGGGGCAGCTATTGCCAATGAAGGTATGTTGCCTAAAAAAATTGCTGAAACCAATTCTAAAAACGCACCTATCTTTGCTATCATCATCTCAGGAGTTTTAGCTATCGCATTGCTCTTTACAGGAACATTTGAAGTATTAGCAGCTCTTAGCGTAGTTTTCCGTTTCTTCCAATACATCCCGACTGCTCTAGCCGTATTGGTATTGAGAAAGAAATATCCAGATAAAAAAGTAGTCTTCCGCGTTCCATTTGGTCCAGTAATCCCAATCCTAGCAGTCTTAGTCAGCCTTGTCATGATTTGGGGTGAAAACCCAATGAACTATATCTATGGTCTCATAGGTGTCCTTATCGCAAGCACAGTATACTATATCTATATTGTACTAATTTGTGAAAATAAAGTTCTTGAATAAAAAGGAGAATAAATCTTATGACACATGTAATTAATTTGGATGGCGAACACCTTACTTTAGAAGATGTCATCGCAGTAGCTCGTCATGGAGCCACCTGTGAAATTGACCAAGAAGCTAAGAAAGCTGTAGAAGCTTCCCGCAAAATCGTAGACGACATTGTTCGTGAAAAACGGGTGGTCTATGGTGTTACAACTGGATTTGGCTCTCTTTGTAACGTTAGTATCTCACCAGAAGATACGACTCAACTACAGGAAAATCTGATCCGTACCCATGCTTCAGGCTTTGGTAATCCCCTACCAGAAGACGCAGTCCGTGCTATCATGTTAATCCGGATTAATTCTCTGGTAAAAGGTTACTCTGGTATTCGTCTGTCTACTGTCGAAAAGCTTCTGGAACTGCTCAATAAAGGCGTCGTGCCATTCATTCCAGAAAAAGGCTCTTTAGGCGCTTCTGGTGACTTATCTCCATTGGCTCACATGGTTCTTCCTATGCTAGGACTGGGCCACGCATACTATCAAGGCCAATTGCTCTCTGGCCAAGAAGCTTTGGACAAGGCTGGGATTGAAAAAATTGCTCTAGCTGCCAAGGAAGGTCTGGCGCTAATTAACGGTACGACTGTCCTAACAGGTATCGGTGCTCTGGCTACCTACGATGCCATCCAATTGCTTAAATTATCAGATGTGGCTGGTGCTCTTTCTATGGAAGTCCACAATGGTATTACCAGCCCATTTGAAGAAGACTTACATACCATTCGACCTCAGAGCGGTCAGCTAGCTACAGCCCGGAATATCCGCAATCTTCTAGAGGGCAGTGGAAATACGACTGTAGCCACTCAACAACGGGTCCAAGACCCATACACCCTGCGTTGTATTCCGCAGATTCACGGAGCTAGCAAGGACTCTATCGCTTATGTCAAGACCAAGGTTGAGATTGAGATCAACTCCGTCACAGACAACCCTATCATCACCAAAGAAGGTCATGTTATCTCAGGCGGTAACTTCCACGGTGAACCAATGGCACAGCCATTCGATTTCCTCGGCATCGCCATTTCTGAAATCGGAAATGTATCCGAGCGTCGTGTAGAGCGTCTAGTTAACAGCCAATTGAGCAAGCTACCATCCTTCTTGGTCAAACACCCAGGACTCAACTCTGGCTTTATGATTACCCAATATGCTTGTGCTTCTCTTGCTTCTGAGAACAAGGTTCTGGCTCATCCAGCCAGCGTAGACTCTATCCCATCTTGTGAAAACCAAGAAGACTTTGTTAGCATGGGAACAACCGCAGCACGCAAGGCAGCTGAGATTCTCAAGAATTCCCGTCGCATCGTGGCAACAGAAATCATGGCCGCCTGCCAAGCTCTGGATCTGAAACCAGAAAACCATGAACTTGGTAAAGGAACTAAACCAGCCTACGACCTCTTCCGTCAACATGTCCGCTTTATCGAATTTGATAAGGACATCGAAATCTATGAAGAGCTCAACAAGGCTTCCGAGCTGATTGAAAGTGATGAATTCCTTGCAGCTGTTGAAAAGGCTGTGGACTTGAGCATTCAGTTCTAAATCTGATACTCTTTGAAATTGATTTTAGAAGGTCTTAAGCTCTTTTGACGGACTTCAGTTCTATCAGCAGTGGCTTACCTTATCAAATTTGGATCTTCGTTGAGTAAGAAAAGTGAATCAAAGAAGCCCGCGCTTGTTCAGCTGGGCTTTCTTTTTCAGCTAAAAGCCATTGACAGCCTTAGTGGAAACTCTTATAATAAAGTCGCTAGTGCCATTAAGCAAGGTCAAATAAAATGAAAATCTCAAGGGCAAATCTTAGAAGCCAGAAAGAGTTTGATTAAGGAGAAAAGTAACAATGAAAAAAGCCTCTAAAGTAGACTATTTTGCAATTCTACATCCACTTGTCTTAATCATTTTACCAGCAATGGCCTACCTCATTTGGCATATGTTAAAAACCATTTTATTTACTTTTTTAAATCTCCTAATAGGCAAGCCTATTGTTAAACAGGACGATAGCTTTCTCATTGTGTTTTTTTATATATGTATCGCTGTTTTTATCCTTTATTCCGTCGGCTTTTTAGCACAACTGATGCTCCATATTTGCAATAGCAAAGAGAGCACTCTTTTACCTGTTTGGTGCATGCTTACAGCTTTAATTCTGCTTGTACCAACGGTTGAAAACGGCCGAATCCTTAGCTCTGGATGGACACCATATGCTTATTTTCTTTCAATTGCAGCCTATATTGCTTATCTCTTTTCGAAGAGGCCAAAGGTTAGAGAGGGTTACCGGTCCAGCGCTAAGATACGCTACGCTACATGGACTGCATTGATTCTCGCCATTATAGTGGCTTTCTTGTAAACAATTCCCTCTCCACTAAGCTTCTTTCCCCGCAGAAAGTCATTGACAGGCTTAGCGGAAACTCTTATAATAAAATCGCAATATCGTTATGGAAAAGGAAAAGATTATGTTAGAAGATTATTATCAATTAGATAACAGCTATTATCAACGGGGGGTCGAGGATAATTTATACGCTGCCAAATGGGGTATGGTTATCGAATTCTTGAATTTAAATGACCCAAACTTAAAACCTTTTGAGGGAGTCAACTTTGCCTTAATTGGTTTCAAGAGCGACAAAGGAGTCTATATCAACCACGGTCGGGTTGGGGCAGTTGAAGGACCACAATCTATCCGTACTCAATTGGCCAAACTGCCTTGGCATCTAGGTCGAAACGTCCGTGTCTTTGATGTCGGTGATATTGATGGTCCCAATCGATCTCTGGAACAACTCCAAAGCAGTCTAGCAAAAGCTGTCAAGCGCCTGCGGGAGCTCAATCTTCGTCCCATCGTACTGGGAGGCGGACACGAAACAGCCTACGGAAACTATCTCGGCCTCAAGTCTTCACTAAAACCCGAGCAAGAATTAGCCGTCATCAATATGGATGCCCACTTTGATCTTCGCCCTTATGACCAGACTGGTCCCAATTCCGGTACTGGTTTTCGCCAGATGTTTGACGAAACTTTGGCTCAAAAACAAATCTTTAATTATCTCATTTTAGGTATCCAAGAACACAATAATAACCTCTTTCTCTTTGATTTTGTAGCCAAATCTAAAGCCATCCAGTTCTTAACTGGACTAGATATCTACCAAATGGGCCACAAGGAAGTCTGTAAGTTTGTTGATGCCTTTCTTGCAGACAAGGAACAAGTCTATTTAACCATTGACATTGACTGCTTTGCTGCTGGTGCCGCTCCTGGTGTCAGTGCTATTCAGTCACTGGGCGTAGATCCAAATTTAGCCGTTCTGGTCTTCCAGCATATCGCTGCTTCAGGAAAACTAATTGGTTTTGACGTGGTAGAGGTTTCTCCACCCCACGATA
>NZ_KQ969108.1:28122-32276 GCF_001578795.1 Streptococcus gordonii
CTTTATCTTTTATCTGACCCAGGTCTGGGCTCAAATACATGATTAATCTTTTTATCAGAATAAAAAGAGAGGATGAAAATGAGTTTCATCCTCTTTTATTTTACATTTGATTATTGAGACAGTCTCAAGTGCAAGTTTTCCAGTTCTTTTAACTGATGGCGGTCCCGATAAAAATTAAGATGGCTTTTAGCCGTATCATAGTAATAATCAAAATCCCGAGTCAATAACTCTTCAAAACTACTTTCTTTCAAATCTCCTAGCAGAAGTTGATATTTAAGCACTGCCATTAGGTAGTAAATCAAACCCTTGTCTCGTGGATTGCCATATCGGCTGATCAACTCTTCCTTCTTTCTCAGTAGGTCCAAGACTGGCTGATAGTCTCCTTTTTCGCAGCTAATCAAGCCTAGATAAACTTCTAACTGAGTCTCCTTCCAAGGAAAACTAAGAGATTCCATAGCTTTTTTAGATTTCAAAAGGATCGCCTCTGCCTGCTCATAATCTTTCAGCTGATAATAGGTCATGCCTAATCCAATATAGAAGGCAAAAATTGATGGCTCTGCTATTTTGTTTTCTGTTAGATCAATTGCTTCTTTCTGGTGGGCCAAAGCTGTTGTAAAATTCCCACGAATTTGCTCAATCTCTGCCAGATAATCTAGAGCTGCTGCAATCTGAATCGAATATTTGGAGCGAAGCGAGTCTGTTAGGCTGAAACAATCAATAGACTGATAGAGATGGTGAAGCGACTGTTCTTCATCTCCGATCATGAGATGATATAGCCCTTTCAGACGAAGATTAACGGCAATAGCCTCGTGATTATTGGCCTGGACTGAATCATCCAGAGCACGCTCCGTATAATAGCGCATTTCAGGAATATTCTCAGTCTGAATACAGTAATAGATCATCTGCCGATAACCTTCCAGAAGGAACTCCATTTGCTGCAGTTCCTTGGCCGAAGCAATCACCTGCTGGATATTGTCCATCCCCTGCTGGTAATTTCCTGTCCGAATAGCATAGCGCCCTTCCAGATAGAGGAAACGAAGCACTAGCAATTGAAAATCCTTATGATTTTGATGTTTGCTTTCTAAGTCCTTTATTTCCTGACGAATTCGATCAAATTGCTCCAGAACAGCAGCCTGGTTGTTATCCTCAGTCTTTTCAATAAAACCAAACTCCCGTGAGTAAATTGGAAAGAGTTCGTGGTGAAACTGTAAAGTAGCTTCCAAATAATGCAACTCGTATTCCAAAGACTTGATCGGTTGCTTAGACATCTTATAATGATAGGCAATTTCATTGAGCAGCTGGGAATGATAAAGAGAGTCTCCCAAGCATTCTTCCATACTCTGGGCAATCTGATGATGCAACATCCGGCGCTTGGCTATTGACAGACGCTCATAAGCATAGATTTGTAGGAGCTCCTGGCTAAAATTCACTACCAGTTTGTCCTCCTCTTCCACCTCAATTAAGAGTCGCTTTTGTCTCAAAGCCTCAATAATTTCAACCATGTCTTCCACAGGTAAAGCAAGTAACTTGGTCAAAAAGGAAAGTGACGCAGGTTCTCTGAAGCAAGCTAAATAGTCCAGCAGCTCCTCTTCCCCACTACTTAGATGATCCAATTTTAAAGATAGCTTAGCCTTGATAGCTGGTGTCAAAGGATGAAATTTTTCTCCTCTCAAGAGTTGCTCAGCATATTCTGACAGGAAGAATGGAATCCCTTGGCTAACTCGATAAATGTCTTTGACTTTTCCCTCAGAAAGAACTCCTACTCCCTTTTGAGCTTGTAGATATGCTACACTATCTTGAAAATTGAGGGGCTGTAGCTCAATAAAATCGATCTTATCACGAACCAGCAAATGACTGAAAAAATGTTCCAAATAAGAAGGAGTGCTGAGATGTTTGGTCAGCACAAAGGCTACTGGATAATCATACATATGGTTCATGACCTGTTCCAAGACCGCAGTACTAGCTGCATCCATCCAGTGACAATCTTCAATTAAAATTACCAGAGCTTTCTTCTTGGAAATTTTCTGCAGAATATCAACTACAAACTGAGCTAATTTGTCTGCATCTAACTCAGCTCCAGAGATCCCTCCAGTTAAGATTGGAAAATAGCTTTCCAAAATGACTTGCCACTGACTAATTGTAAGAATCTGATGCTGGATGACCAAATCACCCAAACCATCCAGTAGACCACGCCAAGGCTGAAGCTCAGACTCCATTTCTTCCTTGAAGCACTCAGCCATAACAATTTGAAAGTACTTGGTCTGATTGGCTAGCACCTGACGAGTCACTGTCCGCTTCCCTATGCCAGTACCTCCCACTAAAGCTAGGGCACGTGCCTCTTGTTCTCCTAAAATCTTAGAAAAATAAGACTCCAAACGCTGGATTTCACTTACTCGACCAAAAAAATGGTCCGTATTCCGAAGAAACTGTTTGGTTTTTCTTTCACTCCGGTCTTTAGCAAGAACTTCGTGATAGAGCTGTTGAATAGACTCATTGGGACTGATTCCCAGTTCCTTATCCAAGAGATTCACTAGTTTATAGTAAGTCTCAATAACTTTACCTGGACGATCATTGTCTCGGTAGAACTTCATGAGCAGGTGATAATTCTTTTCATCAAACTCATCCATGCTAATCAAACGACGCAGATTTTGCTCGGCTTCTTCTAGATTCAGCCGGTCCTTTTCTTTTTCAAGCTGATGGTAGCAAGCTTGGACATAAAGTTGCTCATACTGGTTCCGCATTTTGGAAACCCAATAATCAAATGCTTCGCTATCCTTGAGATAGAATCCCTGCAAAAAATCGCCTTGATAGAGAGACAAATGCTCTGCTGGTTGAGCTATAAAACTCTCCACATCACTTTCAATTTTGAAGTTGGGATTAAGAGACAAAACTGTCCTGTTGGGCGCAATAATCCAATCTCCTCCTAAGAGTTTATTGGCTTGGTAGATGGTATTACGCAGATTTTTTTTAGCAGTCTGATTATCCTTATTTTCCCAGAGGATTCCTGCAATTTCTTCTCGATTGACCGCTCCATTAATATGAAGGTAGTAAATCAAGGCATTTATTTTAGCAAAAGGGAAGAAAACTTCCTCCTGATCAAGAAAAACACCGGGGCTTCCCAATAGTTTCAAGCTCAAAAGTTTTTTGTTCATGCAAACGCCTCCAAGAAAGCTTATAGAACTACTATAAACAAAAATAGAAAGTTTCGCAAGTAAGGAAGTCTACCAAGCTTTGGTATGCTTCTTTTAAGAGGGACAATTGGGAAGGATTTCCCCTTCCCAGGTAAGTCGACTTAAGAAGCCTTATCATCCTTATTGATCAAGCAAAGAATTTTCTTTTGAAAATAGCTCTCCTTTATCCCCCTATAAACTTTTCTATCATTTGGTTCTTATGATCTGAAAATATTTTTCCAAAACTGGCGTAGCCAAGCCCAGCAACGGACAAAGAAGGCTGGTCGATTTAAGAGGCTTTTAAAACGGGCAAGTTCCTTTTTGACTTCCTTTTGAATACTCTCTTTCCCTGGAACATAGACACTTTTAGCCGAGAGATATCCCATTGATCCACGATTATTTTGTGGTGCCTTAAATTTTTTGCCTCCATTAGCCATCGCTCTTCTGCGAAAAAGAGGGTCCCAAACGGCAGGTGTTTTAACATCATAGCGAGTATGGGAAGCTCGATTCCCTGGACGATTGCGGTCGCCATAGTTAAAGCTAGCACCATTAACAAGACCATTTTGGCTAGTCCCTTCTGGGTCCATAATATTGAGGAAGCGACCTTGCTGATCTAAAATGAATTCTGTATGGAAATCAAGTAAAATTTTGATATTAACTTGGCTTCTTTGACCATCTGGATAAAACACCTGACCCGAAAGCTTATCTATATAAGCTTTATTATGCAAACGAGAGGACTCATTGAAGCTATAAGATATACTTGGCCGAGACTTAAAATAGCTGGCCAAGGCTTCTGCATCTGTCATCCCCTCTGCTCTATAATGCTCTCGCACCCACTGGGCTTGTTGACTGGAAATCAGATAGCGAAATTGATGGACCTGACCTTTCAATTCCTGATTTCCATCTGTTTGACTGAAATCATCCGCTGGAAAGGCAGTCTGTACCGTTTTAGCAAAAGTTCCCCAAAAACTATCATGAGGGGCC
>NZ_KQ969108.1:32418-47395 GCF_001578795.1 Streptococcus gordonii
CCCCTTCTAACTCCTTGGGCATTTCCACACAGGCTAGGGCAAGCCCCAGTAATTTCTGAGCTTGGAGAGGAGAAGCCTGGCGACTATCCAACTTCCACAACTCTTTAAAGAGCTCACTACCAAAAAATTGTGCTTCTTGCCAAGGAACTTGAACATTTGCTTTCCCAATATTTCGGCAGATCTCTTCCATTGCCTCATGTGAGCAGCCCAGCTCTTCCAGCCACTTTTTGTGATTCTCTACTGTATTTGCCACTGACAAGTTCCTTCCCGTCTTTTTTATCTATTATATGCATTTTTTATTTCTTCCGTCAAACTAGAAGACTACCTTTCTAAAAGAAAACAAAAATTATTCCTAAAGTTGCTTATTTTTCTGCCTCAGAACCACTTAACTGTATTCTTGCCCCATTTTTTGCTATACTAATAATAAGAAAACTCGAGGTACAACATGACACCTAATAAAGAAGATTATCTGAAATGTCTCTATGAACTTGGAACCAGACACAATAAAATCACTAATAAAGAAATCGCTCAACTCATGCAAGTCTCTCCACCAGCCGTAACAGAGATGATGAAGAAGCTACTAGCTGAAGAATTACTCATCAAGGACAAAAAAGCTGGTTACCTCTTAACCGATTTGGGTCTAAAATTAGTTTCGGACCTCTATCGTAAACACCGGCTAATTGAAGTTTTTCTAGTGCACCATCTAGGCTATACAACAGAGGAAATCCATGAGGAAGCCGAGGTTTTAGAACACACTGTTTCCGACCACTTTGTTGAAAGGCTGGACCAGTTGCTGGATTATCCCAAAGCTTGTCCCCATGGAGGAACCATTCCAGCTAAGGGAGAACTCCTAGTTGAAAAACATAAACTTACTTTAGAAAAGGCAAAAGAAAAAGGCGATTATATACTGGCCCGTGTTCATGATAACTTCGATCTCTTAACCTATCTGGAAAGAAATGGCCTTCAAGTAGGCAAAACAATTCGTTTTCTAGGCTATGATGACTTTAGCCACCTCTATTCTCTTGAAGTGGATGGGCAAGAAATCCAACTAGCCCAACCTATTGCCCAACAGATTTATGTAGAAAAGATTTAAAAGCTCTTTGAAATTCAAAGAGCTTTTTTTGACAAGATAATAGAAAAGATATATAATAAGTGCACTTACTATTTTAGAAGTGGTATAAAAATGAAACAACTTGATTTTAATTCAATTTATAAAAATGATTCCCAACAGTCGACTGGTCTGCTCTTTATCTGCGCCTACCACAAGTGGCATGGGCTGATTAAAAGCCAACTGAAAACAATTGATCTGACCCATCCTCAGTTTGTCGTTTTGACTACTCTTGCAGTGCTCCTGCGTCAGCAAGAATGGGTGAGTCAAACCGATATCGCCCGCTTTTCTGACATGGATGTCATGACCGTATCCCAAATCATCCGCCTCTTGGTCAAAAAAGACTTAATCATGCGGGACATCCATCCCAAGGACAGTCGTGCAAACATCATACTTCTGACAGAACAGGGGCTGCAAAAGGTCAATCAAGCCCTTCCTCTAGTTGAAGGTATTGATCAGGCATTCTTTGGAAAATTAGAAGATAAAACAGAACTATTGAATCAACTCTTAATCAAATTGGAGGCCGAAAATGACTAGATTTTGGATTGGCGTCGTATCAAAAGAACATGTACTAAGAGGGGTAGAAGGTGGATTTTGTCAAGTCTGCCATGGAAAAAAAGCACCACTAAACCGAATGAAAAAAGGAGACTACCTTCTCTACTACAGTCCTAAATATCAGATGAATGATCAAGAAAAGCTGCAGGCCTTTACAGCAGTTGGTAAGATCCTAGATGATACTGCCTACCAAGTAGAGATGTTCGAAGATTTCTTCCCATTTCGGCGAGATGTCAGCTACTACCAGCTGGTCAAAGACTGCCCCATTGAGCAAGTCCGCCGGCATCCTCAGTGGCGTCAATACGCCTCCCAGCTAAGATACGGACATTTCGAAGTTTCGAAGGACTTCTTCTTTTATGTTTTTGATCAAATGAAGGTCGACCGTCCTATAAATAACTAGAAACAACTATACTTAATTGATTTTTCCCTCAAAAGACTGCACTCGCTTTTCTTAAAAAATGAAGTTCCGATTCATGAAATAAATCGGAACTTTTGATTTGTGGTGAAATTCTTAGCCAATTAAATTAACAAGAAAGCCGATAGCATACCTGTAACCACATTGGCTAAAGCATGTATGATCCAGCTGGCTAAAATGGAGCCATCAGATTTCTTTTCATTAACAAAGCCCATATAGGCCGCGATGCCACCCGTACACAAAATAATGAGCAGGGTTTGCTGCCAAGAGAGCACTGTTATAAACATCAACCCATGGAGCAGACCAAAAAGAGCAGCTTGTATGGTATTGGCCACTACAAAGGGTAAGTGGCTAGCCAATCTCTTTAAAAGAAAACCTCTGAATAGTAGCTCTTCTGGCAGGGAAGTTTGAAAAAGACTATAAATCAGAACAGCTGGCAAGGCTTGGAAGCCGAGACCAGAAAAACCTGAAGTTGCAGTTTTAAGATCTTTTACAATAGTATACAGTACTAAATATGAAAAGATAGTGAAGCTTAGCAAACCAAGAAATATCCAGAGCCACATCTTATGGTTGCCAGTATCTTTTAGTGGCTTAAAGCCTATCCAATCTAAAAATGAACTTTTTCTTCTAGCTGTCACAAACCACCAAATAAAAGGAAGCAACATAAACAAAACAATTTGAATCAGAGCATTCGTCATTTGTTGAATAAGACTTACCATCATTAGAAACTCCTTCTCTCTTTTCTTTACCATCATTATATAAAACAAACTTCAATTATTTATTAAGTAATTCTAAAATGTTTCTAAAGAAAAAGAGGTTTTAAAGGTATAAAATGAAAGGTTTTTACTGCTTCCATTTTCTTGCCATTCCATTTACATTTTGCTAAAATGAAGTCAAAAATCAGTGAGGAAAAATCATGCCACAAGAACTTTTTAAAGAATCCGCCCAGCTAGATCAAGTGGAAGCTATTGTTCTCGGTGGCTCTCGTGCTGGACAGCATTTTGACAACGACTCAGACTATGATGTTTATATCTACTTGACAGATTCCATTGCTCCCATGACTCGACGCAATATCCTCAGCAAGTACTGCTCCTACATGGAAATCGGCAATCAGTTTTGGGAACTAGAGGATGACTGTGTGCTGAAGAGCGGCATCGAAATTGAGCTCATTTACCGTACACTGGACAGTTTCGATAAAGACCTGCAGACTGTGGTCCTAGACCACCAAGCTCAGAATGCCTATACCACCTGTATGTGGCACAATCTGCTCCACAGCAAAATCATCTACGACCGAAATGGTCGCTATGAGGCGCTTCAAAACAAGTACAGACGGCCTTATCCAGCTGAGCTGAAAAAGAATATTATTAAGAAGCAGATCCTCCTACTCGATCAAGCCATGCCAGCTTTCTCCAAACAAATAAAAAAAGCGCTCAAGCGTCAAGATCTGCTTAGTATCAACCACCGTAGCAGTGAATTTTTTGCTTCCTATTTTGACTTGCTCTTTGCCCTAAACGAACAGACGCATCCTGGAGAAAAGAGAATGCTGGAGTATGCAAAAACCAACTGCCCGCTATTACCTCAGCATTTTGAAGAAACTATACATGCCTATTTTGAAAAACTCTACACTGAGCCCGCTGAAGTCATAAAGCTTATCAACCAGCTAGTGACGACCATCAAAGAAATCATTCCTCAAGAAATGATTGGTGATTTTTAGTAATGTTGTCGGAAACTATCTATTCATTGCTACAGAAGCTGAAAAAACAATTAGGAGTTTGAACATTAGTGTTCAAACTCCTTTTCATATTTATTCTCAGCGATTTTTCGTGTCCAGAATAATAGTTACTGGGCCATCATTGATTAGCTCTACCTGCATGTCTGCGCCAAAAATACCCGTTTTGGTTGGTACTTCTTGCGTCAGTAGCTGATTAAATTCGTCATAGAGACGACTGGCTAATTCGGGTGGCGCCGCCTTGACGAAAGCCGGCCGATTTCCCTTTTTAGTATCCGCATGTAGAGTGAACTGAGAAATAGAAAGAATCTCCCCTTCAATGTCTTTAACAGACAGGTTCATCTTGCCCTCATCATCGGAAAAAATCCGCATATTGACGATTTTACGAACAGCATAGTCCAAGTCATCTGGACCATCATCAGGCCCTACTCCTACCAAGAGAAGCAAGCCAGACGAAATTTTGTTGTGTACTTGGTTCTCGATCGACACCTGAGCTTGTTTTACACGTTGAATGACAATTTTCATTTCTCTGCTTCTATTCCCTTTCCAGTTAGAAACAATCTATTTTAATTGCTTGCTTCAGACTCACTCTTATCCGTTGGTCCGCTTAACTGAGTAAACCTCCGGTACGCTCTTAATCTTATCCACCACCGTCGTCAGCATAGACAGATTAGCAATACCAAAAGAAACGTGAATATTGGCAAATTTCATATCCTTGGTCGGCTGGGCATTAACGGTAGAGATGTTTTTAGTTGTATTCGATAAAACCTGTAGCACATCGTTGAGAAGGCCAGTTCGGTTCAATCCATAGATATCAATGTGGGCTGTATATTCTTTGGTCGTATTATTTTCTTCCCACTCGACATCAATCAGGCGCTGCTCATAATTTTCCTGAGCCTTAAGGTTCATACAGTCCAATCGATGGATAGCCACACCACGACCCTTGGTAATGTAACCAACAATATGGTCACCTGGAACAGGGTTACAACATTTGGCAATCCGAATCAGTAAACCAGATGCCCCCTGAATGACCACACCACCCTCATGTCTAACCTTAAGGGTTTCTTTGTTTTCAACCTTGACCTCGCCACCTTTGACTAATTCCTCAGCCTCAGCTCTGGCCTTGGCCCGCTCCTCTTCACGGCGCTCTTTTTCAGTCAGACGATTGAAAATCGAAATAGCTCCTATCTCACCAAAACCAATAGCCGCAAACAGAGCTTCTTCTGTCTTGTAGCTGGTCTTTTGCAGGACCTCTTCCATATGCTTCTTGTCCATGTACTTATTGGCGACATAGCCATTTTCCTGGAATTGAGCCTGCAGAAGTTCCCGACCTTTAGAGATGGATAATTCCTTGTCTTGGTTTTTAAAGAATTGACGAATTTTATTACGAGCCTTACTGGTCTTAACCAGACCAATCCAGTCTCGACTGGGACCAAAAGAGTTGGCACTGGTGATAATCTCAACCTGGTCACCTGTCTTAAGCTTGGTCGTCAGTGGAACCATGCGCCCATTGACCTTGGCGCCCGTTGCCCTTTCCCCGACCTTGGTATGGATCTCATAGGCAAAATCAATCGGCCCTGAATCCTTGGGTAAAGCACGCACAGAGCCATCAGGCGTAAAGACATAGATTTCTTCAGCCAGATAGTTTTCTTTGACCGAATCTACAAATTCTTTAGCATCGCCAGACTCTGCCTGCAATTCCATCAATTCTTGAATCCAGTTCATTCCGATTGCAGATTCTTTGCTATCGACCTTGCCTTTGATGCCCTTCTTATAGGCCCAGTGAGCTGCGACCCCGTATTCAGCGACTTCGTGCATTTCCTTAGTCCGAATCTGAAACTCAATCGGTCCCTTAGGCCCATAAACCGTCGTATGGATGGATTGGTAACCATTGGCTTTGCGGTTGGCAATATAATCCTTAAAACGGCCCGGCATTGGTTTCCAGAGCTCATGGATATAGCCTAGCATAGCATAGACATCACTTGGTGTCTCCAAAATGCAACGAATAGCAATCAAGTCATAGATTTCATCAAATCGCTTTTTCTTGTCCTGCATCTTACGATAGATCGAGTAGATGTGCTTAGGTCGCCCATAAATCTTTCCATGTAGATGACGTTCAGCTGCATAAGTCTCAATCTTACTCACGACTTCTTCGACTAAGTCTTCTCTTTCACGGCGTTTTTCCTTCATCATGTGAGAAATCTTGTAAAACTCGACTTCATTGAGATAGCGGAAAGACAAGTCCTCCAACTCCCACTTGACGCTGGAAATCCCCAGTCTGTGAGCCAAGGGAGCATATATCTCCATGGTTTCGCGCGAAATCCGCTCCTGCTTGTCCTTGCGCAAATGCTTGAGCGTCCGCATATTGTGAAGACGGTCCGCCAGCTTAACCAAGATAACCCGAATATCCTCCGACATGGCCATCAGCATCTTACGGTGGTTCTCAGCAAGCTGCTCCTCGTGGGATTTGTACTTGACCTTCCCCAGTTTGGTCACACCGTCTACAATAGTTCGGACATCTGGACCAAATTCACGCTCTAAATCATCTAGACTAGCATCTGTATCTTCTACCACATCATGTAAAAAACCACAGGCAACTGTGACTGCGTCAAGCTTAAGCTTAGCCAGGATCCCAGCTACCTGAATAGGATGAACAATATAGGGTTCTCCCGACTTGCGAAATTGCCCGCTATGACAGTCCATTGCATATACCAAAGCTTTCTGAACAAAAGCCACATCCTCAGCTGCTAAATATTTCCTTGTTAAAGCGACGACCTGATCGCCCGTTAAATTCACTTCTTTTGGCATTCATTCTCTCCAATTTCTTGCCTATTATTTTATCATTTTTAAGACAATAAGAAAACACTTATGCAAAGATGAACTGCACCCCAAAAAGTTAGACAGAAAAAATCTAACTTTTGGGGTCAGTACAATGAGCCTGGCTTGTTTTAATAAAAAGACAGCAGAAATCAAAAATACTGTACCTCATCCGATGAGATACAGCATCCTTTAGTTCATTAGTTCAGACAGGACACTGACGGCACTGAAGGACCAGATCAAAGCATTACACCCAAGATTTTGAATAGGCTTTTTTCTGAATTGACATAATTCTAAACAGACAAAGCAGCCCACCCCTTCTAGATTTCAAAACCCAGTGAACTCCAATTCTCCGGGCTTTTGTTGATTCATAAAAATTTCACCCTTTTTTAAAATCGTTCACCGTAAGGTAAAGAGATAAAATAGAAACTAGGACAAATACCATCCAGCAGGCCGACATATGATAGAGAGCTAATGAAGAAAATCCGAAAGTTCCTAAGGGAATAGAAAGAGTAAAAAGCAAGCCCAGAAAGTTATTACCCTGTGCTAGCATATCTGCCGGAAGCTTTTCCATAATCAAGGCATCCAATTTCGGAGCAGATTTTCCCATAATGTAAGCCGAAAAAGCCAGAAAAGACAGACCAATAAAAGGATTCAGTCCCAAAAGATTTGATAGAGCTGTTAATAAAAAAGAAGTACTATTCATAATCAGCAGAAAAGACAGTGACTGCTTTGAAAAATAATCATTGGGTGTCAGACTGCCCAAAATAGCTCCGACTAATAAGATGATTTCCACAATAAGGAGCGACTGACCATAGCCTAGGCCAAGTATCCCCGCCCTATGCAAAAAGTAGAAGTTATAGATGGCGCCTATGGATCCGCCCAAAGAATTAAGAACCAAAATAGAGAGCAGTATGCCCACAAATGAAGAATTGCCAGAATTTTTGAAGACAAGTTCCATTTCTTGGTAGGTTTTTTTGAAATTTTTCCATAGCGAATTCTTTTCCATCACTGGAAGAACCTCTTCGTGTGTCAAGGCACGACGATGCCTTAAAAGAACCAGGGAAGATAAGAGAAAAGACAAGGCATTGATAGCAGCAACTAGGGGAAAGTTATTATCAGAAACCGTCAACAGCCAGACGCCAAAGGATTGACCAAGGATACTTGACAGATACGAGACAAATTGAGTAAATGAATAGGCCTCAAATAAATCATCCTTGTCTAAATTATGCTGAAGAATAGGCATTCTCAAGCCAGACGCATAATCACTCAGAACATCTGTAACGATATTAATAAGACAAATGACTGAAAAAGCCAGAAAGGTTTGATTTTGAATCATAAAAGCGACCAAACTGAAGAGAACAGCCTGGATCACTCCCACTACTATCATCGTCCGGCCTTTTCTGACTGACTGGTCTGCCTGGACTCCAATCCAGAAAGTAAAAACCGTTGGAACCATCGTAATCATGTTTGCTATAAAAACTGCCAAATTGCTATAAGGAAGGCTCGCCGCATAGATGACAAAGACTAGGTTATAAATATATGAGCCTAAGGAATTCAACAGCCTAGAGATAGTCAAAGCTCTGTATAAACTATGCCGAAGAAAAATTTTCATATTTTGATTCCTTTCAAATTACTTGATTCGCTTTTAATAATTCTTGTTTATATTTGCTAATTACATATGCAATTTCTTTTTTCGTTTAGAATCTGTTTCTGATAAAATAGCACTGCTAATTATTAACTCCCGAGCAGTATCTAAATACTAAACATTATCAGTATAATGAAATAATTTTAGAAGTGTATCAGATATACCTAACATCCCCCTACAAAAATCTACAAATTGTGCAAATTCAAAAAAAGAATAGGATATAATTCTTCTGCTAAATCAATATATTTAACAGGGTTAATTCTAAGCAACATCTGTATAATTCCAGCTGTTCCATCAATCAAATAAGGAGAAATACAATATTCTGAAATTTTTACTCCTCTTGCACCATCTAAATTCACTAAGTTACTAATAATATAATCAATTAACAATTTAAACTAGAAAGCTCATTCAAAACTATCATCTTACAGGTATTATAATCTCATAGAATCAAAATTTTTCGCCCTAAATTCAATCTTACCAATATTTTAATAGTTACAAGTTTGAGCATTCAACTTTTGTTAACTTCAAATACTAACTATACCATTGTTCTTTATTTCTTTTCTGTTTAAGCTGTAAAGGGACATTTCAACAATTTCCTTTTGCGGTACTACATGTTTGTTGGCTTCTTGCGTGAAACGTGTCATTATGTTTTCCTCCTTTGCTATTTGTTGACACTAGTATACCTTAATATCAAAACCTCAACTTAAAATTTTCATATTTTCAAACTACATATCCTAAAATTATTTACGCAATAAAAAACGAGACAGAAAGCTCCTACCTCGCTATATTCTAGGAATTACTGTAATAAAAAATTTTTAAAGTTTATTTGCTCTTTGCATTTATTCAAACTTTTTTAGCCAGTTATCCTTATTCTTAGTATAGTAGTCCGCACTGTGGTTGCAGTTCAGCAACTTCAGAGTACGGATAGCATCTGCCATTTTTTCTTTTCCTTGACTTTTCTTGCCGGATATATAGTCGAATTGGCCCGAAGCGAACAAATAGATGATGCGGAAATAAGCTTCATTTTCCCCAAAGAAGGAATCTTGAATCTGCTTATCAAAATAGGCTGCCTTGGATCGATTGTTTTTATCAATCGCCTTAAAAAATCCATTCAACAAAATGGTATGAATATAATTTCTATTAGATGTCAAGTCCTTCAAATGGCTTGTTTTTACCAGCATTTCTCTGGTATACCTATAGTATAAATCAAGCGGGAGCAAAACCGACATTTCAGAAAACAATCTTAGCTCATACTCTCCCCAGATTTCAACTGAAAATAAATAATCAGATAGAAAGTCACTTTCTTCTTTCGTTATTTCCACACCTTCATCAAAGAGAATCATGTGAGCCTTAATCAGTAGGGCATTCAGGAAGTAAGTCGCTTTCTGAGGGGACTGGTGATACTTAACAATCTGGTCCTGATACATTTTTTCCAGCTTGGTCATATTCTGCTGGTCGTGTGCCTCCCAAAGCTGCTTTTGTAGCATATCGTAGGAGGTAGGCTGAAAACCTCGGACCAAATAAACAAATTCTTCCAACTCCATGTGAATATTCTCTAAAGCAACCAGTAATTTTGCAGCAGAGATATCGGATTCCCCATTTTCAAAGCGACTTAACATAGAGTAGGAAAAAGCATCGCCAGTCGCATTTTTTAAAGAAATATTCCGTCCCTGGCGTATTTCTCGAAAAACTTCACCCATATATGTATACATATTCCGCCTCCTATCTAATCTTATATTGGTTGACCACTGACTCTCAACTATTGGTTCAATTCCAACAAAACACTGACTGCGGTCAAGGCATAGAGCGGAGCAGTTTCAGCCCGCAGGATACGTGGACCTAGACCAGCGGAGACAGCCCCTGCTTGGCCAAAGGCTGCTATTTCATCAGGCGAGAGACCGCCCTCTGGTCCGAAAATAAAGAGAACCTTTTCTCCGGCTGCTAAGCCTGACAGAGCTCGGACTAGAGCTGCAGATTCTCCTTCTTTGGCCGATTCTTCATAGGCCACGACGATGGTATCAAATTGAGGCAGCTGAGCTAGAAAGTCTGCCTTTTTATCAAAGAGCCGAACTTCTGGTATCCGATTGCGCTTGCTCTGCTCTGCTGCTCCCTGAGCAATTTTCTCCAGCTTTTCACTCTTTTTAGCCAACTTTTTGCCATCCCACTTGGCCACAGACCAGTCAGCTGGGAAAGCCCAGATAGCACTGGCTCCTAGCTCCGTTGCCTTTTGGGTGATAAACTCTAATTTATCTCCTTTGGGAAAGCCTGAAGCAATGGTCACTTGAACCGGCAGCTCGGTATTGTCCGCTAACTCCTCCACGATTTCCAAGCTCTGCTGACTGGGGTCCAACACCCGAGCCAGTCGTTTCACGCCATCATCAAAGACCAGTGTGACTTGATCGCCCTCTTTGAGCCGCATGACCGAAAACATATGTTTGGCCGTGTCCTTATCCGTGACCACCAGAGGAGGCTGAGGACTTCCTTTTATAAAATACTGCTGCATCTAACCACCTATCACGCCTGAAATATCCTGAGTTTTCTTAAAGACACAGGCATTCCATTCGCCCTGAATCATATGCGTTTCCAGGAAAAATCCTGTTGCTTCTGCTGAGTCACGCACCATTTCCCACTTCTCAGAAATAATCCCACTCATAATCAGATAGCCCTCATCCTTGACTAGACGATAAGCATCCTCTGTCAGATGGACGAGAATATCGGCCAAGATATTGGCAACAATGACATCCGCCTCGATTTCTACACCTCGAAGAAGATCTCCCGGCGCCACATGGATGTTCTCCATACCAGGATTTAGCTCAATGTTTTCCTGAGCCACGCGCACCGCCACCTCGTCTAAATCATAGGCGTAGATGTCCTTAGCACCCAAGAGAGAGCTGGCAATGGAGAGGACGCCGCTGCCCGTGCCCACATCCAGCACCGTTTCTCCGCCTCGCAAGACCTGTTCCAGTGCAAAGAGGCTCATCTTGGTCGTCGGATGAGTGCCTGTACCAAAGGCCATGCCAGGATCCAGTTTGATAATCTTTTCTCCCGCAGTCGCCTCATACTCCGTCCATGACGGCACAATAGTTAAATCATGGGTGATACGAGCTGGCTCAAAGTACTTCTTCCAGTTATCCGCCCAGTCTTCCTCAGCCAGCTCATGCCGAGTCAGCTGAATATCTCCCGTCTCCAAGCCAAAGCCATCCAGCTCAGCCAGGCGCTCATTGGCCTGGGCTGCAACAGCCTCTATATCCACTGAATCCGGATAGTATCCCGTAATCCTGACCCGCTCACTCTGCTCAACTTCTGGAAAAAGCTCACCGTACTGGTCAACCTGACCCAGATAATCTGCACTGTCATCAATAGCCACGCCCTGACTACCCAGCTCAATCAGAATATTAGAGGCCGCTTCCTCCGCCTCACGTTTCACTTCAATCGTTAATTCCTGCCATGTGTCCATCATTAAAATACCAAGCCCGTAAAACACAAGGCCAAAATAGGAAATTCTCTAATGACGCTTGTGTCTAAAAGAACCTTACCTTTTTAGCACAGTGTTTAGGGCGGGTTCAGTTTAGAAATTTAACTGAACAATCCTTTCTTTGTTTATTTCATTGTTTTCGTCATGTAGACCATATCCATGCCCTCTTTTTCGGGCTCAGTATGGGTCTGATGATAGCCATTTTTCTCATAAAAAGCCACCATGCCTTTATCTTGGAAAACCGTACACAAATCCCATTGCCTAATGGTAGAGAATGTCTCCTCTATCAGGCCAAGCCCCTCAGAGCCATATCCTTTATTCTGGTGCTCTGGCAAAATCGCCACTGTCCCAATCCAGCCTGCTGTCTGTTCGTCATTTGTATTCAAGCGGATAAAGCCAAGAATCTTCTCGTCGTCTTTGACAAAATAATAAAAACTATTGGGCCGCTCAACCAACTTCCAGCGAATCCGCTCTCGCTCCTCCAGATAGGGGTCGTATTGATCCTGATATTTCTCATAAACGGCCTTAAAACTTGCTCGCTGAATGGCAATAATAGTCTCTAGATCCTCAGCTCCCGCCCGATCAATATGAATCATGCTCGCACCTCCAAATAATCGCTCAACCTGTCCTGCAGTTGTGGAATAACCTTTTCATCTGATAAGAACTGGCTCACATCCATCATCTGATAAGCCTGCCCCTCATCACCAAAGACGATGTTGGCACATTCTTCCTGAGTGATGGTTCCCACCATAAAAATAGAGGTTTTGTCTGGATCAAGCATTCCTTGATAGTCCTTAGCCCAGACAATATCCACTTCTTCAAGCTTCAAACCAAGCTCTTCAAAAACTTCTCTTTGGACGCATTCAAAAGGTGTCTCCTCGCCCTCGCGGCCACCGCCCGGTAACTCCCACATATTGGGCCAAGGAATGGTTGAAATATCGTCTCGCAAGATAGTCAGTATCTTATCATCACAGAGCAAGGCAATCTTGCAACCAGAAAATTCCTGCTGTTTGTATAGCAAATCTAGTCCTTCTTCGTCCGCCATAAGCGCCTCCTAATACCTCGGATAAGGATAAAAGTCTGTCTCAGTCAATTCTGCTCTGCCATTTTCAAAAGCCTTTGCATTCCAAGCTATCTCAAACTCTGCCGCCTCTGGATCTGCTAAGAAGTCCATGAGTGCATCGAGACCAGACTCAGCTGTTTGGGTTAAAAAATCCACGAAATAAGCCAGAAACTCCCGTGACAGCCCCTTCTTCGACTCATAGGGCAGGGCAGCCAGATAGTCCTCTGCCTCAAAACGAGACTTGGTCGGATTATAGAAAAGCACGGCTTCCTCAAAGTAAATATCCTCAGCCGAAGCATTGCCCTCAGCATCAACCGTCTCAATCCCGCCTGGATTTTGCACCTCAAGGAGAAAGGCGACCTCGACTGCATGATTCTTCTTGTCCCAGTTTATCTCATAGTCAAAAGGAAAACTCTTCCCCATTTCCTCGTCCAATATCTCCAAAAAACCGTACTTAGCCATGATTTCCTCTTTTCATTGTGATAAAATATTACTATCTACAATAGTAACACAAAAAGCCAAGAAAAACACTTGCAGAAAGGAAATCTTATGCCAGAAAACCTCGCCCTGCGCATGCGGCCGACCGATATTGATCAGATTATCGGCCAGCAACATCTGGTCGGACCCGGGAAAATCATCCGTCGCATGGTTGAAGCCAACCGCCTGTCCTCAATGATTCTCTACGGGCCACCCGGCATCGGCAAGACCTCTATCGCCTCGGCTATTGCCGGCACAACCAAATATGCCTTTCGGACCTTTAACGCCACCGTAGATAGCAAGAAGCGCCTGCAGGAAATCGCTGAAGAAGCGAAATTTTCCGGCGGACTGGTGCTCCTACTGGATGAGATTCACCGCTTGGACAAGACCAAGCAAGACTTTCTTCTACCGCTATTAGAAAGCGGTCTGGTCATCATGATTGGAGCGACGACAGAAAATCCTTTCTTTTCTGTCACTCCGGCCATCCGAAGCCGGGTTCAGATATTTGAGCTAGAGCCCCTCAGCAACGACGACATCCGGACAGCCATTCAGCTAGCCTTGAAGGATAAGGAACGAGGATTTGATTTTCCAGTGGAGCTAGACAAAGAAGCTCTGGATTTCATCGCCATCTCTACCAACGGAGACCTGCGCTCCGCCTATAATTCGCTGGATCTAGCCGTGCTCTCTACCCCAGAAGATGACAAGGGCATCCGCCACCTCACGCTTGATGTCATGGAAAACAGCCTGCAAAAGAGCTATATCACCATGGATAAGGACGGGGACGGCCATTACGATGTCCTCTCTGCTCTGCAGAAGTCCATCCGAGGCTCCGATGTCAATGCCAGCCTCCACTACGCAGCTCGCCTCGTTGAGGCAGGAGATTTGCCTAGCCTAGCTCGACGTCTGACCGTTATTGCTTACGAGGATATTGGCCTAGCAAATCCTGACGCCCAAGTCTATACCGTTACAGCTCTAGAAGCAGCTCAGCGGATTGGCTTTCCTGAAGCCCGTATCCTTATTGCTAATATCGTCATTGATTTGGCGCTGTCGCCCAAGTCCAACTCAGCCTATGTGGCTATGGACAAGGCCCTGGCCGACCTAAGAAAGAATGGAAATCTGCCCATTCCCCGCCATCTGCGGGACGGCCACTATGCCGGCAGCAAGGAACTGGGCAACGCTCAGGACTATCTCTACCCTCACTCCTATCCTGGCAATTGGATCAAGCAGGACTACTTGCCTGATAAGATCAAAGACGCCAATTATTTCACGCCTAACGAAAACGGCAAATACGAGCGAGCCCTTGGAATGACAAAGGATAAGATTGACCAACTAAAAAAATGATGGTATCGTTTGCAAAAAATCATGTTTTTCTCTTGAATTTTTCAAAATTTATGGTATTATAATTATAGAAACGCTGTGGTGTACGACTTCACACTTAAGTGTTGACCGACTATTTTTTGTATTATTAGGGAAACAAAAGACTTCTAACAGCATGCAGGCCGTATCACGCGGAAGCAGCTTCAGTTAGAGCGAGTTGCCCACCTGCTTAATTGCGCGGGTTCAATACAAATCGTGAAGGTCCGGCACCAATACAGCTTTTTCTGTTGCCTCCTTAGCTCAGTTGGTAGAGCAGTAGACTCTTAATCTATGGGTCGCAGGTTCGAGCCCTGCAGGGGGCATAGAAATGCAG
>NZ_KQ969108.1:47732-49323 GCF_001578795.1 Streptococcus gordonii
TTACGAATGACCGATTTCTGTCCCACTCTCTTTTTTCTTCATCAAATTTATTAAGAATTCCCTCTTGTCTAGTACATTATGATATAATACTTTTTAAAAAAACTCACTAATAGTGAATAGTGTAAATATCTTATATAAGGAGGAACCAGACGAAAATAGAAATTTTATCATCTTATATTGTGCTTAGACATCAAAGAAGAATAATTGGTGAAAAAATATTTGGAATTTTTAAGTAAGGATAGAAATATGACATTAAAAACTAATTTATTCAGGTGTAAACGAAGCAATTCTATATGGTTGTTTTTGATTTTTATTAATTCATTATGTGTTTACTTAAATGGTATATTGAGTGCTAAGGCGATTTCTACAATTGTAAATTTTTATTTACAGACCTTTTTGTATTTGAGTGGAGCCATTTTAGCTGTAAATTTATTATGGGTATTGCAAATTTATCAAAACTCAAAAGCAAGTGAAAAAGCTATATAAGAAATGTGTACTGAAATACGTAAGGATATTGTAAAAAGAATTGAAAGGAGTGGTGGGGTACACTTTGGTTCAAAAAGTGTTAGTGCCTATACCTCATGGTTGACAAATGATATTAATACAATTCGAGATCTTGGTTTTGAAACATTAGAATTAATGATTAGTCAAGCATTATATATTTAGATTAATTTAAAACTAAGAATAAAATAACTTGTACCCCAAAAGTTAGGTTTAAGTGTCTAACTTTTGGGGTACAGTTCAATGCTAGGTTATTTTGAATATGAACAAATAAAACAATCAAATCTTGAAGGTTGTTTCGATCTCTGATGGGACCCACCAACTAGTTTAAAGTGAAATATATAAATCTTTTCCTGAAACACCATCTAAAATAAAGGAACTAAGGTTAGGATTCAGCTTATTCAATTTAAATTTTTGAATTTTTGTTATTTCGGGATGAAAAGATACACTTCCATTCGGATATTGCTCTTTCAAAATTTTATCATAAACTTCCTTTATAAAGTATTCCCAGGATTTCTATAAACGATTTGCAAAAGCATCCTCTCCTTCAAATAAATATCGTATACCATCTGCTCGATAAAAAGCTAATAAGGCAACAGGAAGAGTACAATTAGGATGATTAATAATCGCCTCTGGCACTTCAAAACCATTATCCCAGTTATAATTATCAAGCAAGACAAAGAGTTCATCTTCAGTCATAATAGACTTAACTTTTTTCACAGCTTCAGTATTACTTTCAGAACGTAAAATATCAGATAGTTTTTTTAATTGCTTAGCATCCATTTTTTTCCTCTAGCTTTACGAAGCGGGAAAAATTTCTTCATCTTGTGCATTCAAAATAGTTGATTCATCGGTTATAAACTCCACTTTCTTTTCAGACGATAGCGTGTATTTATTTAAAAATGTAATCTTTTCATTCATTTGTTGTTCCATTTTATCCTCCGGTTTGATTTTCTATTCATGTTTCACTGTGATTCTAGTATACCACAAACCTTATATGCAAAAGTTTGTTCGACTATAAGTCCCTTTACCTACTATGCACAATTCTTCTCTGCTTCTTTTGGAGCATTGTTACGGATCTTGTAAAGTA
>NZ_KQ969108.1:49452-52364 GCF_001578795.1 Streptococcus gordonii
CATGGAGAAGACGACCCAGGTCCCAAAAAGACTTTGGCCTATCCAGGCTCCAAGCAAGCCTAGTATCATCTTGCCGATGCATCCCATCCGCTCACCTCTGTTGGTAATTGCGGCGGCTATCAGACCAATGATAAAACCAACTAACATACTTCCAAGCATGACCTAATCCTCCTTTTTAAATCGTTGAACCAACCAAAGGATTGCCAAGGAAAGCACTGAACCAACAAAGGAAGCAAAAATTTTAAAGATAGGGAACAAGACAACCAAGCCAAGCATGGCACCGATTAAGCTGACCAACAATTTTAATTTCCATTGTTTGGACTTCTCAAACGGCGTCAATATAACTGCTACAACTGTTGTCAGTAAACAAGCTGGCAAAGTGAAAATCAATATAAAAATAAGTCCTGTCATCTTAAATTGCCCAGTCTCCATTTCTAAAGATTGCTACGTGGCTACCGTCTTCGCGAATGCCGTCAATATCCATCTGGTTAGAGCCAATCATAAAGTCCACATGGACATCCGAGCGGTTGAGGCCCGCGGCTTCCAGCTCTTCTTCAGAGAAATTCTCTCCGCCAACTACACTAGTCGCATAAGCAGCTCCGATAGCCAAGTGGTTAGAAGCATTTTCATCAAAGAGGGTATTAAAGAAAGTAATGCCTGACTGAGAAATCGGACTTGGATCTGGTACCAAGGCACATTCACCTAAAGCACGTGCGCCCGCATTTTCAAAGACAAGATCCTTCATGACCTGATCGCCCTTTTCAGCCGTAATATCTACAATCTGGCCATCCTTAAAGGTCACCTTGATGCCCTCAATGATATTGCCATTATAGCTGAGAGGTTTGGTGCTGGTCACATAACCTTCTGCCCGGCGGAAATCCGGTGCTGTAAAGACCTCTTCTGTCGGCATATTGGCAATGAAATACTCACCCTGAGCGTTGAGACTGCCAGCTGACTCCCAGTGATGGTTCTTGGGCAAACCCAATGTCAAGTCAGTTCCCGGCGCTGTGTAGTGGAGAGCAGAAAATTGCTCTTCATTTAAAACCTTCGCTTTTGAGCTAAGTTTTTCTTCATGAGCTTTCCAAGCGGCTACTGGGTCATCCTCATAGACACGACAGGTTTTGAAAATCTGATCCCAGAGAAGATCTACTGCTTCCTCATCGCTGGCTGCATTTGGAAAGACCTTCTTAGCCCACTCAGTACCCGCTGCTGCTGCAACTGTCCAGCTGACTTTATTGGATTGGGTTGCGATTCGCATCGGCTTCATAGCTAGTCCCAAGGCCTTAGCAGAGGCTGATAATTTCTCAGCATCTACGCCATTCAAAGCACCTGGGTCAGAAGAACGAACCCCAAGACGGCTAGCCTTGTTCTCTAAGAGATAGTTCATCTCAGCAATCTTGTATTCTGGCACATTGTCCAGACGCTCCATCGGTGCATGGAGAAATTTCTCACGGTTGATGACATCATCTGTCCACTGAACGATGACCTCATGCGCACCCAAGGCATAAGCTTCTTTCACGATTAAATGCGCCAATTCACGTTGCTCCACATCGATAGAGAGAGCCAAGGTGTGACCAGGTTGCACGTTGATTCCATTCGCAACCAACAATTTCGCATATTTTTCTAAGTTTTCTTTAAAATTTGGTAAAACCTTTTTTTCTTCCTTTTCTAGATTTCTTTCAATGCAGCAAAAAGCCACAAACATGGAGCCAACACCTGTCACTCTAGAGCGCTCCTGTTTCAGTATATCATAAAACAAAGAAAAATCGTACTTTCATCATTCCAAGTCCCCCTCTCCTCACTAACATCAATCCAAGCAATTTCTTGCGCATCGCCTGATTTTTCTATATACTAGTGGTATTACTGAAAGCAGAGGAAACCCATGAAATATCTGATCATTATTACTGCTGGTCTTGCTCTCATCGGTCTGATTCTTTTTTCTGGTCTTCACAGAAAAAGCCGACAACCAGTCAGCAGGAAACTACGCACAGCAACACGACACAAGTGGAAGAAAGGACAGCTTCGTCCCTTTCTCCAACAGAAGATATTGTAGAGGAAGCCTATTCGGTGGCTTATGACGATAAAAATCTTGTCGGAACCATCACAGCTCCCCACGATTATCAAACCAAACAGTTGCCAACCATTGTCATTTCACACGGCTTTAATAATACCCACGACATGTATCGAAATTATATGCAGGCGCTGGCCAAGCAGGGCTTTCTGGTTTATGGCTTTGACTTTTATGGTGGAAGTCGTCGGTCAAAGAGCGGAGGACAGGACATGCTTCAGATGTCTATCCAGACCGAGTTGACTGATTTGAGCCAAGTCATGAATAAACTCCGCTCCGAAAGCTTTGTCAATCCTAAGCAGATGAGCTTGATTGGAGTCAGTCAGGGTGGGGTGGTGGCTAGTCTCTACGCCAGCACTTATCCAGACCATGTGCATAAGCTGGCCCTGATCTTTCCTGCCTTTGTCCTTTTTGATGATGTCAAGGAAACTTATCAAGAGCTTGGGAGCCCAGCCTTTGAAGACCTGCCAGACAGCCTGACCCACCACGGATTTACCCTTGGGAAAATCTACTTGATTGATGCCCTGGATGGAGATGCCCCTACCATTCAAGAGAAGATCACAGCTCCGACCCTTATCGTTCATGGCACGAATGATACCATCGTCCCTTACCGCTATGCGCTAGAAGCCAGTCAAACCATTCCAAATAGCCAACTCGTGACTGTGGAAGGGGGCGGTCATTGGATTGACGAGACCTTTAGCCAGACGGCTCTGCCCGCCCTTCAAGAATTTTTGAAAGATTAAGAAGACACCGTCTGATTTTTGAACTGCACTCCAAAAGTTAGACAGAAAAAATCTAACTTTTGGGGTGTTTTATTATGAAATTAACTTATAAAGATAAAGTT
>NZ_KQ969108.1:53280-58257 GCF_001578795.1 Streptococcus gordonii
ATGGTGTTTTTGTTCCTAGTGAGAAATCGCATCTTCTTATACTCAATGACAATCATCAGCAAACTAGGAAGCTAGCCGCAGGTTGCTCAAAACACTGTTTTGAGGTTGCAGAGAGAGAGCTGACCTGGTTTGAAGAGATTTTAGAAAGAGTATTACATGCCAATCAAGGGCTGGATCCAAGACGTCCAAACCCAGGAAATCGGCATGACAAGAATCATAGCTGGTATCATATCTGCTACTGGAAAATCACGTAACTTCATGATTCGAAAACCGCTAGCTAACATGAGAAAGCCTCCACAAGCTTTAAAGTCTCCTATCATGGACGGCGTGGTCAAGGGCAGGATTAGATTGGCGCTCAAAAAAAGCAGGAAAAACAAGAGAAATTGAGGAATGGCAATCATAGAAACGATATAACCCAAACTACAAGCAAAAATCATTGCTGTGAAAAAATCCAAAATAGACTTGGAAATGAGAATCGAAGCATCTCCAGTCATTCCTGACTCCAGACTTCCGTAAATCCCAGTCCCACTGGCACAAAAGAGGACGATAATGGTCAGTAACTGGGCATTAAATTCCTCATGAGATAGACCCAAGTCCTGATTTGGAAGCAAGCGAGACAAGCCTTTCTCCATCCAACCTGCCGCTCGGTCAATACCTTTTTGAACCTTAAATATCAAACCTAGAACGGTCCCCAACACAAGGGCAAAGATAACTGCTGGCATATTCACCATATTGGCAATCGCACTAATCCCCATCCCTAAGGCCGCCAATCCAAAAATCAAGTTGAGATTTTCTTTTAAGTCCTCCTTGAGATAGTCGCCAAACAAACCACCTGTAATCCCCCCAAGAAGAATGGCAAGTGAATTGATTATAATTCCAACAGGCATGCTGACTCCTTACTTATTTGCTGCTTGAACGGTTTCTACTGGCAAAACTTTGGCAAAACGATTGTCCCAGATGTGGTCTTGGTAGAAATCAATGATTTTCTGTGCTGGTAGGTGGTCATTGTCAAAGGTTGTCACGGCATCACGAACCAAAACTTGTTCAAATCCATATTCAAATCCAACTTTCAAAGAGGTATCAATACAGAACTCTGCCTGCATTCCCACAACTGCATAGCTAGTGATGCCCTCACTATCTAGATAAGCCTTAAGCTCTGTCCCACGATACATACTGTTAAAGTTTTTATTGAAAATGCGATCCTGTGGACGTGGACTCAATTCATGGTAAACCTGCCAGCTAGCGTCGCCCTCAGATAAAAATCCTTCTGCTTCCGTGTGGCGGATATAGATTACTTCCTTCCCCGCCTCTTCAAAACTCGCAACGGTTTGTTTAACTGTTGCGATAAATGGTTCCTTATTTGCAGGTCCGAGGTTGATCAATCCTTCTTGAATATCGACTACAATGAGTGCTTGTGTCATATCTTGTCTCCTTATGATCTTGATACGAAAGCAAATAACTACTTTTCGTCTGATACTATTATACAGAAATGAGGTTGGTTTACAAACCTAAAGGCAAGACACCACCCTCCTAGTCATACTCTTCGAAAATCTCTTCAAACCTCGTCAGCTCTCTCTGCAACCTCAAAACAGTGTTTTGAGCAACCTGCGGCTAGCTTCCTAGTTTGCTGATGATTTTCATTGAGTATCAAAACAAACTGCTCTCCAAATGCTAGAGTTTGAGCCCAAGATTTGGAGAGCAGTTTTTATAGATGTTTTATAGAAATTAGGCTTGGAGAAGAGCTTGAGCTTGTTTTTCAAGTCCAGAAATAGCTTCCTCGTTTAATACAAGTTCCCCTGTTCCCCATGCTTCTGGATTTACAGTCGTTCCAGTAAAGTCTCCGACAACTTGCATCCGAACAAATGGAAGGAGGGCTTGGTAGGCACCAAACAATTGTTCATGACCTCCATTAGCTACAGAAGAAACCGTTACAATCTTGTCTTGAAGAGCTGATGGACCACGAGTTTCTGACAAGTCAAGCGCACGACTCAACCAGTCAATCAAGTTTTTCACTGTACCTGGGATGGCATAGTTGTAAACTGGTGAGAAGATCCAGATAGCGTCCGCTGCAAGAACTGCATCACGCGCAGCTTGAACTGCTGGCAAGGTTGGTGTTTCCAAATCTTGGTTCATCAACGGAATGTCCTTGTAGTCCAGGTAAGTAACGTTTGCTTTTCCAGCAAGCAAGTCTTCTGCTTTTTTAGCCATTTGATGGTTAAATGAACCCTCACGAAGGGATCCGACGATAAATAAAATGTTTTTCATGTTTGTTTCCTCTTTCTTCTTAAACAATTGTTTCATTTGGTTGATGATATTCATAAGAACCTTTCTCGTTGTAATTTGTTTTATTACATTCTCTATTGTACTCTATTTAAACGGAATGTCAATCGATTGGCTCAAAAAATTACTAATTATTGTGATTTTCAAATACTGATCCATTCGATTTAAAATTTCCCATTCGTGTTTGCTGCTTCCGAATCAGCGATGACATCTGCAAGAACATCCCAATGTTCTGCGATTTTCCCATTTTCTACACGGTAAAGATCATAGAAAGCTGTCTCTTTTCCAGCCAAGTTTCCTTCACTAATAACCAAGGCAAAGTCACCTTGGGCAAGGACTTGGTGCGTTGTTTTATAATCCATATTGATTCCCATTTGGGCCATCTGTTGAAGAGAAGCTTTAAAGCCTGAAACTGTGTCAACCATATCTGCATTATGCTGGATATAGTTATCTCCATTAAAGTATGAGTCCAATTTTTCAGGATGTTGACCATAGATAATATCATCGATATAAGTCGAAACCAGTTTCTTAGTTTCTTCTCCATTCACACTGGTATCAATTGTCGCTGCACCATCAAACTGTGTGTGACCACTGTAGTTAGCATCGCGAACAGGGCTAAGATTGTCCCAGTGCTCCGTGATCATACCTGCATCATCAAATTTGAAAACATCAAATCCGACCATTTCTTGTCCACCAAAGTTGTAGACACTATGTAAGACGACGGTATTTCCATCTTCAAATTGACGCTTAATATCAACAATCGCAGCACTTCCACCGTTTTTAGCTCCTTCCATGATTTGAAGGAAGCCATCCAAGCCTGTAGCCACAGTCTGGTTGTGTTGAATATAGTCTTTTTTCAAAACTTGCTTAGCAATCCCCGTATCTCCCGTTTCAAAGGATTTCAACAAAGCGACTGCTTTTTCTGTATTGCTCATTTTTGAAATTTGATTGATTTCTTTTGATGTTACTTGTGCTGATTGTTGTTGGTTCATATAATAGATTCCTCCTGCTCCTAAAACGACGACTGCTGTTACTCCTGCGATCCATGTTTTTGTAGATGTTTTCATTTTATTACCTGTCTTTCTATGATGTCATTGCGGCTTGTACGAGGGCACTATCAACAACTTGAATAAAGTTGACAACTTTTCCCGCCTCGTCAAATCGATAAAAATGTGCAAAGTCTGCTCTAAAAAATTTATTGGTTTTCTTGTAAGTCCCACTGTATTGCCCATGAACGACGACTTGATTCTCACTCACAAAATACGCTTTTGGTGTCGCCTGATAGCCCATCCATTCTGAGCCTAGACGACTATGAACATGGTCAACAACCGCATCAATCCCATGGTAAACACCACCGTAAGGGAAACCTTCTGCCTCTTTCCAGACCAATTGGTCTGCAAAATAAGCTTTAAAGTCCGCTATTCGCCCTTCAGCCATTGCTTGGTAAGACTGGACTACCAATTCTTTGTAATCAACTGTCATTTCTATCACCCCCATACCATTTCACCTGTCATAACTTTGGCACTCATGTCGAGAACTGATTCGTTGCGAAGATTTGGAAAACGCTCCTGAATTATTTCTTTAAAAGTTTCTGAATCCTGAACATAACCTTTTAGTTCAATCGCGTACTCAATATAGTCTAGCGAGAATTGTAAGGCTTGATTGTCAAAGGAACGACTCTCATCGCCATGGCTCACAACTACCAAATCGGCATCCAAAGCTAATAATTCACGCAAACGCCCTTGCCAGTCACGTAATTCCTTTATAGTTGGTGTATCTGCAAGGAACAAGTGACTTTCGTTGAACACATTAACTCCACCGATAAGTGTTTTTGTCTCTTCATTCCAGAGATTGACTTGGGATGGCTCAGAACCATACAATTTCCAGCGTGTTCCTTGAAACTCAATGACTTGCTCAGTCATGACAGATGGAATCACGACATTTTTGGGTAAATCGTCTCCCAGAAAATCACGCCAAACTTCGAGTTTGTTTTCTACAGTCGCTAGGATATGTTCCACCACAAAAGGTGTCGCTACGGCTACAACCTCTGGAAATGCTGCCTTGACTTCTTCTAAACCAAAATATAATCTGGATCCCCATGGATAATGAAAATCTGTTCTAATTCTAGCTTGTTTTCTTTGAGATACTCCACGATTTCTCGGCCATCTGAGAGTCTAAAACGTGCCCCAATTAACAAAGCCTTTTGTTTGCGAACCACCAAGGTCGATGTGACCATGAAGCCCATCTCATCAGCTGTAAAAACATGTAATTTCGTGCCATCAGACAATGTAAAATCTTTAGCCATTTTTTTCCTCCAAATATGTTTGTTGTTAGGTGTTGTTTTTATTTACATGCTTTATTATACGCGAAAATAAAAAGCGTTCAATCAGCAATAAATGATAATCTGTTGCTTATCGAACACTTTTTAAGGATCTGTATGGTTTACGTATGATCAAATAAAATGAGTTGCTCAGTCTCCGTCATCCAAGATGCTAGATCTTCCTTATTTTCACGACAACCACCTAAAACCCAACGATTAGCGGTAGCTACAATGCTAGCCTTTAAAACATCCTGTTTGTACAAGGACCAAACATCGTCTCCAGTCTCTCTTGGAAAAATACTTTGAAAGTAAGTAGCGACAATGTCATCAAACCAAGCCGAGCTTAACTTTCTTTCTGCCATCAATTTGAACAATTC
>NZ_KQ969108.1:58459-60614 GCF_001578795.1 Streptococcus gordonii
CTTCTCCTACCTCCATTTCAATCTTCTCTAACAGATCGTACTTATCGAGATAGTGGGACGTAAAAAGTCCCCCGATTGATTTCTGCTGTATGAATAATCTCTGCTACTGTAATTTTCTTGAATGGTTTTTCAGCAAGCAAACCTAGCACCGCTTGACGAATGGCTAGCTTTGTTTTTTTGATACGCAAATCTTGGGGCATGATATTCTCCTTTTTCTCTATTATACCAAAAAGGGCCGGCAAAACCGGCTCTTCATGATTTATTTTAATCTAGATGCGATAAGCTTTGATAAGTTGCTTCTAGTTCATCCACCGTTTTGGCCTGTCCTCTTAGGTCGTAATAGCGACCATCCTTTTCGAGGATCAGGGTCGGATAGCTAGTCACGCCCAGCTCACGTGCTCTCCTAAAGTCAGGATGAGGTGCTCTGGACTGCCAAGCTGTCGCAACCTCTGATAAAAGGATCATAGGATCCAGATCAAATTCGCCAATCACGTTTTCATAGGTCTCAAGGTCTGACAAGAGCTGTCCTTTCTCATAAAAGGCCTGTTGCATCCGGTAAGCAAGCGCTACTTGCTCTTCTTGTGGGATATAGTTTCGAAAAACGCCAAAAGCCTGAGCTGCCCTGAGTGAATCAACTGGTAAGTCTTGGGCAAAGGTCGCTTTAAAAGCCTCGCCAAACTCAACTCCGTATCTCTGAGCGATTTCCTCGTTCATGGTATCATATGCTCCCAGTTGGCGCGTGGTTTTTTCATTTCCACCCGTAAAGAGCCCACCAGAGATCATGTCCAGTTCAAGCTCAGGATGAGCTTTCATAAAGGGTGCTAAGATCTTGTCAAAACCATAACACCAGCCACAATAGGCATCCCAAATATAGTAAACTTTCATGCACTACCCCTTTCGCACACGGGTTAGGATCCCATCTGGATCTTCAAAGATAAGTTCATTGGAGGTCACCCAAGTAATGGGAGCTCCCTCTTCCTTGGCAGCAGCTGCAATGACAAGCAGGCTTTCTTTCTCTTCCACCTCGACAACATAGGAGGCAAGACCTGTCATGTCTTTCTCACGGTGCGCTAGCTTTTTCCCACCCCATTCATTGACAGCTAAATGGTGGTGGTAATCGCCTGCCGCGATCCAACTGGCATTTGGAATACTAAACTTATCTTCTAAACCGAGCACTTGCTGATAAAAACGACTGGAAGCTTGGCTATCCTTGACAGAAAGGTGAATATGGCCCATGCGCGTTTCTGGATCGATAACAAAAGGATCCACTTCCCGTCCCAGCTCATAAATATCCTGGGCAGCCAATTCCTCCGTCACCCCGACAATGCGGCCGTCCTCACGAATATCCCAAACTGACACCGGCTTGTCTCGATACAGCTCAATTCCATTACCTTCCAAGTCTTCTAAGTAGAGAGCTTCGCTGTAACCATGATCCGCCCCACCGATGAGGGGAATCTGCAACTCAGCGATATGCTTAAAAACATCCCCCAAAGCTTCTCGGCTCGGCAAGAGAATAGCCAGATGATAAAGGCCATAACTGTCCTTTACAAGTTCTCTTCGATCGGTCTCTATCAAGTGAACCAAGGACTTGCCCCCAGCACCTAGAAGGACTTCTCGGTCTGACTGCGATAAGATCTCCAACCCGATAATCTGATGGTAAAAGGCTGTCTGTCGCTTCAAATCTTGAACGTTCAACACTGCTTCTGCTAGGTAAATGTGGCTATTGTAGGTGTAGGTCATATTAATTCCTCTTTTCTTCGTTGTAACTATTTAACTTACAACAATTATACACCGAAAATTGGAAATGTCAAGGGAAAGGATTGGGAGGATTGAAATACAGAAAAAACCTAACAAGATAGGAATTTTATCCTTCTCGTTAGGTTTACATTTTCCCTAAAACAACTCATCAAACAGACTCAACTGGTTATCCTCAGGCATATTGCCCAGGATTCCCATATCGTCCATTTTTTCGACTAGGGTGCTAGAGAGGCCGCCGCGTTTGCGGAGTTCTGTCTTAGAGAGGAATTCGCCTTCTTCCCGTGCTCTGACCACTTGGCGAGCAACGTTGTCCCCCAGACCGTCCATGGCAGAGAATGGCGGGATAAGGGTATCTCCTTCGATGAGAAACTCGGTCGCGTGGCTCTTGTAAAGATCT
>NZ_KQ969108.1:60740-77999 GCF_001578795.1 Streptococcus gordonii
TTTAGAACGCCCCGCTCCAGCATTTCATTGACGATTTCCAAAGTCGTATAAAGGTCAATTTCTACATTGGAGGCTTCGTTATTCTTGCGCTTTTCAGCAATTTCTGCCAGCCTGCGCTTAACCGCATCGAGACCGCCGCTCATGGTTTTGATGTCAAAAGCCTTGGCCCGAATCGAGAAGTAGGCACAGTAGTAATAAATGGGGTGATGCACCTTGAAATAAGCTACCCGCAGAGCCATCATAACGTAGGCTGCCGCATGGGCCTTGGGGAACATGTACTTGATCTTTCCACAGGACTCGATGTACCATTCTGGCACATTGTTTTCCTTCATGGCTGCGATGTAGCCATTGCGCTCTTCTTCAGAAATCTTCAGCCAAAGGCCCTTGCGCACACGCTCCATGATCGTAAAGGCCATCTTAGGATCCAAGCCCTTGTGCATGAGGTAAACCATGATGTCGTCCCGACAACCGATAACGGTGGACAGGTCAGCAATTCCTTGCTTGATCAAGTCTTGAGCATTTCCTAGCCAAACGTCTGTACCGTGAGAGAGACCAGACAGCTGTAAGAGCTCGGCAAAGGTCGTTGGATGAGTCTCATCAACCATGCCCCGTACAAAATTGGTCCCAAACTCCGGAATTCCCAGCATACCAGTCGGCGTGCCGATCTGCTCCTGAGTCACACCCAGAATGTCCGTCCCAGAAAAGAGAGCCATGACACCTGGATCATCCATAGGAATATCAGTAGGATCAATACCAGACAAGTCCTGAAGCTTCCGAATCATGGTCGGATCATCATGTCCCAGAACGTCTAGCTTGAGGACATTTTCATCGATATCATGGAAGTTAAAGTGGGTAGTCTGCCACTCGGCCGTCACATCGTCAGCTGGATATTGGACCGGTGTAAAGTCATAAACATCCATGTAGTTAGGGATAACAACGATTCCGCCCGGGTGTTGTCCAGTCGTCCTCTTGACTCCGGCAGCTCCCTGCGCCAAACGCTCAACTTCGGCGTCCCGGTAGAACTTCCCGTAGTCGCGCTCGTAGCCCTTGACAAATCCATAGGCAGTCTTAGCAGCCACCGTACCAACCGTTCCTGCACGGAAGGCATATTCCTCACCAAAGATATCCCGCACGTCCAAATGGGCGCTCGGTTGATCCTCTCCGGAGAAGTTCAAGTCAATATCGGGTACCTTGTCCCCGTCAAATCCAAGGAAGGTCTCAAACGGAATATCTTGCCCATTTTTGCTAAGTTTGTGGCCACACTTTGGACAGTCCTTATCCGGCATATCAAAGCCAGAACCATAGGAGCCGTCCGTTATGAACTCGCTGTATTGGCATTTGCCACAGACATAGTGGGGCGACAAAGGATTAACCTCGGTAATCCCGATCATGGTCGCGACAAAGCTAGATCCGACAGACCCCCGCGAGCCTACCAGATAGCCCCGCTCATTGGAGCGTTGCACCAGCATCTGCGAAGCCAGGTAAATCACGGCGAAGCCATTCCCCAAGATAGAGGTCAACTCTTTTTCGATCCGCAAGTCCACGATATCAGGCAGCGGATTGCCATAAATCTCAAAGGCTTTTTGATAGGTCAACTCGGCAACTGTCTCCTCAGCCTTATCAATGAAAGGTGTATAGAGGTCGCCCTTGACCACCTCTACCGGCTCAAAGGTCTCCGCCAGCTGATTCGGATTGGTGATGACCAGCTTCTTAGCCAAGTCCTCGCCTAGGAAGGCAAATTCGTCAAGCATCTCATTGGTGGTCCGGAAGTGAGCCTTAGGAAGCGGAGCCGGCTGGGCATTTTCACCGTGACCAATAGTCCGGTTAATCATGGCTCCCTGACCGAGACTCCGTACGATAATTTCACGATAAATTTCTTCTTCCGGCTCGATATAGTGGACGTTCCCCGTCGCAAGGACAGGCTTGCCCAAGAGATCACCGACCTCAATCAGATTGCGAATTATGGTCTGCAGTTCTTCCTGGTCCTTGATCTGCTCCTTGGCAATCAGCGGCTCATAGATGGCTGGTGGCATGACCTCGATAAAGTCATAATACTTGGCTACTTCGACAGCTGCATCCACCCCCTGAGAGACAACGGCGTCATATACTTCGCCTTCTGAGCAGGCAGAGCCCAGAATCAAGCCTTCACGATGGGCATCCAGAACGGTCCGTGGAATCCGAGGGACACCTTCAAAATACTTGGTATTGGACAGACTGACTAACTTGAAAATGTTTTTTAGCCCCGTCTGATTTTTCACATAAATGGTCGCATGCTTGACCCGAGCTTTCTTGTAGGAATTCTCATCGACAAGATCCGTATTCAGATCCTTGAGATTGGTCACACCATGCTTTTCAGCCACATCCTTGATAAAGATAAAGAGGAGGCGGCCCGTCGCTTCCGCATCATAGTTGGCCATGTGGTGGTGCTCTAGAGCAATCTGGAAACGCTTGGTCAAAGGCCCCAGACCATGACGCTTATACTCTGGATAGAGGTTGCGGGCAAATTCCAGCGTGTCAATAACTGGCTGGGTAATTTTCGGCAAGCCATGCCGCTCATAGTTGACATTCATAAAGCCCACATCAAAGGTGGCATTATGGGCAACAAGGACGCTGTCCTGGCAAAATTCCTGAAATTCTTTCAACACCTGCTCCAGTGGTTTGGCATTGCGGACATGCTCATCTGTAATCCCAGTCAAGTCCGTAGTAAAGGCCGACAGAGGATGCCCAGGATTGATAAACTCATCAAACTCAGCGATGATATTGCCCTTGTGCATCTTGCTGGCAGCGACCTGAATCAAGTCATTGTAGATCGCTGAAAGCCCAGTTGTTTCCACGTCGAAGACTACATAGGTCGCATCGCTCAGCTCCATATCCACTTCATTGTAAACGATGGGCACCCGGTCCTCTACAATATTGGCCTCCATACCGTAAATCAGCTGGATACCAGCTTTCTTGGCAGCCTTGTAGCCATGGGGAAAGCTCTGCACATTGCCATGGTCAGTAATAGCGACAGCCTTATGGCCCCACTTGGCAGCCGTTGCCACGATTTCCTCGACCTCAGGCAGGGCGTCCATAGTAGACATATTGGTATGGGCGTGAAATTCAACCCGCTTCTGCCCCTCAGGCATCAAGTCCTTGCGCTCATAGTGGGTGACTTCCTGCACATCCTGCACATTCATGGTCAGGTCGCGGGTGAAATTGTTCATCTCAACATTTCCGCGCACGCGCATCCAAGCACCCTTCTTAATCATGTCAAACTTCTTGGCTTCTTCCTCGTTTTTCATCCATTTCTGCAAGGAGAAGCTGGAAGTATAGTCTGTCATCTTGAAATTGAGCAAGATCCGGCCGGTCCGAGTAACCTTTTGCTCCAGATCAAAGACCATTCCCTCAAAGACCAGACGATTTTCCTCAGTCTGAACTTCAATCATCGGGGTAATCTCTGCCTTGTCCAGCTTTGGTTTAGCCGCAGCCTTACGAGCTTGGAAGTCATAGGCTGGCTTTTCCTCTGGCGGTGGTGCCATCTGCTGCAGGGATTCCATGGCTTTGAGAGCTTCTTCATTAGCTTCTTGAACAATCTTGTCATTCTCTGCTTGGAAATTCTCCGCTTGCTGCTGGGTCAGTTCATCGCTGTGCTGCACCTGACAGGTTAGTTGAGGAAAACCGTATTTGACCAGTTGCCGGCTGAGATTGGGCAGGTGATTCTTGCGAAAATGCTCCGTATCAATGGTCGAAGCCCCCTCAATCAGCAACTTATCCCCATCCAAATGAACCTGCAAATCCTGATACAGACTCTTGAAGCCATGACTAGCACAAGGCCCCTCCTCAAAGGCCAGCTGGTAATAAGCCTGCAAGAGCTCATCCGATACCTGAGGAGCCTGACAGTGAATTTCAAAAATAGCTTGATTGCCAGTCTTTGAAAACTCTTGAGCTAAGCGCTTCTGCAATTCCCGAAAAATCTCAATAGGTAGAATATCCACAAAAGAAAAATGGAACTCCCAGATCCGACTAACCTTATGGACCACAACTTTCTCAATTTCTGCATTCAAAAAGGCCTCTGAATTTCTCATTTCAAAGGGCATATCCAGTTGATCCATTAAAATTTCAAACTTGTTTGACATGATATTTCCTCGTACAGTAGTGACCTTATTTTACCATAAATCAGCACTTTTTTCGACAGAAAAAGGACAGAGCAATGCTCAGCTCCCCATATAATTATCAAGACTTTTTTCTTGGTCCTAAGTTATGATATAATAGAAAAAACATTTACCTAAAGGAGCCTTAACTGTGAAGAAAATCTTACTAGCTAGCATCTGTCTACTGACTCTAACTGCTTGTAGCACGACCAGTCAGAATAAGCAAGAAAATACACCCAAGCAAAGTCAGAGTCAAAGTAAAAGTAAAACCAAAGAAGAAAAGACACAGACGAAAACTTTTTCTAAAAAATAGATGAGTATTATACTAATTCAGTCAAACTTTTCTATACTAAAGACAAGATCCTATCTTTCCAGCTTATTTCCAGCCAGGCTATCCCTGAAGAAAATCAAAAAATGAGTGTCGAAGAATTAAAGAAATCCTATAGTGAAGATCTTAAGAAAAGTTCCATGATTGAAAATCAAGAAAAGTTAAAAGGACTTAAGATTCACCTTAAAATTTCTGAAGACAAGAAAAACGCTATAGCCATTTTTGACTTTGACCTCAGCAAAATAGATCAAGAACAGTTGATTCAGTCAGCAAGTGACTCTGAAAGTAGTCAAACTTTCTTCAGGAAACTTCAAGATAAACCAGAAGTTGTCTTTGATTATTTGAAGGGGCAAGGACTCGAAGAAGAAGAATAAAAAAGCTTTCTGATTAATTTTTAAACTAATACCTGTTCATAAATTTTAGTATATTTTCTAATACCAGTTATTAACTTTTGTTCTATTTTACTATAAATTTCAAGGAACTTTTATGCGCTTAACTAAAAAAACTGTTCTTATTGGTGTCGCTTCTCTTCTTATTTTAGGCTTAGCTGCATGGGGAGTAAATTTATTTCTCGTTAAGCACAACGCTCAGCAAAGTTTTGATAAAAATTTTATTCACTATCAAGCGAAAAGTGACGATCACGAAACTTTTATTACTCAAGGCATCGGAAAAAAAGAAGTCTATAATTTATCCTACTCTCCTTCTAAGAAGACCATTGAGATAACCAAATCGACTAAAAATGGAGATAGCTATTCTGCCGATTCCATTTACGGAGCAGTAAATCTCTATGATATAAAACAAAACGGTAATAGCTACGTCTTCATAACAGCTGCAAAACCAATAATCGTTGACTTCGGCTTGACTTCAGTAAGGGTAACTTATGACGGAGGTAATTTTGAAACTCCATACTCTGAGCTACATTTTGGTGAATCTTTCCCTAGTGAAGACAACTAGATAGGAAGTATTCCAGATCAGCAATCTGTATATATGGACTAACCAAACTAATACGTTATGGTTAGTTTTTATTTGCAAAAAAAGCGGTTGAAACCGCCTTTATTTATCTTAATACTGCTTCTGCCAAAGCCTTCTGAATAGCAATAACACTCTTATCGCTTCGGAAAGTTAAGGTTTCGGCTGGTTCTTCAGCACTGGATACCCAGATTTTCAACTCAGCGTCAAGGTCAAAGTGGCCAGCCGTTTCCACTGAAAATCGACTGATAGAGCGATAAGGATAAGACTTGTAAGCCGTTTTCTTGCCCGTCATCCCTTGCTTATCGACCAAAATCAAGCGCCCATCTGTAAACACAATCAAATCTCGAATAAGACTGAAGGCCAGTTCCACATTTTCAGTTGGTGTTAGAATATTCTCTAGTTCTCTTTCAACTTTATCAATATCTTTTTGAGAAGCATTGCCCAGCAAACCACTAAATAATCCCATGATTTCGTCCTCCGATTTATTTTTCTTACTATAGCATTTTCAAGTCCAATAAGCAAAAGAAAACTGCCAGGTAAAACTGGCAGTTTATCTTATTTCGTTAAAATAGACAAGGTTTCAATCAAGTTATCTGCATGGACCTCAATGGTATCACCACTTGCTTTAATTTTGACTTCTACAATGCCTTCAGCAGCTTTCTTACCAACGGTTACACGGATTGGTAGACCAATCAAGTCGCTATCGCTAAACTTAACACCGACCCGTTCATTGCGGTCATCGACTAAGACTTCATAGCCAGCTCCAACTAAACTTTCTTCAATCTTGTCGGTCAAAGCCAAACTTTCTTCATCTTTGACATTGACTGGGATCAAATGAATGTCAAATGGCGCCAATTCTTTAGGGAAGTTAATTCCCCAAGCATAACGGTACTCACCTTTAGGGGTTTTATTAACAAAGAGGCGGGCATGCTGTTCCATGACAGCTGAAAGCAGACGGCTTACACCGATACCATAGCAACCCATCACAAGAGGAACTGCTCGGCCATTTTCATCCAGAACTGTCGCATTCATGCTGTCAGAGTAACGAGTCCCCAGTTTAAAGATGTGCCCAATCTCAATCCCACGTGCAAACTTCAGAACACCATTACCATCTGGAGAAATTTCTCCTTCGCGAACTTCACGGATATCGACATATTCAGCAGTAAAGTCACGACCAGGATTTACCCCTGTCAAGTGGTAGCCATCTTCATTAGCTCCAGCAACAGCGTTAGACAAGTCTTGAACTTTACGGTCAGCGATGATGGTCACTTCTTCTGGCAAATTAACTGGTCCAAGAGAGCCAAAGTTTGCTCCAAACAATTCTTGGACTTCTGCTTCTGTTGCTGCTTCAAAGAAGTCAGCCGCTAAGTGGTTTTTCAATTTGACTTCATTGAGCTGGTCGTTTCCTACAAGCAAAGCCACTACAAGCTTTTCATCTGCAATGTATACCAAGGTCTTGATGGTTTGCTCCTCAGAAACTTGTAGGAAGGCTGCAACTTCATCAATAGTCTTACAGTTTGGTGTTTCCACACGAACTAGTTCGGTTTCAGCTGCTACACGATTGCTCGGCTTGTATTCATTTGTTGCCATCTCAAGGTTAGCTGCATAGCTTGACTCACTAGAGTAAGCGATAGTATCCTCACCAGAAACCATCCAGTTGCTAAGCTCAGCCTTAATGGCTTCCAAAACATCTGCAGGGATTTCGTCCAAGCTTGCAACGGATTTATCCAATACCAACCAACGATCCAAGTCTGTTCGATCAGGAGTAATGGCCATAAATTCTTGGCTATCCTTTCCTCCCATAGCTCCGCCATCTCCAATGATAGCTTTAAAGTCAATCTCGCTACGAGTAAAGATCTTTTCATAGGCAGACTTGTATTCATCATACGTCACATCCAAACTATCATAGTTTGCATGAAAGCTATAAGCATCTTTCATGATGAACTCTCGCGTCCGCAAAAGACCGTTACGAGGACGTTTTTCATCACGATATTTTGGCTGGATTTGATAAAGATTCAGCGGTAATTGTTTGTAAGATTTCACTGAATCACGCACTAGGGCAGTAAAGGTTTCTTCATGGGTTGGTCCCAAAATGAAGTCTGATCCCTCACGGTTCTTTAACTTGAAAAGGTCATCACCATAGGTCTCGTAGCGACCTGACTCGCGCCAAAGATCTGCACTTAGCAAAGCTGGCGCCAACATTTCTACTGCACCAATTTTTTCAAATTCTTGGCGCATGATATTCTTAGCTTTTTCAATAACTCGGTTGGCCAATGGCAGGTAAGAATAAACTCCCGCTGACACTTGGCGAACATAGCCTGCCCGCAAAAGCAAGGCATGACTGATAACCTGCGCATCACTTGGCATTTCACGCAAGGTTGGAATTAGCATTTTACTTTGTTTCATAAAAACTCCTTTAATCACATTTGAAAGCAGTGAAATTTCTTTAGCAATCTACGTTTTATCTTCACTTGCCCTTACTTAAAAGAATGTACGCATAATATCATTCCAGGTCACAGCAATCATCAGCACAACCATAATCGCTACACCTGCTAAGGTTACATAAGTCTCTGTTTCGCGCTTAAGCGGTTTTCTGCGAATTGCTTCAATAATGTTGAGAACAATCTTTCCACCGTCAAGAGCTGGAATCGGAATCAAATTGAAAATACCAATATTGATTGATAGCAGAGCCAATAGACTAATCACCTGATCCAGACCAGCTTGTGCCGCTTGACTGCTGACACGGAAGATAGCAACCGGTCCTCCCAGTTGATTAAGACTAGGATGGAAAATCAAGTTTTTCAAAGCATTTAAAATACGGAAGGCCGCATCCCAAGCCATGGTTAGACCACCTACTAGCATGGACATCAGATCCGACTTCATACCTGGCGTGACACCTAATAAGTGACGACCGCCTTCTTTTTTAGGACTGACTGTTACTTCTTTGGTCTCGTTTCCGCTTTTAACTGTCAGATTAAGTTTGGGATTCTTTTGATCCTTCGTTTCTTTTTCAACTGCCTGAGTCAAATCATCCCAGTTTGAAATTTCTGTCTGACCAACCTTTAGAATCTGGTCGTTATTTTTTACACCAGCTTGAGCCAAGGCGCCGTTTGGAGCAACCTGTACATGGTTTGTGTCTAGATTTTGAACCCCACCTTGCAGAGCAATTAGAATCCAAAAAGCCACGATACCCAAAATAAAATTATTCATAGGGCCAGCAAAGTTTGTGATTAAACGGCCCCAGATTGTTGCATTTTGGTACTGAACATCTAAAGGCGCAATCCGAACTTCTGTTCCATCTGCTTCAACGATAGTTGCATCGTGATCAACTGAGTAGGTCCTACTTTCTTCAAGAACCAAACCAGTGATTTCTAATTTATCTTCAAAATCAAAACTTGTCACATTCATCGGCAGGGCTGTCTGGTCAATCTTCTTGCCAGATAGATTTACTCGAATAACCTTGCCTTCTTCATTCAGAGTCAGACTGACAGGTGTTCCAGTTTTGATTTCAGTTGTATCGTCACTCCAGCCAGCCATGCGCACATAGCCACCTAGGGGAAGAATTCGAATGGTATAGGCTGTTCCATCTTTTCCAATATGAGAAAAGATTTTCGGTCCCATTCCAATGGCAAATTCTCGAACGAGAATGCCTGACTTTTTGGCAAAGTAGAAATGCCCATACTCATGGACCACTACAATAATACCAAAAACAATGATAAAGGTGAGGAGTCCCATAATTCCCATACTTTCCTTACCACACATTCCTTTCTAAATCTTGACTACTGGAGTCTAAATCAAAGAGGCTGGGAGTGTCTCCCAGTACTCTGTTTTTCATTATATTTTATTCCAGGCAGAAGAAGCCGCTTATCTCCAACTCTGCACATCTTAAACAGATTAGAATAAACCTAAAATCCGCATCAGAGGGAAGACAAAGAGCAAACTATCAAAGCGATCCAAAACACCACCATGGCCAGGTATAAACTTACCAGAATCTTTGACACCATAATGACGTTTAATAGCGCTTTCCACCAAGTCTCCAAACTGCCCAGCTATACTAAAGAAAATCGCATATAAAACTAAAAGCCAGCGATTATGCGGAGCTGCCACACTTCCATCAATCAAAACAAAAATGAAGGTGACTACCATCGCAGACGCGATACCACCGAGGGCACCTGCAACAGTTTTATTGGGTGAAATTGTTGGAGCTAGCTTTTTCATACCAAAACGGCGACCAAAGAGATAAGCACCACTATCTGTTGCCCAAACAATTAGAAGAGCCAAAAGCACCTTGTTTAGGCCTGCAACTCGAGCATCTAAAAGGGCATTAAAACCTGATCCCACATAGAAACTAACTGCAATCGGATAGACCACATCATCAAAAGTATAATTGCTACCAACGACAATAGAACCCAATAAGCAAAAGACGACTAGAGTATAAGCAATAACATTGCCATCAATCGGCAAAAAGGTAAAATAATACTCAATAGGAACTGCTAAAACAAAGGCCGCCAGCATGGCCAACATGCCTTCAAGAGTTGTCGTCGCTAGGCCCTTCATTCGGAGCAATTCATGTACTGCCAACATGGCTAAAATGCCTACAACAATCTGAAAAGCGACCCCTCCTAATACGACCAAAGGAAGGAAAATTGCAAGAGCCACTCCCGCAAAAATCAATCTCGTCTGTAAATCCTTATCCATATATTCTCCTAAACACCACCAAAGCGTCTCTGACGCTTACTATATTCTTCGATAGCTTCTTTTAAAGATTTTTCATTAAAATCCGGCCACAAGGTCTTTGTAAAATACAATTCGCTATAGGCACTTTGCCAAGGAAGGAAATTACTGAGACGTAATTCCCCGCTAGTCCTGATGATCAAATCCGGATCTCGCAAAATACGAGGCAGGGTACTAGTCTGTAAATAATCCCCAATCATTTCCTCGCTGATATCACCGGGATTAAACTTGGCATCCAAAACTTCTTGAGCAATATTTCGAATGGCTTGAGTTAATTCTGCCCGTCCACCATAGTTCAAGGCAAAGTTCAAAATCAAGCCAGTATTGAGTTTGGTTAGCTCTTCTGCTTTAACTAAGGCATCATATGTTGCTTTAGGTAATCTAGCCACATCGCCAATCATTTGAATCTTTACATTGTTTTTGTGCAATTCTGGCACATAGCGTTCATAGAATTCAACCGGCAGGTTCATGATAAATTTGACTTCTTTTTCTGGTCGAGACCAGTTTTCTGTTGAAAAAGCATAGACCGTCAAAACCTGGACGCCCATTTCTTTGGCTGCAATGGTGACATTCTGCAAAGCCTCCATACCCGCCTTGTGTCCAAACACGCGTGGTTGCAGTCGCTTTTTAGCCCAACGGCCATTTCCATCCATAATAATCCCAATATGCTTTGGCACCTGTAGGGGGATGGTTACTTTTTCTTTCTTTTTTAAATGAAACATAGCTTTATCCTAAATTTTAATCATTTTATTATATCATAAATCTAACAAAAGTGTTGTTTTAGCAAGTTTTTTGACAGTGAGCGCCCAAAACTAGGCTAACAAGCTTCGTAAAACCACTCATTCACAGCCTATTGCTCTTTTGAAAGGCCTTACCTGCTTATATTATAGGCCTTCCTCTTTGATTTTTCAAGAAATGCCCCAAAACTACAGACTCTGATAAAAAGGCAAAAAAGAATCCGAGATCCTCAGATTCTTTTTCTTATTCTTCGATAGCAGATTCTTCCACACCGGCAGCCTCAATCGCTACTTTTGCTTCAGGATCAACTTCTGCTTCAGCTTGTGGTAAGACTGTCTTGATCGCTGTTAATTCAAAAGTCAAATAAACGCCATCAACATCCAAAACAACGGTCCGTTTTTCAGTATCCACTTCATCAACAGTTCCATACAAACCGCCAATTGTGATGACCTCATAACCCTTTTGGAGCTTATTCAAGCTTTCCATGCGTTTTTCCGCTTGTTTTTTCTGTGTGCGGTTCATGTAGAAAATCAATCCAGCCATGACCACAAACATGATAATCATTTGGTATCCCATAGTCGTCTCCTTTCGTTTTTCATGTCTTCATTACTATAACAAATTTCTCTTTTTTTTACAAGAGAGGACTGTTCTTTCGACCTGACTACAAAAGGCTTTAAAGACGATTTTAAAAGACTTTTTTAACATCACTAATAGCTGGTCTATCTTTTAAAAGTTCAAGAGAAAGGGACTTACTCAGCCCCCTCCTTTTCCTTAATAACCAAGACACCATCTTCTAAATCAGCTGTCAAATGCTTAGCATCTAGATTATCCAAGTGGAAGTCAGTCACCTTGTCACGGATTTGTTGCTCGATGACACGGCGGAGTGGACGAACACCCATGACTTGATCATAACCAGCGTCGCGCAGGAATTCCTTAGCTGCATCGGATACAGCCAGATCAATTTCTTTCTTGCTCAAGGTTTGATTTACTTCGATCAGCATGAGATTGACAATTTCCATCAGATCCTCTTTCTTAAGATGAGAGAACTCAATAACCGCATTGAAACGATTGAGGAATTCTGGACGGAAGTAAGCTTTTAGTCGGTCCATCAAATCAGGTTTTTCTGCATCTTCTTCTAAGCCAGCTTCATAGCCAAATCCGGCATTGGAAGTCGCAATGATGACTGTGTTCTTGAAGTTAACTGTATTCCCTTGACCATCTGTCAAACGACCGTCATCCAGAACTTGAAGGAGAAGGGTAATTACTTGTGGATCAGCCTTTTCAATCTCATCCAAGAGAATGATAGAGTAAGGATTTCGACGAACACGCTCGGTTAGGGTGTTATTGTTGTCATCATATCCGACATAGCCCGCAGTCGTACCAATCAGCTTGGAAACAGCAGTCCGATCAGAGTATTCAGACATATCCAGACGAATGATGGCCTCTTTAGTACCAAACATATCCAAAGCTAGTTGCTTAGCAAGCTCAGTCTTACCAACACCTGTCGGACCAACAAAGAGGAAGCTACCAATTGGGCGATTCCCTTCGTCAAAACCTGCACGGTTACGGCGGATAGCTCTAGCCACAGCTTCTACAGCCTTGTCTTGGCCGATTACTTTAGCTTTGAGGCGGTCATTCATGCCCTTAAGGCGCTCAATATCACTAGCACCCATTTGAGATACCGGTACACCCGTCATACGTTCAACAGATTCTGCTACGTCGTTGACTGTAGCTGTCACCTTCATATCCTCAGTGTGGTTTTGAATTTTCTTTTCCAGCTCTTCGATACGAGTCTTAGCATTGAGGGCTGCTTCGAAATCTTCTTTCTCAACAGCGGCTTCCTGCTTGTCTTTTTGCTCAGCGATCTCATGTTCAACCGCATGAACATCAGTCACTGGATGTTGGGCTGCCAAGTGGGCTGCCGTTACATCAACAAGGTCAATCGCCTTATCTGGCAAGCTCCTTTGTGGAATATACTGAACAGAATAGTCCACAGCAGCTTTCAGCACTTCATCTGGCAGGATGACATTGTGGTGCTTTTCGTACAAGTCTCGGATACCTTGAAGGATTTTATAGGTATCTTCTGCAGATGGTGCATTGACTTTAACCTCATTGAAACGACGAGCTAGAGCCGCATTTTTGAGAATAGTGTTACGGTACTCATCCTGAGTAGTAGCCCCGATAACTGTCAACTCACCACGAGAAAGCGCTGGTTTGAGAATATCCGCTAGTCCCTTAGAGCCACTATCTCCACCGGTAGATCCTGCTCCTAAAATTTGATGGATTTCATCAAAGAATAGGATGATGTTGCCGGCTTCCTTGACTTCATCGACCAAGTTTTGGATATTTTCTTCAAAGCTACCACGATACTGGGTACCAGCTTCCAGACCAGAAATATCAACAGAAATGATTTCCTTATTCTTGATAGCTGCTGGTACATCACCATTGACAATAGCTTGAGCCAAACCTTCTACGACAGCTGTTTTACCAACTCCGGCATCGCCGACCAGAACTGGATTGTTCTTAGTCCGGCGAGAAAGGATTTCAGCTGTTTCTTGGATTTCCTTATTACGCCCAATGACTGGATCTAACTTGCCATCACGCGCTTCCTGAGTCAGATTGCGACCTAGCTTAGCCAGGATACCATCCTGCTTAGGCCCATGACCAGCAGTTTGTAAATCCTGTTCACCCGCTCCTTGACCAGGTAGTTTACCAGTAGCACGATATTGTGCAAATTCCTCTGGCGTCACTTCACGGCCGTTAATGAGGTAGCGACGGTTTTCACTATTGTAACCACTCATTCCAGCCATTAATTGATTAAATAAGTCATCCATATTATTAAAATTGTTGTAATTGTTATTCATATTTATACCTCTTCATTTTCAAGAATTGCAAACGATATTTTGTTTCGTATTTTCGTTTACATTTGTAATTGTATCATGGTACGAAAGGATTGTCAACAAATTATGCTCAAATTTTTTAAAAAAATTACAAGTGTAATCGCTTGGGTTTCTATCCTTATTTTTTTCTACAAGATTGTATTTTTGAAAGAAAAATACAAAAAAACAGACATCCAAATTTGAATATCTGTTTTCTATATTATACTTAATTATACTTAAATTTTTAGGCTTTCACTTCAATTACAGCATCACCTTTGCTTACTGTCCCTTGACCTACTGGAGTTACAGAAGCATAATCAGCAGTATTCGTCACGATAACCATAGTAGTATCTTCGAGACCTGCTGCAGCGATCTTAGCTGAATCAAATGTTCCTAGGACATCACCTGCTTTGACTTTATCACCTTGTGCTACAGTGTGATTGAAACCTTCACCATTCATTGATACCGTATCAATACCAACGTGAATCAAGATTTCTGCACCATTAGAAGTTTTAAGACCATATGCATGTCCAGTCTCAAAAGCAATCGTAACCTCTGCATCAGCCGGTGCATAAACCACACCTTCGCTAGGCTTGATGGCAATCCCCTGTCCCATTGCTCCGCTGGAGAAGACCGGATCATTGACATCACTGAGCGCTACCGCCTGACCAACGATTGGAGAAAGGATGGTTTCATCCTGAAGGGCTGCTGGAACCTTGCCGGTTTCAGCTTCTTCAACCAGTTTTTCAGTTTCAGCAGCTTCTGCTGCAGTTTCTTCGTCTTTGTAGCCGAACATATAGGTCAAGGCAAACCCAAGCGCAAATGATACAGCTACCATGAAGAGGTATTGAAGAAGTTGGCCATTACCGACATACAGCATTGTACCAGGGATGATTGTAATCCCGTTACCTGTCCCTGCAAGGCCGAGCAGAGAAGCAAGTCCGCCGCCGATAGCACCAGCAATCAGGGAAAGGAAGAATGGTTTACGGAAACGCAGATTGACCCCGAAGATAGCCGGCTCTGTAATACCAAGGAAGGCAGAAAGAGCTGCTGGAAAAGCCAAAGCTTTCAACTTAGCATTTTTAGTTTTTACGGCAACCGCAACAGTTGCTGCACCCTGTGCAGTCATGGCAGCTGTGATAATGGCATTAAACGGATTGACTTTATCAGCCGCAAGCAGCTGAACTTCCAGCAGGTTGAAGATATGGTGAACACCTGATACAACGATTAATTGGTGAACACCACCGATGATTAAGCCACCCAGACCAAGCGGCAAAGCAAGAATTGCTTTGGTTCCGAACAAAATGTAGTTTTCAACAACATGGAAGACTGGTCCAATAACGAAAAGGCCAAGGATGGACATCACAAAGAGTGTTACAAACGGTGTGACCAAGAGATCCAAAACATCTGGAACAACCTTGCGCAGGGCTTTTTCAAACTTAGCTCCGAGCACCCCGATAATGAAGGCTGGAAGCACAGAACCTTGCAGACCTACCACTGGGATGAAGCCAAAGAACTGCATCGCCGTTACTTCACCGCCGGAGGCAACAGCCCAAGCGTTTGGAAGCGAGCCCGATACCAGCATCATCCCCAGAACGATACCGACAGCCGGATTTCCGCCAAATACGCGGAAGGTTGACCAAACGACCAGACCTGGCAGGATAATGAAGGCTGTGTCCGTCAAAATCTGAGTATAGGTATTAATATCTTCAGGAAGAGTGACACCAAGTGCGTTTACAAGGCCCCGTACACCCATGAAAAGACCAGTCGCCACGATAACAGGGATAATCGGTACAAAGACATCCCCAAAGGTACGGATGGCGCGTTGGAACCAATTCCCTTGCTTAGCAGCTTCTGCTTTCATGTCGTCTTTTGAAGAAGTCGGCAGTCCAAGCGCCACTACTTCGTCGTAAATTTTATTGACCGTACCGGTCCCAAAGATGATTTGGTATTGGCCTGAGTTGAAGAAAGCCCCCTGAACTTTATCTAAGTTTTCAACAGCATCTTTGTTGATTTTCTCTTCATCTTTGACCATCACGCGCAGACGGGTCGCACAGTGAGCCACACTGTTGACATTTTCACGTCCGCCCAAGGCATCAATGACCTTTTTTGCAATTTCAGTATTATTCATTTGCAAAAATCTCCTTATAAATAAAATAATATAAAACTTTTGAAAGCGATTTATCACTTTTACGAATATTATTTTAACACGTTTTCAAAATATGTCAAGCGTTTTGCAGAAATTTTATTTTTTTCATGCTAAAAGTTGATTTTTCAGGAGAAAACGTTTACTATAGTAATAAGAAATAATATGATTCGGAGGGCAAACGATTGGCTTGGACAACTGAACAACGCTATAGACGCTATGAAGACTGGACGGCAGAAGAGGTGCAGCACATCAAGGAAAACATCGCCAAGTCCCCTTGGCGGGCCAGCTACCATGTAGAGCCCCAGACAGGTCTGCTCAACGACCCCAACGGCTTCTCCTTTTTTGACGGCAAGTGGGTCCTGTTCTATCAGAACTTCCCTTTCGGAGCTGCCCACGGTCTCAAGTGCTGGGTACAGCTGGAAAGCGATGACCTGGTCCACTTCACAGAGACCGGCCTGCGGGTGCTGCCAGATACGGTGCTGGACAGCCACGGCGCTTACTCTGGCTCTGCCATGCAGTTTGATGACCAGCTCTTCCTCTTCTATACTGGCAATGTCCGTGATGAAAACTGGGGCCGTCACCCCTACCAGATTGGCGCCCTGCTGGATAAAGCAGGCAATCTCGGAAAAATTGACCGCATCTTGATCGAGCAGCCTGAGGAAGCGACCGATCATTTCCGCGATCCGCAGATTTTCAACTACAAAGGGCAGTTCTATGCCATTGTCGGAGGACAAAATCTAGACAAGCAAGGTTATGTCAAGCTGTACAAGGCTGTTGATAACGACTATACTAACTGGAAAGTCGTCGGTGATTTAGACTTCGCCAATGACAAAACGGCCTATATGATGGAGTGTCCTAACCTAGTATTTATTAATGACCAACCAGTCCTGCTTTATTGTCCTCAAGGTTTGTCAAAGAACGTACAGGACTATGGTAATATTTATCCAAACATGTATAAAATAGGTCAATCGTTTGACATAAATCAGGCAAAAATCGTTGACCCAAGTCCGCTTCAAAATCTGGACTACGGCTTCGAGTGCTATGCGACGCAGGCTTTCAACGCGCCGGACGGCCGAGCTCTGGCGGTCAGCTGGCTGGGATTGCCAGACGTGGCCTACCCATCTGACCGCTTTGACCATCAGGGTGTTTTCTCTCTCGTCAAAGAATTAACTTTGAAAAACGGCAAGCTCTACCAGTATCCAGTGCCTGCTATCAAGGATTTGCGAGCAGAGGAACAGCCTTTCACTGCTCTGGCAGAAAGCAAGAACAGCTACGAACTAGAACTAGATTTCGCTGCGAACACCGAACACGAAATCATCCTCTTTG
>NZ_KQ969108.1:78019-79225 GCF_001578795.1 Streptococcus gordonii
AGGGGTTACGCATCAATTTTGACCTCAAAGCAGGTCAAGTAACGGTGGATCGCAGTCAGGCGGGTGAGCCATTCGCTCTAGACTTTGGAACCAGCCGAAGCTGTAACATTGACAAAAAAGCAACAAATGCTAGTATATTTATAGATAAATCGATTTTTGAAATTTTCATCAATGAAGGAGAGAAAGTATTTTCCGGCCGTGTCTTCCCGAGAGAAGACCAAACAGGCATTGCTATTACCAAGGGCAAGCCAACCGGTACTTACTATGAATTAGATTATGGTCGCAAAGCTAACTGATGTAGCAAAACTTGCAGGAGTCAGCCCCACAACTGTTTCTCGCGTCATCAACAGAAAAGGCTATTTATCCGACAAAACGATTTCTAAGGTTGAGGCAGCCATGCGAGAGTTGGCCTACAAGCCCAACAATCTGGCGCGCAGCCTCCAAGGAAAATCAGCCAAGCTAATCGGGCTTATTTTCCCTAATATCAGCAATGTCTTTTATGCAGAATTAATTGGTAAATTGGAGCACGAGCTCTTTAAACAGGGCTATAAAACCATCATCTGCAATAGTGAGCATGACTCAGACAAGGAGCGTGAATACCTTGAGATGTTAGAAGCCAACCAGGTGGATGGTATCATCTCTGGCAGCCACAATCTAGGTATTGAGGACTACAATCGCGTGACTGCTCCAATCATTGCCTTTGACCGCAATCTTTCTCCGGATATCCCAGTTGTCTCTTCAGACAACTATGGTGGCGGAGTGCTGGCTGCTCAGACCTTGGTCAAGGCTGGAGCCCAAAACATCATCATGATTACTGGCAATGACAACTCTAATTCCCCGACTGGTCTGCGCCATGCTGGCTTCGCCTCTGTTCTTCCAGACGCCCCAATCATCAATGTATCTAGCGATTATTCTCCCGTCCGAAAGGAAATGGAAATCAAGCACATTTTGACCCATGAGAAACCAGATGCTATCTTTGCTTCAGATGATTTGACAGCCATTTTAATTATGAAGGTCGCTCAAGAGCTGGACATCAAGGTTCCCGAAGATTTAAAAATCATTGGCTACGATGGCACCTACTTTGTGGAGAACTACTACCCACAGCTGGCAACGATCAAGCAACCACTGAAAGATATTGCCCATCTCTCTGTAGACTTACTCCTCAAAAGAATTGCTGGCCACGAAGTTCAAACGACTGGTTATTTC
>NZ_KQ969108.1:79638-90217 GCF_001578795.1 Streptococcus gordonii
TTGAGAGGCTAGGACTTTTGTCCCAGCCTCTTTTTTTGTCTAATCTTTCAAAAAACTCTCAGACTATTTATCAAAGCTTTCTAAGGCTTTTTCACGTTCTTCAACTTGACCCTTAGCGTCTAATTTTTCACCCTTGTAAACTGTGGATTCCCATGATCCATACATTGGATTAGGGAAGATAATGAATTTTTCGCCAAATTCTTTTTGAAGTTCGTCCAATTTCTTGTCACGCTCTTCAGAAGATTTTTTGGAGAAGTCTGCAAAGTCAACTAAATTATCCCCAAATAGCATAACTAGATTTGTCGTTTCTTGAACCTTTTGGCGACGTCCTTCTTTTGACTTGACGCCTTCTTCCAAGAACATCAAATGGTCACGTCCCTGAACAGGAATGCCTTCTTTTTCTAGGTTCTTAATAGTTGTATCTACCTGACTAGCCGCGCGGTCAGAAACATAGTAAATTTGTACACCATTTTCATTAGCAAATTGGAGGAAGTCCTTTGCTCCTGGAACAGCTTTAGCCTCCGCCTTTTGGACCCAAACATCCCAATTTTCAGGTGTAAATGCCGTGCCATCTTTTACATTTTTCACTTGGTAAGGGCTGTTATCCAGTACAGTCTCATCCAAGTCTAATACGATGGAATAAGGTTTTTCTGTCGGTGTTTTTAATAATTCTTTCAGACGATTCGTTGCAACGTTATAGCCTTGTAAATACAAAGCCTTGGTTTCAGCCGCCTTTTGATACCAAAGAGTAGACATGGTATTTTCTCTCGAACGAAGCTGTTCATAGGTCATAGAAATCTTATTATCCGATGTACTGCTCTCTGTTGTCTTATTTTCTGTTGATTTCGAAGCACAGCTCGTCAAAATAATAACTGATGCCAATGCAGAAAAAATTGTTACGGTAGCTTTCGTTGCTTTCATAAAAAAACATCCTCTTAATATTAATCTAATAAAATTATAACGCTTTCATAATGATTGTCAAGAAAGAGCTTTATCTGAGCATCTAATAATTCGCTATTTTTTGGAGGATTAACTTCCTTAAGGCTCTTAGCTTTTTATCTTACTTCACTCCTAGCTTCATCTGCATTCTTTTTAGATTCCTTACACCAAAAAAACCGAGATAAGAATCTCGGCTTTTTATTCTTCTGTAACAAATTGACTCAAAATCCCATTGATAAACTTACTTGATTTTTCATCTGAGAATTTTTTCGCCAGCTCAATAGCCTCGTTAACTGCAACAAGCTGTGGTGTCTCGTCGTATTCTAGTAGCTCATACAAACCTAAACGTAGAATATTTTTCTCTACCAGAGTCAAACGATCTAAGGTCCAACCAGCCTTCAAATACTGAGTAATCTTATCATCGAGCTCACTTTTGGATTGCATTACGCCATTAACTAGATTGAGCAAGAAGATCGGAAGTTCAACTTGTTCCTCTTCTTCCTTATCATGTAGATAAGCAAAGCGACAAGCTTCAACTATATCCCCATCATACTCCAGATTCATCAATGCCTGAAATGCGCGCTCACGTAAATCACGTCTTGAGTCTACCATTACCTTACTCATTGAGGAAATCCTCGTCAAATAAATCAGCCATATCCGGTTTTGGAGATTTTTCAGGAACAATACCTGCAACATGGACATTAACAGCTGACAAACTTACATCTGCCATATCATGGACAGCACTTTTCACAGCCTTTTGAATAGCCATAGCAACGGTAGGAACCCCTACACCATACTCCAAGTACAGATAAATATCCACTGTTACATCGCCATTATCCGCAGTATGAAGATAGACCCCACGACTCAAAGAACGCTTAGCTAAGCTATCTGACATACTCTTGTTTGCAAAAGAGTGAACTCCGTCTACTTTTGCAGTTGCAATCGCAATGATTTTTTCCAAAACGCGTGGCGCAATAACAATTTCACCTAATTGTTCAGTTGCCATAGTGATTACCTCTTCTATATTATGCGCGAGAAACGTATGTTCCTTCTGCAGTGTTGATGATCAATTTTTGTCCAACTTCAATAAAGTCTGGAACGTTAACAACAAGACCAGTTTCAAGAGTAGCTGGTTTACCAGAACCAGTTACAGTAGCACCCTTGATTGATGGTTGAGTTTCAGTTACAACTAATTCAACAGTTGTTGGCACTGTCACACCAATTACTTCGCTTCCATAGAACTGGATTTTTACGTCAGAGTTTTCAAGGATGTATTTCAATTCATCTTCAACATTGACTACTGGGATTTCATATTGGTCATAGGTTTCAGTATTCATGAAGTAAGCAGTGTCATCCATTTGGTACAAGTATTGAGCTGGAACAGTTTCAATAATAGCTTGCTCAAACTTTTCTTCTGGACGGTAGCTTGTATCAAAAGTTGAACCAGTACGGACATCACGCAATTTCATACGCATGATCGTATTTCCTTTACCTGGTTTATGGTGGCTTGCTTCCAAAACGCGGATCAATTTGCCATCAGCTGTTTCAAAAGTCATACCAGCTTTCAATTTACTTGCTTCAATCATGTGATTTTTACCTCTTTAATAAATAGTTTACTCTTTATTGTACCATAAAGCCTGATAATTCTCAAATAACAATCAACTCCAAATGGTTGTAGCTTCTAAATTTTCAGGCTGGATCATCATATCAATCTGTAGACTTGCCTCAGTCGACAGGAACGATATTCCCTTCTTCATCTTTCTTGACATGGACATATTTCCCATCCACCTCAATATAAAATGTTTTTTCCTTGCCTTGAGAAGACGAAACTTGTTGTTGGAGTTCTCCACCTAAGGCTTGGCCAAGGTTCATCCCCATCAAAAGATTCATGCTGTTTCCACCTTCGTTTTTGGCTGCAGCAATCAAAGCCTCATTACGCGCCCTGCGTTCTTCAATTTCGATCGTGTTGTATTTCATAGCCGCCAACTCACTATCAAGCTTGCGAACAGTCGCCATGCTATCTTCATCATAGCTTAGGTCTTCAAGGAGGACACTGGTTACTTCCAAGCCATATAAGCTCGTCCAAGTTTGATTGACCTCTTGTTTCGCAAGTTCATTAAAGACTTCTTGATTAGCATTGAGGCTATAGATGTCCACTTGATTATCAGCAGTATACTTTGCGATGGCAACCGCAATCTTTGGTGGCAGATTTTGGCGCAGGGTTCCTTTTGCTACATCTTGTAAGGTAAATGGTTGATCCACCGTAATCTGACGACTTACAGAACTAATATAAAAGAGAACTGGATCAGAAATTTTTACATCGTACAGCCCGTAAAATCTGATACTAAGCAGTTGTTGATAACGTTCACTAAAGTATTCAACAGGGTTTTGAGTTCCAAATTTATTGCCTGTGAAAGGCTGGATCTTGAAATAAATAATTTCTTGTTGGGTCACAACTTGTCCGCCAAATGAGAAGCGATTCTTAAAGTTTTCCCAAGTTCCTTTGATCCCACCTTTTTCGAGTAACCAAGCATTGTCGCCAGCTTGCCATTCGTGGCTACCAGCTTCCAAAAGTTCTCCTAAAAAGGTGCCATTGTTAACCAATAAAGCTACATAGCCTTGAGGAACAATTACCAGAGAGCCATCCGTTAAAAGACCGGTATTTTGATTGCCGTGTCGAGATTGACCATCAGGGTCTTTTGTCAACAGAATACCTTTAACTGACAAGGCTTCTGACGGAACTGACTCAGGCAGAACAACCGCTTCTTTAAACTTGCTATCACGAAAGCTACTGATGCCCCCAGAAAGGGCTGCTTTAATAAATCCCATACTATCTCCTACTTATAAAATTCAATTTCATCGACAACATCATAGGTGTCCAAGAGCCAATCTTGAGCTGTTCGTACCAAGGAAGCCTGACAGTATTCACACTTGGAAACAGAATCAATCGTCAGAGGAGCCCCACAGTTTGGACAGTGGTCACTAAGAATGTCAGTCTTCGTGACTTCTTCAGTTTTAGCGTCATGCAGACGAATGAAGTTTAAACGATAGACCGTAAATAAGTCCTTGGTTGGATCACCTTCGATAATCCGCCCTGTTTCATCGTCCCTGATATAATCCCTCATAGTTGATGACAGGATCACTTCCAATCTATCATGTCCTTGCGGATTTGGATAGAAGTCTTTAATCTTAGAATTTTCCACTCGTACACGTTCCAAGACATTGGTCGTTTTCGCTCGAATATGCTCCTGTAGCTGAGTGCTGTGCTGGTCGTAGAGACTCGGACTTTCTAAGCCACGAACCGAAGCCCAATCTTTCTCGGTCCAGGCAGATTGAAGTCGAAGGTAGATTACCTTCACCTGTGACAAGAAACGCTCTTCATCAAAGTTTGGATCCTGTTGTTTCAGTTGTCTAATCGCTTCGAGATTACTCTGAATCGGCTTGCCGGCTCTTTCCTCAGTCGTTCTTTTTAATTCATTATTTGAAGAACTAGTGTCATCTGTACCTTTTACTAAGTTATATAGTAAACCGATAACACCACCGATGACAACAACGGCAAAACTTCCCGAAGAACCCGAACCAGAGCCTGAGCTATAACTGCTCGAACCACCAGACCAACTGTCACCTCCAGACCAACTGCTTCCGCCACCCGAATCAATCAAGCTACTACCACCACTTTCGGAATTCCCCACACCAGCATCAACGGCAGGGGCTAAAAAGAAGAGTAGAACAAGAAAGATGGTCGCAAATACTAAAATACCTTTTTTCATAAGCCTCTTTTTATCCTTTAAATTAACAGGGTAAGAAAAGATTCTTTAATCTAAATAACAATCAATTCTTTCGGCGCAAGGGTTAGGACTTCACAGCCTGTTTCTGTGATGATGAGATCGTCTTCAATACGGACACCGTATTTGCCGTCCAGATAAATACCCGGCTCATCGGTCAGGACCATACCCGCCTCAATCGGCTCTTCTGACTTGCCAAAGTAAGGAATCTCATGGATATCCAGACCGATACCGTGACCAATCCCATGGCTAAAGTAAGGACCGTAGCCAGCATCGTTAATAATCTGGCGCGGAATCCGGTCAAAATCAATTCGGCTAAGCCCAGCCTTAGCAGCTTCTATCAGAGCTTGATTGCTGCGCAGGACAATATCATAAATCTCCCGCTCTTCGTCTGTCACCTGCCCCACATGAACAGTCCGTGTCATATCACTGACATAGTGATTGTAGTAGCAGCCAAAGTCCATGGTCAGGGTTTCGCCATTTTGAATGACCTTATCACTGGCCACGCCATGTGGCATAGCAGAGCGGTAGCCTGAAGCGATGATAAAGTCAAAAGAGGCACCTGAAGCACCTAGCTGACGCATCCGGGCATCTAAAAAGTTCATAACCGCTAGCTCTGTCGTCTCACCTGGCTTGATAAAGTCCAGTACATCTAGGAAGGCTTGGTCAGAAATCTGACAGGCCTTGCGAATGGTCGCGATTTCTTGCTCATCTTTAATCATGCGCAAATTCTCGATAAAACCAGTCATTGGTACCAGCTCATAACTTGGGAAAAGACTTTCTAGCATCTTGAAGTAAGCGTAGGAAATCTCGTCATCAAAGCCAATTTTTTCCAGCTTGTCGTCCGCTATAATTTTAGCAATCTCACCAAGTGCATCTCGCGTTTCGACAATGTCAAATCCTTGAACTACTCCCTTGGCAATCAGTGTATAACGGGCATCCGTCAGGAAAATACGACGTGTCTTACTGATGAAAACTGTCGCCTCTGTTCCGCTAAAGCCAGTCAGATAGTATATATTTTTTAAATTGGTTACTAAGACAGCATCACATTCTGTCTGAGCTAATGCTGCTTCAAATTTTTCAACTCTTGCTAACATTTCATACCTCCACAAAATAGTTAAGCATATTATATCAAAAAACAAATAAAAGAGAAGTATTTTTATCAAGCAATATTTCGGTCGTATTACTAAGAAATTCCACATAACAAAAATCCCTGCCAACATGCAGACGGCAAGGATTTATAAAATATTATTTTTGGTGCAACTTCTCTTTCAAATATTGACCAGTATAGCTAGTTGGGTTGGCAGCGACCTCCTCTGGAGTACCAGTTGCAATAATCGTACCACCACCGACACCACCTTCTGGACCTAGGTCTATAATATGGTCAGCTGTCTTAATCACATCTAGATTGTGCTCAATAACTAAGACAGTATTTCCATCATCAACGAAACGATCCAGAACTTTTAGCAGACGAGAAATGTCCTCTGTATGTAGGCCGGTCGTCGGTTCATCCAAGATGTAGAGAGACTTGCCGGTTGATCTCTTGTGGAGCTCACTAGCCAACTTCATCCGCTGGGCTTCACCACCCGATAAAGTAGTCGCTGGCTGTCCTAAAGTAACATACCCTAGGCCCACATCTTTAATTGTTTGTAGCTTCCGATTAATCTTTGGAATATGTTTGAAGAAATCAACTGCATCATTGACTGTCATATCTAAGATTTGTGAGATATTCTTTTCCTTGTAGTGTACTTCTAAGGTCTCACTGTTGTAGCGTCTTCCATGACAAACTTCACAAGGAACATAAACATCCGGTAAGAAATGCATTTCGATTTTGATGATACCGTCGCCCGAGCAGGCCTCACAACGGCCACCCTTAACGTTAAAACTAAAACGGCCCTTCTTATAACCACGAATCTTGGCTTCATTGGTTTGAGCAAAAAGATCTCGAATATCATCAAAAACTCCAGTATAGGTAGCAGGGTTGGAGCGTGGTGTCCGACCAATTGGGCTTTGATCAATATCAATTAAACGATCTATATAGTCTACTCCAGAAATTGTTTTAAATTTTCCAGGCTTATCCGAATTACGATTGAGTCTTTGAGCCAAGGTCTTTTTTAGAATAGAGTTGACTAAGGTCGATTTGCCGGATCCCGAAACTCCCGTCACAGCGATAAACTTCCCAAGTGGGAAACGAGCTGTAATGTTTTGCAAATTATTTTCAGCTGCGCCTGTAATTTCGATAAAACGCCCATTTCCTACACGACGTTCCAGTGGTACTGGAATTTCACGCTTGCCTGATAGGTACTGTCCAGTAATAGACTTCTTATTCTTAGCCACTTGTGCAGGAGTACCAGCTGCTACAATTTCACCACCAAAGACTCCCGCTCCTGGCCCGACATCAATCAGCCAGTCGGCCTCCCGCATGGTGTCCTCATCGTGCTCAACCACGATGAGAGTATTTCCTAGGTCACGCATCTTCTTAAGGCTGGCAATCAGGCGGTCATTGTCACGCTGATGCAAACCAATCGATGGTTCATCAAGAATATAAAGAACGCCACTCAAATTAGAACCAATCTGGGTCGCCAAGCGAATTCGCTGACTCTCGCCCCCTGATAAAGTTCCGGCAGAACGAGATAGGGTCAAGTAATTAAGACCAACATTATTGAGGAAGGTTAGCCGATCATGAATTTCTTTGAGAATAGGCCGAGCAATCGTAGCTTCGTTGTCTGTCAAGCTAAGCTTGTCCAACTGAAGCAAATGATCTGCAATAGATAGATCTGAAATCTGACCGATATGCAAACCAGCTTCGCCTCCAACCTTGACCGACAAGGCCTGAGGACTAAGACGATAGCCATGACAAGCTACACAGGACAACTCATTCATATAGGTTCGCATCTGAGTTCTAGTATAGTCACTATTGGTCTCATGGTAACGACGATTGATATTGGTAACTACTCCCTCAAAAGGAATGTCAATATCTCGCACACCTCCGAATTCATTCTCATAGTGGAAATGAAATTCTCGTCCATCTGAGCCAAAGAAAATCAGCTGCTTTTCTTCTTCACTCAGCTCTTCAAAAGGCTTGTCCATGTCAATGCCAAAGGAGGTCATCGCCTGTTCTAGCATCTGCGGATAGTAGTTGGAAGAGATCGGATTCCAGGGCGCCAGTGCACCTTCTCGTAAAGTCATACTAGAATCTGGAACGACAAGATCTAGGTCTACTTCTAGTTTTACTCCCAAGCCATCACAGTCCGGACAGGAGCCAAAAGGAGCATTAAAGGAGAAGAGCCGCGGCTCCAGCTCAGGCACCGTAAAGCCGCAGACCGGGCAGGCATAGTGCTCGGAAAAGAGCAGCTCCTCGCCGTCCATGGTGTCGATAACCACATAGCCCTCCGCAATCCTGAGAGCCGCCTCGACCGAGTCAAAGAGCCGGCTACGGACCCCTTCCTTGATGACAATTCGGTCTACCACAACCTCAATGTCATGTTGCTTGCTCTTTGATAACTCAGGAACTTCCGTCACATCGTAAATTTCACCATCCACGCGCACTCGGACGTAGCCGTCTTTCTGAATCTTATCAAAGACAGTCTTATGCTGGCCCTTTTTCTTGCGGATAACTGGCGCCAAAATCTGCAAGCGCTGGCGCTCTGGAAGCTCCAAGACTTGGTCTACAATCTGCTCAACAGACGAAGCCGTAATAGCTCCATGGCCGTTGACACAGTATGGCGTTCCAACACGGGCATAGAGCAAGCGCAAGTAGTCATTGATTTCAGTAACAGTTCCTACAGTTGAACGGGGATTTTTACTAGTCGTCTTTTGATCGATGGAAATAGCCGGGCTAAGACCATCAATTGAGTCCACATCCGGCTTTTCCATATTGCCTAAAAACTGCCGAGCATAGGCCGACAAACTCTCAACATAGCGACGTTGCCCCTCAGCATAGAGAGTGTCAAAAGCCAGACTAGACTTACCTGAACCGGATAATCCTGTCACCACGACCAGCTTGTCTCTAGGAATTTCTACATCAATATTTTTTAGATTATGAGCTCGCGCTCCATGGATCACAATTTTATCTTGCATCTTAACCTCATTTCACTTTAAACATTCTCTATTATATCAAAATTTTCTCTATTCTTTTGCTCCAAAAATCGTGAATTTATAGTATAATAGTACGGTGTCTAAAAAAACAATCTGGAAAGGAAAAAGAGTATGAAACAAGTCTTTTTATCAACCACGACCGAATTCAAAGAGATCGACTCCCTCGAATCGGGCACTTGGATCAATCTTGTCAATCCTTCCCAGAGTGAATCAGTTGAAATTGCCAATGCTTTCGGTATTGATATCACCGACTTACGGGCGCCACTCGATGCGGAAGAAATGTCCCGGGTAACCATCGAAGATGACTATACTTTGATTATCGTGGACGTTCCTATCACTGAAGAAAGAAACAACAAGACCTATTATGTCACTATTCCGCTTGGTATCATTCTGACAGAGGATGCTATTATCACCACCTGTTTGGAAAAGCTCTCCTTGTTGGATATCTTCATCCACCGTCGCCTGCGCAACTTCTACACCTTTATGAAGTCACGCTTTATCTTTCAGATTCTCTATCGTAATGCCGAGCTATATCTGACAGCCCTACGTTCTATTGACCGCAAGAGTGAGCAGATTGAAAGCCAGCTACACCAGTCTACGCGAAACGAAGAATTGATTGAACTCATGGAGTTGGAAAAAACCATTGTCTACTTCAAGGCCTCTCTCAAAACCAATGAGCGCGTGATTAAAAAACTGACCAGCGCCACTAGCAATATCAAAAAATACCTAGAGGATGAAGACTTGCTGGAAGACACCTTGATTGAGACCCAGCAGGCCATCGAGATGGCAGATATTTACGGAAATATCCTGCGTGGGATGACAGATACCTTTGCGTCCATTATTTCCAATAACCAGAACAACATTATGAAAACTCTGGCCTTGGTAACGGTCGTTATGTCCATTCCAACTATGATTTTCTCTGCCTATGGTATGAACTTTAAAAACAACGACATCCCTCTCAATGGCGAACCACATGCCTTTTGGATTATCATGTTTATCGCCTTTGCCATCAGCGGTTCTCTTACCGTTTACCTCATGCACAAAAAACTATTTTAATTGTTAGAAGGAAAGCCTATGTCACAAGTATCTATAGACAAACTTAGCAAGAAAAACCAAGAATTTATTCGCATTGCTACTCACCAGCTGATTGAAGCTGGGAAAACCGACGAGGAAATCAAAGTCCTCCTAGAGGGAATCATTCCTACCATCCTTGAAAACCAGTTCAAAGGAATCACTGCCCGTGGTCTCTACGGGCCTCCTACCGCTTGGGTCCAGCAATTAACCGCTGCAGAGAAAAAAGCAGCTGAAAATCCTGCACAAAATGACGATCCGCGCCTCATGATTTTGGATTCTGCTCTTTTGATTTTCGGGCTTTTATCTATTTTCCAAGGAGCAGTTAACTATTTTGCAAAAACACCAAATCCTTACGGATTTACTACCCTAGTTCTGGGCAGTCTAACAGGAGGTTTGGTTTTCTATTCACTCTACCATTTCATTTATCGCTACTATGAACCGGACCAAGAATACGGTACTAAACCACCTTTTTGGAAATCAGCCATTGTTATGAGTGGTGCTGTCCTACTTTGGTTGGTAGCCTTCACTCTTAGTGCTTTCCTACCAAGCTTCCTTAATCCGCAATTGCCAAACCTCCTTGTCATAATGATTGGTGGTCTTTCCTTAGTAGGACGCTGGTACCTCAAGAAAAAATTCAACATTAAAAGCGCCACAGCTAACCCGAGACGCTACTAATTCTTTGT
>NZ_KQ969108.1:90620-92442 GCF_001578795.1 Streptococcus gordonii
CGAAAAATATAGTACTAAGCCATCACTATTTTCACAAGGAGCATATGGGGCGAAGGGCTTCATTGTTAAACCAAAGTCCCGAACCATCTGGAATGTATCCTCTTTTAATATATAAGCGCTGTGCCGGCCCATATCCCTTATGTAACCCCACTCCCAAGGTAACCACATCTGAATATTTCAGGGCTTCTTGCTCTGCTTTGTCCAATAAAGCTGTGCCAATTCCTCGCTTTTGGAAACTTTCAAAAACATTAAAATCCGTTAACTCAGGATAAAGACCAGCAAAGGGTCCATGCTTTGCCAAGGGAATAACCGTAATGTAACCAGCCAAAGATTCCCCAACAACCGCCACCAAAACTTGGCGTTCTCCTACCTCTTGTTCAAGAAAATATTTGTGCAGAACATCTTTTCGCTCAGGCCATCCCTGCTCAACAAAAGCATTTGATAATCCTTCAATATCCTCAAAAAGCATTTTTCTGACGATTCGCTCTTCACCCATATTATATACTCCTTATAACAGATTCTCATCTCATTTTAACACTTTAAAGAGAAATAAAAAAGAGGCTGGGACAAAAGTCCTAGCCTCTCAATTGTCTTTGGATTGTCGAGCAAGACGCAGTGGTTGAGTGGGCTCTACTACGCTGATTTCATCAGCTTTTACAGCCCTACTCAACTGTGCAGAGGTGGGACGACGAAATCGAATTCTAACGAATGACCGATTTCTGTCCCACTCTCATTTACTTGGTCTCCTTTTACGAAAGCCATCCTTAATCGCTATGAATACATTCTTTAACTGTTATCGAGTGTATAAGCTTCTCTCAACTATGTCCGATCAACTTTGCTAGAAAAGAAGTAAGTTAGTTTTTATCTTTTTGATAGAGGTTTAGAAAATCTTGATAAGATTTTAAGAGATGATCCTTCTTATCAGACGAATACCAACCATCTAGTTTGATGTTAGTGTAGAGATCGATTTCCCCTTCAGCAGCTAGAAGCTTTAGACTTTTTTCATAAGAATCATCGCCAGTTATCATTAAGCTCCATCCGGCACTAAATTTCTTTTCTATACCAGGCAATTCTTTACTTAATTTCAAACTCTTGATATTTAAATCCTCTCCTCCCTCAATGAGAGTAATATTTTGTGTTTTATTGACCAAGACTAGTCCATAACGATTCAATTTATCATCCAGGTCAGTAGCTGAATAGATTGGTTGCTTCGAATGGGCTGTTAGAGGTTCGAAATAGCGATCAAGAGAAAAAGTCTGACCATTTTCAATATTCGTATAAAGGGTCTGGGTAAAGGAACCACTACTTGAACTAGAATAGTAGCTTTCATTTGATCCACCTGGTAGATATACCTCAAAAGCAAAATAGAGTTGACTGTCTTGAGGATCTTGGTACAGTTGGTGACTCACTTTCCCTGGAATAGCTTGAGGATGTAGCTTTTGAGCCAATTGAAGTAGGTCATAATCTTTGTAAGTCCCTTCAGCTTGGTTTAGAAGTCTAATTTTTAGGTGGTTATTCTTGTTCTTATCTTTACTAAATTGCTGGTAACTATCGTAGTAAAAAGTTTTGTTGGGGTAATTCATCTCTTGCTGTAAGATATACTTGTCAGACAAGATGGCCAAATTAGGATTCTCGACCATATAGAGCTTATCACCCAGCTTTTCTATCTTAAATGTCGCATCCTTATCTGGTCTATTTTTACCAACCTCTTGCTGCTCAGTATGATTTTGCACAGAGTGTATAGTGTTTTTTTGTTTTTCAGCAACATAAGAAGCCAAAAATAAACCAATTGCAAATGCTAAAGCATAGCCACCAATATTCA
>NZ_KQ969108.1:92533-103780 GCF_001578795.1 Streptococcus gordonii
AGCTGACCATCTATAAGGACATAGATAATTCGTCTCGATTTTATCATTTTGTCAGGGGTTAAATCATGAAAATTATTTATCTTAAACTGCAGAGGAACTAAAGCCTGGTTGCCGTTTTGAACCATTACAGAAATTTCTCCTGCCACAAGATTGTCAGTAGTTTCGGCTTGACTAACCGTCATCTGTCCTACCTCAAGACTAAATATGGAGAAAATTCTATACAGAGGTCCCTGCTCCACAATCTCCTTAACGGTATTCATATACGATTCAGACAAAGGGCTACCAGGGTTATATTGAAGCCAATTAATATATTGCGGGCCGGATGGATTAGACCGCTTAGATTCATCAATAAGAGTGCTGACGTCTTTTACAGTTTTTAGTCCATAACGTCTGGTTTTATCGAAACTAACTTGATTTAGCATCGTATTGGTAGAGCTAAGATCAGTCAGGCTTCCTAAGGCACTTATGTGGTCATATAGATCGAAATGCTGCGTGTAAACCGGACCTTTTTTGAAGTCAACGGTAACTACTTCTTCACTATCGATATCAAGTCCAATTGGGACAATCCCTTCCGCCCAATTGATTTTTCCTTCCTCCTGTACCTTCTTTATAAACAAGTCATAAGGAAGTGGAGTTTCAGGACTTTTCTTCTGTTTTACGATTTGTTCTGCTTCATACTCTTGTTTCTTTTGAGCAGACCAAAAAGGGGCTTCTCCTGGATAATTAAAGAGTCTAGCAAAATCAGAGGCTTGTTGAGTGGAATCCTTAGTGTATTTAAACAGTGGATAAATAGCGAAACTACCTTTCTTAGCCATTTCGAGGGCATGAGGATATTCTTGGTAGAGATTGATTAGGTCTCCACCCTGATATGGTCTCATCGTGATAACTTTTTCTTGATTTTGCTTTTCTTGGTTATCATAGGGATTTGTGTCTTTTTTAGCATCAAGAATAAAGCTTAGACTCTTTAAACGGTCAGCAAAAATAGGATTGCTTTGAGCAATTTTAAATTCACTATTATCGCTAGCAGTTAAGACTTCTTCTTGTGCAGCTCCTATGTAGTGAGCAATCCGGCTCTTTGCCGTCTTTAAGTCAATAATCAAAGATGCTTTTTTAGAGTCGCCATCAATCTCTTCCAGCTCTATTTCTATATAAGGAGCATCTGGAGACGAGTCAAGCACATCTAATTTCGCAGTATTCTTAATGCTATATTTTTTCTTTTCTTTAAGAAGGAGGGCTCGTACATCGACCTTCTTTAATGACTGAATCCCTTCGTCCTCTTTATAAATATCAATCTGATAAAAATATTCCGTATTTTTTTTGTCATAAAAAGCCTTCCCCTCGTCAGGATACGGATCCTCGGGGAGTTTGTAATTCTGAGCAACTAAATAGCCATCTTTCTCCTGGACTTTTCCAAACTTATCGATAGCCAGGGCAATATTTCCGATTTTCTGAAAGTCATTTACCTGACTAACACCTATTCGATATCGACCTTCTGACTCGGTCCTACTATGTTTCTTGCTAATCACTTCCCTTTTTGCAGGTTCAGGACTAATCGTCGGATAATAAATCAGATAGGTTACTAGAGCGAGAAAAAAGAAACTAGATATTTTAATGATTTTTTTGAAAGGTGTTTGATCCATATTCGCTTCCCTAATAAAAATATAATAATACCATTCTATCATACTTTTCTTCCACTTCTAGCAGAAATCTTACCAAAAAATGATATAATAGTGCATAATCTATCTTAAAGGAGTATAGGATGAAGAAGCTAGAGAATTTCTCTTGGCAAATGTGGCAAATTTATGCTTTGGCAGCGCTGGTCGTTTTTATTGTCGGTGGTGCTTGTTCTTTCTTTTTTGTAAAAGAAGCTACTTATGTAGTTAAAGAACGAAATTATGTTTATAAAGGGAAGAATCTGCGTTTAACGAATTATGTAACAATTGGAGAGAATGAGCCTGAATTTCCTATGATAGCCCTCTCTTTTAAGGAAGACGATAATGAACGGGGCTCATCTGTTTTTGCCGTAGGTCGAAAATATCTAGCAGTTCAAGATTCCAAGCAATATGATGGCACACTGAAAAAGAAGGATAAGGAAGAATACTTCCGAATTCGTTATTACCAACTAGGACAAGAAAAAGGAGAAGGTCAAACGATTGATGCCTTGAAGCTTGTTCAAGATATGGGATATGTATCTATAAATGGCGAATTAGATAATCAGATGTATTCTGATGGAAAAAATGACTATGTAAAAATCCAAATAGACTACAATAACGAAATTTATATCAATCTGACTAATAAAAAGGCAACAAAAAAACGCCCCAAAGAGACGATCCAATTCGGCTATGGAGGAATCTATCGTGCACTCTCAGATCCATCATTTATTACTGAGGCATACAGTGATGACGAGAGTAATATACATAGTTACGGACCTTGGTTTGAGTACAAAAAAGACGATAAAGACTCAATTTCAACTGGCGATTCTTCCGACAAGAATCATAGTAGCAGTAATGTTAAAACTGAGGATAGCGTAACACTTGCAACACTTAAGAAGTATGGTTATTTGTTGGTTTTAAAAGAAAATATGACCCTAGATGATAGTGAAACACTAACAAAGATTTTATATCCCGATGCCTCCTATTTTCACTGGACCATTTGGAGTAGCTATACAAAAACTGGCCGGGAGGAGTATGTAGAAACAGATCAGGAGTTCAAGCAAGTAATTAAGGAGGATGCTATTGAAAAAGATATTGAAGATTAATTCTGACAAGTGGAAAAGTATACTTGTTCTTGTGTGCTTTCTAGCACTCTTGTCTCTGTTTTTCTATAAGAATCTAGAGGCCAATCTCAAGGGTTTTTATGCTAATCGGAATTTCCCTGGAGAGATTAAGGTTAACGGCTTTTCCTGGGCTAAAGAAAGAACTGGCATCGATGTTAATTTTACTTACACTGAAAAAATTAACAGCAAGAATATTTCTCTGCCCTTGAAAAAATCCGTACGCTTTAAACAATTAGTCATGCCTTATTATGACAAAATAGATTTATCTGATAGATACAACCCTATTTCTGAGTTAGGGACGGATTATGATGAATCTATCAGAGTTTATTTACCAATGATTGAAAAAATGCTGGAAATCAATCCCGAACGGACCAAGTTGGAAGAGTCTTTAACAAGAAAATTAAATCAAGCTCCAGATCTAAATGGAGCATCAGCTAAGTTAAGAAGCACCCTATCTGATCAAGCTAATTTTGTTAGAGGTGAAACTTGGTATAGCGATCGCATTGAAAATGCTACTAAAAACAAACATTCTATCCTTGAGGATTTGTACGGTTTCTCATTAAATCATGCCTTGTCGCAAGGAGCTGTCTATGTCCAAATTATCTTGCCCAAAGGAGTCGACAGAGAAGATATCCACCTAAGAGACCAAATCCAACAGTTGTTAGAACAATTAAGCCTGCCAGATGGAGCCTACGTCTTAGGGACGATTGATGAAGCAAGAGGTGATTTTGTCGTAGTTGAGCAAGGAAAAATTAGAGAAGGGAGATAGGGATGTCAGAGAATAAAGAAAGGGTTAAAGTAAGTTTCCCTTGGCAAATCGGACTATTAGTTGCACTTTACTTAGTTATTGCTAGCATGCCTTTTTTACACGATAAAACATCACAATTTTACCTATTCCAAAATAGCAATCCTATTTTTGGTGGAAAAGAATTTGCAGATCTGAACAATTCCTATTTTAAGAATTCCTTTATTTTTCTATCTGTTCTTCCTGCCCTAGCCGTTTTATTGAAATTCATTTTAAAAAACAAAGGCTATCCTTTTCTAGCAAGTTTACAATCTTTTCTACTTTTTATAGCTAGCTTTGTCTTAATGGTTTACACAATGTTCTCCATTACCATCCAAAGAGACATTTATAAGCTAGATTGGGGATATTACTTCTGCCAAATAATTTTTCTAATTTTTATCTTTAATGATCTAAGCTTTCTAAGAGCATGTGTAAAAAAGATACCATCACCTTAATTGCAAAGAATAAAAGAAAAAGAACCACTTATGAACCGTATAGAAAGCTATATTCAGTTCATAAGTGGTTTTTTGATGGTCACACCTAGTCCGCTTGTCCAAGAAATATAGCAACTTTACTTACTACTGCACTTTTTCTATTTTGTTCAAGACTGAATCAGAAAAAATTTCTTGCTTTTTATTTCTGTTGACTCAAGTTCTGATATAAATGAATTTACTCTAGTGAAAAAGTCAGGTTCAAATAATTTTCTTGATTCAAATCTTCCATGCTATTCACACCTAGCTTCTCTTAGAAATTGTTCACTGACCTCTTTTTTATTTGCTTCGAAAATATTTCCAATAAAGAGAGTAGGGAATGGGCAAACTGAGAATCAACCAAAAGCGGTTGACAACACTGTCCGCCTTTCCTGCACTGTTAAAATGAATGGGAACCTGCTCTGGTAGCAGGCAGATAATCAGAAATATGATTACTGCTAAGAAAAACAAAACTAATAAATCTTTCTTTTTCATTAGCCATGAACCTCCTTAAAGTATCCTTGTTTTATTAAATGCCTATAAAGGACGGCTGCTAAAGGCAAAAGTCCAAGAGCTGAGATTCGCAGCGAAATCTCCAAGTCTATACCAAATAGTAAGGAAAAGCAAAGAGGGAACACAAGAACCAAGATGCCAATTCCTCCAGACAAGATAGCCGAAAAACTTTGCTTAATAACAATCATTTCATTGTCCCAGATAAACTTAGGATAATGAAAATTGACAACAAGTCCCTGAAGAGCTGTAAATAGAGAATAAGCCAGTGAAATAAGAACCAAGTCCACTACTTGCAAGACTCCTAGCGAGAAACGCCAGACCAGAACAGGCAAGCCCAGCAACAAGGCCGCGAAATGTAAAGACACTGTCAAGGCTAGCTTTGCCATCATTATCTGCCTCATAGAAACCGGGAGTGTCTGAAGTATCCAAATCTCTTCACCCTCTAAGGAAATACTGACAGCTGCAGGATTGGAAATGCTGAGACAGCCAGCTAGTAATAAAGGTAAAAATTCTTGGCTATTACTGAGTCCAATTGAAGAAAATAGGACATCAAGGCTCATAAAATAAAGCGAGATGGCTAAAACGATGATTAAAATGGTTCCCAGTCCACTATTGAGCATATAAAGATAGGAACTCATAAAATTCGCAACTTCTCTCCTATAAAGAGCTATAAAGGGAGACTTCTGCCGGCTTCTATAGACTTTGTTTTCTGACTTCACCCCTGTTATCATCTGATTTATTTTTAAATAATTTCTACTTAAATACCTTAGAAAAAGCCCTGTCAGCGCAAAAGATATAAGCATCAACAGAAGGCTAGCCCACCAGAAATGCCGACTGTTAAAAAACAAGCTTGCCGGAGGATATAGAGAAGTCAGCTGCTTGGTAAGCAAGAGACCAACATTTTCCGCTGACAGTCCAGCTCTCATAGCCCATATACTGCCTGTTGCCAGCCCCAAAAGCAAGAGGAGAGAAAAAAGGAAGGCAACTAGATTTTTATGAGGGGCCTTTGAGGCTATGTAGGCAACGCACAAGCCAAGTAAAGATGCTAAACAGAGAGGTAAAAGAGGAACAAATCCCATTAAAAGCAGATAAAAAAGCAACTCCAACAAGGACGCACCATATCTAAACCAAACGAGGCCTGCTGGGAGCATGAGAAGGATGGCGAACACACTGTTCAAAAGATAAAGAAAAGCATATTTCTCATAGACGATTTCTCTAATACTGAGTGGCAATACGATGAGCCTGTCAAGTTCCTCTTGGTCAAACAAGATGCCATTTGACTGCATCAGACTGAAAAAGAAAATAATAAAACTAACCAAGGCAATCATATAGGCTGGAATCAAATTTGCCTGCCCCAACCTGACCAAACTCAAAGCCGTCAAAAGGTTATAGCCTGAAAATAGAAAAACAAGCAAGAAGAGCAGGCCAAGCTTAAAATACTTGCCCAACCCTCGTCCTTTCCTTAAATCATTAAGCGAAAATGTGCTGTATAATTGTACTTTTAAAAGCAAAAGAATATTAGTCATCATCCTGTAACTCCATAAATACTTGTTCCAAACTGAATGCCCCCTTAACTTCAGATGTCCTTCCATTAGCCACCAAACGTCCCTTTTGCAGAATTGCTACCTTATTGCAGAGTTCTTCTGCAACCTCCAAAACATGGGTAGAAAAGAAAATCGCATGCCCTTGACTGGCTAGGTCTCTCATTACCTGCTTAAAATAATAAGCACCTTTCGGATCTAAACCGACATAAGGTTCATCTAAAATCAACAATTCTGGCTCATGCAAGAGGGCAGCTATTAGTGCCAATCGCTGCTTCATTCCATGTGAATAAGCTGATATCGACTGATCCAAAGAAGTATCCAGCTCAAACATTTTAGAATACTTTTCTATAGCTGCTTGCCTCTTTTCCATAGGTACTCTATAAATGTCTGCTACAAAATCCAAAAACTGCCTTGCTACTAGATTTTTATAAAGGTCTGGATTATCCGGCAGAAACGCCATCTTTTTCTTACAAAGCAAGGGCTCCTTCCTGATAGAGTGCCCACAGATATAAATCTCTCCTTTATCAAAATCATGAATCCCCACAATGGACTTAATGGTGGATGTCTTACCTGCTCCATTGGCGCCGATGAAGCCATAAATATCTCCAGGCTCCACCATCAGACTAAAATCATCCACTGCCTTTTTACCATTGCTATATACTTTTGTTAAATGTTCTATTTTTAACATGAATTTCTCCTTTTATTTATACTGACATTTTGTCAGTTTTAGCGTAAGATTTTTTAAAATTTAGATTAATAGATTGAAGGATTGAACTGACATTTTGTCAGTTGTGTTTCTAAATAAAAGGCAGAAAACTGCCGATTATTCTAAAAAATAGATTCTTCTATTCCTAAGCTTCTTTCTAAGATTGCCTGGAAGCTGGTGAGATAATCCTGCAAAGTCTCTGGTTTTTCCTGACTCATCTTGATATCATTTGACACAAAGACGTAGGCAGTCATGAGAAAAGAAGCCGTTTCATGTGGATATTTTAAATGAAAATCTCCGGATTTCTGTCCTTCCTCCAAGATATGAGTGAAGAAAACAATCATCCGTTCACAGAGTCTATGATAAAAGCGATCTAAAACATAGCGATTGGTCTCCAAATTGACGGTTTCCTGCAAGACTTGATTTTCTTGTGTTCTGCTTTCCTCTGGGATAAGAGTCGCCTCAATAAAGGATCTGATTTTTTCCTTGGCCCCAACATTTGGCTGATAGCTAATCTTTTCTAGCTTTCTCAGCAAGGGCTCAGAGTTCTTTTCAATCAGACAATAGAGAATGTCTTCCTTATCCTTAAAATGATAGTAAAGCAGACCTCGTGAGATTCCAAGCTTATCAATAATATCTTGAGTTCTAGTCTTTAGATAACCTTTTTGGGCAAAGAGCTGTAAGGCTGCAGACATAATCTCTGCTCTCCGTACCTCTACTTCCTTGACATCACGCATGATTTCTGCCTCCTTGTGGTCAGTATAGCACCTAACTGACATTTTGTCAATGATGAAACCAAAAAAAGCAGGTCAGAGCCTGCTGTTAATTTAATTAGTCTTCATTTACGAAAGGCATCAAAGCCATTACGCGAGCGCGTTTGATAGCTGTTGTTACTTTACGTTGGTTTTTAGCTGAAGTTCCTGTTACACGACGAGGAAGGATTTTCCCACGTTCTGAAACGAAACGGCTAAGAAGCTCAGTATCTTTGTAATCAACATATTCAATTTTGTTCGCTGCGATATAATCAACTTTTTTACGGCGTTTGAATCCGCCACGACGTTGTTGAGCCATGTGTTTTCTCCTTTATATTATAGTTCTAGTTTGTCCAATTAGAATGGCAGATCATCATCCGAGATATCCATTGGATTTGAGTTACCAAATGGATTCTCATCACGAGAAAAGTTCGGTACTTGGTGAGACGAGTCAGCGCCTCCGAAGCTTTGTGCTGCATTACCGCCAAAGTTATTTGGAGTATAGCCACCAGACTGGCCTTCACGGCTTGTACGGCTTTCCAAGAGTTGGAAGTTGTCTGCAACGACCTCAGTGACGTAGACACGTTGACCTTGCTGATTTTCATAATTACGAGTCTGAATACGACCTGTAATTCCAACTAGAGCACCTTTTTTAGCCCAGTTTGCAAGATTTTCTGCCTGCTGACGCCAAATGACAACATTGATAAAGTCTGCTTCTCTTTCACCATTATGGTTTTTGAAGTTACGATTAACAGCCAATGTAAATGTTGCAACCGCTTGGTTTTGTGGTGTATAGCGTAGTTCAGCATCGCGAGTCATGCGACCTACAAGTACAACGTTATTTATCATGAATCTACCTTCTTAATTAAGCGTCAAGTTTGACAATCATGTGACGAAGAATGTCAGCGTTGATTTTTGAAAGACGGTCAAACTCTTTAAGAGCTACATCGTCATTTGCTTCAACGTTAACGATGTGGTAAAGTCCTTCACGGAAATCTTGGATTTCGTATGCAAGACGACGTTTTTCCCAATCTTTTGATTCAACAACAGTTGCACCGTTGTCAGTCAAGATAGAGTCAAAGCGTGCTACCAAAGCGTTTTTAGCTTCTTCTTCAATGTTTGGACGAATAATATAAAGAATTTCGTATTTAGCCATTGATTTTTCCTCCTTTTGGTCTAATGACCCCAAGACTTTGCAAGGGGTAAGTGAGGTTTTCTCACGAATAACTATTATACTAGATTCTCCATGAAATAGCAAGAGAATTCTTTAAAACTTCATGAACGAGATATTCTGATACTGCTCAAGTATTTGACGGCCCTGTTCCTTTCCGATATAATAGGACTAGTTTGACTGATGAGGAGTTTTTTATGTCTGATTTTGAAAAATTGCAAGAGACTGTTTACCAACTATTAAAATTGGTTGGGGAAAATCCTGACCGTGAGGGGTTGCTCGACACACCAAAGCGAGTAGCTAAAATGTATCAGGAAGTATTTTCTGGACTTGGTCGAGATCCTAAGGATGAATTTACTGCTGTATTTTCGGAAGGTCATGAAGAAGTCGTTCTTGTAAAAGATATCCCATTTCATTCTATGTGTGAACATCATCTCTTACCTTTTTATGGTGTTGCTCATGTCGCCTACCTACCAAGCAATGGCAAAGTCACCGGGCTGAGCAAATTAGCCCGTGCTGTTGAAGTAGCTAGCAAACGTCCTCAACTACAAGAACGCCTTACTGCCCAAATTGCGACAGCCTTAGATGAAGCTTTGTCACCCGAGGGTGTATTTGTCATGGTTGAAGCCGAACATATGTGCATGACTATGCGAGGAATCAAAAAGCCTGGCAGTAAGACTATCACGACTGTTGCCAAAGGAATTTACAAAGAAAATGTTCATCAGAGACAGGAAATCTTGTCCATGATTCATCACGACTGATTCCCTCTTATCACTCAACACATTATGCTCACCTTAGAAAGAAGTTTATGAAGAAAAAATCAGTATTTCTCCTATTTCTGGCTCTAATCTGTATTGGAATCGAGTACGAAACAAAGACCTATACTCTAGGCGAATTATCCGGCAAAGCCTACGGCATTATTGGACTGGCTGCCTTATTAGCCTTGCTTTATATCGTTCCAGCTAGCTTAATCATTTTACACGTTCAAAAAAAATGGAAGACTCCACTTGCTAGCTTAATCATTGCCTTGTTGGGCGGGCTCTTCATCGCGGGATGGACTTCTGGTCTTGCCAACACTTATATCCATGACGGTGTTTCTACTCTATCTATTTCTTTTATTAGTGATTTAGAAAGTGCCATTATCGCTCCCTTAGTTGAAGAACCTTTAAAATTGATTGGTGTAGCCTTTGCTCTCTACTTAGTTCCTGTAAAAAACTTGAAGTCTATCTTACTTCTGGGAATTGCAGCAGGATTTGGTTTCCAAATCAGTGAGGACTTCTCTTATATTCTATCTGATATGTCAGAAGGCTTCTCTTTCGCTATCTCAGGAATTCTGGGACGAGTGGTTAGCTCAATCGCCTCACATTGGCTCTACACAGGCTTGACTGCTTTTGGCTTGACCTTGATGATTCGCTATCGCAAAAAGAATGCTAGCAACTTCAAAACAGGACTTATCTACTTCCTAGCGGCTTTCATCCTACATTTCATCTGGAACTCACCGCTCTCAGCTATTGAAACCGAAATACCGCTTGTAAGACCTATCCTATCTGCCCTAGCTATTTTTACTTTCTTCTTAGCCTACCAAACAGCTACGCGATTGGATAATGATCAGCCAAGTTTACATTTCTAAACACTTATATAATTAAAATAACTGCCCCAAGACAGAACAATCTATCTTAGAGCAGTTATTTTTATTGCCCACAGACTCTGAGTCTATCAAGGCCTAATCTATCACTGTGAACTTGATATGAGAGTAGTCCTTTTCTAAATCCTTTCCCGTCATAAAGGCCGCAGCTTCCTTCTTTACTTTTACTAGGTCGATTCCCTGGTCTTGAGCACCAAAAACACAGCCACAATAGCACTGGCGATAAATATCATATTCTTCACACATCTCTACAGAGCGTTTATATCCTTGATTTTTCTTAAAATCACTCGGCAAATAATGAGTCGCATAGACTTTTTGCACCTCAATACCGACACTATTAATGGTCTGAGAATTTTTATGAGGACTAATCGTCAAGGCACTGCCGAAATAATCAAAACCAAGTTCAACCGCAACTTCCGCCGTCTTATCCAATCGATAGTCATAGCAAACCTTGCAGCGATCGCCTCCTTCAGGTTCATCCTCCAGGCCATGAACTTTTCGGAAAAATTCCTGAGGTGCATAAGGGGCTTCTAAATACTGAACTGTATAGCCTGTTTTCTCGTTGAAGTCACTAACAAATTTTTGTGTTACATAAGCTCGTCTCTGATACTCCGCCTTAGGATGAATATTGGAGTTGGCAAAGTAAATTGTTACATCCGCATATTGGCTGAGGTATTCCAGGGTATAGGTCGAGCAAGGGGCACAACAAGTATGCATAAGAATGGTCGGGCGTTTCTGATCCTTTTCCCAATCCTGAACCATTTTCTGCATGACACGGTCATAGTTAATCTTCTGATTGGGATTCATCTTGCTCAGAATTTCTTCTACATCAATCATAAGCCGCTCCTTTAGTTTCTCATTCTATTTTACCATAGAAAACCGACTC
>NZ_KQ969108.1:103800-109021 GCF_001578795.1 Streptococcus gordonii
CCACCCATCATGCTTGGATCCATGGCTGGTGCTGGACTAGCTGGCTCTGGCTGATTCGCTACTACTGCTTCGGTAGTCAAGATCAGGCTAGCAACAGAAGCCGCATTTTGCAAGGCTGAACGAGTCACCTTAACTGGGTCAATGATTCCAGCTTCAATCATGTTAACCCATTCGCCAGTTGCTGCATTGAAACCTGTACCAGCTTCAGAGTTTTTCAGACGGTCGATGACAATTGAACCTTCAAAGCCTGCATTGAAAGCGATTTGACGGACAGGCTCTTCTAAGGCACGGAGAACAATATTACGACCTGTCGCTTCATCTCCTGTTAATTCGAGACCAGCAACTGCATCTAAAACGCTAACAAAGGCTGTACCACCACCGGATACGATTCCTTCTTCTACTGCGGCACGGGTTGCGTTAAGGGCATCTTCGATGCGGAGTTTCATTTCCTTGAGTTCTGTTTCTGTGGCAGCTCCAACCTTAATCACAGCTACACCACCAGACAATTTAGCTAGACGCTCTTGAAGTTTTTCCTTGTCAAATTCTGAAGTTGCACTTTCAATTTGAGATTTGATAACAGCTACACGGTTAGCAATAGCTTCAGGATTTCCAGAACCTTCTACAATTACAGTGCTGTCCTTGTCAACAGTGACTTTAGATGCTTGTCCAAGTGCTTCAATGGTCGCATCCTTGAGTTCCAATCCGAGATCTTCTGTAATGACTGTTCCACCTGTCAAGATGGCAATATCTTCCAACATAGCCTTACGACGATCACCAAAGCCTGGCGCTTTAACAGCTACAACGTTGAAAGTCCCACGAATCTTGTTAAGAACAAGTGTTGGCAGAGCTTCGCCATCTACATCATCTGCAATGATCAAAAGCGGACGGTTGGTTTTCAAGATGCTTTCCAACAATGGCAGAATTTCTTGAATGTTAGAAATTTTCTTATCTGTAATCAAGATGTATGGATTGTCTAAATCAGCTACCATTTTTTCACTATCCGTCACCATGTATTGAGACAGATAACCACGGTCGAACTGCATTCCTTCTACGACATCCAGCTCAGTTTCCATCCCTTTGGACTCTTCGATAGTGATAACCCCGTCGTTGCCAACTTTTTCCATAGCTTCAGAGATGTACTCACCGACTTTCTCGCTACGAGAAGAAACAGCAGCAACCTGAGCAATCGCTTCTTTGTTAGAAACTGGAATAGCAGTTTCTTTTAGAGCTTCAACAGCTGTTGCAACTGCTGCTTCAATCCCACGACGGATACCGATTGGATTGGCACCGGCAGTTACGTTTTTGATTCCTTCGCGAACGATAGCCTGCGTTAAAACAGTTGCTGTTGTTGTTCCGTCACCTGCGATATCGTTGGTTTTGGAAGCAACTTCTGACACCAACTTAGCACCCATGTTTTCAAAGTGGTCTTCCAATTCAATTTCTTTAGCGATGGTCACACCGTCATTGGTGATAAGGGGAGAACCGAAAGATTTTTCCAAAACAACATTGCGACCTTTAGGTCCCAAGGTTACTTTGACTGTATCCGCTAAAATATCGACTCCTCGTACCATTGCACTTCTTGCATCTGCTGAAAATTTAATGTCTTTTGCCATTTTTTATCCCTCTTTTCTAATCTTACTCAACTATTGCTAGAATATTGGCTTCGCTGACTAGAAGGTAGGTTTCTTCACCGTCTTTCACTTCTACTCCTGCGTGACTTTCAACGAGAACCTTGTCTCCAGCTTTGACAGATGGTGCTACCAATTCACCGGTCAAGGTACGAACTCCTTGGCCAACTGCTATAACTGCGGCTGTCTTAGTCGCTGCATGACTGTTACCAGCGATAACAAAACCGCCAACTTTTTCTTCTTTTTCTTCTATTTTTAGGACCACTCGGTCACCTAATGGTTTTAACATAGTATCCCTCCTGAGATTAATCTTTAGCACTCTCATATATCGAGTGCTAATCTATAGTTATTATTTTATCACTTGGTCAAAAATAGTCAAGAAAAAAATACTATCTTTTCTACAAAGAACTTAAAAAAAACCGATTGGAAAAACCAATCAGTCTTTTTGTCTTACCCTAAGACTAGAGCATCATCATTCAGTACTTGACCACTGTTTTTATGGAAGAGATCCATGAGCTGGGCTACCGTCAGATTTTTCTTTTCTTCACCCTTAACATCCACGACAATCTTCCCATGGAAGAGCATGATCAAGCGATTACCATACTCAATGGCGTGTTCCATATTATGAGTGACCATGAGGGTTGTTAGCTTTTGTTCCTCTACTACTTTTTTCGTTAAGTTCATCACCATATCACTTGTTTTTGGATCAAGAGCTGCGGTATGTTCGTCCAGCAAGAGAACCTTAGGTCGAACTAGAGTCGCCATCGAAAGAGTCAAAGCCTGTCTTTGACCTCCAGATAAAAAATTAGCATCCGTCTTCATTCTATTTTCAAGACCTAGGCCAAGATGTTCCAGTGCTCCCTTAAAGATTTGGCGTTCTTCTTCCGTAATCGAGCGTTTGAAAAAGCTCCGCTTCTTCCCACGACGGTAGGCAATGGCCATGTTTTCTTCTATCGTTAAATTGGTGGCTGTCCCCATCCGCGGGTCTTGAAAAACACGACTAATACTTTTCGATCGATCAGCTACTGAAGACTTTCTGATAGACTGGCCATCAAGCAAGATATCTCCTTCATCAATCTCTACGACACCTGCGATTGAGTTCATCAAGGTTGATTTTCCTGCTCCGTTTCCACCAATTACGGAAATAAAGTCTCCCTGTTCGATTTCGAGATCCAAGCCTCGGAGAACAGGATTCTCATTGATTGTTCCTTTTTCAAAGGTCTTATGAATATTTGTTAATGTTAATAAAGGCATTAGCTGTCACCTCCTGGTGTTAAGGTTTTGTTTGCTTTAATTTGCAATTTCTGACGAATTTCTGGGACATAAAGAATGAGAGCAAGAAGAATAGCTGAAGCTAATTTAAGCATTTGAGCATCCACATTCATAGCCAGAATAACCACTAGAACTAAGCGATATAAGATGGATCCGACCACAATGGACCAGAGACGTTTTCCAAGCGGAAGGTATTTAACGATGACTTCGGCCAAGATAATTGATGCCAAGCCATTTACAATGGTTCCTGTTCCCATATTCATATCCGCGTAGCCATTATTTTGAGCTAAAAGGGAGCCAGCAAGGGCAATTAATCCATTTGAAAGCATATAACCTAAAATCTTAATACGGTCAACTTTAATTCCATTGGCTGCCCCCATAGCCAAATTATCTCCGGTCGCCCGCAAAGCTAAGCCAAGCTGGGTATTGAGTAGGACAATTAAAAGTAAGATAACAAAGGCAACGAAGGCAAGACCTAATACAATGACCGAAGAAGTCTTGGACAGACTAAGTAGATTTGTCATCATAGTTACCAGGGTCTTTTGCCCAGAAAGAGAAAGATTAGAACTTCCTAGTACAAGTAAGTTAATAGAGTAAAGGGCAGTCAGGGTGATAATCCCAGTCAGAAGAGCTGGAATCTTCATCTTGGTATGTAGAAAACCAGACACTGCCCCCGCCAGCATTCCAGCAATGAAACCGCCAATGGTGGCCAGAAGAGGATTCAGGCCTTTCATAATTAAAATGGCTGTTGTTGCCGCCCCAAGCGGGAAGGATCCTTCTGCAGTCAGGTCTGCAATATCTAAAATCCGGAAGGTAATGAAGACTCCAATAGCCATAATAGACCAGAGCAAACCTTGAGATAGAGCAGAGAGTACAATATCTAGAAGACCACCAGATGAATCAGACGACTTGGATTTAGAAAGAGAATTCACTTTCGGATTTGCAGTATTTTTAGTAGAAGCGCTTTTCTGAGTTGTTTTTTTCGCTTGAGCATTTGCCTGCTCCTCTTGCTCAATAGCACTAATGTCGATTCCTAGAAGCTGAGCCATTTCTTTATTAGCGATTGCCTTTAGCGTCTCAGGGTCTTCGGCTGAAATATCACCGACCTTTTCTCCATTCATGATTCGAATAGCCATTTTAGCGGTTTGGCGACCCAAAGCTTCAAAATCAGCCCCGTAGGTAAAGAGTACCCCATCATCTACCACGTCAACAGAACCACCCACTACGGGCACCTTCATTTCTTTAGATAAGTCTGTCACCAAGGTGATCGCTGAAACGATGGTATTATCAGCAGGGATAAAGAGTGCTTCTGTCTGACTCATCAAGCTTTTTGTGGTATCTTGCACATCATTAGTAGAGGAAATTCCCTTGACAACCGTTTCAATACCAGCTTCTTTAAATGCTGCTTCCGCCTCTTGCACTTGAATCTCTGAATTTCGTTCATTAGTCGTATACATAATCCCAACTTTTTTCAGATTGGGCATGACTTTTTTCATTAGAGCCACTTGTTTCTTTGCAGAAACTCGGTCACTGGTACCAGTTGCCAGACCGCCAACTTTGTCCATAGACTTCACGAGCTTTGCAGAGACAGGATCTGTAATCGCCGTAAAGAGAATAGGGGTATCAGTCGATAGATTGACTAATGATTGGGCTGCTGGTGTTGCAATCCCTAGAACCAAGTCATTCTTAGAAAGTAGGCTCGTAGAAATCGTCTGAAGATTGGACTGGTCCCCTTGGGCATTCTGGTAGTCAATCTTGATATTCTTACCATCAATATACCCTTGATCTTTCAACTCATTCTCAAAACCTTTTCGAGCAGCTGTCAGGGACTCATGCTCCACATATTGAAGAATCCCAATGTGGACCTGTTTTTCCGACTTCTTTGAAGAACTGCATCCTGCTACAAGAAATAAGGCCATCGCCAAACTAACCAAGGAAAGTAGTGTTTTTTTCATATCATGCTCCTTAAATTTTTTCAAAAACAAAAAGCCAATTAGATTTCATTCTAACTGGCTTTTAAGTGCTGATATAGATGAGATCAATCATCCACTTTTATCCAGTCAGTTAGAAAAGATATCTAATCAGCTGGATTCATCATAAAATGCTTTAGCTTCATAGATACAAACGGGGAACGTTTGTATCTATGAAGCTACAAACGTCTATCTAAAGAAACTAAAGTAAAAGTAGGTATTTAATTTAATTGTCTGTGATGACGTTTGTTTGACCATTTTATTTCTCCTTGTTTTTATTGTTTAATACTATACCCTTAATTTCAGACAATGTCAAGACTTTTTTAGAAAATTTCTGAAAATTTTTAATAA
>NZ_KQ969108.1:110280-114660 GCF_001578795.1 Streptococcus gordonii
AATTTTTAATAATCAACCCCCGATAATCTTTTTATCAGGGGTATCTAGCTTAATATTTTATTTGAATTTTAGCTTCAAAATCATCAATGACTTTTTGAAGATTGAGTCGGCCTTTGTAGATACCATAACCAAATACTAACATAGCAAGAATACCTAAAACCGCTAGGATCATTCCAACAATGAAAAGAATCATATTGGTTTGGCGGAAGAAATAAATCAGAACAAGACCGATACTCGCAATGGTAAAGAAGAGACTAAACCAACGTCCTAGATTTTCAATCATATGTTTTTGATAGTGAATTTCTGTTTCATACCCTTGAATCAATTCTTGTTCTGTCATGATTTCTCCTTTTAATATTTCAAACCTGGATTAAAGAAGCCAAGTAATACACCAATAAATGCAACAACTACAAGAAGCAGCATCACTTTGATTGGAGATAGATTTTTCTTAGCCATCAACCACCAGCAAAAGACGATAAATAATGCAGTCAAAAGTCCAGGATAAACTCCGTCTAATTGATCTTGCAGAACCAAGAATGCTTTTCCGGATGAGTCTTTTAATTGGAAAGCTGTTTTAACAGGCACCCAAGTAGCTGCTACCGCACCAATAACCATACCACCAATGATAGATACAGATTTACGGATAGCTTGTCCTTGAGGGCCAACAAGAAATTCAACCGCTTTGTCGCCCAGTTCGTAGCCTTTAAAATAGGCAAATTTCATACCGAAGTAAGCTAGCAAGTTCCAGACAACGATATAGAAGATAGCACCTAGTGGAGATCCACCATTTGATAAGCCAAGGGCAATCCCCAAGATAATCGGGATCAGGGTCCCAACAATCAGTGAGTCACCAATACCAGCAACAGGTCCCATCAAACCAGCACGAAGTCCATTGATTGTTTCATCATCCACTCCGTCAGCACCATTTGCACGCGCCTCTTCGAGCCCTGCTGTAATCCCGACAATCAAGGCACCTAGCTGAGGTTCAGTATTGAAGAAGGCTGTATAAGTATGCATTGCCTTTGCTTGATCTTCTTTTTTCGAATAAAGTTCTTCCACAATTGGTAGCATAGACGCAAGATAACCAAAAGTCTGCATGTGCTCTTGTGAGAAGCAGGTCAAGTTACCATAGTACCAATGATGGAAAGATTTTCCTAATGTTTTTTTCGTTAATTTTGCCATTTTAGATATCCTCCTCATCATCGTCATCAATCACGCCTGTACTTGCTACTGCTTGAGCTCTGACATTTTTAGCCATTTGAATTTCATAGAATAGAACAGCGAAAATCAATGAAATAACTGCACAAGAAACTAGATTTAATCCTAGAGAAGCTGCAAGAGTAAAACCGACAAAGAAAGGAATAAAGTCGACAGCTTTTTCAACAATTTGTTTTAACAAAATAGCGATTCCGACACATGGAAGGAGTGAGCCCACTGTAAAGAGGGTTTTCATTGGAATTCCATCCAAAGGAAGGGCTGATTTCAAAGCAGTAACTGCATCTGCCCCTAATTTACACATGATTAGAGTTGGCAAGAAGGAGAAGACAATGTGTGAAATCCATGGGAAGCCCCAGTCTACTGCGTACAAACGCTTAAATTCTCCCTTTTCGACTGCTTTCCAACCAATGTGTTGCCAGAGCAAGTTCATTGTAGCTGTACCATAAAATAGAACGGTACCAACTGTCCCTACCAAAGTTCCCATTGATTTAGCCAAGTTTGCTGCATCTGAAGAATCGAGGGCTAAGCCTTGTGTCGTAATAGCTACCATCGCTAGCGGAATACCAATATAAGAAACCGCGCGAACGTCTGCTGAAACTGTACCACCAGGAGTAACCAGAGCAATATAAACCAATTGCATGGCAACCCCACAGACTATACCTAGTTTAATATCTCCTAAGATAAGCCCTGAAACAAGTCCACCAACAAGCGGGCGTCCCAGAGTATAGTTACCAATTGATGTACCACCTAGACCAGGCATGGATGACAAACACGCAAACAATCCCAGCAAAGCGGCCTGTAACCAAGAAATTGTCATAATAAGCCTCCTTTAACGCTTATAGTATTATTAAAAACCAAACTTAGACTTGAAATCACTCCAGTAGCCGATGGAAACATCTGGCAATAATTGGAATTTCACCTTATAACCAGCCTTTTCAATTGCTTCAATTGCCTCTGCTTCTTCCTGAGTAATAGACTGATTGTTTCCTAGTTTCGTTGCTCCTGGGCGATCATTAGCAGGGCCGACGATAATTTCTTTGACATCAGCTGGAACAAAGCCTTGGTCTACTAAAATTTCTTTCATATCAATTGGATTCTTTGTGATTAAAAAATAGCGACTATCTGAATCCAAGACCTTTTGTGATTTTTCTTTGAAAGCTTCCTTAGTCCAAACAAAAGTTTTCTTATCTGAAGCAGCTTTATAAGCTTGTTTTAATACGGCATTCCCTGCAGCTGCATCATTGACCGCAATTAAGCCATCACAAGGATATTCCTTAGCCCAGCGAGTAACTGTCTGACCGTGGATCATGCGGTCATCAATCCGTACAAATGAAATTGTCATGATAAATCTCCTTTAAGTATTTAAATATCGTCGTCATCTTCTTCGTCGCTATCCGTTGCGACTTCGAATTCTTGAAGAGCAGCTGAAGCTTCTGAAAGAATGGTCGTAGCTAGTTTTTTGCCTTCTAACATATCTTTCATCACTAGCCCTGTTATAGCCATGGTCAGGTTTAAGCCACCTAGGACAACTGCTGTGTCTAGTTTCCCAAGTTCAGCTAAGACATTGCAGGCAGTAGTAAGAGGGCTTCCCCCAACAATATCTGCCAACACAAGAACCTGATCTTCCTCAGCTAAGCCCGCTAAAGCTTGGCGAAACTCCAAGGCAAAATCGTCTACTGACTTACCTGCTTTAAGACCAACAGCAATTACTTGATCTGTCTTGTCGCCGGCAAACATTCCTAAAGAACTTTGCACCCCTTCGGCCAAGCCACCATGGCTGACCAATACAAGATATTTCATCTTCCCTGCCTCCTTATCCTTCTACTTCTTAGCCAATTCAGACTTTAAATGATGAAGGTTTCTTTATGACTTTATTGTACAAGATATGGAACCGGTTTCATATTGTCAAATGTCACGTAAGTCAGATGACATTTGTTAATAAGAATATGACAATTGTCATATTGGTCTAGTCAACTTTGTTTATTACGTGATTGAAATGCAAAAAAAGAAAGCAGATTATTTTCCGCTTTCTATTTCTTTTTGAATACTAGGTAGGGAACTATCAATCTCTTGATTTTGCATTGCTTTTTGAATCAGATAGTCCATCCGCTCCATTGTATGTTGATCTACTTCCAGACTGACATCAATAATAGAGCGATTCATCATGCGATCCAACTTCTCAGAAGTCAAAGAATCCAAGCCAAAATCATCCGCTTGTAGGATTGCTCTAGACTGCTGACTTTTCACTACAGATGGCAAGACCGAAGTCCCTTGCGATTTCTCAAATAGAGCCTGTTGGCTTTCTTTATCCTGCGACAACAAAAGCATAAATTCCCACGCCAGTTTTTCTTGACTGGTATTAGAAGACATGGCAAAGAGCGAGGTCTTAACCTGTGTCCCCATCACCTGATTGTTGGCTGTCGGCATCGGGATACAGGTCCAAGAAAAGCTAGAATATTTGGAAACATGATAAGGATAGGGTTTGTAGGTCCGATACTGGGCCAGACTCATAGGATAAAAAGCCACCCTTCCCTCATCAAAGTCATTAGAAGTCACCTTATAGTGCCGACTGAGCATATCTAATTTGCTCATAAAGGACAGGGCTTGGTGCATCTCTGAGCTGTCTACATTGATACCGGATTTATCGGTAAGATGGCCGCCGTAAGCTACCAGAGCCTGCTGCCAAGTGTAATCTGTTATACCGTACTGATCCACCACACCATCGCCATTGGTGTCTTTGGTTACTTTCTTGCAAATCTCATAGAAATCCTCTAAAGTCCAGCCTGACTCAGGAATGCTAATCCTTTCTTTTTCAAGCAAGTCTTTATTGACACACATCATGATAGGATTGCTCTCAACTGGAAGAGCATAGCTGACTCCCTGATATTGCCCAGCTTCATAAGCCACCGGATAAAAAGCCTTTCGTTCATCATCCGTTAGGAGGGGATCCAAGGATTTGAGCGCGCCAGTCGAAGCCAACATGCTAAAGTCGTTTTCCGGTACCATAAAGAGATCCGGCTGCTCGCCTTTCAAGACTTGCTCTGCCAGCCAGTCAGCGTAATCATCCTTGGGAATACCGCTTTCATAGACGACCTTGACATGAGGATGCGTCTTTTCAAATTTTTTAATCAGGCTGTCTAAGATCTTGTTTTCCCGGCTGTT
>NZ_KQ969108.1:114680-123349 GCF_001578795.1 Streptococcus gordonii
ATACGCAGGACTTTTTCCTGAGCTGAAGCCCAAAAGACAAAAGCCAGAGCAACAGATATAATCAGGACAACCAGTAGGGCCAAATGTCTCAGTCTCCACTTCATTTGTCGCTTTCCTTACTAAAATCTCTCTGGGTAACCCCAGTCTGAACAGCCCAGATAGCCAGCTGGGTTCGGTCGCGCAAGTTGAGCTTGGCTAGGATGCCTGACAGGTAATTACGAACTGTCCCTTCTGATAGAAAGAGCTTGGCTGCAATTTCTTTATTAGAAATCCCAAAGCCAATCTGCTGGATAATCTTCCACTCCGTCCGGCTCATGTCCTCTATATTTTCCTCCGTCACCGTGATAGCAAAGTTGGACTGGGCCATCTGTGAAAAGATTTTGAAGACCTTGGTGGCAATATTGGGATTGATCATAGCTCCGCCTCGATAGACTGTCTGAATGGCTTCATGAAGCTCTTCTGTCGAAACCCCTTTGAGAATGTAACCAGACGCGCCGTATTTGAGAGCAGAGAAGATAAATTCATCGTCATCAAAGGTTGTCAGAATGATAATCTTAACATCTGGATACTGCTCCTTGACAGCCTTGGTACAGAGAACACCATCCATGACTGGCATGCGAATATCCATCAAAATCACATCCGGGCGCACCCGATGAAGCTTTTCCAGCACTTCCTTGCCGTCTCCGACTGTCCCGACCACCTCAATATCTGCGTGGGCAGACAGGATAATTTGCAGAGATTCGCGAATCAAGGCCTGATCGTCTGCTATTAAAACCTTAATCATGTCTTCCTCCTATTTTTGGGATTTCGATATATGTATAGAAACCGTCCCGATTTTCAAATCGGACGCTTCCGCCAATAATCATTAGTCGCTCCTGCATCTGCTTGAGGCCATAGCCATAGTGGAGTTCATCAAAGCCAACACCATCATCCTGAATGGTCATTACATAGGACTCTTCCTCCAGCAACTCAATCCAGATAGTCTTGGCATGCCCATGGCGGACAGAGTTGGTAATAGACTCCTGAATCACCCGGAAGACAATGTCTTCTTTGGCAATATCCAAGTCAATATTATCCCATTCATAGCAGAGATGAATCTCCAAATTGGAGATGGCTTCATACTCACGGATAATCTTAATCAGAGCTTCCTTCAAAGTGTTATTTTCCAGAGCTCCCGGCCGCATTTTATTGAGCGAGCCTCGGACATCACGGATACCGTCTCGAACAACGACTGAAACATTATTGAGTTGCTCCTTAGCTCGGTTGGTATCAATATCGACCAAGACCTTGACCGCATCAATACCCGCTGAAATTCCTGTCAGGGCATGGCCCAATGTATCATGAATTTCTCTGGCAATCCGCTTCCGCTCTCGATCTTCTGCTATTTTCTCAGACAAGGCCAGATAAGAGTTCAACTCGCGATTAGCCTGAGAAGCCATGCGCAGCTCTTCCTCAATCCGATGACGCTCCGTAATGGCTGACAAGATGTAGAAGAGCAAGGAAATCATAAAGACGACGATATTGAGGGAGTAGAGAAAGTTCTTGCCAAAAAGCAGCAACAACCGGACGGACTCTGGGTAAAACCGAATATAGGTATCTAGAGAAGGCAACTTGATAAAGAGCGACATGAGGTCATAGTTGGACAAGAGCAGCATGCCAAAGCTCAAAATAATGAAAGAAAACCAATACTTCTTGTCCTTAGAAGAATTGAACTCCTTAGATCCATAGAAAATATCCGCAAACACTAAGAGAAGCAAGCCATTGTAGGATGAGTGCAAGACAGAAAAGATGACCAGCATAAGCAGGATTTCAATAATGGTCGCCTTGTCATAGACGGACAGCTGATTAGGGTGGCGCTCGCGATAGTACATGACCAAGAGCAGACAGGCATACAAGCTAATTGATACCCAGAAAATCAAGCTGGGAGAGCCCGGAATAGCATCCAAACGCTCCAAAAGCGAGTGACTGAAGCCCTTAGTCGCCACATAGTTGGTCGCAAAGAGATAGATAGATGCATTATAGACAATGGCAACCAGATTGATGACCATCAGGGCTATTTTGCTGTAAAATATACTTTTTTGAGGTCTCATTATTGCCACCCTGTAACTGTGTATTGACTGATATTATCCCTATTAACCAGATGAACTGGAATCAGATATTGGCTGTCGTAGGATTTCCCTTCCTGCATCAGCTCAATTACCTGCGCCACCTTGCGTCCCATCTGAATGGGCGATTGGGCTACAGTCCCCTCTATATCGTTTGTTGTAGCCAAAAAGTTTTTGATATCCGGTGAGCCATCCACGCCATAAATAGAAAGCTTCCGGTTCAAGCCGTTATTTTTAATCGCCGCTAGGGCACCAATCGCTGCCCGATCATTGAGAGCCATGACCACATTAAAGTCCATTCCTTCATCTAAGGCACTTTTTACTTGAGGCATTGCTTCTTCAGTCTGGCCAAGCGTCTCTTTTTGGGAAACAATCTTGTAACGAGGTTGATCTTTTATTGTCTCTACAAAACCTCGAATGCGGTCCATAGCAGAAACTGCATTTCGATGTTCTAGCAGAAGGATATTCGCAGCTGGCAAACGTTTCATCATATCTTTAGCAATTAAAACACCAGCTTGGTAATTATCTGAAACAATTGTCGTATCGACTGCCACTTCCTTGCTGACTGGCGCATCCACTACGATGATTTTAATACCAGCTTTCTTGGCCTTTTGAAGAGAAGAAATGATACTTGGACTATTACTCTTCACCGGATTAATCACAATAACATCTACCTTTTCTTTGACGAAAAAGTCGATCTGTTGGCTCTGCTTGCTCTCATCCAGCTCAGGATCTCGAACATAGAGCCGACTCCCCTGCTGATTAGTTTTTTTCTCTAACTCCGCATTCAAGGTCTTGTAAAAGTCGTTATTCATGGTCATGTAGGTCACCCCAATCTTGACCTGTTTTGGATCCGGAAGAATCCCCTTAAAATACACAAAAGATAAAGCCAGTACAAGTAGAGCTAAGAGGGGCCACAAAGTATTTTTAAAATGAATATGACTTCTTTGCTTTTCTGTTTTCACTACTATTTATACCCCCAATCTATCTAGTAGGCTACACTTACATACAGAATTATTATATTACAAAGCGAGAAAAAATCAAAATCTGCTCTAAAAAGCCAACTATCCTTTCATCGCTAAAATCAAAATTTTTCTATACTTCCAATCTAGTCTTCTTCACTAAAAGAGCCCCATGACCAAATGGAAACATGGAGCTTCATCTAACTGCGGTGTTGTTTTATTGACTGATTGCAGTCTCACAAAAGACAATTATCAGTTTAGTAATTTTTAATCAAATCGACTGTTGAACGATCTAACTTCTTCACAATTGCTTGTAAGAATGCCTGAGCTTGTAAGAAGTCATCCATTGCATAAAGTGTCTGATGGGAGTGGATATACCGAGCGCAAACTCCGATAGTTGTAGATGGCACACCACCGTTTTGGAGATGGGCTGCACCAGCATCTGTTCCACCTTTTGCACAATAGTATTGGTACTTGATACCAGCTTCTTCAGCCGTAGTAAGCAGGAAGTCTTTCATATTAGGCAGCATGAGATGACCAGGGTCGAAGAAACGAATTAGCGTTCCGTCACCAATAGCACCTTGACCACCATATACATCACCAGCTGGAGAACAGTCTACAGCAAAGAATAGTTCGGGCTCAAATTTAGTCGTTGAGGCGTGAGCTCCACGCAAACCAACTTCTTCTTGGACGTTAGCGCCGACATATAGCTCATTGCCTAAAGCTTGACCTGATAGAGCCTGAGCCAATTCGCTGACCATGAGAACCCCGTAACGGTTATCCCAAGATTTGGAAATAACATTTTTACCATTAGCTGTTAAAATAGCTGAGCTATCTGGCACAATAGCATCTCCTGGACGAATTCCGAAACTTTCTGCTTCTTCCTTATTGGCAAATCCACCGTCGAAGACAATATCGCTTACTTGTGGCAGGGTTGGGGTCCCACCAGCTCCACGTAAGAAATGAGGAGGAACAGAACCAGAAATCACTGGAATCTCCCGACCTTCTCTAGTAAACAATTTGAAGCGTTGACTGCTGACCACAAGAGGATTCCAGCCACCGATTTCAACTACACGAAAAGTACCGTCTGCTTTAATCTCACTGACCAAGAAACCAACTTCATCCATATGAGAGGCCACTAAAACTCTAGGCGCATCTGCTAGGTTCGAATGCTTGATACCAAAGAGGCCACCCAAGCCATCTGTCACCATTTCATCCACATGCGGAGTCATTTTCTCCCGCAAATAAGTCCTTACAGGACCTTCATGAGCTGAGATTGCAGAAATCTCAGTTACTTCCTTGATTTTTGAAAATAAGTCTGTCATATTTACCTTCTTTCTACCCCCTATTTTATCACTTTTTAGGAAAGATAGGTAGCAAAAGCCTAACTATCTACAGGAGAAATATCCAAGTAAAAAAATTCCAGCCAAGCCCTCTCGCCTGTCAATTTTTCCTTTTCTATCTTGGCCATTGTTCCCCCTTCTTTTTTGTGTTAAAATATTGTCATGAAAGCTAAAAAAATCATTTTAACAACAGCTGCTCTTCTTGGAGCAGGAAGTCTTGCCTTGGGCGCTCGAAAAGTCGTCAAAGAACAACAGCTAGCCAAAAAGAGAGAAGAGATTATTAACCTAGTCCGCAGCTTCTTTGCTAGTCAGGGACAGATTGCCACTGTCTATGTGCAACTCTATGAGTCCAACGAAGATAAACTGGTTGGTGGAGTAGTCCTTGAAGATGACCGCCACTTTACCTTTGTCTACGAAAACGGCCAGCTAAGTTATGAGGAAAAATGATGATTATTCCTGAAAATATAGAAGAATTGGCAACTTACGTCCAATCAGAGGGTAAGACTGTCTTCTTTTTCACAGCAGACTGGTGCGGGGGACTGTCGTTTCATCCAGCCCTCCCTACCAGAGATTGAGGCAAGGAATCCAAATTTTACCTTCATCCAAGTAGACCGCGATGCTTATCTTGATCTTGCTAAACGCTGGGATGTCTATGGGATTCCTAGTCTGGTTGTACTGGAAAAAGGACACGAAATAGGTCGGCTAGTCAATCGTAATCGAAAAACCAAGTCTGAAATCAATGATTTTTTAGCGTCATTAAACTAATCAAATGGAGAAAAGAATGATTTTTACTTATAACAAAGAATTTGTTGGCGATGTTTTGATGGTGATTGTTGCCAACAACGAAGATGCAAAACTTTCTGTTGAACGTAAAGGAAATGTTGCTCGTATTTTCCGACAAGATACAGCCGAAACCGTAGCTTGGAACATTTTCCAAGTATCAGATATTCTTAATATCCAACAAAACGGTCAAATCTTCCTTACTGACGAAGAGGTTGCCTTGCTCAACCAAGAGTTGGCTAAAGAAGGCTTCTCTGAAACTCTGATCAATGATCTCCAACCGAAATTTGTCGTCGGAGAAATCGTCGAAATGATTGCTCATCCAGATAGTGACCATCTCAACATCTGTCAAGTACAGGTCGCAGCAGATAAGACTCTTCAAATCGTAGCCGGTGCCCCCAATGCTCGAGTAGGTCTCAAAACAATCGTTGCCCTTCCTGGCGCTATGATGCCTAAGGGAAACCTTATCTTTCCTGGTGAACTACGGGGTGAGAAAAGTTTTGGTATGATGTGCAGTCCACGTGAATTGCAATTACCAAACGCTCCTCAAAAACGTGGCATTATCGAATTAGCCGACTCTGAAGTCGTTGGAACTGCGTTTGATCCAGCAAAACATTGGCAAGGGTAAAAAAATCGTGAAAATCACGATTTTTTCTTTCTCTTACGAATAAATAAGTAGGAGGAAATTATATGTACAATAAAGTCATTATTATCGGTCGTTTGACGGCCACACCAGAATTGCACAAAACTAGCAATGAAAAATCTGTCACACGCGCAACAATTGCTGTTAACCGTCGTTTTAAGGATCAAAACGGTGAACGCGAAGCAGACTTTATCAATATTGTCCTTTGGGGCAAATTGGCTGAGACTCTAGCTAGTTATGCCAGCAAAGGAAGCTTGATCTCTCTGGACGGCGAACTACGGACCCGTCGTTATGAAAAAGACGGTGTGACTCACTATGTCACAGAAGTCCTTGGACATGGTTTCCAGCTTCTTGAAAGTCGTGCCCAGCGGGCTATTCGTGAAAATAATTCTGGAGCCGATTTGGCTGACCTAGTCTTGGAAGAAGAGGAACTTCCTTTCTAAAACTCCCACTTTTCCTTTCTTTTCTATTAAGAACCTTGGCTGAATAGCCTTGGTTTTTTTATTGTTCTATTTTGATAATTTCTTTTCTGATTGCTTGTTTTTATTTATCTTCAAATACTACTTTTGCTCCCAAAAATGTCTCTTTTTTGTTATAATGCTTAGCAGAGGTAAAAATGAAAATGAAAAAAAATGCTTTTGATTCTGACAAATACTTAAACCTGCAGCGCGACCATATCTTGGAGCGCATTAATCAATTTGAGGGCAAATTGTACATGGAATTCGGCGGTAAAATGCTGGAAGACTTCCATGCTGCCCGTGTCCTGCCAGGCTATGAGCCGGACAATAAAATCAGACTTCTCAAAGAGCTCAAAGACCAAGTAGAGATTGTCATTGCTATCAATGCCAACAACATTGAGCACTCTAAGGCGCGTGGTGATTTGGGCATTTCCTATGATCAGGAAGTGCTGCGACTAATTGATACCTTTAACGAGCTGGATATTTATGTAGGCTCAGTGGTCATCACCCAGTATTCCGGTCAGCCGGCGGCGGACCTCTTCCGCAGCCAGCTGGAAAAGAATGGTATCGCCTCCTACATCCACTACCCAATTAAGGGCTACCCGACTGACATGGATCATATCATCTCACCTGAAGGTATGGGGAAAAACGACTACATCAAAACCAGCCGTAATCTAGTCGTAGTAACCGCACCTGGCCCTGGTTCTGGTAAATTGGCAACTTGCTTGTCCAATATGTATCATGACCAAATCAATGGCATCAAATCAGGCTACGCCAAGTTTGAAACCTTCCCAGTTTGGAATCTGCCCCTACACCATCCAGTCAATCTAGCCTATGAGGCAGCAACAGCAGACCTGGACGATGTCAACATGATTGATCCTTTCCACCTGCAAACCTACGGCGAAACCACTGTCAACTACAACCGTGATATTGAAATTTTCCCAGTCCTCAAGCGTATGCTGGAGCGCATCCTAGGCAAATCACCTTATGCTTCTCCAACGGACATGGGCGTCAACATGGTCGGCTTTGCCATTGTAGATAATGATGCAGCTATCGAGGCATCTCAACAGGAAATCATCCGTCGCTACTACCAGACTATTCTAGACTTCAAGGCGGAGCGTGTTCCTGAATCTGCTGTCAAGAAAATCGAACTCTTGATGAACGACATGGTCATCACACCACTAGATCGTAAGGTAACTGTTGTAGCACGCGATAAGGCTGAAAGCACTGGTGAACCAGCTCTGGCCTTGGAATTGCCAAACGGTGAAATCGTAACTGGTAAAACCTCTGAACTCTTTGGCCCTACGGCTGCTGTATTGATTAATGCCATTAAGAAATTAGCCAATATTGCCAAAGAGACTAAGCTGATCGAGCCTGAGTATGTCAAGCCAATCCAAGGCTTAAAAATCAACCATCTGGGCAGCCGCAATCCGCGCCTCCACTCCAACGAAATCTTGATAGCTCTAGCAATCACAGCCATGGAAAATCAAGATGCGTCAAATGCCATGCAACAACTCGGAAATCTCAAGGGCAGCGAAGCTCACTCCACTGTCACTCTGACAGATGAAGACAAAAACGTCCTGCGTAAGCTAGGTATCCACGTTACCATGGACCCCGTTTACCAGTACGATCGACTTTATAGAAAATAAAAACAAGCACTGTTAAAAGCTTGTTGAGGGAGCTGGCTCTGCCAGCTTTTTTTGTTAATAACGCTTGGACAGGAGAAAGCGCAAGAGATAGTAAAGTCCCAAAACCAGGATAATGGTCAAGGTCAGAAACTGATTGAGACTTAAGATGATTGGGAAAACCATAGACAAAACGCTCAAGCACGCTACCAGTAGCAAAAGAATATTAAAAAGCAGAGTGCGGGTCTTTTCATCAATCATGCGATTGCGTTCGTCAGTCACCTGAATGTAGAGCTGCTCAAAATTTTCCTCCCGTCTGAGAGCCAGATTATACCGAATGGTCATCAAAGAAAGCCCCAACAAGATGCCGACCATGACTCCTTCCTGCTGATCATCCAGAGAATGAAAATGGCTCCAGGCCAGTCCTACCAAGATGATAAAGGTTAAGATACGCCCCACGATAACCTTCCTTTGAAGTTTTTTCCGAAATTCTTGTTTAGTTAATGTTTCCATCTCAGCCTCCTATTTTTCATACGCTTGAAAAATTTTCAAAATCAGCACAAAAGGCAGGATTTCCTTAGGGATAAAATCGAACTGTAAATGAAGAAAGATCAAGACAAGGACTACTAAAAAACCTAGTCCCCATTTGAGCATATAAGTCCATTTCATGATTCATCCTCCTCAAAGAGAAACACTTCTTCAATCCTTAAATTGTCAAGAAAAGAGGCTGGGACAAAAGTCCTAGCCTCTCAA
>NZ_KQ969108.1:123780-127643 GCF_001578795.1 Streptococcus gordonii
CTCTCTTTTCTTTTCTCATTTTTCAACCACATCCCAGAGCTGGCGGATGCTTTTTTTCTGCACGGGGTCGACAAAGTGTGGAGCGATTTCCACCAGAGATTGCAAGACAAAAGCCCGCTCAGCCACATAAGGATGAGGAACAATCAAGCTTGGACTGTATATCTCTTCTTGTCCTATGTAAAGGATATCTCCCTCACGCGCCCTAGATCCGCTTCAATAGTCAAGAGCGTCTGCATTAACTCCTCGGGATTTAGCCAGGTTTCAACTTCAACAACTTGATTGAGAAACGAATCCTGCTCAACGCCACCCCAAGGCTCTGTTTCGATACGACTTGATACCTGCAAAATTCTTATAATTTGCTCTGCCATTTTTTCCAGAGCTGCATCCAGATTGGCAGATGGACTGCCCTGGTTGCTTCCCAAAGCGATAAATGCTTTCCGCTTTTGACGTACTAACTTGACTGAGCATGTGTCCAAAGGCAGAGGAACAGGAGCCCAAGGTTTCTTGACCTCCAAGCTGACCTTCTGCACTAAAGGATGAGTCAGAAAAATCCGATCAATCAGTTTGTAAGCCAGCGTTTCAATCAAATCTTCCTTGCTTTCTTGACACCACTTAACTAGCTCCTGAGCCAGCTCTCCATAGTGAATTGAAGCTGTCAGATCACCTGTTTTAGCAGCCCGAGTCATATCATAATCCAAAATCAAATCCAGAACAAAACGCTGACCCAATTCCTTTTCAGCCGCAAAAACCCCATGATAAGCATAGACTTCCAAATCTTTAATTCTTAACTGATCCATCTATTTCCTCTTTCTTTGTCAATATATAAGCTCTGACTTGAGCCAAAAAATACAAGGAGCCAGTAATCAGAAGTACCTCTCGATCCTTATATGCATCTTGTAAATAGCTATCTACATACTGCTTCCAAGGTTGATAGATTAGCTCCATTTGGGAGGCTTGTCTCTTCATTTCCTCTTCAGAAACTGCTCGCTCATCCGCAAAAGATGTCAATGTGACAGATACATCTGCTTGAGCAAACAACTGCAACATCTCATCTAGTGCTTTGGTCCGAATACAGGTAAATAAAATCTTCTTATCTTTTGAAGCAAAGCGTTCTTGGAAGGAAGCTAGTAGAGGACTCAAAGCATGCGGATTATGGGCCCCATCCAAAAAAATCAGAGGTTGCTCCAGAATTTTTTCCATCCTAGCTGGCCAAGCAACTGCTAGAAGTCCGCGGTCGATTTCTTCTTTTGTCAGAAGAGGCAAACCCTTTTGTTGGCAGTATAGATCACAAATCTCAATAGCCAAGGCAGCATTATCTGTTTGATAAGATCCTAGGAGTGATGTTTGGTAAATACTGTAGTCTCTCCATTCATTTTCCAGTGAAAAGACTTCGCCAGCTTCTTCACTTCCAAGCCAGTCAACCTGATAGGACTGTCCATACAAATATGTTGGAGCCTGTTTACTTGTTGCCACGCGCTGGATAACCTCCAGGGCTTCTCTATCAATCTTACCAATGACTATTGGAATTGAAGTCTTGATGATTCCAGCTTTCTGCTCCGCTATTTCCCCAAGGGTGGCCCCCAAAAGAGCCATATGATCCAAACCAATCGTACTAATCGCAGTAAGGTCTGGTTGGCAAACATTTGTCGAGTCTAGAAGTCCGCCCATACCGACCTCAATGATCGCCACATCCACTTCTTCCTGAACAAAATAATCATAGGCCAAGGCCGTGATAATTTCAAACTCAGTCACTCCCTTGAAAGCCGAATGATGTCCTTGATGGACAAACAAATCTTTATAAATCTGCAAGAGCTGGTTCAATTTTTGATTGGAAATACCCTGTCCGTTTATAGCAATTTGCTCATTATAAGAAACAATATACGGAGAAGTAAAAGTTCCAACTCGTAAACCTCTCAACTGAAGAAGTTCTCGAAGAGTCGCAATCGTTGACCCCTTGCCATTGGTTCCTGCTATATGAATGACTGAAAGTTGCTTATGAGGATTTCCTCGATGAGCTAGCATAGCTTCCATTCGTTCTAAGCCAAAGTTCGGAGTATCCGTCCGATAGTTTGCAATCCAACTCAAATCTGGTCTTTCGTTTCTATCTATCATCTTATTTGTATTGCCCCAAGGTTAAATCTTCAGCGCGATTGGCTAAACGAATTGCATCACCAATCTTCACCGCCATCTTATGATAAGGAATATCATGAATTCGTAGCATTTCTACTCCTTGACTGGCCGCAATACTGGTCAAATGACTAGAGGCTATATCACGATTTTGGTAACCCAAATCTGTCTTTGGATCAACCTCAATGCCTGCATCTTCCAGTATATTCACAACAAAGCGCTTGCGAGAAACACCAAGAAAGATTGGAAAACCAGCCCGATGAATATCTTCCAGATGCTGTAAAAGAATTAGGTTTTCCCGCTTGGTAAGACCAAAACCGATACCTGGATCCAGCATGAGGCTGTTCTTCTCTATTCCTGCCGCTTTTGCTCTAGCCAAGGATTTATCAAAAAAGGCCCACATCAAATCTACAATTTCTGAATGCGCAAACTTTGATAATTCCTGGTCTGTGAAAACATCTTGAAAGCCAAACTTGGGAAAGATCAATGAGCTAGCATGATGAGGTCGAGCCATAACTGGATTGAACATCAGAATAGCTCCAGCAGAAGACTCAGCCACCACTTGCGCCATTCCTTCATCACCTAAAAATCCGGTGATATCATTAATTATATCTGCACCGGCTGCTAGGGCTGCTTTTGCTACGGGCCCCTTCCAAGTATCGACCGAAATCAAGACATCACTTTGCTTGCGAATAGCCTCAATCACTGGAACCACTCGCTCAATCTCTTCTTCAATCTCAATATAATGGCTACCAGGTCTCGTGGACTCTCCTCCAACGTCCAACATCTGGGCACCTTCTTGAATCAGATACCGCGCTTGCTCTAAAGCAAATTCTACAGTGTTGTATTTGCCACCATCCGAAAAAGAATCTGGGGTTACATTAAGAATCCCGCACAAGCCTGTCTTACCGTCTGGGACGAGTCTTCGAACATCAATTTTTTTTTGAGCCATTTTATTTCTCTCACTAATTCTTAATTACTAACATTTTATCATATTTTCCTCAGAAAAAAAGACGAGAAAATTTCTCGTCAGGCTTGATTATTTACAAATAACATGAGGAATATGGCAATTCCATTTCGAAGCATATGGGCCATAATAGACATTTCTAATCTTTCTGTCGTATAGGCTACATAGGCAAAGACTGCTCCCATTCCTCCATAAACGATAAAACTACCAATATTAGTCGGGCCATGGAAAAGACCAAAAAGTATCGCACCTATCACAAATCCCACCAGTTGATGCTTAGGAAAGAGTTTCTTGGGAATAAAGCCACGAAAAATGACTTCCTCTAGAACTGGAGCTCCAATCACCGTTGCGATAATCATGACAATCTGTGGGATCTCGCTCATCGCCTCTTGAATTCTCTCTTGATTACGAGGAATAAGCGAGCCCCCTTCCAATCTCATGACAATAAACCCTAAAGCACCGATGAGAATCGATAGGAAATAAGCTAAGGCCAAAAGTCCCACTGAAGACCAACTAAAAAAGCTGAAATCAAATGTGAGGATTCCCTCTCTTTTAGCAAGAAAGAGCGTTAAAAGAATAATCAATAGGTACAGGATGATTATTCCACCTACACTAATTGGTGATTGTTTGTCTTCTAAATACCTCATTGCAATGAAAGGAACTTGTGTCAAGACCACTATCACCAACACAATTAAACAATATTTTAGTTTTTCTAAATAGAATTCCATTTCTTCCCCAATCTAGCAAAAAAAAGGGGGGGCTAATGCCT
>NZ_KQ969108.1:127740-129435 GCF_001578795.1 Streptococcus gordonii
AACGTTCTACATCACGTGCAATAACTAGTTCTTCGTCCGTAGGAATAACCAGTACTTTGACCTTAGCAGCTGGGCTAGAAATCTCCCCTTCTGCACCACGAACATTCTTTTCTGGATCAATATCACAACCAAACCAAGAAATACCTTCAATAACCAATTTGCGGATAGTTACTGAATTTTCCCCGATTCCAGCCGTAAAGACAATCGCATCCGCACCATTCAAGATTGCTAAATATTGGCCAATGTATTTTTGAATTCGATCTACAAAAATATCATTGGCTAATTGAGCCTTGGCGTCACCTGCCCGCATCGCTTCATGAATATCTCGCATATCGCTTGATTTCTCGGAAACCCCCAGTAAACCAGATTCACGATTCAAAATTCGGCTGATATCTTCGGGAGTTTTAAAATCATCTGTATGTTTCATGAGATAAGGAATAATTGCAGGATCAATGTCACCAGTCCGAGTTCCCATCATGACACCACCCAGAGGTGTGAAGCCCATAGAAGTATCAACAGACAAACCTTTATCAACAGCTGTAATAGAAGCACCATTACCAATGTGACAGGTGATAAGCTTCAACTCCTCAAGCGGTTTGCCTAAAAGTTTAGCTGCTTCATGCGCTACATACTCATGACTGGTACCATGAGCTCCGTACTTGCGTACCTTGTTTTCTGTATAATATTTCGTTGGCAATGGATAGCGATAAGCTTTTTCTGGCATAGTGGTATGGAAAGAAGTATCAAACACTACCACACTTGTAATGTCAGGCAAAAGTTCCTTAAAAGCACGAATCCCTGCAGCATTTGCTGGATTGTGAAGAGGTGCCAAAAGAGAGAGTTCTTCAACTTTTTGAATAACCTCTTCATCAACTAGAGCAGAATCTTTGAAATACTCACCACCCGCAACGACACGGTGGCCTACTCCTGTAATCTCATCGAAAGACACAATGATATTAAAACGCATCAAATCGTCTAACAAAATCTTTACAGCTTGAGTATGGTCAGTAATATCAAGCACCTGTTTCTCAGTACGACCATCAAATTTTACCGTTGAAATGGAATCTTTCAGTCCAATCCGCTCAATCAAACCTTTAGCTAATACTTTTTCTTCTGGCATCAAGTAGAGCTGCCATTTTAAACTAGAACTTCCTGCATTTATTGCGATTGTTTTAGACATAATTTACCTCTTTTAAGCGTTTTCAGTTCTCATTATACCAGAATTTTGATCAGTTTTCACTAACTTTGCGCCATTTTTGAAAACTTTCGCGAAAGCGAGTAATTTCTTCATGATTTTGTAGATCTGCCAATGCATAGACAAAAGGCTCCGCTTTTATATTTTTTTGTTTTTGCAAAACAAAAACTGTCTTAGCCTGAGAAACTGATGCAAAGAGTTTTTCTGGCAAAGCAATCATTGCTACTAAGCTGGCATTGTCTTTGAGCCAGGATTTAAGCAAGTCACTCTGCGGGCTGGTCAAGAGGTGATTAGGAGCTAAGAAGATAGCATAACTATCAGCTTTCAAATACTTTAAAGCTTGCTCCATCAATAGATGATGAGCATAGGTGTGCTCTGTCTGACTGGCTACCTGATAGCGACTGGCAATCTGATCATCCGGATAGTAACCGACAGGCAGATCACTAATAATCAAGCCACTCTCTTTTAGAACTTGGGGGCGCACAGCATCTCCCTCGGGC
>NZ_KQ969108.1:129577-130890 GCF_001578795.1 Streptococcus gordonii
CCCATCACTTCTGCAATACTGGCGGATAGGTCAATCAGTAAATCATCGATCTCTAATCCTAGATAATCAATCTCTTTCTGACTATTGTTCAGGATTGTCTCTGCAAGATTTCCTGTTCCACTTCCCATCTCAAGAAGAGTAATATCTGATGCTACCATCAGATGGTCAATGATAAAAATCAACAGAAAACCAATGGCATCTGGTGTAAACTGATGATTGGCTTGCAAAGGCTCCGTCTGAGAAGCCTTCATCAGAATAAACTGATAGGCTCTGCGCCATTCTTCTTTGCTTAGCTTTAAGCTCTTCAAAGTTTGATGATTTTTTTTGACAATTTCTAAGTCCGTTTGCCCATCCAAATAGATACCGTTTTGCTCGATTAAGGCATCATAAAAATTAGTTGAAAGCTTGTTTTGAATGACTTGGACATTTTCTAAAAGGAGCGTATAGGCTTCTTCAATTTTTTCAAAATTCATAGTTTCCTCCGCTCCTTATCTTATCAAAATTTAATCTTTTTTACCATTATCGTCTTTGGCTTCCTCTTTTTCACGGGCAGGCTCTGCTTCTTTTTTTCTTCTTTTTCCAGTTCAGACTTTTTATCTTTATCCTGATCCTTATCCAATCTGGCTTTTGGTTCCTTAATAGCAAAGGTAAAATCGTAAGTCCGGTCAGAGATCACTACATTGACGATCAACTGGTCCTTTTCTTTTCGGTAGTGGCTTTGACCTTTATTGAAAGAAAATTGTCCACTATCAGCTAGCTTCTGGTCTTTTGTCAGCAAGGCTATAGCGTAAGCTTCCTGCCTCTCTTGCTGGGCTAAAAGATTGCGTTGATGGGCCGTCTGACGGTTGAGATAAAACTGCAAAAGCAGACTAAAAACCGCAGCCATAAGCAGAGCATAGAGCATGACCCCAGCCTTAATGTTCTTCTTCAACACGATAGATGTACTCTCTTTCTAGGCCGTCCTTAAACTGCAAAAGCAAATGAACTATCTGACCTTCTTTATGTATTTGAGCAGCTTCTAAGCCATAAATCATGGGTTGATAACCACGGCCATTCGCATCCGTCTTTCGAAAATCATCGCTTTTAGACTTACCAAAGGTAATCGACTTACCATCTTGTTTAACATAAAGCTTGTTTTGCTCAACCTTTTCAAAATGGCTACGAGATAGTTCTACATCTAGCTGGTCCGAAAATAAGAGCCATTCCTTAGCCTTAGTCTGCTCTTGATACTGAATTTCGCTGGCTAGGAGCTTAGTCATAGCTTGAAAAACCAAGAGGCCACCACTGATAACCAAGAGGGCCACTAAGGCTTC
>NZ_KQ969108.1:130996-167591 GCF_001578795.1 Streptococcus gordonii
AATTAGTGTATCTAAATTTCTCTGTTTTCCTGATCGTACATCAGGATAGAGTGATGGATGATATCTCTCCTTCTCCATTCATTGATCATATAATGTAACACTTCAGGATCTCTAGTTTCAAATGCGAGTAACAGCATAATTTTAATAGTGTATGTTTCTTTTAAGATCGGGGCTGTATAGGTCACATCTACCCAATGCTCAAATCCAACTTTAGACTTTTCAATATGCGCAATTTTTGTATTTAGTATTTTCATTTTTTGCACCTCCATATTATTAATTCGTAAAATATTTCTGTTTTAACGAAAAAAATTAAAATTGTCTATTAAAACGAAAAATCCCCACCAACATTTGCTGGTGGGGTTGAATTAAATTTTAATATTTCTATTTTTATTTTTTATCCGCATTTTCCGATGCGTTTTTTATTTAAAGGTACCCCAGGCATCGCCATATCGTTTGCCGTTTTGAGTAGGCCCTGTTGCAACATAATTGCGATTACCACTTCCGCCGATGTAGGAAACCCAGACAAAGCCGTTAGCATCCACAATAACTGTGTCGTACTTAAAGCTTTGGCCTTTGGTATATTGATCCACTACCTCTCCTGATGTATCAGGAGCACGACGGACATTGATAGCATCCACGGTTACAGTCATTGTGCCGTTTTCGGCGTATTGATCTGAGCCAGATACGCTAGCAGTTTCGTCAGCAATTTCGCCGTCTGACTGCGCTGGCGTAATAAAGTGCGCCACGGTCTGGATGTAATCAGACGCACTATAGTAGTTGCGCACAGGATAGCGTGCTCCTGCGTAGTTTTGCTCAATTACTACGAGTTGGTCACCATTAACCGACTCTACTACCACAACGTGGCCATATGGGTTCCAGTCTGTTGCCTCGATAGTCAAAATCTGGCCACTCTGTAAAACTCCGCTGCTAGTAACTGTCCAGCCGTTCGCTTCCCAGTCATAGCTTGTGCCAATGTTTGCAGCGCAGATAGTGTCTCCAATCGCTCCGCTCACATAGCCGACACCAGCTCCTAGTCCAACTGTGCTGTCTGGATTGATGAGGGTCTCGTAGTAGCTAGCGAGTGCATAACACTCACCATTTCCGACAGGTGTCCCAGAGTCCACCAAAGTGGCCAAATCTTGTAATGCTTCATTTACTGTTGTCATAATTATTTTTCCTTCCAGTTTGTTTCCATTTGCTTAACAGCAGCCTCGATGTACATATCCAGATCTTTTTCTGGCATGTAAATATTGTACTTATCTAACTCATTAATTACTGCTCCTTTGGCTTGAGCGAGTTTTTCTTGACCTTTGTAACCAGTTTCTTTTGAAACCTGCTCAACCGCATTTACTGCGTTCTTTGCTAGGATTTCAACAATCTTGATTGATTTTTCGCCACCCTTGGCAATCAAGAAGTCTTTGACCGCTTTTACAGCAATTCCTGATAAGATTGCCAGTACGCTGGCAACAGACGTTAAAATAATATTTTGGATTTCTTGCATATTTTATTTCTCCTCTTTTGTATCTAGTTTCGAGAATTTCTCGAACAATATTTTGATGGCTCCGTTGCCACCTAATTCAACATAACTCTCGTATAGGCGAGACAATTCCTCCAGCTCATGCTGGGTTGTATAGCCCCGCCTGAGAGCTTTTTTTAAGTTCTCCTGGAGTCGAAACCGCTGGAGCCGTTGCAAACCCTTTTGAATCAGATTTAAATCATCATTATTTTTATCTCCGATCCGCTGGACGTTTGCAACAGACTCTTTTAACTCCACAAAATCTTCAGATAGTGCCTCGATACGTTTATCAGTTTCCTTGCTGATTCTGTTGCTCTTGTAACTGAAGTAACTAGGTATGATGACGACTAGCACAGGGGTTAATTTGTCAACAAATGTTATTAGATCCACATTTCCTCACCTCCCCCCTATTCGATTTTAGGCATTACCATACTAAGTACACCTTGGCGCACCATGTCTTCGACTTTCTGCGCTTTATATGTGTAGCCTTCGTTTTCCTGCATCGAAAACATAAAGAGAGTTGCTGTATCTTTTGGCCACTTCTCATTTGTATCAAACGGATAAGGCATAGCAATCACATCACCATTTGCATATCGTTTCTTGGCCGTGAGTGGTTTTGCGACAGATGCGATCTTATTGTACAGGTTAACATTCATGCCACCTTTTGTAGCTACGGCTAGAGCTAAAACAACACCCATTGCTGCATCCATACCATCCAATTTTTCATCTACCTTAGTAAACTTATCATCTTCAGCTTTACCTGGATAGTTGATCTCGTAATGCTTCTGCATAGCCATCTCATATAATTCAGTATTTGATAAATCGATTGCTGACTCATCAAGATAGATATTTACAACTGAGTTATCATCATCAACCAAAATTACATGAGTTTTTTTGTTGTTCGCCAGATCATAATCTAGCGATTTTGATTTAAATTCTAATTTCGACATATATTGTCCTCCTTTTTTCTATTATCTCCTCAATCCATAGGGTTTTTTTATTATTTAGGCACAGGGTCTTCAGTCAGATACGTTATAGTGCCTGTCCAAACCGCGGTGTTGGTGAGATATGTGGTCATCCTAACCTCTCCAGTGCTTGATAAGTGAAATATCGCGTTACCTATTATATTGGCTCTCTCATTCGCGTTGAGCACCAACACAGCATCTACTGCTGGTCTAAACCCTTCTGGTATTGTCTCTGGCATTAGATCGTTCTCATACTGACTAGTTATCGCTTTAATCTTTCTAACAATGTTGATAGTTACAGTGTTTCCGATTCGGATAGCATTACCAACAAACTGCCAAGGAAATGTAATATCTTTCTTAATGGAAGTAGGTGCTGGCGGTTCCACAGGTTTAGCTGGAGTATTACCACCCATATTAAACGGTGTCCATTCTCCCCAGTTGTTTTTAAAAAACGTTCGTTTAAATGGTGGCGCGGTATCGATTGTTGGAAAATACAATTGAAATACTTCGTTATTTGATTTAAGAACAATTAGAAATCCGTATTGTTTAGCCGGATTATTTAATTCCGTCCCATTCTTAAAGTATATACCTGCTATTTTTTCATCATCAAGATTTATATTATACTTATAATGAGCAACCCCTGTATTCTGGGTTAGTTGATGTTGTTGAATCGGCTTATTGTTAGCATAGATATCACCTCCAACATCCAAAGCCCCTCTCTCACGGATTTTGCCGATACCTACCCCGTTTTGATCCATGGACATCACAACAGATCTAGTGGCAACCTCGAAACGGTAGCTAGAGCTAGTAAAATTATCCTCTACCGTACCTACAACGATATAAGACTTATCAGATGGATAGCGACCGCCTAAATTTGCAGATGAGTTAACAAGTGATGCAACGCTAGTAAATGTCCCACTAGCCAGCCCGTTGTCTGCTATGAAATTATCTGTGCCAAATTGTGCCACCTTAAATGATATTTTCATCTTGTTCTTCTGGACACCATCGACTGTCAGAGGTGATATTTTAATATTTCTCGTAACTTGTAATTGATCTGCATTTGACCCGACACGCTTTACATCAAAACTAATCTGAGGCAAGTGATAATCGAGCAATTCGATTGATACATCTTTTGGTTGGCTAACTCTGCCCCTGCTATCTGTCACAGTTGCTCTGACAATTAGATTACCTACTTCATGGACTTGACCAATCACACCATCATTATCAGTTGAATATGGTTTGTTGACTATGTAAGCATTGTATTTAGTGATTGTGGATCCATAAGCTCCAGCTGCATTACCAAAATCAACCTTGAGATTAGATAAAATGCCGATAAATTTATTTTGTGTCAAATGCCGAGATACTGCCTTGTTGTTATCAATTACTGATATACTGTCCAACGTTGGCCTTACGCTGTCTGGCACAGATAGAGTGAGGCGCTTTGTATCTCGGCCAATTTCTCGCCCATTTTGATACGTGATATAGATTATTGATCCTTCGCCTTTAGTCGTGTCTGGCAATTGATTACAAAGCTCTAATGGGGGCGTCCATGTGTAACTAGTTGTAAGGTTGTTACCGCTTATAACTCTGTCATAATTGCCAAATTGTACTTGTATAGCATGAGTAAATGATTCACCTTTGCGGTCGATTGGTATCGTAACTGGTGTGCCTATCGTTGCATTTACAGCTCCACCAGTACTTGCTCTAGCAATATCCTTTAGTTTTAGATTAAAGTCAGCCCTAGCCACACCATAGCCACCAACGTTAACATCAAGAGCTGTAGAGATATTTAGTGTCTTGCTCCCGTCTGCATTATGTGGGATGGTATAGTTTTTTTGCAAAAGTGGCTTAACTTGACCCTGTGTGATGCCGACATCGACTGTAATTTGCTCTTGTATGCCTCCGACATTGATCCACAACGTTCTTGGGTATGAGCCGTAAATGGCTGCATACTGATTTGCAATCAGAATGACCTGCACATTAACAAGAGACTCGTTTTTTCCTTCAACAGGAGCGCTCCAAGCTGAAAATAGATCTAATTGTAAATTGTGTCCATAGTTGCCACTAAAATTAACACGTACCATATAATTAAGTACCTCCTACATAAAGAGTTAAATTTCTATTTGGATTTGTTGGATCTTGCATTGTGACAAAACGCCCGATCCTAAGACTCTTAACAAACACCCCATTATCGATTTGGAGTACACCTTGAGAGATAGAAGCCACTTCTTTACCACCAGAAATAAACGAAATACGATCATTAGATACAAGTACTTTAGAAGCCCCGTCTTTACGACCTACAATAAGACCTTCTTCTGATTGAGACATATAGGTATCTACAAACTCAGTCATTAGCTTAAGTTCTCCGACTTTACGTTGTAGATCTACAATACGCTCACTAGCACGAATAGCAGCGAGCTCGGCCTCTTTACGACCCGCCTCCTCAACAGCAGACAAGTTCTTTATCTCATTTATCCACTTCTCAACTAAATCAGCAGCAGCCTTAGTCTCCATCTCAGCTTTCAATAAAGCATCCCTCTCGGCCAACTTATTTAGTTGTTCTTGAGTTATAGCCTGATCGGCTTTTGAATTGATAATATTCTCTGTATCTTCGGGAGCACTTACCCAATCTTTAGGAACAATATTCCCACGAACCATAATAGGTTTTCCAACTTTAATTTTTCCAGATTTAGCTATAAAGATATAGAAATTATATCCATCAAATTCAAAGTCTTTATCTGCTGTAAAAGTTATATTATGTATTTCCCAAGAATCGGGTTTAGAATTACTCAGATCGTAATTGAACAAGGAACTATTTTTATTATGATTCTTCAGCATTAGGTTTACGCTACTATTTAATGCTACGCTAGAGTACCTATAAATAGGTAACCTAATAGAGAAGGTCTCACCTTTTTTAACCGATTTAATAGACATATCCCATGACAATCCCCACCATCGATAAGTTGGCTGTGTTCCTGAATTAATGACAACACTATCATCGGAATTGTCGTATGAAAATATATTAGCTTTATCTCCACCAGAGCTATTTTGAATATGATATTTTGTCATATCGAGGGTATTAAGTAGGATATTACGATAACCGAGTTCTACATTTCCTAAAACATCTACCCATTTATACTTTGTTGGATCTGTGCTATCAGCTTGATTGAAGTCGGTATATGTTCCCATATATCGTTTAGTGCTTCCGCCATTGACAGTGAATCCAGTTCGGCCATCTGCAGAGTCTGCATAGGCAAAGTGGATGTATGGTGTCTTGCCATCGGCTCCTGGTTTACCTGGTATGCCAGCTGCTCCATCATCCCCTCGCCATTTAGTCCAGCGATAAAAGGTAGGGTTTGAGCTGTCTGCTTGGTTGAAATCCTGATACATACCAATATATGGCTTGTTTTGGTTGGTTTGACTAAAACCACCACCGCTAGCATTATCGGCAAAAGCGATATGAGTGTACTGAGTCCTGCCATCGGCCCCTTTAGCACCAGGTATACCCTGATCTCCTTTCGGCCCTTGTAACCCTTGTATTCCTTGGGGCCCTCTATCTCCTCTGTCACCCTTTTCACCTCTTGCCCCGTCGTTGACATTGACAAGAGAAAGATAGTCTCTAGCGACCTCTTTGTTGTTTAAATAAGCCGTCACAGTTAATTTGACCGCGCCAGTGATAAGTGATCCATTTGCTGTATAGGTGTTTCCAGTTGTGATAGCAGCATCGCCTAATTGCCATTTCCAGACAACCTCTGACAATTCTTTACTACCCTTTAACAGTGCAGGAGTAATTATAGATGTTCCTGTGTTGTTTTTAAACGCGACACCGTTGCTAGATGATAAGCGGATGCTATATGGTCTTGATTCCTCTATAAGCTGTTCCAGTCTTGCCTGTAAGTTGCTAGATAGACGATTCTCAAGCTCTTTAAAATTAGCAAAGGTTGTCTTGTTATTCTGAGGGTTTGTGAAGCTTATAGTCTGTTCTGAGACCCTAGCTCTGATATTAAGCGCTGGAGAAAATCCATTATCGTAAATCTGGATTGTATCTCCGATCTCGACATCCAAGAATCCATCAATTTCATAAGTAACAGCTGGATAAGCTGCTTTTTTCAAAGCTTTCAACCCTGCTGCTCTAATAACTTTCTGGTTATCAGATTCAACAAATAAATCTTTTCTGATCCATTGATCATCATTATTTTCTGGAGCAAATGCTGATGGGTACATTTGCCGAGAGATGGGAGCGTATAGCACATCTCCATCTTGGTAAAACTCTAAAATTCCTTTAGCGTTTTTCTCTTTGATTGGATCAACCATGCCACCGATAGTAACTTCTTTTGGATCATCACCCTCTGTCTTACCTGTTGGCCTGATAGCGTTAAAAATGCCAGTTTTATCCACAGTCCTCTTGATAGATTTTAGGTTTTTCTTGTATTCCAACCTAATATCTGTTCTAATCCTACCTACCCCTTGATGTTCATCGCCATTTTCACGATAAACATTAATTTTAAATGATTTTAAAGTACTATCAGGGTTTAGCTTTGTCTCGAACTCGATTTCTGCATCAAATTTATTTGCCAAAGATAAGAGCCTAGCAAGTTTAGTATCTTGCCCCTCCCACTCAAGCGTACGCTTGAAATCAGCTACCTCATTTATTCCAATTGATAATGCTGAGTAGTTGAGTAGTCCAAGGGTGTCACAGTATTGTTTAAAGCTCATTGCTTCTTTAGCTTTATATGGGTTTGAGTATTCATTCAGCAATTCTAGATTGAGGTTTTCGCAATAACATTTGATTGTATGCTCATCTTCTTCAACCCTCATTACATTAAATACATAGGTTTGTTGCTTGTATTTGAATGAAATAAAAGCTTTATCATGTAATGTCTTATATGCTTTATACCCCAACATATCCGATTGGACAGATCGCTTAAATACTGTAAATTCAAATGTTGATGATCCAGTCTCTAATTGTCTTGTCCATGTATCATCGTAATAATTCAGTGTTTTTTGCTTGTTATTATCGATAAATGCAACTTTTTTTAAATGCTGGTTATGTATTGTTAATAACATTAAAGCCACCTTTCCTCAAACTGAATTTTTATACTTGGTTTATCTCCAGAAAAACTCGATAGATAGCACTCGATAGAGCTTCTGCCAGGTGGTATGGATAGCCAATTTGATCCATCCACTACATCTGAAACACTATCGATACCATTTACTTGTACAGTATCATCTTCGCTGTTGATGACTACCTCTGTACCCGCTGAGAATCTATTTGGTACAGCTCGATTACCAGAGACCATATCTTTTCGATACTCAAAGCCATCAATATACATATGTGTTGGCCATTCTCTATTTCCAAATGTACCTAGGGCGATATGGATCTTAGCAGATTTCTTACCAGCGATTTCTGGCACCCTAAATTTGTGATAACCACCAAACCAAAATACCTGTACCACATCATCTCTACGTTCTAAATCAGACCAACCTCTAGGAGGATCAAATGGATTTGTCGCTTGATTTTCTTCAGCTTCAAACTCCCACTGATTGACTAATTTAAATCCACCTTGGCCATTTGTAACCAAGAAGTTATACTCACATTTAGCACCCGTCTCTCTCTTGATGCTTTCTACACCATACAGAAAACGGCCTTGTTCGTCTGAAAACATAATTTTAATGAAACCAAGCTGATCATATCGACCTACTCGAAAAACTTGTCTCCACCAGAAATACTCGTTCAAAGATCCACGGTTACCAAATGAATCTGCTGGTATATCCCATGTAAGACTTGCTGCATGGTTGCCATTACCTTTTCCAATGCCTGTTATGTGCATATGTGGTCTATTCCATACATTAACAATCCCAAGGGTGCCATCTAATGCTTGCGAAGTGTCATTTAGGACAGCTTGATTTCTACGGCCAGAAGATAATCCAGCAGAAACCTTATCTCCTCGATAATTTAGCAGGCTTTCTGATCTCAGTCTTGGATCTGTCACATAACCTTCTTTGTTTCCTAGCTCAAATGCTGAAACGGAGTTAACAAGTCCAATATATCCATTAGTTGATTTGTGATTAACTGTTATGATTGGCAAAGCATGGGTAGTACCTCTGTTATCAACATCAATTACTAGCTTTCCGCTGTCAATTTTGACATCGTTAAACTCTCGATAAGTCGATGAATGTGCCACACCATCTGCAATGAAAATTTTAAATTCTGACCGCTGAAACCATCTTGTGATGTTATCTGGTGTAATATCATCTACTGGATAACCAAGATAGTACTTATCTGGTTCGTCGCCATATACAATCTTTGCTGGTTCTGAAACATTCAATACACCAGCTAATTCATGCTTGAGATTTTCCATTTCTTCAGGCGTATTAGTTTTCATGTCAAATTTGATAGTGTGCTCTTTAGGCCCGATCTTTACCTGTTGAACATTAACACCAATAAAGGGGGCATCGTTGCTAGCGATGCTCCTCTTATTGCCGATTGGTCGGATGATGTCTGTGATACGTAAATAGCGAGACATATTTACGCCATTAAACGTCATTTCTTTACTCAAATTGTTATACCTCTCATCCTGTTATTTATGATTGTCTTTCTATCCTGATAGGCTTTTTGTCTGTCTCCTGTTTTAGCAACTAACACATCACCATCAAGATAGGTATTGACAGGTCTCTCGACAGCTTTTTCAGCAACATCAAGAGCTTGTTTAAGTAGATTGTTACTCTTCTCTTTAGCGACCTCAACAGTGGCTTTTACAGCGTTTTCGAGGTCGGATTTGACTTGTACGATCTTGGATAACTTAGACTTACCGATACCGATCACATCCTCTGCTCTAAAGCTAAATGACTGGATATGATCATACACACTACCCATCGCATCATCTACCTTATTGGCATCCGCCAAAATACCGACCGCTACCCCTTGAGAGATATAACGACCAACATTATCTCTAAATAGACGGGATGGAGAGTGGATCCTCGCTTTAGCCTGTGCAGCTCTTTCAGCTTGAGCGACAAGGGCATTAGCTGCCGCTGTTACAGCTCCTAAAGCACTCATCATACCTTGGGCTAAACCTTGGCCTATATAAGCTCCGACAGATCGCATCACACCAACACCAGACATACCTACAGCTCTTGCTGCATTGATGAGTGCAGACATAGCAGACATTAATTGTCCTTGGCCACTAATGAGCCCTTGAGACATGTTTTGTACAGTCCTAACACCAATCAATCTACCTTGCATCTGCATTTGTAAACCGACGCTAATAATAGCTGTTAGAGCTGTCTGCATAGCGATTTGGATTTGCCCTGGCAAAGTAGCAAATGCCGTTGTGACAGTTTGTGTGCCTGTCGCTATCATCGTCAATTGACTTGATACAACAGATGCCAATGATCCTAATTGAGCAAATGCAGTAACAGCCATCGATAACACTGGTACAATAGCTGTTATCTGTGCTCTAAATGATGTAATTGGTGCATTTATTGCTGATAAACCAGCCATACCAGCTACAGCTTGTTCTTTAAATGTTGCAAATGCCGTTGCTGTTGTTGATAGGGTAGACGGTAGGGATGTCATGGCTGTTTTTAAGCTATCAAGGGATGCCATTGCCACGGCTCCAAACGTGCTAACCATTACCAATCCTTGCCCCAGAGACTTCATGCCAGCCCCAGCGCTTGCCATTCCACCACTTGCAGCGCTGATCGCTCCAACTCCGACAGCGACAGCTCCGAGTGAGGCTGCCATGTCAGCGAGGTTAGTATTGGTGATCATCACCACACCTTGAGCGAGAGCTTTAAAACCATTACCAGCATTTTGCGCTGCTTTACCTATTTCTTTAATAACACCAGCTAAGGCATTTAAAATAGAAGTTAGTCCAGAGCTAATAGCTGTAACTACTTTTGCAATCGCATCCGAAAACGCATCAATGAATGGAGTAGCTGAGTTTAGTGCAGCGCTGACTACTTTAAGACCTGCACCTAGAACCAGTAACCCAGCTCCAAGAGCGAGTGCCCCGACAGCTGCAATAAGGGCCGCAACCCCTGCAACAAGTAACCCTGCGCCTAAAATAAGTAATCCAGCCCCTGCAACAAGGGCTCCTGCCCCAATGGCTAATAGAGCACCACCAATAGCTAACATACCTACCGATGCACTTACACCATATTCTGCAATCGTTGGTAGCTGTTGAGCCAATAGAGATATCCCTGCTGTTGCTATACCGATACCTGCCCCAACCATCAGGACAGCGGCACCAAATGCCAGTATACCAGCGGCATTTGCCGTTAATGCTGGCCCTAGCAAAGCAAAAATACCAGCTAAAACTGCTATACCAATACCAAGGGCAAGCAAAGCAACTTGAGCACCAGTACCTGCATTAGCCAGCTGGATTGCAGCTTGAACTAAAATATAGATACCAGCGGCCGCAAACGTCACACCGACCCCAATCATTAGAAATGCTGCACCCATTGCGAACCATTGAGCAGGGTTAGCCATCGATGCAGCCTTACCAAACCCTTGTACAACTGTGGACAGCGCGGAACCTATACCTTGTACTACTGTGGAGATTCCGTTTGCAATAGATTCCAGAACAGATCCTATGCCAGAGAATATCTGCTCAATAATCCCTTTAGATTGACTAGCAGATGAATTGATGCCATCAAAAGCATCCTTTGCGTTCTTGCCGAACTTCTTAAATGGATTTGGGATCTTTTTGAATATGTTAAACACACCATTTAATTTACCCATTGATTTAAGAGTGGCTACAATACTCGTCAAGCCTCCAACAATAGGGATGAGAATTGAAGGATCAAATCCTTTAAACATATCTCCTACTTTTTTGGCGAAGTCAGTAACTGCTTTTACAGTTTTATCAACTGCTTTTCTGAACTTTTCGTTTCCGTTGTACGCTGTCATAAATGCTGTGTATAAGCCAGCTATGATGACAGCTAGTGTTAAGATTGGATGACCTGTGATAGCTGATCTCAACACATTAAATGATTCTGACAAACTGGTTATGACGTTCTTAGCTGTTTTCAAACCTTTAAGAGCAACCACAGAAGCGATAATCCCATCAACAATTGCTTGTAATGTCGTAGGATCCATTGATGATATAAACTCGCTTATGGTAGAAACAGCTTGTGATATTTGACTCACCACTTCTCCAAAAGCTTTACCCAGATCTCTGATTATCTGGCTCTGTTGTACAGCTCCAGCAATCTTTTCTATGGCATTTAAGGCATCCTCAACTGCTAACTTAAAGTTTTTAACAGCATCTGTTTCATTGAAACCATCAACAAACTTTTTAACACCTTGAGCGATTGAAGCTACAACTTTTCCAAAAGTTTCTACTGCATGGCTGGCCATTAATATCCAACCAGTAGATCCAGATCCTTTAGTAAATGTCTCAAACACACTTTCAGCAGCGTTTTTTACACTAAAGAAAGCCCAGCTTAAAGCCTTGATCGCTCCATTACGCTCCATGGTTGAGTACAATTGCATGATCAGATCCATAAAGCGCTCAAGGTGAGGTGTTGCCGCATCAAATGCCTGTGATACTGCTTTTTTAACCTTGTCCAGATTAGAGGCAATACTACCCAAACCTCTAGCTTGTGCCGCTTTATCAAAAGCTTGTATCATGTTTGCTACACCACGGACAACAGCTGTTTTGATGTTTTTAAATGATGTTGCAATACCGATTGAGTTAACACGCGCTAACTCAGCAAAACCATTGAGACCGCCATCAAGTTCGATCAACTTGTCAGAAAATTGATCAAATGTGATTGTTCCATCTTTAAGTGCCTGATACAGGTCGTTTTTAGCAGATGCCCCAGCAAATCCAAATGCCTCTGCTGTCTTTTGGAGACCCAGCGGCATTGTTTCCATGAGGGTTTTCCAGCTCTGCATATCAACCTTACCAGACGACATCATCTGGCTAAATTGGACTAAACCACGGCTAGCATCAGCAGCCGATGAGCCAGAAGCTAGAAAGGCATCATTTAAAGCCAGTGTCAATTTAGTTGATTTACCTAGGTCACCATTCATCAATGCTAGTTGTTGAGTGGTTGCCACAACCTCATCCAGAGCTGTAGGCAATCCATCGATACCTTTTGCCAAGGCATCCACGGATCCTTTAGCCTCGTCTGCAGAGAAGCCCATGGCCTGCATCATTTTAGGGAAACGGTTCATCGTATCGACACGACTAATAGCGCCTCCCATGGAGCTAGAAATAGCTCCCATTGCAGTAGAAACAGCTTTACTAGCTATAGCCACAGCTGTACCAAACCCTAATGCAGACTTTGAACCAGTTCCAAAGCTCTTTGATGATGTATCACCAAGCCCCATTAACATGCTTTTAAGTGATTTAACCTCACCTCTAGCCTTTGCTCCATCTAGATCGATGGTAATGGTAACTTTTCCATCAGAAGCCATTTAATCCCCCCTTTCTTAGATATCTGGTAGCGCATATTCTTCTTGTAATTTGCGCATCCTTTGTTTTTCTTGCGAGCTGTCACCTTTTGAGGGTTTCCAAGCTCTGATTTTCATTACTTCAACAAATTTAGTGCCATCTGGTAGACCAGATAACAACGCATTAAATTTTTTCCAGTGCAATTTACCTTGTTCTTCGATCAAATCCATTTGATAGGCTTGCATAAACGACGCAAAAATGTACTCGCCATCATATTTGATAGAAAAAAGAGGTTTATCATCTTTATCTGAGTCGTTATTAGGTTTTTGAGGTAGTGGATTGCCTTCCAAATCGTAACGCTGTACATCTTTTCCAGCCTTGATGATCTTGATATGTTTATCAAATACATCTTCATATACAGCCATGGCATGTTCTGTGTCCATGTCTTTAAAACTTTCATCACCAGTTAATTTAGCTAGTGCTAGTTTAGGTTTTAAATTTGGCGGTATGTGTTTTCTACCCCACATATCAAATACCCATAACACTCGATCAAAGGATAAGAAAAGCTGATACTCTGTATCACCGAGTACCAGCCTGTCATCCATTTTTTTGGAAATATCAAACATTATTCAGCAAGATACTTCTTGAATGTTTCGTCGTTTTGTTTTTTCTCGTTAACCTCTTGAAGAGCTTCGGCCATCATCAAGAAGAGCTTGAGATATGTGATTGTGTTTTGGCCACACGCATCATAAAGTTTTTCTGGCGTATCTTCATCAAACATCAGTGCAAAGAAATCATCCATCAAAGATTTAAGTTCTTTTCGTTGTTCCCATTCCGTACCTGATTTATCTGATTGATCTACCTTTTCTTTTAGTTCGATAGCCTTGTTAGCTAGCAACTCACTTTTTGCATCCGACGGAGCAAATTCAAGAGTGAGATCTCCGATGTTAAACGTTGTAACATCTTTGATATCCCCAAAATTATAAGTATGTGCCATGTTTTATATTTCCTCCAAAAAATTCTAATTATAAGGTGATAGCTTTTTCAATCGGAGCTTTGATCCATTTGAGTTTGCAGCCAAAATCTTCATAATCCGTCGCATCTCCAGAACCAGCTTTGATCTCAGAAGCATTTGCTACTTGAGTGAATGATTTCTTGCCATTAGACTCAATCACACGGTGCCACAAACGGCGGCCATCACCAGTTTTATATTTCATATTTGCGATAAGTGCTTGTGCTTTATCTTCGGGATCATAGGTACCCTCAGCTGTGTAAGCACCAGCAACCGATGTAACAGTTTCTTCTTTTGTACCATCGCCATCGTAATAGCCCTTGTCATCTGTTTCTTCGTCAGTATCATCTTCGATACTTTCGATATACTTTGCCAATGGGAAAAATTCGTTATCAGCTGGTACAGTGTCTGCTTTACTTGGGTCGAATGGCGCTACTAAGTGTTGGCGCTTAGCATTTTTCATACGTGCCATAATTATCCTCCTGCTATTTCTAATTTAGCGGTCACTTGCAATGTATAGACAAAGTAACCTTGTTCATCTTTTCCATTGATGCCTGGTTTCCCAACATCAAGAGAAAGAAATGTATAAGTGTTATCTGTGCTAGGTAAATCAATATCAAAGCTTGATAAGTCGCCATTGATGAGCCAGATTGTATCGCTAGCCTTTTGATTGTTCTTGCATTTAACAGCAATTTCAAAAGGTAGAGACACTTCTCTAGTGCCATCCATGTACTCCTTATCAATCGATCCTCCAGGTAAAGCATTGATGACTAAATCATCTTTATCATCCTTGAAGTAATCAAGGCGAGCTTCTAATGGTAGGTTATTGATAGCGTTGATATGATTTAACAGCACAAGTTGAAAATTTTTATTATCCTGTGTCATCTCAACCCCATTGCTCTAACGGCAACTTGTTTCAATTTCTCGACATTGGCTTTTAGCGCCCTGTCCCATCTCTTACCTGTACCAGGTGTCCTGTATCTCCTAAATACTACAATCCCATTTGTGCCGTAAAAATGGGCTCTAGCATAGACGGTGTTATAACTGATATCTCCATTTGTTTCAATGCGTCCAGATGCTCTCAATGGGCCACCTCTTAAAGGTATATATGGTTCCATGATCATCATCCCTTGGCTAGCCATTGCTAGCTTTCCACGTTTTTCAGCTTCTGGAGATAGTTTTCTGTCAACGCCACCAAGATCAACAACAACTCTAACATCAGCCATCAAATCACCTCGATTTCATAGCTAAATATTTTCCCGTTTAGGTAATTAGGCTGATAACCTGTAATGATATAATCACGTGATCCATCATTAACAGTTGCACCAAGCCAAGTATCATCAATTGTCACGTTAGCAAATCTAGGGTAAATATAGATAACGCCAGATTTCTGTCGAGACTTCGAGTTATTAATACCCGTAACGCTCACTGATCGATCAAATCTTACTGGTTTAATCTCTAGCGCTTCAGAATAACTCTCATCTCCAAACTCATTTCTGCCCGCAACCTTTCGGACAGAAACAACATCTGTTAATAAGCGTTTATCGATCATAATCAACTGCCGTTATCAGACTAAATCCAGCCTGTCTCAGAACATTCTCAGCATCCAGCGAAAGGTTGAACCGCTGAGCTGATGAATATTGCTGACTTCCATAAGAAATAGAAGTACGACCAATCGATACGCTTTTGGCTGCTTGTTTATCATCTGCCGTCATGAGCCCTGATGAATCAAGATAAGCTATCTGAAAGCCCATGGCTAATTTTACCGCCTGTTTACGATAATCAATCTCATTATCAAAGTTGATATACCGCCGATAAATGCCTTGGGTGTATAAATCAATAGCAATCTTTGCCCGTTTGGACAGTGTTTCAAAATCTGATACAGCATCAAACCCCAGATCGACAAACTCTTTTTGTGTTAAATAAGACATGAGTAACCTCCCTTACAAATAAAGGGTGTTGCCACCCCTTATTTATCGTTTGCTGCATCTTTCGCTGTTTCAGCATCAGCTTTGCTAGCGCGTGTTGCCTTTTTTGGTTTGTCTTCATCTTCAGCTGGTACAAGTACAGCCTTAATGTCTGGAAATACTGGTTTTAAATCAGCATTTACTGCGTCTGCGTATTCTTGATCCAGCTCGATAGTTTCACCAGCGACAACATCCTTATCTAGACTTGTAAAGTAGATATTTTTTTGTGCTTTAAATAGACTCATACTCTATCCCTCCTTACTCATCCTCAGCTTTTGCTTCAGCATCAGCTTTGCTAGCGCGTGTTTTCTTTGGTTTCTCCTCAGCCTCTACGACTTCTTCAAAACCATCTGATAGCAACTGCACCTCAAGCTCACTGCCCTCTTGGACAGTGTAAACTTGATTTTCTTTAATATATTTCTTCATTTCTTACCTCCTAAGCGGTTTTATGAGAAACATAAACGCCATCTTTTTTGTTTTCCAGGACAAACAAGTCATGGTACATGCGGTTTTGGTAAAGATATCCATCACCTTCTGTATGTGTACCAGGAGCAAAAAGATAAATTGAATTAAATTTAGCCTTTGCGATTACTGCTGGTTTAGCAACGATTAAGAAGTTGATGTCTTTACCGCCAGAAGCTTTCACAAATCCATCTGTAAACTCAAATTGTGTTTTAAAGCGTGCATCATCCCAAACTTCGATAATTTGCACACCATCAAGAGATGTAACACGTGTATCGATACCTTGAGGCGAAGTAGTAGAGATTGAGCGCGTGAAATCTTTTGAGCGTTCTAAGAAATCCATGATCTCACTAGATACATAGATCACGATGTTAGCTGCTCCATACTTGCGGATCGGCAAGATAGCAGATTTCAAGCGTGAGTACACATTGGTTTCTGAGTAGTCATCCTCAGACTTAAATTTAGTCGCTGTAATTGCTGTTGTAGCCAATTTAGAGAAGCGATACGCGTCAAGTTCAGGCGTTGCATGTTCTGTGATAAATGTACCTGTAACATTAGCTGCTGATAATTCTTCATTAGTTTCATCAACATCTGCAGAGTCAACGAAAAACTCAATATCACGATCGAAGTTAAGAGTATAAACTTTCTTGTCGTTTGAGACAGTACCAGCGTTATAACCTTTTGAGCGCGTGTGTGCTTTATAACCAGATACAGATACAGTAGGGATTTCAAATGATTTAGCACCCAACCAATTAACTTTTGGTGTTTCTAAAATGCTTGTCAATGCGCCCTGCATCAATTTCTGATCAAATTGTTTTTCTCTTTTAGTAACGTAATTGATAGACATTTATAGCCTCCTTTTTAAAATTTATTAAATAAGTCCTAGAGCAGCTGCGAAGTCATCATCTGGAGATCCTGAGCCAGCCGCTGGATTCCCTTGCGGGAAAATGTTAGGGTTTGGTTTCTCAGGTTCATCTGCTTTAAATAGATAAGGGTCACTTTCTTTTAGAGCGTTGATAGTCTCATCCAATTTAGGATTTCCGTTTTCGTCAAGCTCAATAGCATCAACATCAATAAATTTCATCAATGTTGCTGGATTGTGTGCCTTTGTATCTTTCAAAGCAAGATTGATAGCGTTCAATTTCTGCGTCTTTGCAAGTTCTGCCTGAGCCTCTTCTTTGTACTTGTTGTACTCAGTTTGCAAAGCTTCAAGAGCTTCTTTTGTTTCAGCGCTTGTGCTTTCTGCAGCCTTCAAGTTCTCGATTTGAGCCTCTGCATTTTGCAATTGGTCTTTTAGACTATCTCGCTCTTTGGTGATAGTATCTACGGCTGATTTGCTAGCGTTCAAATCTTTACCATGTAAAGCAAAGACATCTTTGGCCTGATCCTCTGTCAATCCAAGTTTGAGTAGTTCTTCGGTTGTAAATGCCATTTATACCCTCCTAGTTCTTTTTTAGGTGGATAACTCCCACCTCAAGCAAAATATTATTTACTTTCTCAATATACCTTTGAATCGATGGGATTTTTTACGGTTTGAGCAAACAAAAAAGCGCTGCATATAGCAACGCTAGATTATGTGTACAACTTCTCTCTGCTGTAATCACGATACAGAAAATCATAATTATCCACAAGATCTCTGATTTTGTTTTGATACATTCTAACTTTCAACCTTTCGGATTGGATGAGATCTGCATCATTCATTGTATTTGCGTAATGCAAACGCTCTTTGTGGTTTCTTATTGTCCTCTCAAGGGCTCTTTGTTTTGCCTCTATGCGTGCATTTTCCTCTGCTTGCTCTGGAGTGAGGTTTGCGAGATAATCTGGCAAGCCTGGTAGTTCGTTTATGCCGATCACAAAAGGAGTGAGATAATGTCCACAGTGTACCCCAAGGCATCCACCAGCCGATCCATAGTCATAATCATATAGAGAATATACTTTAACACCATCTATTACCCCACCATCTCCAAACGTGACTATCTTGCCTTGTAAAGGGCTGCAAGCTGGCCTTGCTGTCCGCTTGGTTGAGTAATAAAAGGTATCGACTCCTAACTCATGGGCTGGAGCAATGCGCATCTCATTATATACTCTGTATGTTGTGCTTTTGATGACGGCCCTGGCATAACTATCTGCCCGCCATTCACGGCCTGCGTTGTCTGTGAATCCAGTGAAGCCTTTCTTCTGCCAGCTCATTATCGTTTCATTGATAGCTTTCTCTGCTGTTTTAGTGCCAGCAACGACCTCTGCGACTGTCTGCTCTACGATAGATTTAAATACAGACTGTATACTCTCTGGCAATGTTGTATTGATAAGGTTCAGATCATCGATTGCTTGCGATGTATAGGATTCAAGAGCATCTGTAACTCCATTTCTGACATATCCTTTATGAGATTGTCTGAGATCGTCTGACAGCTGATCCTTGGTATCTTTATATACTTTCAGACCCTCATTTTCAATAACATCTCTTAGCAAACTCTCAGCGATGCCTGTGCGATCCGAAATGATCCTGAGATTATGCTCATTCAGCATGTGCATATCGTTTAATTTTTCGAGTTGCCACACATACGGATTTTCTTTTAAATCAGCAGCCCCCCGCTCTTTGAGCCGTTTTATCATGCTATCGAACAACTCAATCTGCATCTTAGCATATATATCACTGACAGCCTGCATTTGCAAAGAGAATTGCTGATCATTGATTGTTGGTTGTTTTCTTTTATCGGCCATTTTATGCCTCATTCTAGCCCGAAAATACTAATTCTACCGCATTTCTTGCATTTGTAATGTTCAGGTACACAGTCTGGTAAATTTGCTGGTTTGTGTTCGTAATCATGCCAACAAAAACTGCGTTTTATGTCTTTTAGCAACCACATTATAAAATGACTAAGCATCTTTTACATCCTCCTCTTTTTTATGATTGTATAGCGATAGCTCTGCATCATTCTCTGGAGGTAATTCTCCATTGATTTTAGCGAGTTCTTTTCTAGCTTCTTCAGGGGTTACATTGAGCGTCCTCTCAATACCTCGTTCTTGGCTAGCAAATCCAGCTGCTACCATCTTCATCCAGTAATCAAGTTCAGCATGTCGATCTGTGAATACACCATCATCAAGGTTGACAGAAATTTTATCCAATTCAGGCATAGGGCCGTGGTACAATCCAACATATTTTCCAAGCTCACACATTGAGACACAGAGCTCCTTGATTGCTTGTTCGACAAGAGCTACAATGCTATTTCTCATTTGATATGTGTCGCTGTTTTCGCTGACAATCTCGGTTGCTGTCTTGACTCCTTGGCCATCAAATGTAAACATACCGCTAGATACTCCAATTTGCATTTCAAAGAGTTTAAGCCCCTCTGAAATAGCTGAAATGTAATCAGATGATCTGATAGGTGTTGTAATATCAATGATGTTTCCATCGTCCATATTACCCGTCGAGATCTGCATGTACACATTCTGTTCGACATCAAAACGACGTTTGAAGTTTATCTCTCCATCTTCACGCTGTACCTTTAACTTAGTTAGCTGTTCAGGTACGATTACCCGTCTCTGGCCCATCTTGATTTCCCACATAAACTCATCATATGTACGATTGATGAAATCAATGGTTGTCTTTGCATTATCAAATATAGAGAGACCCAAAGGGCTATTGATGTTTTTATTATTCATACCTGGAGTCTTGAGGTAGCTAAATAATGGCCGTGTTAATCCAGGGATGATAGTTACTGGTTCAAGGTTTGGATATAGCGTTTGCAAATTCACGCGCTGTCCAAGTATTCCATCTCGCTCTGATTTGTAAAGCTCGTTGGTGATCCGATAGATGTTTTTCTCTTGTGTGCTACCTAGCTCGCTACCATCTTTCGTAACCCACTCGTGAAACTCTACTAGCGTATAATAGATGTTCTTTTGCCCTTCCGATTTGATTGTTTTGGTTAAGATAGCTGCATTAGAAACATCTTGTGTATTGCTTTGGAGAGGTAGGAATACTGGAGCTTGGATAAATGCCACACGGATTTTATCGCCATCAACATATGGCCTCATAGCTATCCCACCAAGAGCTAAACAGCTCTCTAAATATCTTTCAAAGTTCTTGTTAAACCGATCATTTGACAGCATATCATTCAAAAACTCATTCAGTGTTTCATCTTTTGCCGAAATCTTAGCTTGTTCATTATAGACCAAACTAGCGATCTTTTTAGCTGCTGTTCTAGCGATCGGTAAGTGTTGCATCTTGCGATGTTTTAAATCCCCATCAGAGTTTAAATAGCTAATATCAGGCCATTTTGATTGATAGTAAGTTAAGTTACGCTGTATGCGATCATATTCATCTGATGATACAGCAATTTTAGGATGTTCCAGTATGCTATTTAAATTTGATGTTTCCATGTTATACCTCCCACGGTTAAAAAAGTCTTTTATCTTTTGCAATAGGCTCATGTGTGCCCTCCTTATGTATTGCCCACGCGCAATCCTAGTATTTTCGCATTGTCTAGCACAAAATACTGTGATGTATCGCATGTGTGGTCATCTTCTTTAATGACATTAGGATTATCTGATTTGATTGTCTTCTCATCCCATCTGTACATCTTGTGTTCTTCAATAAATATCTTGTTATTCTCTGTATTGAGATAATAAAATCTGCCTTGTGCCAATAGCGACTGAAAGCTATCAATCATAGTCACTTTCTTTAATTTAGCTACTGGATGCCAGACCAACCCAAAATCAAGATACATCTGATTCCTGAGAGCTCCTTCTGCACTATCTATCGTGTACTGCAGAGCTTGTACTTTATATTTATCTATAACCAATCTGATAAACCCATAGATCTCCTCTGATAATTGACTAGGGGCTTTTTTCACCACTTGTCCAGCTGGTGAATAATACCAGGTATCAAGTAATATGACTTTACCCTTTGCTGTTATCCCGAAAGCACAGCAGGCTGTCGCTGATTGTTGGTGTCCACCATCGAGAGCAAATGATATGCCTATTAGCCGATCATCAGAGGGCAAAGCATCTAATGGGTGAAATGTACTCATGTTATAAACGTTGTTGCCAAGTCCCACAGCTTCACCAAGATATAGATACCTGTAATAATCAAAATCATTTTCTTTAATGCGCTCTATATCCTTTAACATTTGATCCGTAACAAATCCAAGGTCATCATCGAGATAGGTACTGGAGTGTGCTAGATAATCATTGTTAGTCTTCACAGACTCAAACCATTCATTTATCCAACTGTACGGGTTTCGTGGTGGGTTGTAAGACCAGAAAAATTGTACAAACTTAGCGCGTGGATGCTTTTGGCGCATAAATGTTACGTTAGATTGATCAAAATCTTCTTGACTACAAAATTCAGCAGCCTCTTCATACCAAACTGCTATGATGTTACCGATATCATTTGATTTCAACTTTTGGAAATCATCTTGTCCGTAAAAGTAAAATGTCGATCCTGTCTTTTTGTGGATGATCTGAAAAGGGCTGACTGTCTTTTTGAATTGATTAGCTAACCCAAATAGATTCAGGGCCCACCAGATCTTGTTAAATACGCTATCTCTTATTGTGTTAGCCACTTTACGGATGACAACAACATTTGCTGTCTCTCCAGCCTTTAGATATCTTAGAAGCATATAGACTAGCTTCAGAGCGATCACGGATGACTTAAAAGAGTTACGGCCACCCTTTAATACGTTGTAAGGCAAGTTAGATATCCATACAGTTTTAAAGTGAGGATTGACATTTTTCTGTACTTTAAAGGTCATCTGTCGTGCCCTCCACTTCATCGGCCCACTCGTCGACAATATAAATAGGAGTATCTGTAAGCTTATTGGCCTCTGTGCGCTCTTTGTTATCCAGTTTAAGCGACTTGATGCGCTCTTTTTGCTCCTGAATGTCGTATTTATCCTTGGTGTTAGTTAGCTTGATGATATTCTCTGTAGCTTTCTGATTGCCTTTAACCGCCTGCTGAAATGTTGCAAAGGCCAGCAAAGCCTCATTATTTCCAGCCATACCCATTTCTTCAAGCTGTTTCTTGATTTTCTCATCTGTAACATCCAATGCTAACAGAGTTTCAAATGCTTTTTTGAGGTCGGCTTTTTTACGTCTAGTTTTACCGCTATTTATTCCGCCTTTTCTAGCAATCTCTCTTACTTCATCCTTGCTTCGTTTACTCATTGGCTTTAAGTTTTTAGTTCCATCCCTAGGCAATACCTGACCTCCTTTCAAACAAAAAAATCACAAGTAATATTACTCATGATTTCATTTTATTTTACATAAAGGGGGATGTTTTACGCTATTTTCAACAGCTTTTCAATCTTGTCTAGCAAGTCTCTGTATTTTGCATTGTCATTTTCGTTATTGACAAGATATTCATTTGCTACGATGTTTAGTGATTGGTAGAGGCCACCCATGATACCAGATTGTTCATCAGTCAATCCATCTTGCTCTGAGTACTTATCATAATACATCTTACAATTATCATATATGCGTTCATTTAATTTATCATACAAATCTATCATTTCCTATTCCTCCTATCTATTATTTTGTCTATATTCCCTTTAAAGGCCCTTATTTCAGCCTCCCAGTGATTTATATATTCTGTGTCTCTGCCAGTTTTCTTAGCTGTCTTTATTTTATCATAATGTTTATTGATTTGCTTTTGATAACTAGCAATGGCTTTTCGCTTGTTTTTAGGCACGCCAGACAAATTTAGTTTTGCTCCTCTGCCTCCCATAACATCACCTCTTGTTAGATTTGAAATATCCTGCTTTTATCAGTCTTATCCGCTCAGCTCTAGTTATAGGAGACTTAGGATTGTACATCCTTTTTATACCATCTTCATATTTTTTTATAATTGACTTCAAACTTGCACCTCTACCGCCCATTGCTTTTCATCCTTTCTGTCGTTGCATTGTCAAAATAGACAACCTCTATATCTTTATAGTCATAATCAACCTTGCCACCATAAACTATGATCTTTGTAGGTGATAATCGCTCGATCATTTCATTCATGCCATCAATCCAGATTTCAAATTGTTCTTTGTCTTGCTTCACTCCGATAGTGCTAACTGCTAAAGTGGCATTTTGAGGTAACCCATCAAAGCAAAAATCAAAACTATCCTTGGTTGACCATGATACAGTTGGAATAACTGTAATGCCGTAATCTTGCATGATTTGCCCGATCAATCTGGATCTGTAAATATTCCATACTTGCATTGCTATAGGCATATCTAGATATAAGCTAAAATCTGGCGTTAGAGCACAATCGAAATCTATTAATTTCTCAATGTAAAACTCTGGCCTCTGCCATATTCTTTCAAATTGATAGTCATCTAGAAAGAAATGCACGCCCTTGGATGTATCTGGTTTATTCAAAACATAATTAAACCCTTGTAAATCAGCTGGCACATGATCAACACCATCTAAAATAGGCATGTTATATTTACCTTCTGTACGATCTGGATCATAATTAAAAAGATTGTACTGATTAATAGTTGTTTCTCTGTGAAAATCCTCTGGTTCTTCCTCTGCTTGATCTTTTTCTGGATCAGCTGTGCCAAAATCTAACCCTGAGATCGATAACTCAAACCCAAACTTGCTCATGTCGATTGTCTCAAATTCAGCAAGTTCTATATCTAAAAGCTCTTTATCCCATGTCGAGTATTCTGCCACTCGATTATCTGCTAGCCTGTATGCTTTTATTTGCTCATCTGATAAGCCGACAGCGCGTGCGATTGGTATTTTATCGATACCTAAAGACAATGCAGCCTTGATCCTAGTATGGCCCGTAATGATGATATTGTTATCATCTACCAAAATAGGCTGCTGAAACCCAAATTCTTTTATTGATTCCGCTAGTTTTTCAGTTGCTTCTCCGTCGTTATGCCTGGCATTTCTGTAATATGGTTTTACAGTGCCAATATCGACATATTCTATCTGTAATTGATCCATGTTTTTCCCTTTTAAAAAATCCTGTATATCTTGATTATAGATACACAGGTTAGGGGATTTTTACGGTTATTTTAACAATGGGATATATTTATAAGTTGATACAAAATATTTGTCAAACCATCTGTTTATGTGAGAATATGCTGAGCTTGGACTTAAATAGAGGATTTTTTGACAAGCTCCTATCACATTCAAACTCTCGTAGACATATACTTCTTTTATTGTCTTCAGCATTTTTCGATCTGATATTTTGATATATTCATCTGTTACTGATTTTAAATTGACTAGAAATACAGATTGTTCAACATCGTTTTCTAAAAATGCCTCGTGTATTTTTTGTTCCAGGATTGTTTTCTTAGGATTCTTCTTATCTCTCAAAAAATACCACTTGAGCCAGTTGATCTCCCTGCGATGTATGACAGATAGACGCTCTATTTTCTTTTTAGTCATTTAAAAGCTCCGGATTTTCGTAGATGTTGCCGACAATTTCAAAACGATAATAAGAAAGATATAACGGATTCCATTCTGACTTTATTTTACGAATCTCATCTACAAATCTGTAAATAAAGCTTGCATAAGAGCCATGCCATTTGATAATCGCTTTTCTGCCGTTATAATCTACCACATCTCCCTCGAAAATCTCCTGCCCGTTTTTATCAAACAAGCCTGTCGATTGCATGAGAATGATATTTTCATCTCTTGGGCACAACTCTATTTCTTGATTTCTATTTCTATAAATCTCAGCCATTCCATTCATGGTTTTTGTTTCTCTATCCCACGCCCTAAATTTTGGAATCATCTTGCACCTCCCATAAAATTATTAACAACATTTTGTTGTAATGCGCTCATCTTTTTACCTCTTGGACATTTTTTATCAAAGAATTATCTTTAATATCCCCGCTTTTTTCAATGATTTTAATTCTTACTTTACAGCCTGTTAGCATTATTGATAAGATTAAAATACATAAAATTTTAAAGCACCGCATCATTCCACCTCCTTGTTTTTTTCAAGACTATCCGTTACATGTTTTATCAATAAAGATGCTCCAAGCTTAATAAGGTCATCATGCGATAGATTTTTCAAATCTTCTTTGGTCAATTCCTGCTTATTCATTTTTTGACTCCTCTATGTCAAAAGTTAGTTTATAACACCCTTTTTCTCCACTTAAACCACCATACACGAAAGATAGCTTTTTAATTACCTTGTGATTGTCATCTGTCCAAATACCAGCGTCTGTCATGCCGTCGATGATAGCTTTTACTGTTGGATATAGATTGGGAGGATCTAGCTTTGATTTTGTAGGGCTGTAAACAGTAACTGTTACTTCGCAAGGATTAGAGGAGCTAAATGCGCCCCTTGTTTTATCCTTGGATGTCAAAGTGTGCCAATAAGCAAAGGCTCTAATGCGCTTAGTAACTTTAGCTTTATCTGTTTGATGGTACCTGTCATTACTATTGATAACCATTCCCCAATAAAAACCTTGTAACCCTGTCAAATCTCCAGCGAAATTTCTAACAACATCGATTGCCTCTAATCCGAAAGTTCCTTGGTAGTGGCTTGGCTGATTGACATTATCTTCATCTATCAGCTGTTCTAAAACTTGTTCATATGATTTCTCTGCCATCTTATCTCCTTTTATCATTGTCAATTTCCAGACTGTTTTAAATAGTCGGGGATATCATCCCCCACACTCAAACTGTCATATTGTTCCTTGTTCACAAGGAATTTCCCATAAGCTCCAATTGTAACAGTGTAATGGCCATTTATAATCGCTTTTTCTGTTATCGTGCCGATCATTTCGCCGCCATAATTATCTACTTGATGGATGATCACTTTGTTTTTATTAGCAAATTTCAGTGAATCCTGAGTAGTCACAAGTTGTTTTTCAAGTTCCTTGACTTTTGCGTCATATTGGACTTTTGTAAAAATAAATCCAACAGCAAAACTAACGACTAATAAAGATACAAATATATGGAGTTGTATTTTGATATTATTTTTCATTTTTTCTCCGAAATTAAGATAAAACAGTGATGTGTTTTTCTCCAGAAAGCTCCTCTTTGAGATAATCTGCTATCATTCTTACTGCATCTGATACCCATCGTTTCCCATCTGCTTCAAACAGGGCCATTTGTCCATTTTTATCAATTCTAAACACAAATTTACTTGATGGTTGTTCAACCTCTGTAAATGTTCGATATGGTCGCAAATCTACTGGATTAGGAACTTTGCCTTTAGCTAGACTTGCTACCCCTGTTTTAACTGTTGCGACCTGTGACACTCCATTATCTTCGATTTCTGCGCCATTCTCTATTTTTAAGGCACTTGCAAATTCAAGTAGTGCGCCTCGATCATTTCCATCAATGAAGTTTGACTGCAGCATGATATTAAATTGTTCTGATGATAAAAATCGTCCAAATGTTAGCTCAGGGATCCGTGCTTTAACATCCACAAGCAATGTACGATGTTTAAGCTCGTCATCTTCTGACCAAACACAAACCTCATCATTTTTCTCAACCACTACGATCAATTTTTGATCTTTCAATTGGTTTAGATCTGTCTTGAGATAGTCAACAAGGCTAGTTAAAGTTGATAATTCTAGAGTTTGTGGATAACGTTTTGGATTTAGTTCAGTTAGACTAAATTTTCTAGAATCGTAATATTCTGTGCCGTCAGATGATTCTAAAATTTCTTGACCATGTTCTCTTAATTCTACTGCATACTCTAATGCCTCTTTAATACCTTCAGTTGTCATATTAGTTACCTACTTTCTTCTTAAAATCAATGATATCAGTTGATGTTTTTTCTTGTTCTTCAACTTCTTCTACTGGTTGCCCGATGTCAGTTCTTAATTGTGCATCATCGTCAAAATACATTTGTCCAGGTACGCTGCTTCTAAGCTCATTGGCGTGCACCATACCTGTATCATAATCACGGCCCACAAGTATGGTTGTAGCTACCGCATTTTGAGGCGCTAACTTAGATTTTACATCCATTACCGTATCGACAACTGTACGCTCATCATTAGATGACATCTTCAATGTAATTGTGAGTATCCGTTTTGCTTTTGCATCTGTATTAAGATCTAAGATGTTATTAAAAACCTTCTCTAGTTCAAGATCCAGCTTTTCTTGTAATCCACCCTCTGCAATGTGGGAAAGATCAAGTCCTATTAGTTTTTTCTCCATGATGTTCCTCCGTTAAAATAAACTAGGTTGATAGTTAGATAGCATTTGCTCCTGCGCTTTCTTATAGAAATCTTTCTTTATTTCAAAGCCATAAGCATTTCTATTCATTTCAATAGCAGCCCTTAGAGTTGAGCCGCTACCAGCTACTGGGTCAATAACAACATCGCCCTCATCGGTAAAAATTTCAATTAGTCGTTTTAACACTGGTATAGGTTTTTGGGTTGGATGTATCGTTGGGTAAGAGGTGTCTTTTTCCCAGGGTGCGTGATTAAGTATCATAGCTCCGTTGTTATTGAATTTTGGCAGCTTATCCCGATACAAAACCGTTGCTTCTTCTACCGCTCCCACAATTTTCATATTAGCCTTCAATACCTGCGGACTACTCTTTTTAGTAAAGTACAATGGGTAGGCATTATTAAACCCATGTTCTTTACCACACTTGATAACCATTTCTCGCTGTTGCCACGCATGAAAAACAATCATCGCTGGCGCTTTCCCCTTTTCCTTGGGTTCTTTTTTTAATAGTCGACTGCAAAAATCAAAGAAATTATTGATTTTAAAATCATTGTCTGTGTCAAAGAAAGATTTTCCTGCAAGCTTACTTTCACCATTTGCGTTATCCCCATCTTTATACCAGCGGGGATCAGAAGCATATGCGTTATTCCCTAAATTATATGGAATATCAGCAATAATCAACTGTGCCCGTGGTATTTGATAGCGCTTGGCATTTTCAAAGTGATCATTGATAAGTTCAAATTTCATCACACGCTCCTTACCTTAATAGTTTTTGAAATTGCTGTAAGCGATCCTGACTATCTAACAACTCAAGATAGGTTTTTTGGCTAATCAAGACATATCCTGTTAGGTCATGCCCTAGTAAAGCATCATCAACAAATAGTTCCATCTGCTCAGTCGAGGTGTCAAAGTGAGACTCTACATCTGTTTCCTTTTTCTTTTTTGTAAAGGTATTAGCAATAACCTCAATTTCTGACTCATTGCTTAAAAACGATGATACTTGAGTATTCAGAGTATCGGCAAATGCCTCGATTTCATCAATGGTTGGAGTTGTAACATTCCTCTCGATGTCACTTACTCGATTTTGACTAATGCCAACCACAGGGGCAATGTCATACTGAGTAAGTTCTGCCTCTTTGCGGATAGCACGCATTTTTGCTCCATCAAATACTTTCATCTGAACACCTCCTGACCAGTTTCATACCATTTGTTTCGTATAACATGGCTAGCAATCTTAATTTGTGTTTTAGGGTTTTCATAATATGCGACCTGTTTTTTATATCTATAGATGGCGATCTTTGCGACTGCTGTAATTAATCCAGCCCATGTTGTAGTAAGTGCTGCTACTAAAATTAAAATAAATTCAAATTGTGTCATGTTGTTTTTCCTTTTCAAATTTTATAAATATCAACCAATGTGTAGTGCCCCGTTGTTGTCCAAAAAGCGGGTTGTACGGTATAACTTCTAGCAACTTCTTAACGTTAATCTGGCAATCAGACCACTTAAAGACTAGTGTTCCTCCCACCTTTAGAACTCTCATACACTCCTCAAAACCTTTCTTGAGGTCTTCCGCCCAGGTAACTTTGTCAAGCTGCCCATATTGAGCTTTCATAATTGAGTTTTGACCAGCCCATTTTAAATGTGGTGGATCAAAGACAACTAGGTTAAAAGCATTGTCTTCAAATGGCATATTGCGAAAATCACCAATAACATCAGGATTGACATTGACCTTTTTGCCGTGAATTTCAAATATTTCTCGTCTAATATCCATGAATGTTGTATGTTTTTCATCTTTATCAAACCAAAACATTTTTGAGCCACAACAAGCATCTAAAATCTTAACTTCTTCCATACTTACCTCTCCTAAAACGGCAGATCATCATCTGAGATGTCCAAAGGATTTGATGACCGACCAAATGGATTGTTATCACGAGTAAATTCAGGTACTGGATTTGTGGTATTCCCCTCAAAGAAGCTGCCCTGTTGTCCGTAACTGTTTCCATTTTGGAAATTGTTGCCTTGATTGCCATAATTTGTTTGCTGTTGCTGTTGATAGTTACCTTGATTTTGCTGGTAATTCCCTTGCTGTTGATTTTGATTATTCTGTGAATTTCTGCTCTCCAGCAAATAGAAATTATTAGCAACTACCTCTGTGACATACACGCGCTGCCCTTGCTGATTTTCGTAATTCCTAGTCTGGATAGATCCAGTGATCCCGATCAGCGAGCCTTTTTTAGCCCAATTAGCAAGATTCTCTGCTGGCTGTCTCCAGATAACAACATTAATAAAATCCGCTTCACGTTCTCCTGCTTCATTCTTAAATGGTCGGTTAACAGCAAGAGTAAATGTAGCAACAGCTATATTTGAATTGGTATACCTAAGCTCTGCATCTCTTGTCATTCTGCCGACCAACACAACGTTATTTATCATTTTTAATCTCCTCTACCTCAATTACAAGTATTGATCTATCTCCAGAGCAGAATGAACTCATAAATTTATAGAAATTTACAGCCGCCATATATTCATTTTGTGCCTCTGTTTCATACCCGACATCTATAGTATGGTCTGGTGATAAAGTGTGTTTAGTAGCTTGTCCAGATACATAATAAGTCTTACGTTCATTTTCCATCTTCCAGATCCTCCTGTTTAACAAACACTCCATCAACCATTTTTCCTGTGCGATCTTTTATCTCATTCCATGCAACCTCAAAACAATTTTCAAGGGTGGTTTTTTCATTGATTGCGATTCTTGAGATGTAAATTACTAAGTTTCTGATATGAAATCGAATCATTGCATTTGTATTTAGACTTGGATTTCGCAAGTAATCAACCATGAGTTTAGCAAGCATTCCGATTTCTTCTGTTCCATATAGCAACAAAATATCTGTGCGAGTTTCACCTGCTTCATAAGTCAAGCTACTGTTTCGGGATGGATCAAGTATGATCTCTGATTTTTCAAAATTCATTTGTTGGGATAGGATGGTTAGAACAACCATCACATCCCCAATACTATCTATGATTTTCTCTTGATTAGACTTTGCCTCTCCAGCATTTAGCTCTCCCCACTCTTCGCTGAGCTTTTGCATCTGTTTAATAGGGCTGGCTTTGTCTAACCCTCTATCCATAGACCATTTTTTTACATTCTTAATTAAATCAGTCAAAGACACTTACAATTCCTCCATTTAATTCTTGTTCAGTTTTGCCCTCGTACAATGTTTCAAATTTTATTTGATTTGAGTCCAGCCAATCTTTTAATAACTTGGCTTGTTGAAGCCCTCCAGGGAAAGTTAATCTCAAGTCAAAGCTAGTTGCTTCAATAGAGCTAAATTCTGGCGCATCAGACGCATTTTCTTCGGCCTCTTGGGTATTTGCCCTATCTTCTAAAATCTCGCCTGTCTCAGCGTCTATAGCCTTGATATTAGCGTTAGCCTGTTCTTGTGCTAGTCGCTCAATTTCTGCCTTGCGCTCTGCCTCTGCTTTAGCTTGCGCCTCCTGTTGTTCTTTGCGCAAAATAACGGCATCTCGATCTGATTTCATCATCTTGAGGATATCAACAAGGCTCTTACCGTCTTCAAGATGTCTGATATAGCCATCTGCTGGTAGGTCGTAATCATTAGCTTGATCTATGATAGCTTGTTTGTTTGCTTTGAGTTCTTCAAGAGCATCAAACTCAGCTAATACCAGAGCATCAATTTCATCAAGCGCTGACTTCTTGAGTTCAAATTTTCCAGTTTTGAAATGTTTTTTCAGACTGTAATTATCATAGCGATCCTCAAATGTGGACTTCTCGATGCCAGCTGTTGCGCTTTTTTCTTCAAAAGTAGCTCGAACAATATCCACGCGCAACAACCGCTCATGCTCATCAATGGCATCTCGGCCATCACGTAATTTATCAATTAATTCTTCTAATGGTTTTAAGGACTTATCAAAACGATTATTGAAATCATCTAACGGTTGTTTGAAATTGCTTGAAATTTCTTTGCGCCGCGTTTCTAGACTGTCGTATAATCCTTTGTAAACTGTGATGTTTTCCTTGATTGTGCCGTAATTTTCAGCACTCATTTCAAACTCAGCAAATGTAGACAATGCTTTTTGAATTTCTTTATCAAAATCATCAAAATCAAATTCAATTTTTGCTGGTGTTAGGATTGGCATCATATTTTGTAAGGTGTTGTTAGTTACATCTTTCATTTACTCAACGCCTCCAAAAAATCTAAAAGTCCAGATTGGCCATTGCGTTTTTTAGGTTCTGGAGCATCTGATCCATCAAGCAATTTGATCTCATGTGTTGCTTCAACAACAACAATATGACATCCAAACGATTCTGCTAATGCAGCGATTTCTTCTTCCTGAGCTTCATAAGCATCATAGTCTAAAGTTAAGGCGTCTTGCATACATTCACACAGACCAACTTTGTAAGCTAATCGCTTGTCGTTGTGTTTGTATTCTGACACAAAATGACCATTCTCTTTGTTTTGCAATGCGATAAATTTTTTAGTTTGTTTCATGTTATTTTCTCTTTTCTATTTTTTATAAATTATTGAAATTTTGTCCTTGAGCTTTAGCGATTTGACTGTTTAGATAGCTCATGACTGTTTCAAAGTGTTCTTCTGGAATGTCGTGGAAATCACGTATTTTTAAATGTTGCAGTACATAGTTTGAAACTTGATCAAAATTAGCATTTTTCAATTGCGCCCAAACTCGAACTTTGCCATAGACTTCTTTGTATTGATCATTACTAATCAAATCAGATTGGTTTTGTTTGTTTTCTGGTTCTTGTTTTTGATTTTGATTTGAAATTTGTTGCCGATCCTCGCTTACTGGTAAATCATCCACATCTTTCTCACCGATCGCAAACAATCCCTGTAATGCGTACTTTCTAGCGTATGAGCTAACAGCACCTGTCCATTGTGGATCTTGCATCTGCTTAATTTGTCCTTTTTGTGTATTAAATACAGGTACTGGACTCAATTCAGAGTATGCTGTCGATTGATGCTTTTCACTTTTTTCATCATTTTTGAAAGCTACTGCTGTTGCCTTAACAAAAATTCTTCCCGCAAGCTCAATGAGTTCATCAGTCACGATCACAGACCAATCACTTTTTAATTCTTTAAAAGTCGTATAGATATCTTCAGCATTTCTAAATGCGTACTTAACATCTTTAGACTTCTTTTTCTCTAGTTGCATTTTCTGTTGCAACTCTGGAAAAGTTATACTTGCCATTTATTTCCTCCTTTATTTATTTTTAGTACAACTTGTTATCTATTAGTATTTATTTTTAATTAGTGCCGTAGGCTTAATTGTTTTATATTAGTACTTGTTTAATATTAGTATTTGTTAGTGGTTAGTTATCAACTTTTGTAAATACATTTTTTGTAAATACATTTTTTGTAAATACATCTTTTGTAACTTCAACTTTTGTAAAATACATTTTTGTAAAAACGGTAAAATGTAAATATTAGTTAGTTATCAACAGCTTTATCATTTTCTGTGGATAACTTATCCTCAAACCTTTCTTTAATCAGCTCAAACTGAAAATCTGTAATCGGCATATCTTGAGCAAAGATATACGTTTGTACACCTCTAGCACGCCCTTTACTATGTTTGATCACTCTTATATATCCAGCTTCAACTAATTCTTTATAAGCCTTTCTGTGAGTCTGTCTACCTGTTTTAGACCTGGTTTCTAATTCTTCAAGATATATTCTCCAATCTGATTTATTGATCAATATAGTTGCTAATAATCCTTTAGCTTCTAAACTCAATTTTTCGTCCTGGAGAAAAACATTACTCATAGATGTATAGTTTTCATAGGGATTTTTGAAAGATGTACATTATTTTTGTACCTCCCAATAATCTTCATTGATTCTCTTAAAGATGTCATAGACAGGGCTGCTGTCTGGTATGATATAACCAGTGATGTCGCTAAGTCTAGTACCATCAGCCATTAAATGAGTTATTTTGTAATGCTCTTTAACCATACTATTTCCTTTCTATCTTTATAAAACTCTAACCATGTGATATAATTAATGTATAAATATATTTTCAAGCGCCTTTCGACTGCAATCCAAGGTGCTTTTTTTGAGTTCTCCTTTCTAAGGTTTCCTTTTCGCAACCTAGCTTGTAAAAAAATTTGATAGAGGTTCATTTAAAATGTCCGAAATAGCATTTGCCTCTGACAAAGAAAAATCACGACCATCTTTGCGATTGATCTTCTGGCTGAAAGTACTTCTGCTCATGTCGATCTTATTTGCAATTTCACTTTGTTTGTAACCATGCTTTTCGATCAGCAACTTTAAGCCAAGATATGCTTTAGTCATTCAAAAACTCCTTTCTAAAGGTTTCCTTTTCGCAACCTACGCATTAAGTATATCCCTTTTTAGTTTCTTTGTCAACAACTTTTTTTATTTTTTTAAAAAAAGTTGTGTTATCGAAACAAGTGTGCTATAATCTTACTATGTAAGGAGGTAAAATCTTGATAGGATCTAAAATAAGAGAATTGCGAAAAAAGAATAATCTAACTTTAGATGAGCTTGAGAAAAGATTAAATGCAAAATATCCTAATACGGTCAATTTCAATAAAGGTAAATTGTCAAAGTGGGAAAACAACAAAGATGAGCCTAGACTTGGATCTGTTGCTATTTTAGCTGATTTCTTTGGTGTGTCTGTCGATTACTTCATGGATAAGCAAATTAGCAACGATAAATCTAAAATACAAGTCATTTATGATCAACTTGTACCGACCAGACAAGAAAATGTAATGAATTATGCCGAGAATCAGTTGCATGAGCAAGAAAACAATATCATATCTATCTCTGATGATAGAAATAGGATTATTGCTCATGTTGAGGGGGTAGTTGCTGCTGGACTTGGTAGCTATCAAGAGGAAAACTTACATATGGAGGTCAATCTGATAGAAGATGAAGTGCCAGATAAATATGATACTATCGCTCAGGTTGTCGGAGACAGCATGGAACCTCTGATAAGAAATGATGATCTATTATTTATTGAGGTTACAAGTCAGGTTGAAATAAATAGCATTGGCATTTTCCAAATCAATGGAAAGAACTTTGTTAAAAAATTAAAGCGTGACTATGACGGCAGGTGGTATCTGCAAAGCCTCAATAATAATTATGAAGAAATCCACTTATCAGAGAATGATGACATCCGAACGATCGGAGAAGTTGTTGGAGTATATAGAGAAAATTAAAATAAAGTGCAATAACTGATCCACACTAAAAGCTGTTTAGGAGATTAAAAATGGGAATGTTTTCATCAAAAGTTCGTTGTCCATATTGTCGGTCACAACATCTGCAATTCATGCAACAAGATCGCAAAGGTTTTTCTGCTGGTAAAGCTGCAGCTGGGGCTCTCTTAACTGGAGGAGTTGGATTATTAGCTGGCTTTGCTGGGAAAAAAGGGAAAAACAATTGGTACTGCATGGATTGTGGACGTGTTTTTCAGACTAAGAAATAATAAATAAATACAAAAAAGGCCCATGCTCTCCTCGACCAAAATTTGAGCATGGAACCTAAACCAATTTGAAAAAATAACCTACCGACCATTTGGAATGACACAAAATCCAAACAGGGTATAGGCCTTTTTCCTATACCCTATTTTATCATAAAACCTACAAAATAGGGAGGAAAATAATGAATAAAGTGGCAATATATGTCCGAGTTAGTACAAAAGGACAAGCAGAAGAAGGATATAGTATAGATGAACAGATAGCATTACTCACTAGCTATTGCAGTATCCATAAGTGGAAAATATACGATACATATGTTGATGCTGGCGTGTCTGGTGCAACGATCGAAAGGCCAGAATTAAGTAGACTATCGAGAGACGCAAAAAAGAAAAAATTTAATACCATGATTGTCTATGACTTAAAGAGACTTGGGCGATCTCAGAGAAATAATATAGCATTTATCGAAGATGTACTAGAGAAAAATGGGATAGGCTTTATTAGTCTAACAGAAAATTTTGACACATCATCACCACTAGGAAAAGCCATGGTTGGAATCTTGTCAGCATTTGGACAATTAGACAGAGATACGATCAGAGAGCGGATGATGATGGGTAAAATTGGCCGAGCAAAAGCTGGGAAACCTATGATGACAAGTACGATTGCATTTGGTTATACATATGATAAAGTTACTAGCTCGCTTAATATAAATCCAGCGGAGGCTATTATTGTTAAAACTATCTATAATGAGTACATATTGGGTAGATCGCTAACAAAATTAAGAGATTATCTAAACGAAAATGATTTGTTGAGAAATGGCAAACCTTGGAATTATCAAGGAGTGAGTAGGATTTTAAGAAATCCTGTTTATAAGGGAATGAATCGATTCAGGGGTGAAGTATACAAAGGCACACATGAGCCGATCATCAGCGCTGAGTTATTCGATAGAACCCAAAAGGAGCTAAAGAAAAGACAAATAGAGGCATATAAAAGAAATAACAACAGGAGACCATTTAGATCCAAGTATATGCTGTCTGGCATCATCAGATGCGGAGTTTGCGGATCTCCGATGGAACTTACTTTAGGAACTAAGAGAATTGATGGCACGCGCAATATGCGTTATCAGTGTATTAACAGATTTCCACGACAAACCAAAGGTATCACAGTTTATAATAACGCTCAGAAATGCGATACTGGATTTTATGAGAAATCTGATATTGAAATACATGTACTAAGTCAAGTTAGGCTATTACAGCTTAATAAAGCAAAGTTAGAGAGTATGTTTGAGCGAACCGATGTGATCAATGTCGAAGATATCCAAAATCAAATTGAGACACTTAATAATAAAATGAGAAGGTTAAATGATCTCTATCTAAATGACATGATAGATCTAGATGATTTGAGATTGCAAACCCAGAATTTTTTGAAGAAAAAAGAACTTCTGGAGAATGAGCTAGAAAACAATCCTGCGCTGAATCAAGAACAAGACAAAGAACAATTTAAAGAGCTGCTTGGCACAAAGGATATAACCCAACTTGATTATGACAAACAAAAGCTCATCATCAAAAACCTAATAGATAAAGTGTTTGTTAAGCCTGGGAACATCAAGATCAAATGGAGAATTTGAGCGCAAAAAATAAACAAATTTAGATACACTTGTTTC
>NZ_KQ969108.1:167628-182880 GCF_001578795.1 Streptococcus gordonii
CACTAAAGTAAAGGCTTTTACACGTAAATTTTTTAATTTGTTCATAGATGAACCTCCATATTTTGATAAAGGGGCAATAGCATTGCCGCATACAATAAGACAATCATCAAGGCTACAAAGACAAAGACTAGGGGCTGAATCAGATTCATGGTCCGATTGACCCTACCAAAAAATTCTTCCCAAGTCTTAAGAGCATAGATTTCTAGTTCGCTTCCCAGCTTAGATTTGACTTCCCCGTATTCAATGATTAGAGACAATTCCTTTTTAAAAAAAGAATAAGAAGCAATTTTATCCGAAAATTCTTGACCGTTTTGTAAGGCTTGACCCAAATCCTGGCCAATTTCCTGAAATAAAACCGAGCGTTGTTCTTGCATAATCTGGAAAATCTGACTGAGTTCCAAACCTTGCCCAATCATATTACCCCATTCACGCGCATAATAGGCAGTTAGGTAAATCCTTACAAAAGATCCAACAAAAGGCAAGCGGGCCAAGAAAGAGTATACAGGAATCCGTTTCTGACCTTTGAATACCAGATAAATCGCTCCTGTTAATCCAAGTAACATTAAGACGGTTAGTAGAAAAATAGTCGGTAAATGGCCAATGAGTTGAGTGGCAAAATTTTGACTGCTGAGTTGGGGTAATAGGTAATTTTTCAAGCCCATCATAATCAATACCAAAAAGCCAAGAAGCATCATGGGATAGGTCGCTACTTCAATTAGCTTCTTTTTTACCTTCGCAAGATTATCCAGATATTCCTCTATTTTTAGCAAGGCAAGCGATAAATTCCCATGTAACTCAGCCAATGACAGCTGAGTTACTACCGCATCAGAAAAACCAAGTCCAGCCATAATCTCTGAAAATGCTTGTCCATTAGCTAGGCCATGACGCATTTGCTGGACATAGTTCTTCTCCAAAAGAGCGCTTCGGCCTAAAAAGTCCACAGTCTCAGCCAAGTGAAAACCGCTAGAGAATAAATTATTAAACAGTTCAATGACCTGCTTTTGCTTGCTAGTTCCTAATTTTTTCTGCTTCTGCTTGCTCAGGATTGATATGTCCTGCTGCAAGAAGTTGATCAATCTGCTGATTCCAGATGGTCGGCTCGTGTTCTTGGTAGTCGTCGCTGGCAAAGTCTATTACACCTCCTCCCCCAATCAAACGCTGATAGCATATACCCTGTAAAACAATTTTTAGCTCCTCTTCGCTGACACCCAGCTCCAACAAACGCTCGTAAACACCAGGAATGCTCTTAGCGTGAATCGTTGAAAAAACTGTAGCTCCCGTCAAGCTAGCTCGAACCACAGCTCTAGCAGTTTCACTATCTCGAATTTCTCCAATAATCAGCAAGTCAGGACGGTGACGCAGGGAAAGCTTAATCAGACTTTCGTAAGTCAGACCAATCGTTTCATTCAGCTGTAGCTGAAGCATATCCTCTTGCTTGATTTCAACAGGATCTTCAATGGACATAACCTGTTGCCCCTTAAATTTTAGTTGAGCTAATTGATGCATGAGAGTGGTCTTGCCACTCCCTACTGGTCCCGAAAAAAGATACAGTCCTCGGTCCTTAAACTTCTCTCTCAATTCAGGAAAATGAGTAAACCAAAACTTCAATTCTGTCTCTTCGTCATGCAGAAGTCGAATAACTAAACTTTCATAACCGCGATAATCGCCTACTGTCGACAGACGAATCGACGTTTCCTTATCATCATAGCGATAATCACAGGACCCCAGCTGACTGCGACGTTTTTCTCCTACATTCATCCCAGCTAAAAATTTAAAATGACTAATTACAGCAGCTAATTGGTCAAAATCATAAGTCTGTATGAAGCGTCGATCATCACCAATCCGCATATAAAGTTCATAACAATCATCCTTGGGTACAAAATAAATATCCTGAGCACACTCTTCCTTAGCTTGCCGGACAATCGCCTGAGCAATTTTTTGAACCATAAGACCTCCCTTAAATAAATTTTGTCGAAAAGTTTTTTTCAAGCCTTTCTTCAACTATTTATTCGTAAACACAATAAAAAACCGATTAAATTTATCGGTTTTCTTCTTTCTTTATTTATTTGATTCGGCATGATCGATGCTTCTCAAGCCCGTTTTGTTTGGCATAACCCGTACGGTATTTGCTTTTTGGAATAACCTTTTCATCTTCCAACAATATAATTGATCTATATTGCTGAACGTATTCGTCACATTCTTCACACCATCTCTGATCTTTTTCATTCCAAAAAACGGTCATCAAATCACTGCGACTCTTATATTCTTTAAATTCTGTTTCTAATTTCAGCCATTGAATTTTATAAAATTTCAAAGCATCATAGTATTTTTCAAACCGCTGTTCCTGAATGATATCATTTTCCCAACCGTCTAAAAACCACCAGGGTTCAAAGTCCCCATACATTTCTACTACTCGGTACATATTTTCTTCCTTTGTATCGTATATTATATATGAAATCCTTTGATAATGAAACTAATTTGCTCATGGTTAGTTCTATATTTTAGACAAAATCAATGGAGGTGCTTTATTTTATACTCTATTGTCAATCAATTCAGCTAAAATGGAGCATTTTCTCTCATCTTACAAATACCTATTCCTGATATTTTTAGGGCTCAGCCAAGCTTATCTCCGATAAAAAAGAAACCCGTTTTAAAAACGAGTTTCTTTCATCTTATTCTGTGACTAGTGTTTCAGTAGACTCTACGTCTTCTGGAGTCACCACAACTTCATCAATAATTTCTACTTCATTGATAGCTTGTGGTTCCAAGTTACGGTAGCGAGCCATACCAGTACCAGCAGGGATAATCTTACCGATGATAACATTTTCCTTAAGTCCAAGCAGATGGTCTTTCTTACCACGGATAGCCGCATCGGTCAAGACACGAGTTGTTTCCTGGAAGGAAGCTGCAGACAGGAAGCTGTTTGTCTCAAGGGAAGCCTTGGTGATTCCCATGAGGACTGGACGAGCTGTAGCAGGTACACCACCTGAGATAACCACATCACGGTTAGCATCTGTAAAGTCTGTAATATCCATAAGAGTTCCCATGAGAAGATCTGTATCACCTGGATCCATGACACGAACCTTACGAATCATCTGGCGAACCATTACTTCAATGTGCTTGTCACCGATTTCTACCCCTTGGCTACGGTAAACTTTTTGTACTTCAGCAAGCAGGTAAGTTTCAACGGACAAGACATCACGAACAGCTAGCAAGTGCTTAGGTTGGATAGAACCTTCGGTCAAAGCAGCACCGCGAGATACTTGGTCGCCTACTTCAACTTTCATGCGAGCTGTAAAAGGCACCACATACTCACCTTCACCAGTTTGACCTTTAACAAAGACCTTCTTGGTACGAGTAGATGCATCTTCTTCGATAGCTGTAACCTCACCCTTGACTTCAGTGATGACCGCTTCCCCTTTCGGATTGCGGGCTTCAAAGATTTCTTGGACACGAGGAAGACCTTGCGTGATATCTGAGCTTGAAGCAACACCACCCGTGTGGAAGGTACGCATGGTCAACTGAGTACCAGGTTCCCCGATAGATTGAGCAGCGATTGTTCCGACTGCTTCACCCACTTCAACCGCATCACCAGTTGCCAAGTTAATACCATAACAGTGACGGCAGACACCGTGACAAGTGTTACATGTTAGAACGCTGCGGATTGTGACTTCCGTCACACCAGCATTAACCACTTGACGTGCCATATCCTCAGTTACAAGAACATCAGCAGGAACTAGGACTTCTCCTGTCTCAGGATGTTTAATAGATTTCTTAGTATAGCGACCAACCAAACGTTCTTCAAGAGGTTCGATCATTTCCTTACCATCTGTGATAGAAGTAATAAGGAGTCCACGATCTGTTCCACAGTCGTCTTCACGGATGATAACGTCTTGAGCAACGTCAACCAAACGACGTGTCAGGTAACCAGAGTCAGCTGTCTTAAGGGCTGTATCCGTCATACCTTTACGAGCTCCGTGAGTTGAGAAGAACATTTCGAGTACTGACAAACCTTCACGGAAGTTAGACAAGATTGGCAATTCCATGATACGTCCGTTCGGAGCTGCCATCAAACCACGCATACCGGCAAGCTGTGAGAAGTTTGAGATGTTACCACGCGCTCCAGAGTCCATCATCATAACGATAGGGTTCTTCGGATCTTGGTTGGCAACCAAACGTTTTTCAAGTTTTTCACGGGCTGCACGCCATTCAGCAGTGACAGCATTGTAGCGCTCGTCGTCTGTGATCATACCACGACGGAATTGTTTAGTGATTTGTTCTACACGTTTGTGTGATTCTTCAATAATCTCAGCCTTGTCTTCAACAACTGGAATATCAGCAATACCCACTGTCAAACCAGCCAGAGTAGAATGGTGGTAACCCAAGTTCTTCAAGCGGTCAAGCAGGGCAGATGTTTCTGTTGTACGGAAGCGTTTGAAGATTTCAGCGATAATATTCCCAAGATTTTTCTTCTTAAATGGTACATTCAATTCAAGAGCTTGGATGGCTTCTTTGATATCTTTTCCTGATTCTAAGAAGTACTTATCTGGAACACCTTCAGTCAAGTTAGCATTGGTTGGCTCTTGCAGATATGGCAATTCTTCCGGCATAATCGCGTTAAAGAGAATTTTACCAACTGTCGTCATCAAAATTTTATGTCTTTGTGACTCGGTCCACGGTTTCACCAGGCTATCGGTTGTAATACCTACACGAGTATGCAAGTGAACATAACCGTTGCGGAGTGCCATAACGGCCTCATCCATATCCTTGAAGACCATACCTTCGCCTTCGCGGCCAGCTTCTTCCATAGTCAGGTAGTAGTTACCTAGGACCATATCTTGAGATGGCGTTACAACTGGCTTACCATCTTTAGGGTTCAAGATATGCTCAGCAGCCAGCATGAGGATACGAGCTTCAGCTTGCGCTTCCTCTGACAATGGTACGTGGATAGCCATTTGGTCACCGTCAAAGTCGGCATTGTAGGCTTCACAGACCAGTGGGTGCAAGCGAAGAGCCTTACCATCAATCAGAACCGGCTCAAAAGCCTGGATTCCCAAACGGTGAAGGGTCGGTGCGCGGTTAAGAAGCACTGGGTGTTCCTTGATTACTTCTTCCAGGATATCCCAGATACGCTCATCTCCACGTTCTACTAAGCGTTTAGCAGCTTTTACGTTTTGAACGATATCACGCGCAACGATTTCACGCATCACGAATGGTTTAAAGAGCTCAATTGCCATTTCACGTGGCACACCACATTGGTACATCTTAAGAGTTGGACCAACGGCGATAACAGAACGTCCTGAGAAGTCAACCCGTTTACCCAGCAAGTTTTGACGGAAGCGTCCTTGTTTCCCTTTAAGCATGTGGCTCAATGATTTGAGTGGACGGCTACCTGGTCCTGTGATCGGACGACCACGACGACCATTGTCAATCAGAGCGTCAACCGCTTCTTGAAGCATACGCTTCTCATTTTGCACGATGATACCAGGTGCATTCAACTCAAGCAAGCGCGCCAAACGATTGTTCCGGTTGATAACACGGCGATAGAGGTCATTAAGGTCAGAAGCCGCAAAACGACCACCATCCAGCTGAACCATCGGACGCAAATCTGGCGGAATGACTGGCAGGATATTAAGAACCATCCATTCTGGTTTATTACCAGACTTGTAGAAGGCATCTAAGACATCCAAACGACGGACAGCTTTAACACGTTTTTGTCCAGTCGCAGTTTTTAATTCTTCTTTGAGAACAGCAATTTCAGCTTCCAAGTCTACTTGTTTCAAGAGATCTTGAATAGCTTCCGCTCCCATCTTAGCTACAAATGAGCCTGCACCGTACTCGCGCAAACGTTCACGGTACTCGCGTTCAGTCATAATTGATTTGTGCTCTAGCGGTGTATCCTTAGGATCAATGACCACATAAGCCGCAAAATAAATGACTTCTTCCAAAGCACGAGGACTCATATCCAAAGTGAGTCCCATGCGACTTGGAATTCCTTTAAAGTACCAAATATGTGAAACAGGTGCCTTCAATTCGATGTGCCCCATACGCTCACGACGAACTTTAGCGCGGGTTACTTCAACACCACAGCGGTCACAAATAATTCCCTTGTAACGAATCCGTTTGTACTTACCACAAGCACATTCCCAATCCTTGGTTGGGCCAAAAATAACTTCGTCAAATAGGCCTTCGCGTTCTGGTTTAAGTGTGCGGTAATTGATTGTTTCAGGTTTCTTCACTTCCCCATAAGACCATGAACGGACCTTATTGGGAGAAGCTAGGGTGATTTGCATACTTTTAAAACGATTTACATCAACCACTATTTCTTACCTTTCTTCATTTTCTAGTCAGTGTGAATTCTTATTCTTTTCCTTCAGCTTCAAAGGCTGCTTTCGCTTCTTGAGCTGCTTTTTCACGCGCTTTTTCAAGATCGTCAACGTGAATCACGTCATCGTCTTCTCCTTCGTCTAGGTCACGCAATTCTACTTCATTGTCATCTTCATCGAGAACGCGCATGTCCAGACCTAGAGATTGCAATTCTTTAACAAGGACACGGAAGGATTCTGGCACACCTGGTTTTGGAATTGGTTTACCTTTAGTGATAGCTTCATAAGCTTTCAGACGTCCATTAACATCATCTGACTTGTAAGTCAGGATTTCTTGCAGAACGTTAGAAGCACCATAAGCTTCCAAGGCCCAAACTTCCATCTCACCAAAACGTTGTCCACCAAACTGAGCTTTACCTCCGAGTGGTTGTTGGGTAACCATTGAGTAAGGTCCTACTGAGCGGGCGTGGAGTTTGTCATCTACCATGTGGTGGAGCTTGATCATGTACATGACACCGACAGAGACCCGGTTGTCAAATGGCTCACCTGTACGACCATCATAAAGAACTGTCTTAGCATCACTATCCATACCAGCTTCACGAACAGTATCCCAAAGATCATCTGAGCTAGCTCCGTCAAAGACTGGAGTTGCAATGTGAATACCCAAATTACGTGCTGCCATACCAAGGTGGAGCTCCATAACCTGACCAATGTTCATACGAGATGGTACCCCGAGTGGGTTCAACATGATATCTACTGGTGTTCCATCTGGCAAGTATGGCATGTCTTCCACAGGAACGATACGGGATACAACCCCTTTGTTTCCGTGACGACCGGCCATCTTATCTCCGACCTTGATCTTACGTTTTTGAGCGATGTAGACACGAACCAGCATATTAACACCAGATTGTAGCTCATCACCATTTGCACGGGTAAAGATTTTCACGTCACGAACGACACCATCAGCCCCGTGAGGCACACGGAGAGACGTATCACGAACTTCGCGAGACTTGTCTCCGAAGATGGCGTGCAAGAGGCGCTCTTCAGCAGAAAGATCTTTTTCACCCTTCGGAGTTACTTTTCCAACTAGGATGTCGCCTTCTTTAACTTCCGCCCCGATACGGATAATGCCCATTTCATCCAAATTGCGTAGGGCATCTTCCCCTACATTTGGAATTTCGCGGGTAATTTCTTCAGGCCCAAGCTTTGTGTCGCGAGTTTCTGATTCGTATTCTTCCAAGTGAACAGAGGTGTAGACATCGTCTTTCACCAGACGCTCACTCATGATAACCGCATCCTCGAAGTTGTAACCTTCCCATGTCATGTAGGCAACGATTGGGTTTTGTCCCAATGCCATTTCTCCATTTTCCATAGAAGGTCCGTCGGCGATAAAGTCGCCTTTTTCGACAACATCGCCAACTTTAACAAGGGTACGTTGGTTGTATGCAGTCCCTGAGTTAGAACGACGGAATTTTTGAATATGATAAACATCAAGTGATCCATCTTCACGACGAACTTCAACCTTATCTGCATCTGCATAAGTGACTTTACCATCATGCTGGGCAATGACTGCCGCTCCAGAGTCATGAGCAGCTTGGTATTCCATACCAGTACCAACATAAGGCGCTTTTGGATCAATCAAAGGCACGGCCTGACGTTGCATGTTGGCACCCATGAGAGCACGGTTGGAGTCGTCATTTTCCAAGAAAGGAATACATGCTGTCGCTACGGCAACTACCTGCTTAGGCGATACATCCATGTAATCTACTTGATCTGATGGGAATTCTTGGTTGTTACCTTGGTGGCGTCCCATAACGATAGGTTCTGCAAAACCACCATTTTCATTCAGTTTAGAGTTTGCCTGAGCTACGATAAACTCATCTTCTTCATCAGCTGTCAACCAAACGATTTCGTTAGTTACCACACCAGCTTCACGATCTACCTTGCGGTATGGCGTTTGAATAAATCCATATTTGTTAAGGTGTCCATAAGAAGACAAGTTATTAATCAAACCAATGTTTGGTCCTTCAGGCGTTTCAATCGGACACATACGACCGTAGTGAGTATAGTGCACGTCCCGCACTTCATAACCAGCACGGTCACGTGTCAAACCACCAGGTCCTAAGGCAGACAGACGACGCTTGTGAGAAAGCTCAGACAACGGATTGTGTTGGTCCATGAACTGAGACAACTGTGATGAACCAAAGAATTCTTTAATGGCCGCAGTTACTGGACGAATATTAATGATTTGTTGCGGTGTGAGAACTTCATTATCTTGAACAGACATCCGTTCACGAACGTTACGCTCCATTCGAGAAAGTCCCAGACGAACTTGGTTAGCCAAAAGCTCACCAACCGCACGAATACGACGGTTCCCTAAATGGTCAATATCGTCCACACGACCGATACCTTCTGCCAAGTTGAGGAAGTAGCTCATCTCAGCCAAGATGTCAGCTGGTGTTACAGTCCGAACCTTGTCAGAAGGATTTGCATTACCAATAATAGTAACAACTCGGTCTGGGTCATTTGGAGCCACAACTTTGAACTTTTGCAACTCTACAGGCTCTGTCAAAACAGCAGAATCATTTGGAATATAAGTGATTTTATTCAAACCATTATCCAACTGCTCTGCAATACTGTCAATCACGCTGCGAGTCATAAGAGTTCCTGCTTCAACAAGGATTTCACCTGTTTCAGCATCCACAAGAGGCTCAGCAATTGTTTGGTTCAGCAAACGAGTCTTGATGTTGAGCTTCTTATTAATCTTGTAACGTCCAACAGCTGCCAAGTCATAACGATGTGGATCAAAGAAGCGAGCTACAAGAAGTGAACGAGAACTCTCAGCAGTTTTAGGTTCACCTGGACGGAGACGCTCATAGATTTCTTTCAGAGCTTCATCTGTACGGGAATCCATAGGATTTTTGTGAATATCTTTTTCGATAGTATTGCGCACTAAGTCGCTATCACCAAAAATGTCAAAGATTTCATCATCGCCTGAGAAACCAAGCGCACGCACTAGAGTGGTAAATGGAATCTTCCGTGTCCGGTCAATACGAGTGTAGGCAATGTCTTTTGAATCTGTCTCCAGCTCCAACCATGCTCCACGGTTAGGAATAACAGTTGATCCATAGCCGATTTTGCCGTTTTTATCAACTTTATCGTTGAAGTAAACTCCTGGAGAACGTACCAACTGAGATACGATAATCCGCTCACCACCATTGATGATGAAGGTTCCCATTTCAGTCATAATAGGGAAATCACCAAAGAAGACTTCCTGAGTCTTGATTTCACCAGTTTCCTTGTTAATCAGACGGAAAGTCACAAAAATTGGCGCTGAGTAGCTGGCATCATGAATCCGTGCTTCTTCCAGCGTATATTTTGGTTCCCTAATTTCATAACCAACAAATTCCAGTTCCATAGTGTCGGTAAAGTTTGAAATTGGAAGTACATCTTCAAAAACTTCCTTCAAACCATGATCCAAGAAGTCTTTAAAAGAATCTGTTTGAATTTCAATTAAGTTAGGTAAATCAAGAACTTCCTTAATTCTTGAAAAACTACGACGGGTACGATGTTTCCCGTATTGAACGTCATGTCCTGCCAAGTTTTTACTCCTTTATAGTAAGATACATAGCCCATTAACAAAGCTTAAAGAAGGCCCAGATTTTGAATTGATAAAGAAATGAATCTTTTCTATCCAGGAACTTCTTACAGCTCTTTTAGAGCGAGTTCAATTAAATCTTTTCAGAGGGCATTCCTCTATTCTGTTTTGTCAAACTGCAAAACAGCTACAATCAGTCCCTTTTGTTTAATTTTCAGAAAAATTAAATTATGATTACATAACTCATTTTTCCTAAAAATAGGCACAAAAAGAGCAGCTAAATCTGACTTATGAAAGTTTGATTTAACTGCTGTAAGCTCTTTTGGACAATATTTCAAAAAAGCAGACGACAAATTATTAATAATATTGTACCTTATTTTGCCTTAAAATGCAAGATTATCGGCGTTATGAAAGCCTTTTTATTTTAATTTGTCTGGCTTTTAGAATTTTTATCTGTAGAGGAATCTTCTTGTTTTTTACTCGAACTGCTCGTTTCTTTTTCCTCTTTTTCGTTTCTTGTCTCGCTCTCTTTTTCTTTGTCTTCTCTAACCCTACGGTCGGAAGTTTGGTTGCCAGCAAGTGCCGCCCAAGCCTGCTGTAAATCGCTATCTGTGCCACCTATAGCAAAACGATAAGATAGAGCTGGCGCTCCATTCTTAGCCCAGTAGCTAGTGACTGTTTGACCACCCAACGAAATATCACGGCCATTAACGGTCGTACGACCAGGTTTTGTTCCAGTAGCTTTTAAAACTTCTGAACTGATAACACTAGAATCTAGGTTAAAACGATCGCTAATACCAAAGACGTTTGGATCTGCTTGATAGATGGTATTTACAAGATTAGCCATGTAGCTTGCGTTATTATTATAGCCAGTTAGAGCCCCCATCGAAGTATTGTCATCGTGTCCTATCCAACCTCCCAAAGTTACCTTTGGCGTTGAAAGCATCAGCCACATATCACCATTGACATTGGTAGTTCCTGTTTTCCCAATCCAGTCAGCACTCAACAAACCACCATTTACTTGCGCTAGTCGTGATTTAAAAGTGGTTGTAGACCCAGATTCCAAGACTCCTCGCATCAAGCTTTGCATAATAGTCGCTGTCGCTGGTGTGTAGACCTGGACAGGGCTAGCCTTATGTTCATAAATAACTTTACCTGATCTATCACTGATCTTTTCAATCATATAGCGCTTCTGATAAGTCCCATTATTAGCTAGCGCCTGGAAACCATTGGTATGCTGGGCAACAGAGACTTCAATCCCTCCTCCCAATGGCAGACTCTCAATTGTATAGTCAGGAATTGAATAGCCCATTTTATCCATGTAGCCTTTGACATTGACTCCTTTCTCACGTAGGAGCTTATAGGTCCAGTAGGCAGGAATATTCCAAGAAGTATTCAGGGCTTCTTGCAAATCCATCATCCCCGTCCCTCGACTGTCCGCATGCATGATAGGATCTCCACTTGAGAAGGTTGTCGGATAATTTGATAGGACACTTGCACTTCCCATCAGACCCTGGTCAATTGCAATCCCGTAGGCTAAGATCGGCTTGATGGTCGAACCAGGTGAACGCTCCGTATCAAAAGCGTGATTATTTTGATTCTCGGCATAATTTCTCCCACCGATAAACCCTAGGACAGCACCAGTCTGGTTATTTAAAAGAACATTCCCAACTTGAACCTGTCCAGTTCCATCATCTAGGATTCCACCATATGCAGCAACGGCATTTTGCATGGCGTTATGAACTGCCTTGTTAATGGTGGTTTTAACGGTATAGCCACCTTCACTTAGTTCTTTTGCTGCTAATTCCTTATAGGCCTTAACAGTGGCTGTATTTTTCAGATCTTGTTGGGAAACATTATCTCTCTTGATGAGATACTGATACATGGCATCCTCAGCTTCAGACTTGGCTTGATAATATAGATAGCCACGTGATGCCGTTTCAACATTTCCAGCAGGTAAAAAATCTTTGGTCAAATCATAATCTTTATAAAGATTGTACTCATCTTGGCTTAAAGCACCTGTCCGGTACATATTATAAAGAACGTCCTTAGCCCTCTCCAAACCATAGGCCATGTCCTTTGAATCTTTCAAAGTTCCCTTCGCCGTGTAGGGAGAGTATACAATTGGACTTTGAGGCAATCCCGCAATAAAAGCTGCTTGAGGCACTGTTAATTTACTTGCGCTAACACCAAAAATTCCCTTAGCAGCCTCTTCAACACCAGCTATATTTTGGCCTTTATTATTTCTACCAAAAGGTGATACATTGAGATAGGTTGTCAGTATTTCATCCTTACTCATATAGCGCTCTAATGCTAAGGAATCGATGATTTCCGTTGCTTTACGATTAAAAGTAGGAGCATCTCCAACAACTTGCTGTTTGATAACCTGCTGCGTAATAGTAGAACCACCACTAGCAGAACCAATTCCAACTACTGACCCCAGAGTGGCCCGTAAAACCGCCTTAGGAACGACTCCCTTATGGCTCATGAAATTCTCATCTTCTGTTGCAATTACAGCCTTCTTTACATTTTCAGAAATCGCAGAGCTGTCCACAGTAACCCTTAGCAGGTCACTATCTATTGTCGAAATCAAGCTACCATCAGCATACGTTAATTCTGAAATTGCTGATATATCTTGAACTTTCTGAATCAAAGTATCTTTTTCGGGTACTGCTACATTATTAAATAAATTTAAGGCATAGCCTGTCGCGATCCCCGCACCAAATAAAAATCCCAGAAACAAAAGGACGAACAGGGTATTCGAAAGAAGCTTAATTGTTCGCAAGACAGTAGCCCCAATATCCATAGGAGACCAAGGCTCTCCATCAGTTTGTAGCTTAGACCCCAGCCACTTCCAAATTTTCCCAAAGAAAAGGCGAGATTTTTCAGCCACTTTTTTCCATAGGATCTGAATTTTTTTAATAAATGGTTTTAAAATTTCAAGAAACTTTTTTACTTTTTGTTCCAACATATTATATCCTCGTATTGCCTATTATATCAAAATCTTCGTCCATATGACAAGAACAGCGCGATTTACAAGAGCTTGGGTAGATTTTTTACTAGTTTTTTTGCAATTTTATTACACTCTTTTCCTGGTTTGTGATACAATGGGAGAATGAATTTAAAACTTTGAAAAGGAGAGACAGACATGCACATTTTTGATGAGCTCAAAGAACGTGGGTTGATTTTTCAAACTACTGATGAAGAAGCCCTGCGCCAAGAACTAGAAGAAGGTCAAGTCTCTTATTATACTGGATATGACCCAACAGCAGACAGCCTGCACCTTGGTCACCTTGTAGCCATCTTAACAAGCCGTCGCCTACAGTTGGCTGGACACAAACCTTACGCCTTAGTTGGAGGAGCAACTGGTCTTATTGGCGACCCATCTTTTAAAGATGCTGAACGTAGTTTACAAACCAAAGAAACCGTAGAAGGCTGGGTTAAAAGCATCCAAGGACAGCTTGCAGGCTTGCTTGACTTTGAAAACGGTCAGAACAAAGCCGAAATGGTTAATAACTACGACTGGTTTTCAGATATCAGTTTTATCGATTTCCTACGTGACGTTGGAAAATACTTCACAGTCAACTACATGATGAGTAAAGAATCTGTTAAAAAACGGATTGAAACAGGGATTTCATATACTGAATTTGCCTACCAAATCATGCAAGGGTACGACTTTTTCATCTTAAATCAAAAACATGGTGTGACTTTGCAAATCGGAGGTTCTGATCAGTGGGGAAATATGACTGCTGGAACAGAACTCTTGCGTCGTAAAGCTGACAAGACTGGACATGTCATTACTGTTCCTCTTATCACCGATGCTAGCGGTAAGAAATTTGGTAAATCAGAAGGAAATGCTGTTTGGCTGAACGCTGACAAGACTAGCCCATATGAGATGTACCAATTCTGGATGAATGTCATGGACGATGATGCCGTTCGCTTCCTTAAAATTTTCACCTTCCTAAGCTTAGATGAGATTGAGGAGATCCGCAAGCAGTTTGAGGCAGCACCACATGAACGTTTGGCTCAGAAAATCTTAGCACGTGAAGTGGTCACTCTAGTTCATGGCGAAAAAGCTTACCAAGAAGCCTTAAATATTACAGAACAACTATTTGCAGGAAATATTAAGAACCTTTCTGTTAAAGAGCTGAAACAAGGACTCCGTGGTGTTCCAAATTATCAAGTCCAAGCTGAAGACAATCTCAACATCGTGGATCTACTTGTTACAGCTGGAGTTGTTAATTCCAAACGTCAGGCGCGTGAAGACGTCCAAAACGGAGCTATTTATCTCAACGGTGAACGTATCCAAGACCTTGACTATACCCTGAGCGATGCAGACAAATTAGAAAATGAATTGACCGTCATCCGCCGTGGTAAGAAAAAATACTTTGTCTTGACGTATTAAAACTAAAGGAAACTCGATAAATAGACGGGTTTCCTTTTCCATATCTTCTTCAACAAGATCTTCTATTTTCACAGAAAGAAACGACTCATGAAACCAAAAATCGCTCGATTTGCTAGAGCCTCAACTTTTGCTTGTCCTCTATGTAAGGAAGCACTCAAATTTCAGGACCATAGCCTAGTCTGCACAAACAGACATTCTTTTGACATTGCAAAATACGGTTACGTAAACTTAGCACCCCAGATAAGACAATCAAAAGACTATGATAAAGACAACTTTATTCAGCGCCAAATCATCTTAGAGGCCGGCTTTTACCAACATATTTTACAGGAAATTGAAGTTTTTTTGCAACAATCACCCGATACTCAAACTATTTTAGATGTTGGTTGTGGCCAAGGATACTATAGTCTGAAATTGCAAAAAGTATTCCCAGACAAAGATTTCTATGCTTTTGATATTTCCAAAGACTCCATCCAGCTAGCCAGCAAAACTGATACTAGCCTTTCTATCAATTGGTTTGTGGGAGATTTGGCCAAACTCCCTGTAAAGAATCATAGCATTGATCTTATTTTAGATATTTTTTCTCCTGCAAACTACCAGGAATTCCAACGTGTATTGACTAAACAAGGACTCCTGCTCAAGGTCATTCCTACCAGACAACATGTTCAAGAAATCCGCCAAAAGGTTGCAGGGAAACTGCAAAAGCAAGATTATTCTAACCAGGATATACTAGGCCATTTTAAGACTTCATTTGAAATTCTTGAACAAAAAGAGGTTACTGTCACCTATCCAATCAATGAAATCCAAAAGGAAGCTCTCATTGGCATGACTCCCCTCCTCTTTCATATTAAACAGGAAGAAATTGATTGGTCTGATCTCACAGAAATTACCATTTCTGCTACCATTCTGATTGGAAAAAGCAAAAA
>NZ_KQ969108.1:183040-187515 GCF_001578795.1 Streptococcus gordonii
GCTCGACAATCCAAAAACAATTGAGAGGCTAGGACTTTTGTCCCAGCCTCTTTTAATATCTTCTCTTATTTACTACGATAGTAAAAACTACCTTGTTCAGCAAAGGACTGGATACCAACCCCAGTCCAAAGACGGTCACGACTAGTATCAGAGCTATCTTTAAAGTTTTCTGTATCAGCAAGCTTGACACCACTTGGAACAAATTCTAGCAAGAAACCTCCTGTTTGGCCACCATATACACCGCCAGCTGCTGTTCCGTAGTCTGTTAAGGAAGCGCCACCAAATTCATATTCAGCTGAAACTAGACCATTTTCATCAAATACAAGTTGTTCCCCTTTATCATTTTGCCATGTGCCTTGAATGCTTGCAAAATTTCCATCAGCCAATTCACTAATGTTCATTTTTTTCTCCGCTTCCTGACTAGGACTTGTAGAACTTTCTGAAGTCTTACTGGATTCAGAGCTGGTCGAAGTTACTGAACTCTTCGAAGATGCTATTTGACTTGAAGAAGCTGAGCTCTCTTTTGTTTCTCCTTTTCCAGAACATCCTGACAAGACTAGTCCTCCTCCTAAAGCTATTAAAATAGTTGTTAACAATATTCTTTTTTTCATATTTTTCCTCATTTGTCAGGCTTAAAAAAATAAGCCCTTTTCTATTTTCTAGTATAGGACTTATTGTATCTTTTTTCTATTAATTTAGCAACCGTCTTACGGATCAACTCGGTAGTAAGCTGCACTTGCGATATCTTCCGGCATTCCTTGGCCTGCAAAAATTCTATCACGATTTGTATCAGAAGTATCTCCTTCTGGTACAATGGCATTCCCCTTCATCACAAACCAGATTGAATATCCTGTTAATCCTGTTTGAACATTTACGATCAAATTGCCTGCAGCATCATAGTTGAAAGAAGAAATGCTAGTTTCATCAGCCACTATGCCCTTCTCATCAAAGGTAATTGTCTGACCTTCAGCATTCTTCCATGTCCCTTTTACGCTTGTAAAATTCCCATGAGTCATCGCATTAAAATCAAATACAGTTGAACGAGCCTTTATTTGCTCCTTACCTTCTGCTTGGTCACTCGGTTTTCCAGTCTCATTTGAAGGTTTCTCTGAGGTCGAATTAGTCGTTACGCTACTAGAATCCTCACTTGATTCCTTCTTGGTTGAGCTTTGGCTAGACTGACTTGTGCTAATTCTGGACTGTGAAGTTGTTGAGGAAGGTTTATTTTCAGAAATGGTAAAAAATTTAAAATAAATAAACACGACTGCTATAACGATAAACAATGCTGTGATTAAGCCAATAAGTAGCTTCTTACTCATATAATTTCCTCCCCTTAACCGGTTCTTTATTTCATTGTAATAGAATTGTAATATTAAGTCAAGATGTTTTACAAAATATTACAATGAAAGACCAAACAGGTTCAAAAGGAAGTGAGATCTTATCTAAAATTAAGCATTAATCAACTGATAATACCTTATAAATCGTTTTAGCTAAAGCCGCTTCATAGTCAGATACACTATAAAGTTTATCTGTTATCACCCGAGCTGTCTGTTTTTCTAAGTCCACAACCACATCTGACACCCCCTCCATAGATAGGAAATGCTGGGTGACGTGTTTGACACAGTTTTGACAAGATAAGTTTTCTAATTGGACTGTTTGTTTCATAGATTTATTCCTCCGTATATTTAGTTCATTTTAAAGCGCCCTAGACGTAGAGCATTGACGACAACCGATACTGAGCTCAAGCTCATGGCTAGACCAGCCAGCATCGGATTGAGTAAAGGGCCGCCGAAAAGATGCAGCAGACCCATAGCAATCGGGATGCCTAGTGTATTATAAGCAAAGGCCCAGAAAAGATTTTCCTTGATATTACGAATGGTCGCCTGGCTAAGCTTGATGGCCTTGACCACATCCTTCAAGTCACTATGCATGAGCACTACATCTGCTGATTCGATAGCTACATCAGCGCCTGATCCGATGGCAATTCCAACATCTGCCTGGACCAGAGCTGGTGCGTCATTGATACCATCTCCGACCATGGCTAGTTTTTTCCCAGCTTCCTGCAAACCCTTAATAGCAGTGGCCTTACCATCCGGCAATACACCTGCGATAACTTTTTGGATGCCAGCTTTCTGGGCAATAGCTTTCGCGGTTTCTTCACGATCCCCTGTCAGCATGATAACTTCCAGCCCCATAGACCGAAGCTCCTGCACAGCCAACAGGCTACTGGACTTCATCTCATCTGCTACCGCTAAAATACCTGCCAGCTGTCCATCTATTGCGACAAACATGGCTGTCTTCCCTTCTTGGGATAGCTCTAACAACTGTTCTTGAAAAGCACCGCTGTCAATGTTCTTTTCTTTCATCAAGCTTTCATTTCCGATTAGAAGCTGCTTGTCCTCAACCTGAGCTGACAAACCTCGTCCAACTATGGCCTCAAAATGGCTGACTGGCAGTAAGTTAAGCTCTTCCTCTTCAGCCGCTTCCAAGATAGCCTGAGCCAAAGGATGCTCAGAATACTGCTCAGAACTAGCTATTAGCAGCAATAAGTCAGACCGATTCAAATCGCCCAAGGGTAGCAAATCTGTCAGACTAGGCTTACCAACCGTAATCGTCCCCGTCTTATCAAGAACAATAGTATCCAGTTGATATGCCGCTTCCAAAGCTTGTCCAGACTTAATCAGAATGCCATTTTCGGCCCCTTTACCAGTCCCAACCATGATAGCTGTCGGAGTGGCTAATCCTAGCGCACAAGGGCAGGCAATGACCAAAACTGCGATAAAGATTGACAGAGAAAAGCTAAGACTCTCACCAGCTAGAAAATACCAGCCCAGCGCGGACAAAGTCGCTAAGCTCAGCACGATTGGGACAAAATAAAGCGAAATCTTATCGGCTAAAGCCGCTATCGGTGCCTTAGACCCTTGCGCTTCCTCCACCAATCTAACAATCTGAGCTAAGGTCGTATCCGAACCAACCCTAGTAGCTTGGTAGTCAATACTTCCATTCTGATTGATCGTTGCACTGGTAATGGTATCGCCGACCTTCTTTTCAATCGGGACGCTTTCACCAGTCATCATGGACTCATCCACAAAGGTCTGTCCCTCCGTCACAAGGCCATCTACCGGCATACGCTCTCCTGGTTTGATACGGATAATGTCTCCAACTCGGATATCCTCTGTATCAATGGTCACAGCCTCACCATAACGAATCACTGTCGCCTGACTAGGCACTAACTCAAGCAGAGATTGAATCGCCTGAGACGTTCTCCCCTTAGCTGAACTCTCCAGATATTTGCCCAGAAGAACCAAGGTAATAATCACTGCTACAGACTCAAAATAGAGCTGATGAACAAAGGGATGATGACCTAGAAAAACCTGACTAACCGAGTAGAGACTGTAGAGAAACGCTGCGCTGGTTCCCACTGCAATCAAACTATCCATATTGGGATGTCGCTTGATAAGATTACGAAATCCTCTCTGATAAAAACCACGACCAATCCACACAGCAGGCAGAGTCAAAAGCAGTTGTGAAAGGACGAAGAGCAAGGGATGCCTCATATGATCCAAGAAGCTAGGCAGAGGAAGGCCGACCATACTACCCATAGAGATATAAAGCAAGGGCAAAACAGTAAGCAAAAGAATTAGTAATTCTTGTTTCTTTCTTCGTAAAATTTGCGCTCTAGCTACAGCCTCTTCGTTTACGTCAGACGGTTTGGCTATGCCTTTTTCTTCTGCCTGATAACCAGCCTCAGCTACAGCATCTAGCACTTGCTGACTATCAAATCCCGCCTTAGGGACTATACTGAGACGTTCTGTGGCTAGATTGACATTAACATCCTCGACCGTTTCTAAATCCTTGACCGCCATCTCAACTGTCATAGCACAAGCTGCACAGGTCATTCCTGATAGCTTGTATTCTTTTTTCTCCATCATAATCTCCTTATCTACGACCACAGCGACACTGACCTTGCGGGCAGTGACATTCTATTTCTAGTGGGGCTGAAGCCCTTTTCTTATCAATGGCCTGACTAAGCAACTGCAAATCCCCTTGACTAAACTGACTTCTCTCAATCATTGAAATTAACAGCTCTCCATGCTTGGTGTTACAGATATTATCAAAGAGAGCCTGCAAAGTACTTTCCAGATGATCTGATTCTAAAATACGAGCGTCATAGTAGAACTTACCCTCTATTTTTTCCATAGCGATAAATTCTTTGGTTTTGAGACGATTCAAAAGTGTTTTGATAGTTGCCGGCTTCCATGAGAAGTCTGCCTCCAAACGCGCTATAATCTCTGTGCTACGGCTATGCGGATACGCCCATAACACGCGCATAACTTGCCATTCTGCTTGGCTAATATTTTGCTGTTCCATTTTCTTACACTTCCTTATTATTTACATTTGTAATTCAATACTTTATTAGTTTACATTTGTAATCGTAATTTGTCAAGTATTTTTATCGATAATTTCCGAGATAC
>NZ_KQ969108.1:187592-191985 GCF_001578795.1 Streptococcus gordonii
ATCGAGAGGCTAGGACTTTTGTCCCAGCCTCTTCTCAACTTTGTCTACATCAGTGTGCCAACATCTCTTGGGCAATTTCTTGACCTGTCAACTTACTTGGATAGTAGGTTGGCCAGTTTTCTAGCTCATCAAAGAGGGCCTCCTGGCTTTCACCACCATAGAAGATATGGAAATGAGCCGCCTTGGTCGGTGCAATATTATGATCGCTAAACTGAACATACTTGTACTGGCCAGCATCTACATCAGTCGCTTCAAACATAAAGCGAACTCCACGATTTCCCTTAGAGTATGTTAGAGTGTGCTTACCAACGTATTTATAAGTATATTTCTTGGATTTTCCATCTACCACAAATTCCATAGTTTTATCTGTGATATTGATATTGGAAACATCTGTCTTGTAGCCTTTATCATAGTAGTCCTTGTATTCAGCTGCTGTCATTTTCCCAGTCAGCTTAGCCTTGTAGTCAAAGACTTGATCCAAGGTCCCGTCTTTCAGATAAGGGTAAACAGACTGCCACTCGCCTGCATAGTCAGACAAGGTCCGATCCTTGACGGCACTGTCTTCAAAGTAGCCGTTTTGAACAGTCTTAGTATCTTCTTCTTTCTCAGCCGCAATCTCTGCTCCCTCTTGGTCTGTCGTTTTCTTAAGAGCTTTTAGATTAGCCTGCATGATCGAAATATAGTCTGCCCCATCCTTGGTCTGCTCTTCGGTCAAGCTTTCCAGTGGATTCAAGACATCTAATTCTACTCCTGTTTCCTTAGCCAAAGTGGAAGCTAAGGCCTGAGAAGCATTTTCTTCAAAGTAGATATACTTGATTTTATTCTTCTTGATGTACTCGGTCAATTCAGCCAAGCGTGAAGCCGATGGTTCACTGTCTGGTGAAAGTCCAGAAATTGGAACCTGCTTCAAACCATAGTCCAATGCTAGATAGTTAAAGGCAGCGTGTTGAGTAACAAAGCTCTTTTGCTTGGCATTAGCCAAACCAGCTTCATATTCCTTATCCACGGCTTCTAGCTTCTTGATATAAGCTGCAGCATTTTTCTCAAAAGCAGCTTTCTTTTCAGGATAAGCTTTGCTCAAGCTATCTCGAATGTGCTCCACCATTTTAATAGCCCGCTTTGGAGACAGCCAAACATGGGGATCATATTCATGATGGTGTCCCTCTTCACCATGGTCATGGTCTTCTTCCTCTTCTCCTCCAGGAAGTAAGAGCATCTTTCCAGTCGCCTTGATTACTGTTTCCTTCTTATTCTTCAATGTCTTGAGCAAATCTGGGACCCATGTCTCCATATTTTCATTTTCATAAACAAAAGCATCTGCATCCTGAATCGTCGCAACTGCCTTTGCAGAAGGTTCATAATCATGTGGCTCTGTTCCAGCACCAATTAAAAGATCAACGTTGGCTTCATCTCCAGCCACCTGCTTGGTAAACTCATAAACGGGATAAAAAGTCGTGACAATATTGAGCTTGCCATCTGCTTTTTTCTGATTGGAACAAGCCACCAAGAATACACTCAATAAACCAACTAATAGTAAGCTAATTTTCTTCATTTTTCACTCCTATTTCACAAATTTTTTGATCAAATTGACCAGTAAAAACAAACCGACGAAAATAATTGTTATACTAGCGCTTGCTGGCGTCTCTGCATAGTAAGAAATATACAGACCAGCAATCATACCAAAGAAACCGATGATATTTGCTAGTAAAATAACCGATTTAAAGTTTTTCCCAATCCGCAGAGCAATACTAGCCGGCAAGACCATAATGGTCGAAACCAGCAAAGCTCCCGCAGCTGGAATCATGAGGGCTATCGCAACACCCGTCACGATATTAAAGAGAATAGACATGGTTCTCACCGGCAGCCCATCCACAAATGCTGTATCCTCATCAAAGGTCAAGATGTACATAGGCCGAATGAAGAGGAAGGTTAAGACAAGTACCACAGCGGCAATAACAAAAAGAGAAATCACCTGCTCCATACTAATCGTCACAATGGAGCCAAATAGATACTGATCTAGACTCATGGAACTAGAACTCTTGCCCTTACTCATAACAATTAAAGAAATAGCTAAGCCAGTAGACATGAGAATGGCCGTCCCGATTTCCATAAAATTCTTATAAATAGTCCGCAAGTACTCTAAAAATACTGCCGCTATCATGACCACAATCACCGTTGTCAAAGTTGGCGACAAACCAAGAACCAAGCCAAAAGCAACACCTGCTAGTGAAACGTGGCTAAGCGTATCACTCATGAGACTCTGCCGACGTAAAATCAGGAAAGTCCCCAGAATCGGCGAGAAGAGACTCATGGCAATAACTGCCAAAAAGGCTCGTTGCATAAAATCATAGGAAAATAGATTAAGCATGGCTCACCTCCTGTCCATTGTCGCTTTCATGCACATTGAAACAGCGCCAAGGTGAGTCCTGATTCCGAACCAAATGAATATTACGGTCAGCATACTTACGAACTTCCTCCGGATCGTGCGTAATCATCAAGACAGCTTTCCCATGCTTATGAGCACTATGGTGCATGAGCTTGTAAAACTCATCTTTACTGCCTGCATCCATCCCTGTTGTTGGCTCATCTAGGACAAATATATCTGGGTCTGAAGCAAACATCCGAGCAATCACAGCCCTCTGCTTTTGCCCGCCAGAAAGAGAACCAATCCGCTTATCCCGATGTTCCCACATTCCAACTGACTCCAGACTAGCCTTGATATGCTCCTCATCGTGCCCATTCAAATGACGAAACCAGCCTTTACGCGGATAACGACCTGACTTGACAAATTCATATACTGTACTAGGAAAACCAGCATTAAAACTAGCAATCTGCTGAGGTAGATAAGCAATCCGCAGTTTCTTTCCTTGAGTGTTTGTCTTAGAAATCTTGACCTCCCCATTCTTAGGTCGTAAAATTCCCAAACTAGCCTTGATAAGTGTCGTCTTAGCAGCACCATTCTCCCCTGTCAGAGTAACAAACTCTCCACTATCCAAAAAATAATGAATATGCTCTAGAACAGGTTCTTTATCATAGTAGAAAGATAAATTTTCCACTGTTATATATCTCATTTCCCAATTTCTCCCACTAAGGCCTCCAAAAATTTTTCAATTGCTTGCTGTTCATCTTGAGAAAATCTATCCAGTAAACTTTGATAAGTTTCCAAGGTATGGGCGTGATGATGCTCATGTTCATCAGCAATTGGCTGTGCTAATTCAGTTAAGCGATAAAAAGTTACTCTAGCATCCTTCTTATCTTTGAAAGTCTCCAACATCCCCTGATTTATTAAAGACTTAACAGCCTTCGTTACAGCGGCCTGACTTACATTTAATTTTTTAGCTAAATCAGAGTTGGTCAACATCTCTTCAGCTAACAACATCAAAATATGTTCTTGTGTATTCGTTAAAGATACATTACTAGTACATGAACCAACTAGAATCTCATGCTGATTCTCAGCCTTCAAAATAATCTCATTTAAAAAGAATCAATCTTATGAGCTAACTGTGACATGATTTCCCTCCCCCTTTTTACTTAACCAGTTAATGTTTCACTGGTTAATTATAACACAATTAAAAAAAGAAGCAAATAAAAAGTTAAACTAGAATCAAAAAATTAATACAAACTAAATCATTTACTTTAAAACCAACAAAGTAAACACAATAAAAAAGAGTTAAAAAGTCCAATAAACTTAAGCTATACCGACGACAGGGGTCGAACCAGTACGTCATCTAGCATCTTTCTAGTAACTCATTCTTATCCTTTAAATACTAACATCGTCTAATGATTCTTAAAAAAGAAATAATGATCTCAGGGTTTCAAACAATTCACTAATATTAAATCAAGCAACAAATAATTATCTTGAAAAAAACACGCCTTTATAAATAGAACTACAAATTTCCACTCGCACATATATCCAAATAATAAAAAAATGACAGATTAAATAAATAAGTTTTAAAGTATAAGCAATTAAAAGAATGCAAATTTAAAAAGACCGAAATAAAAAAACAAGATCCACAAATCTTGTCTCTTCAGTAAACTTAAGCTATACCGGCGGCCGGGGTCGAACCGGCACGTCCGTGAGGACACTGGATTTTGAGTCCAGCGCGTCTGCCAATTCCGCCACGCCGGCTCAAGTTTAACTGGGGTAGCTGGATTCGAACCAACGCATGAGGGAGTCAAAGTCCCTTGCCTTACCGCTTGGCTATACCCCAATATCAATAAATAGGCGAGTGATGGGGATCGAACCCACGCATGCCAGAGCCACAATCTGGTGTGTTAACCACTTCACCACACCCGCCATATTATCAAACACGGGCAGTAGGAATTGAACCCACACTGAAGGTTTTGGAGACCTTAGTTCTACCTTTAAACTATGCCCGTAAAGGTTATGGAA
>NZ_KQ969109.1:0-19252 GCF_001578795.1 Streptococcus gordonii
TTCTGATTCCTTTCTCAGACTTTTAAATCCTTCAGATAGGATTCTTCACCGTTGTTTCGAACTACTAGACCGGCTATTGCCAATTGAATTAAGTCGTTTGCGAAGTTACGAACATGAGTTTCCGCACTTCCGCTAATTTCTTTTTTGGAAAATTTTTGTCTTAACTGTTTATAATCACGTCCCTCCTCTTTAAAAAAGGCAGCTTCCTGTAGATATTTTTGTACATTATCTAAGTTAGCTAGAATACCGAGATGAAAAGCAGCAGAAACAAAGGTTTTATCAAAAGACTGAGCGCAAACACTTCTAAACTCGACTGTCCCTCTTGTTGTTAAATCTTGATACTGATAACTTCTGTGATTTTCAAAATCTTCTTGCTTCGGTGTTAATTCCACTGTTTCACCTGATAGATTATATGCTTCAATCTTTTTATAACTTAAATAGTCAATTGCTGGAATTGGATAGAAATAATAGTCTTGAGCACCTCTTTTAGCTGTGAAGATTGCAGATTTACTAAGATAGGTGAAAAATTCATCTTCGTTTTTGAAATCTTTTAGATTGACACCCGCATTTTCTTGTAAGATCCCATGCATGGATTGTTCCCAAAAAATGTCTCGCGCTATTTTTGTATCCCAAGAAGAATCCGGAAATTCAGAATTGGCAAAAAGATATGCTTTGGCTGCTTCAATTTGGTTAAAAACATTGATGACACTTATAAAGTTTTCTTTAGAAACATCCAGTTGAATTTGATTTCCACAGATAAATGCTCCATATTCAGGATAAGAATGCAGAGCTTTTAATTCTAGAGTTTTACTCATTGACAAATACTGCATTAACATTTCATAGCGAGGCGATTGAACCGGACTATTATCATTTTTATCCCAAAAAGGATGAATTCCTTTTCCTTGCAGTTCATGGTCATCTTCACCCAAAATGGATTGGATAACACTTAAATATTCTGTGAATCGCTCTTCCACTTCTTGAATCTTTGTAGCTTTCTCAAACGCGAATTCTAAAATATTGTATGAAACTTCAAATAGAATTCTATCTTCGTTTTCTTTAGACTTTATCTGAATTGGGTTTCCAGCACTATCAAACTTCTCTGCTTCAAAGGAATGCTGATCAATAAGACGCTTTAGCAAGTTCTTAGCTATATTTATATCAGTTGCTTCTCCCTGACAATTTACAATAGGAAATTCCAATTCAATACCTACATAGATAGTTGGTTTTTCTTTAATATTTTTTAAATATCGATCTTTTAATAGCTGTATTGCATTAGTCATTTTGAATTCCTATGATTTATCCTTGATATTTATTTTATTAAAAGAATAGCTCCGATAGAACTTACTTTATTTTATTTCTCAGCTCCTACTGTTTTTAACATTCTTTGAAAGGAAACTTAAGGAGATCTTCAAAATAATCATTCTTTGTATTAGAGTATTATAACAAAAATTCTATTTTTTTCCTATATTTAAGCAAAAACGCCTGCTTACGAAATTGTTTTTTAACAAAAAACAATTTCGTAAACAAGCGTCTACCTATCATCTCACTATATGATGAGTGTTCCCGCTAGGAAAAATCCTAGCGGTAGACCAGAGCTAGACTAAGAATAGAACATCTATTCCATCATCATAACACTCAACAAAGATTGATGATCTTATACTAATTCGATGATTGCCATCGGAGCAGCATCTCCACGACGTGGTTCAGTTTTAAGGATGCGAGTATATCCACCATTGCGTTCTGCATAACGAGGTGCTAATTCAGAGAACAATTTTTGAAGTGCAGTTGTTGAAGTGTATTTTTCAGTTACTTCATCATAGTTTTCTGATGCAATTTCGTTACGAACAAATGCAGCTGCTTGACGACGAGCATGCAAGTCACCACGTTTACCCAATGTAATCATTTTTTCAACTGTTTTACGGATTTCTTTCGCACGAGCTTCTGTTGTTACGATTGATTCGTTGATAATCAAGTCAGTAGTCAAATCACGAAGCATTGCTTTACGTTGTGAGCTAGTGCGTCCTAATTTACGGTAAGCCATGTATTCCTCCTTTATTTATCGTTTTTTAACCCTAGACCTAAATCTGTCAGTTTAACTTTAACTTCTTCAAGACTCTTACGACCAAGGTTCCGAACTTTCATCATTTCAGGCTCAGTTTTTTCTGTCAAATCGTAAACTGTGTTAATACCAGCACGTTTCAAACAGTTATATGAGCGAACAGACAAATCTAGTTCTTCAATTGTGCGTTCCAAAACATGATCATCTGAGCTCTTATCTACTTCTTTCATCACGTCAGTTGCTTTAGCCACCTCAGTAAGATCAGTAAAGAGATCCAAATGTTCAGTCAAGATACGCGCTGAAAGACCAAGTGCATCTTCTGGAATGATTGTTCCATTTGTCATAATTTCAAGGGTTAGTTTGTCAAAACCATCATTGCTACCAACACGAGCTGGCTCAACTTGGTAATTAACTTTTGTCACTGGCGTATAGATAGAATCTACAGCAAGTGTTCCCACAGGTGCATCATCACGTTTATTTTGATCAGCTGGGACATAACCACGACCACTGTTAACTGTCATGACAGCTTTAAAGCGTGCTCCTTCACCGATTGTAAAGAGATAATGATCTGGGTTTACAATTTCGATATCGCTATCTGTCAAAATGTCTCCAGCAGTAATTTCTGCAGGACCTTCAACATCAAGTTCAATCATCTTTTCGTCTTGGACGTAAGATTTCACAGCAATCCCTTTGATGTTAAGAATAATTTGCATAACATCTTCACGGACACCTGGGATAGTATCAAATTCGTGTAATACTCCTTCAATGTTGATAGAAGTAACTGCTGCTCCTGGTAATGAAGCCAACAAGACACGACGAAGTGAGTTCCCAAGAGTTGTACCATAACCACGTTCAAGTGGTTCTACCACAAACTTGCCATAATCTTTATTTTCATCAATTTTTGTTATATTTGGTTTTTCAAACTCAATCATTTAGTTAACTCCCTCTTAAACGAAAAGCAGTGTAATTGTTGGTGATTATACACGGCGACGTTTTGGAGGACGAGCACCATTGTGTGGTACAGGAGTCACATCACGAATAGCTGTTACTTCAAGACCAGCGGCAGCAAGAGCACGAATAGCTGACTCACGACCAGAACCTGGACCTTTTACAGTAACTTCAACTGATTTAAGACCGTGTTCTTGTGCAGATTTAGCAGCTGCTTCAGATGCCATTTGGGCAGCAAATGGTGTAGATTTACGAGAACCTTTAAAACCAAGAGCACCAGCAGATGACCAAGCAATCGCATTACCATGCACATCAGTAATCATAACAATAGTGTTATTAAATGTAGCGTGAATATGTGCAATACCAGATTCGATATTTTTCTTCACACGACGTTTACGCGTTGGTTTAGCCAAGACTTTTTACCTCCTTATATTATTTTTTCTTACCAGCAATCGCAACGGCTTTACCTTTACGAGTGCGAGCGTTATTTTTAGTGTTTTGTCCACGAACAGGAAGTCCACGACGATGACGGATTCCACGATATGAACCGATTTCCATCAAACGTTTGATGTTTAGGTTTACTTCACGACGAAGGTCACCTTCAACTTTGATCGCATCCACTTCACGACGGATAGCGTCTTCTTGATCAGGTGTCAAGTCTTTTACACGAACGTCTTCAGAAACTCCAGCAGCAGCTAGGATCTTCTTAGATGTTGGAAGACCGATACCATATACGTAAGTAAGTGATACGACTACACGTTTGTCATTTGGAATATCAACTCCAGCAATACGAGCCATGTTTTCTCCTTTCTAATTAACCTTGACGTTGTTTGTGTTTTGGATTTGCAGGGCAAATAACCATAACACGACCATTACGACGAATAACTTTGCAGTATTCGCAAATTGGTTTGACCGATGGTCTTACTTTCATTTCTTAATCCTCCAAGTTTTTCCATTATTTAAAGCGGTAGGTGATCCGTCCACGAGTCAAATCATACGGACTCATTTCGACAGTAACACGGTCTCCCGCTAAAATACGAATATAGTTTTTACGAATTTTACCAGAAACTGTTGCTAAAATCTGATGTCCATTTTCAAGTTCAACCGTAAACATTGCGTTTGGCATAGTATCAATTACCTTGCCTTCGACTTCGATCACATCATCTTTTGCCACGCAAAAGTACCTCCCTAAATTTTGATTCATCACCTCTGGACACAGAGGTAACAATTATAAGTCAGACTAATTCATTGTATCACTACTTGTCAAATATTGCAAGCGTGAAAAACGCTTTATTTCAATTTTTCCAAGACTTTTTCGATATCTGAAAACACATCATTAATATCTTGATTACCTTGGATATCATGGACTAATTTTAGTTCTCTGTAGTGTGCTAAAATAGGCTCACCTTGAGCAATATTTACATCCAAACGGCGCTTAACTGTTTCAGGTTTATCGTCTTCCCTTTGGTAATAATCTTCTTCATTATAGTTTACTGGTGGATTAAAAACCTTATGGAAAGTTTCGCCTGTTTGACGGTGAATGATTCTTCCACTTAAACGCTCTAAGAGGCAACTAGGATCCACTTCAATATTGATGACACCATCAAGATCAATGCCAAGATCTCTTAAAATAGCATCTAAAGCGTGGGCTTGATCAATAGTACGAGGATAGCCGTCCAAAAGGAAGCCTGTTGCTTTAATATCTTCTTGTGACAAACGTTCTTTTACAATTCCATTGGTAACTTCATCTGGAACCAGTTCACCTTTGTCAATATATGATTTAGCGAGCACGCCCATCTCAGTTTGATTAGCCATTGCAGCGCGGAACATATCACCTGTAGAAATATGTGCTACCTTAAATTTTTCAACGATTTTCGCTGCTTGAGTTCCCTTACCTGCACCAGGTAAGCCCATAATCAAAAGATTCATGTTGATTCTCCTTTTTTGTTTTTCCATAAATCTATTAAACCGGTTAATAAACTTATCCAAAAACAAAATAGAAGGCTGACTAAGTCAACCTATTTCTATTTTGTTGTTGTATTCATAAAGCCGGTATATTTTCTCTTCAGTAAATATCCTTCCAATTGTTTCATTCCTTCGATACCAGTGGCAATGATAATCAAAAGGCTGGTACCTCCCAAAGCGACTGTATCTGATAAACCAAATAAGTCTTTTGCAATGATCGGGATGATTGAAATAAAACCTAGGAATAATGAACCAACAGTAGCCAATCGGCGAAGTAGTTTCGACATAAACTGCTCAGTTCCTTTTCCTGGACGTACTCCTGGAATATAGGCACCGCTCTTTTGTAGATTTTCAGCTGCTTTTTCTGGATTAATCTGTACAAAGGTATAGAAGAATGTAAACAGAATAATCAACAAAGCATACATAGCAATACCTGTTGGTGTCGTTGTCGCAAGCAAGGACTGAGCTGTACGAACCCAACCCCAATCATTACCAGATGCGCTTAAGAACTGTAGAACAGCTGCCGGCGCGGCAGTGATTGAACTTGCAAAGATTACCGGAATAACTCCTGCTGGATTTACCTTCAAGGGAAGATATGAACTAGAAGGGGCACCTTGGGCAATCTTTGTGTATTGGATTGGAATTTTGTATTCTGCTTGTTGTACATAAGTTGTAAAGTAGACAATAAGTAAAACTGCTACAATCAAACAAGCTACAAAGATGATTGAAGATTGCAATCTATCACTTGGTACATTGACAAAGTAATCTTCATAAATACCTTTAACCATCTCGGGAATCGATGCAACAATCCCGGCAAAGATGATCATGGATACACCATTTCCATAGCCCTTATCAGTAATTTGTTCACCGAGCCAAACAACAATCATTGATCCAGTTGTTAAGATAGCCCCAATGAATAGATAGGTTTGCCAGTTAGGTGCCGCAACTAGTTTAGTGCTAGACAAGGCATTAAAACCAGCAGTAATACCGATAGATTGTACAAAAGCAAGCGCTAAGGAAATATAGCGTGTTGCTTGATTTAACTTTCTACGACCTACTTCACCCTGTTTACCCCATTCAACAAACTTCGGTAACAAGTCCATTTGAAGGAGTTGCACCACGATGGAAGCTGTGATATATGGGCTCACCCCTAGCGCAAATACTGAAAAGTTTTTCATGGCATTACCTGATACCAAGCTTAGCATGTTCAGGAATGACAAGCCACTTAAGGCTTCTAAACTTTTTGCATTTACACCAGGAACAGTGATTGTAGTACCAATACGAAAGACTAAGATAATAAAAATTGTAAATAAAATCTTAGAGCGTACTTGCTTAATCTTAAATGCGTCTTTTAATAGTTTGAAAAACATAGGTCACCTCTCTTAGATGACTTCCACTGAACCACCTTTAGCAGTGATAGCTTCTTCAGCAGATTTAGAGAATTTAGCTGCTTTAACAGTCAATTTCTTTGTCAATTCTCCGTTACCAAGAATTTTAACGCCAGATTTTTCAGCTTTTACAATACCTGATTCAACAAGCACAACTGGTGTTACTTCTGCACCGTCTTCAAAAGCATTCAACTGATCAAGGTTTACGATAGCATACTCTTTGCGGTTTACGTTCAAGAAACCACGTTTTGGAAGACGACGGAACAATGGAGTTTGTCCACCTTCAAAACCAAGACGAACACCGCCACCGCTACGAGCTTTTTGACCTTTTTGACCACGGCCAGCTGTCTTACCGTTACCAGATGAAGTACCACGACCAACACGGTTACGGACTTTACGAGAACCTGTAGCAGGTTGTAATTCATGAAGTTTCATTATTTATTTTCTCCTCTTTTGTAAAATGCTAGCGCTCATATAGGAGAAAAGGTGTCTCCTATACAAACTCGCCTATACATATATTTAGTTTTAGGGGCTGAGAAAAACCCATCCCCTAATGTATTTTAAATTTAAAGTTGTTAAACCAGCAAAGCTTATTTAACTTCTTCAACAGTTACCAAGTGAGATACTGCAGTAATCATACCACGTACTGCTGGGTTATCTTCTTTAATAACTGAGCTGTTCAATTTGCCAAGTCCAAGTGCTACAACAGTTTTGCGTTGTGACGGAATGCGTCCGATTGGAGACTTAGTCAAAGTAATTTTAATTTGAGCCATGTGATCCCCTTTCTTATGCCAAGTCAGAAACTGAAATACCACGAAGGGCAGCAACTTCTTCAGCGCGTTTTAATTGTTTCAAACCTTCAACAGTTGCACGAACAATGTTGATTGGAGTGTTAGAACCAAGTGATTTAGATGTTACATCTGCCACACCTGCCAATTCGATAACGGCACGAACAGCGCCGCCGGCAGCAACTCCAGAACCTTCCACAGCAGGTTTCAACAATACTTTAGCTCCACCAAATTCTGAAAGAACTTCGTGAGGAATTGTTGTGCCAACCATTGGTACTTCAATCAAGTTTTTCTTCGCATCTTCAACTGCCTTGCGAATCGCTTCTGGTACTTCTTGAGCTTTACCAGTACCGAAGCCTACACGACCATTGCGGTCACCGACAACTACAAGAGCTGCAAAACGAAGACGACGTCCACCTTTAACAACTTTAGTAACACGGTTAATCGCAACTACGCGTTCTTCAAGTTCAACTGCATTGTCTTTAAATGCCATTTTCTAGTGTCCTCCCTATTAGAATTTCAATCCGTTTTCACGAGCTGCATCAGCCAAAGCTTTTACACGTCCGTGATAGAGATATCCACCGCGGTCAAACACCACTTCAGAAATACCTTTAGCAACTGCACGTTCAGCAACGAGTTTACCAACAACAACGGCTTGTTCAGTCTTAGTTCCTTTTGAAACTTCTTTGTCAAGAGTTGAAGCGCTTGCGAGCGTTACACCCGCTACGTCATCAATCACTTGAGCGTAGATGCCTGTATTAGAACGGAATACGTTCAAACGTGGGCGATCAGCAGTTCCAGAGAGTTTTCCGCGAACACGACGGTGGCGTTTTTGGCGGACTTTGTTTTTATCTGGTTTCGTAATCACAATTTTCACCTCTTAATATTAATCTTGTGCTTAAGCACAAAGTTGGAAACAAAGGATAGGGTTGAAGATCAACCGAATCACATTATTTACCAGTTTTACCTTCTTTACGGCGAACAAATTCACCAACGTAGCGGATACCTTTACCTTTATATGGTTCTGGAGCACGTAAGCTACGAACGTAAGCAGCTGTTTGTCCAACAGCTTCTTTTGAAATTCCGCTGATAACGATAGTCGTTGGATTTGGAAGTTCAAAAGTAATTCCTTCTGGAGCTTCAACTTCGTCTGGATGAGATTTACCAACAGCCAAGACAAGTTTCTTTCCTTGAAGTTGTGCACGGTAACCAACCCCACGCATTTCAAGTTCTTTCTTGAATCCTTCTGAAACGCCAACAACCATGTTGTTCAAAAGGGCACGAGTAGTACCGTGGATAGTTTTCATTTCTTTTGAATCGTTTGGACGGTGAAGTGTTACTTCAGTACCTTCCACACGGATTTCAATATCTTTTGAGAACTCACGAGTAAGTTCTCCTTTAGGTCCTTTTACAGTTACAACGTTGTCATTGTTAGTGATTTCAACACCAGCAGGCAACACGATAACTTTATTACCAATACGTGACATGTTTATTTTCTCCTGTTAAATTGTCAGGCCATAACGGCCAGTTTTCACGGGGGTTAAAGATACTTATTGAGTTCAATAGCTAAATTGAACACGCTCTAAGAACTGTGCAAAATAGATAAGTTGGCTTGTTTGTAAACAAACTTCTCCAACTTCCTAATTTTGCTTTGTTCTTTACGAGCTTTGTATCTTGATTTTACCAAACGTAAGCGATAACCTCACCACCAACATTCTTTTGGCGTGCTTCTTTATCAGTAAGCAAACCTTCAGAAGTTGAAAGGATAGCAATTCCAAGTCCGTTTAATACTTTTGGAAGATCTTCACGTTTTTTGTAAACACGAAGTCCTGGTTTAGAAACACGTTTCAAACCTGTGATAACTTTTTCACCATTTTGTCCGTATTTAAGGAATACACGGATGATGCCTTGTTTGTCATCTTCGATAAATTCAACGTTTTTTACAAAACCTTCGCGTTTAAGGATTTCTGCAATCCCTTTTTTAATATTTGATGCAGGTACTTCAAGCACTTCATGGTTTGCTTGGTTAGCATTACGAATGCGTGTCAAAAAGTCTGCAATTGGGTCAGTCATAACCATTTTTTATTTCTCCTCTTACTAGTAGTTTGCAAGTTGCACTTGCTAGTTAATACATGATACAAAGAGCGTAACAGCAAGAGCAAAAATAGACAATTTGATGCAGGAGCGATGCTCCAAAGTAAATTGGTCTTTTTTTTGCCAAAGCTGTAGCTCGTGTTCAAATTGGCAAGTCCAACTGAACCCGGGCTAAACTCTGTGTGAAAAAGATAAACTTTCCTAGAAACTTCAGTTTCTTTGTCAAGTTTCCTATTTTCACTTGGAGTGTTGACGCTCTTGATATCTTTAAATTACCAAGATGCTTTGGTAACGCCAGGGATTTGTCCTTTGTATGCTAATTCACGGAAGCAAACACGGCAAAGTTTAAACTTGCGGTATACAGAATGTGGACGACCACATTTTTCACAACGAGTATAAGCTTGCGTAGAGAACTTAGCTGGGCGTTTGTTCTTAGCAATCATTGATTTTTTAGCCATTTGTTTTACCTCCTATATTATTTTGCAAAAGGCATTCCAAGGCCTGTAAGCAATTCGCGTGACTCTTCGTCAGTGTTAGCAGTTGTTACGATTACGATATCAAGACCACGAGTCTTATCAACGTCATCAAAATTGATTTCTGGGAAGATCAATTGTTCTTTCACACCAAGTGTGTAGTTTCCGCGTCCATCAAATGATTTTGTTGGGACACCATGGAAGTCACGGACACGTGGAAGAGAAACTGAAACCAATTTATCCAAGAATTCATACATGCGTTCGCCACGAAGGGTTACTTTAGCACCGATCGCTACACCTTCACGAAGACGGAAGCCGGCGATTGATTTTTTAGCTTTAGTGATAAGTGGTTTTTGACCTGAGATAAGGGCCAATTCTTCAGCAGCTTTTTCAAGGTTTTTAGCGTTTGATACAGCGTCACCAACACCCATGTTCAAAACGATTTTATCCACTTTTGGCACAGCCATAACAGATGAGTAGTTGAACTTCTCAGTCAAAGCAGGAACCACTTCTTTAAGATATTTTTCTTTTAAACGATTTGCCATTATACTTCTCCTTTCCTTCGTGATTAGTCAAGCACTTCGCCTGATTTTTTATTGTAGCGAACTTTTTTGCCGTCTACAAATTTGTAGCCAACACGTCCTGCAACTCCATTTTTATCCAAAACTTGAACGTTTGAGACATGGATCGGTGCTTCTTTTTCCACGATAGCACCTTGAGGGTGTTCATTATTAGGTTTTTGGTGTTTTTTAACGATGTTTACACCTTCAACAACAACTTTGTTAACTTTTGGAAGAGCTGTTATGACAAGAGCTTCAACACCCTTATCTTTACCAGCAATAACACGAACTTTGTCGCCTTTTTTTACAAACATTGGGTTCTCCTTTGATTTCTTACGCCCTGAATGGGCACCCTGGATAAATCCAGGGGACTAGTTTGTTTTTTCGATTAAAGTACTTCTGGGGCAAGTGAAACGATCTTCATGAAGCCACCGTCACGCAATTCACGTGCAACAGGACCGAAGATACGAGTTCCGCGAGGAGTTTTGTCTTCACGGATAATTACCGCAGCATTTTCGTCAAATTTGATGTATGAACCATCTTTACGACGAGCACCTGATTTAGTACGAACGATAACAGCTTTTACAACGTCACCTTTTTTAACCGCACCACCAGGAGTAGCTTGTTTTACAGATGCAACGATCACATCGCCGATGTTAGCGAACTTACGTCCTGAACCACCAAGAACTTTGATTGTCAGGATTTCGCGAGCACCACTGTTATCGGCAACTTTCAAACGAGTTTCTGTTTGAATCATTTAAGTTTTCTCCTTTCTGGTTTGATTAGATGATTACCGCTTCTTCAACAACTTCTACAAGACGGAAGCGTTTTGTAGCTGAAAGCGGACGAGTTTCCATGATACGAACGATATCGCCTTCTTTGGCAACATTGTTTTCATCATGTGCTTTGTACTTCTTAGAGTAGTTAATACGTTTACCATAGACTGGGTGGTTACGTTTAGTTTCAACTACAACTGTGATTGTTTTGTCCATTTTGTCAGAAACAACGCGTCCGACAAGAACTTTACGATTATTGCGTTCCATTGAAATTCTCCTTCCCTAGTCTATTATTTAATTTCTGATTGAACAGTTTTGATACGAGCGATTTGTTTTTTCACTTCTTTCAAGCGAGCAGTTTGCTCTAATTGACCAGCAGCTGCTTGGAAACGAAGTTCAAACAATTCTTTCTTCAATTCATTTTCACGCTTCGCGAGTTCTTCTTGAGAAAGACCACGAAGTTCTTTAACAAATTCTTTTACTTCATTAAGTTTCATGTCTTCTCCTTATTCTGCTTCACGTTTCACGAACTTACATTTAACTGGTAACTTGTGGCTTGCAAGACGAAGTGCTTCACGAGCGATTTCTTCAGAAACGCCAGCAACTTCAAACATCACTTTACCACGTTTAACTGGTGCTACCCAACCTTCAGGAGCCCCTTTACCAGATCCCATACGTACACCGATAGCTTTTGCAGTGTATGATTTGTGTGGGAAGATCTTAATCCAAACTTTACCACCACGTTTCATGTAACGAGTCATAGCGATACGGGCAGCTTCGATTTGACGGTTTGTGATCCAGTGGCTAGTAGTTGCTTGAAGACCGTATTCTCCAAATGCTACTTCTTTTCCACCTTTAGCTTCACCGCGCATTTTTCCACGGAATTCACGACGGTGTTTAACACGTTTAGGTACTAACATTGGTTATTTACCTCCTTTAGTGTTTTTACGAGCTGGAAGAATTTCACCACGGTAGATCCATACTTTAACACCAAGTTTACCGTAAGTTGTATCTGCTTCTTCCCAAGCGTAATCGATATCCGCACGAAGTGTGTGAAGAGGAACAGTTCCTTCTGAGTATCCTTCGCTACGAGCGATATCTGCACCGTTCAAACGACCTGATACTTGAGTTTTGATTCCTTTAGCACCCGCACGCATAGTACGTTGGATAGCTTGTTTTTGAGCACGACGGAAAGCGACACGTTGCTCTAATTGACGAGCAATTCCTTCACCAACAAGATGAGCATCCAAATCTGGAGATTTGATTTCAATGATGTTGATGTGAACTTGTTTGCCAGTCAATTTGTTGAGTTTCGCACGGAGTGCATCAACATTTGCTCCACCTTTACCGATAACCATACCTGGCTTAGCAGTGTGAAGAGAAACGTTAACTTTGTTTACTGCGCGTTCAATTTCAATAGTTGAAACTGCTGCGTCAGCCAATTCTTTTTGAACGAATTTACGGATTGCAAGATCTTCATGAAGGTAATCCGCGTATTCTTTTTCAGCATACCATTTGGCATCCCAATCACGGATGATGCCGACACGCATACCAATTGGATGTACTTTTTGACCCACGATGTTACCTCCTTATTTTTCTGCAACTACCACAGTAATGTGGCTTGTGCGTTTGTTGATTGGTGAAGCTGAACCTTTAGCGCGCGGACGGAAACGTTTCATAGTTGGTCCTTCGTTTGCGAAAGCTTCAGATACTACCAAGTTAGCTTTTTCCAAACCAAAGTTGTTTTCAGCATTAGCGATTGCAGAGTTCAATACTTTTTCGATAATACCAGCAGCTTTGTTTGGAGTGAATTTCAAGATTGCGATTGCGTCAGCGACGTTTTTACCACGAATATTGTCAAGAATAAGACGAGATTTACGAGGTGAAACACGCACTGTACGAGCCATTGCTTTAGCTGAAGTAATTTCTGCCATTTATGTTCTCCTTATTTTCTACGTGTTTTCTTGTCGTCTGCAGCGTGACCTTTGTAAGTACGTGTTGGTGCAAATTCACCAAGTTTGTGACCTACCATGTCTTCTTGGATGTAAACAGGTACGTGTTTACGTCCGTCATAAACTGCGATTGTGTAACCAATGAAACTTGGGAAAATCGTTGAACGACGTGACCAAGTTTTGATAACTTTTTTCTTTTCGTCGTTGGCTTGAGCTTCAACTTTTTTCATCAAATGCTCATCGACGAAAGGTCCTTTTTTAAGACTGCGTCCCATTATATATTTTCTCCTTTAAAATAAGTACCACAGCGGCCTGCGCTGACTAAGCAGCGCTACCGAGCTGGCGGATAGATTGTTTTAGATTATTTCTCGTTGCGACGACGAACGATAAGTTTGTCAGATTTCGCTTTTTTGTTACGAGTTTTAAGTCCAAGAGCAGGTTTGCCCCATGGAGTAGATGGCGCTTTACGACCAACTGGTGCTTTACCTTCACCACCACCGTGTGGGTGATCGTTAGGGTTCATTACAGAACCGCGAACTGTTGGGCGAATACCTTTCCAACGGCTACGTCCTGCTTTACCAAGATTTACAAGTCCATGTTGTTCATTTCCGACAACACCAACTGTAGCACGGCAAGTGCCAAGAATCATACGAACTTCACCAGATTGGAGACGAACAAGAGTATACTTGCCTTCTTGACCCAATACTTGAGCAGATGCTCCAGCAGCACGAACCAATTCACCTCCACGACCTGGTTTCAATTCAATGTTGTGAACCAAAGTACCAACTGGGATGTTGGCAAGTGGAAGAGCATTTCCGACTTTGATATCTGCTTCAGGACCTGAAACGATGCGTTGTCCAACTTCAAGGCCTTTAGGAGCGATGATGTAAGCTTTAACACCGTCAGTATAATGAACCAAAGCAATGTTAGCTGAACGATTTGGATCATACTCGATTGTTTTAACAACTGCTTCAACAGCGTCTTTGTTACGTTTGAAGTCGATCAAACGGTAGTGGCGCTTGTGACCGCCACCTTGGTGACGAACAGTGATGCGACCGTTGTTGTTACGACCAGCCTTGCTCTTCAATGAAACAAGCAAAGATTTTTCTGGAGTGCTGGTAGTGATTTCAGCGAAATCCAAAGAAGTCATATTACGGCGACCGTTTGTTGTTGGTTTATAAACACGAATTCCCACGATATATCCTCCTTAGATTATTCTGCTTCAGCACCAAACAACTCGATTGCTTTAGAATCAGCTGTTAAAGTGATGATAGCTTTTTTAGTTTTGTTAGTAAAACCAGTGTAACGTCCAACGCGTTTTGCTTTTGGTTTTACATTGATAGTGTTAACGTTAGCAACTTTAACTCCTTCAAAAGCAGCTTCAACAGCTTGCTTAATCAAAAGTTTGTGAGCGCGAGTGTCAACTTCAAATACATATTTCCCTGCTTCAAGCTGAGCCATTGAGCTTTCAGTGATGACAGGTTTTTTGATAACGTCATACAAATTCATTATGCAAGAACCTCCTCAATTTTAGAGATAGCTGCTTGAGTAACAAGAAGTTTGTCACTGTTTACGATATCAAGAACACTTGCAGTTGTTGCAGTCGCAACCTTAACATTTGGAAGGTTACGTGCTGAAAGTGCAGCGAATTCGTTTCCTTCTTCAAGGATAACAAGTACTTTTGTGTCGATGCTTAGTGCAGCAAGCACTTTTGCAAACTCAGCAGTTTTTGGAGCTGTAAATGAAAGGCTGTCTACAGCTACGAATTTGTTTTCAGCAACTTTTTCAGAGTAAACTGATTTAAGCGCTAATCTACGAACTTTACGTGGAAGTTTGTAAGCATATGAACGAGGAGTTGGGCCGAACACGACACCACCACCACGCCATTGTGGAGAGCGGATAGAACCTTGACGAGCACGTCCAGTTCCTTTTTGACGCCATGGTTTGCGTCCGCCGCCTGATACTGCAGAACGGTTTTTAACAGCGTGAGTTCCTTGACGAAGACTAGCGCGTTGGCTGATGATAACATCAAAGACAACTGATTCGTTTGGTTCAATACCAAAGATTGCATCGTTCAGAACTACTTCACCAGCTTCTTTACCAGTTTGGTCAAATAATTTTACGTTTGCCATTGTGACTGATTTCCCCTTTCTTTATTATTTACCAGCTTTAACTGCTGACTTGATAGTGATAAGAGATTTCTTAGCACCAGGTACGTTTCCTTTGATAAGGATAACGTTTTTCTCTGGAACAACTTGTGCAATTTCAAGGTTTTGAATTGTCACACGGTTGCCACCCATACGTCCAGCCAAGTGTTTGTTTTTGAAAACACGGTTAGGCGCAACTGGTCCCATTGAACCAGGACGACGGTGGTAACGAGAACCGTGAGCCATTGGACCACGAGATTGACCGTGGCGTTTGATAACACCTTGGAAACCTTTACCTTTTGAAGTTCCTGTTACATCAACAACATCGCCGGCTGCGAAAGTGTCAACTGTGATTTCAGCACCAACTTCTAAGCCTTCAATGTTTTTGAATTCACGAATGAAGCGCTTAGGAGCCGTGTTAGCTTTTGCTACATGTCCTTTAGCAGGTTTGTTACTCAATACGTCACGAAGATTGTCGAAACCAACTTGAACTGCGTTGTAACCATCTGTTTCAACTGTTTTAACTTGAAGAACAACGTTTGGAGTTGCTTCAATAACAGTTACAGGGATTAATTCGCCAGCTTCAGTGAAGATTTGAGTCATTCCCACTTTTTTCCCTAAGATTCCTTTTGTCATGAGAAAATGTTTCCTTTTCTATATTTTTTTCAAAAAGTTTTTAACGAGCGTTTTTTATGCTCAAGTCTAAGATACAAAGGGCGTAAAACTCAAAGTAAAAATAGGAAACTGACGCAGTGTCTACTAGACACTAGGAAGTTTATCTTTTTCACATCGAGTTTAGCCCGTGTTCAATTAGATTGAAACACCAGCCTTTGCTCTTTTATATTTTAGATTAAAGTTTAATCTCTACGTTCACACCACTTGGAAGATCCAATTTCATCAAAGCGTCAACTGTTTTTTGAGTTGGGTTGATGATGTCGATCAAGCGTTTATGAGTACGCATTTCGAATTGTTCGCGAGAGTCTTTATATTTGTGAGTCGCACGAATGATTGTGTAGAGGCTACGTTCAGTTGGAAGTGGGATTGGACCCGCAACTTCAGCACCTGTACGAGTAGCAGTTTCTACGATTTTTGCAGCCGCTGTGTCAAGTGTACGATGTTCGTATGCTTTCAAACGGATACGGATTTTTTTGTTTGCCATCTTTTTCTCCTTTTCGTCTATTTAAGATAATAGGCTAGCTCCACAAGAAAACCAACAGGTGGTTGCGTGGCAATGCAACCGAGCGTGTCGCAACCTCTTGCATCAAAGCTACACGCTGTATTTTCACAGCACCATAGTATCTTAACACAAAGATGCATGCATTGCAAGGGATTTGAGAGATTTTTTTAAACTATTTTTAATAAAAATGTTTTCTATCCATTTTGTTGTCTAACATATAGAAGAAAGATTGGCATTTTTAGCTTTTTTCTCTTTTGGGGCACAAAAGAAAACCACCTTATGAGGTGGTTTTCGGGAGATTATTATGAAAAAGAAAAGTTTTAGGATTTCTAAACAAAGTTAGGAGATCTTTGTTTATGATTACAATATACGAGCTTTAACTTAAAATATCCTTAAGCTTCTTTTAAAAGTAATAAATTTTCTAGTTCACAGACGTCTTTAACAATAAATGTCGCTCCTGCTTTCTCCAATTCTTCCCTTGTACCAAAGCCATAAAGAACTCCTATAGACTCAATCTTTTGCTTTTGAGCCCCTATAATATCATGTTCACGATCACCGACCATAATTGTTTCGGAGAGATTTTTAATTTCCATTTTTTCTAAAGCGTAACCAATAACGTCTGACTTTTTACTTCTACTACCATCCATAGTTGCTCCTGCAACAAAGTCAAAATAATCATATACGCCAAAATGTTTAAGAATTTGAATTGAGAATTTTTCAGGCTTAGAGGTGGCTACTATCAATTTCTTATCAGCTTGCCTGAGGGAAGACAATGTTTCCCGAATCCCTTTATAAACTTCATTTTCATAGAGACCTTTTTTAGAAAAATATTCTCGATAATATTCCACAGCTTGTAGACTTTCTTTTTCTGAAAAACCATAAAAGTGTTCAAAAGAGTACTTCAGTGGTGGACCGATGAAAACTCTTAATTCTTTTTTATCTTTCACTTGGATGCCAAATTTCTCTAAAGCATAAGCCACAGAATTAGTTATTCCTAACTCAGAGTTGGTCAAAGTCCCATCTAAATCAAATAAGATATTTTGATACATATTTTCTCTTTTCTTTTTAAAAAGGCGGGAAATTTTCCCAGCCTCTTTCATCAATTATAAACTTGACCAGACACTTTCCAAAATATTAGTTTGGTCGCGGTCAGGTCCAACTGAGAAGGTGGAAATACGTACACCAACCAACTCACTTACTCGCCGAACATAGTTGCGAGCATTTTCTGGAAGATCTTCTAACTTACGAACGCCAGTAATATCTTCAGACCATCCAGGAAGCTCTTCGTAAATCGGCTTACAACGTTTAAGCTGTTCCAAACTAGCTGGGTAATGGTCGATTCTTTGGCCATCCAAATCATAGGCTACACAGATCTTGACTGTATCCAGACCGCTCAAAACATCAATAGAGTTAAGCGAAAGATTGGTAATCCCAGATACACGGCGACTATGGCGCATGACAACAGAGTCAAACCAACCAACTCGACGCGGACGGCCTGTTGTTGTACCATACTCATGGCCGACTTCACGTATGCGATCTCCTACTTCATCGAAAAGCTCTGTCGGGAAAGGTCCATCACCAACGCGACTAGTATAGGCTTTGCAAACACCCACGACTTTGTCAATCTTGCTAGGACCCACACCAGAACCAATTGTTACACCACCAGCTACTGGATTAGAGGAAGTTACAAATGGGTAGGTTCCTTGGTCAATATCCAGCATAACCCCTTGTGCACCTTCAAAGAGTACTCGCTTGCCTTGATCCAAAGCATCGTTGAGAATGACAGAGGTATCCGTCACATACTGCTTGATTTGCTGACCATATTCATAGTATTCTTCAAAGATGTCATCAAAGTTAATTGCTGTACTATCGTACAATTTCTCAAAGAGGCGGTTTTTCTCAACTAAATTACGCTCCAAACGTTCTCTGAAAATATCTCTGTCTAGAAGATCTGCAATCCGGATACCAACACGCGCAGCCTTGTCCATATAAGCAGGTCCAATTCCCTTGATTGTCGTCCCGATTTTATTGTCACCTTTTGCTTCTTCCTGCAGACGATCCAGCTCGATATGGTAAGGCAAGATGACATGCGCTCGATCAGAGATGCGAAGGTTATCCGTCGTCACACCCTCTTCATGCAGGTAGTTCAATTCTTTGACCAGAGATTTTGGATTAACCACCATTCCATTTCCAATGACAGAGATTTTTTCTGGGAAGAAAATCCCTGATGGAATCAGGTGCAATTTGTACTTCTTACCGTCAATCACGATGGTATGACCGGCATTGTCACCACCTTGATAACGGGCAATCACTTCGGCATTAGCAGAAAGGAAGTCTGTAATCTTTCCTTTTCCTTCATCTCCCCACTGGGTTCCTACAACAACTACTGATGTCATAATTTTGTCTGAGCTGAGACAGCTCGTCCTTTCTTACATACAAGGCAGGAATCTCACCTGCTGGTATATCTTACACTTTATTATAAGAAATTTATTGCTATTTTTCAAGAAGAGATAGGTATTTCATTTGGATTTTAACTTTTGGAATTGAATTAGTTTTTCACAAAATCTGTTTTTTCTGAAATTTATCAGTTTATATTAAATAAAAGTTCGGAATTTTTGTAAAAGCGTAGTGAAAATTTGTTTTCTTTTTCCGTTTGTAATAGACTAAAATTACTATCATAGGACGGTGAAACGATGACGATTAATCAATTACTGCAGAAACTAGATACATCAAGCCCTATTCTTCAAGCGACCTTTGGTCTAGAAAGAGAAAATCTCCGAGTAACGCCAGATGGACACTTAGCCCAGACTGCTCATCCAAGTCAACTCGGTTCAAGGAATTTCCACCCAAGCATCCAAACAGATTTCAGCGAGCAACAACTAGAACTAATAACACCTATCGCTCATTCAACTAAGGAGGCACGAC
>NZ_KQ969109.1:19287-24301 GCF_001578795.1 Streptococcus gordonii
CTCATTCAACTAAGGAGGCACGACGCCTACTGGGGACTATTAGTGACGTGGCGGACCGCTCGATTGACCAGGGTGAACACCTCTGGCCTCTGTCCATGCCACCGCAGCTGACTGAAGAGGAGATTGTCATTGCTCGTCTGGAAAACGACTATGAGCGCCACTACCGAGAGGGCTTGGCGGAAAAATATGGCAAAAAACTACAGGCTATCTCTGGTATCCACTACAATATGGAACTAGGGAAAGATCTAGTCACTGCTCTCTTTCAAGCCAGCTCCCACCATTCGCTAAAAGATTTTAAAAACGACCTCTATCTCAAGCTGGCTCGAAACTTTTTGCGTTTCCGCTGGATCTTAACCTATCTCTACGGTGCTGCTCCTCTTGCAGAAGCTGGCTTCTACAGTCAGGAAATTTCCCAGCCTATCCGCTCTTTTCGCAACAGCGACTATGGCTATGTCAATAACGAGAATATTCAGGTGTCCTACGCTTCTTTGGAGCAATATGTAACTGATATTGAAAACTACGTTCAGACTGGCGAGCTCAGTGCTGAGAAAGAATTTTACTCAGCCGTTCGTTTCCGTGGACAAAAGCACAATCGTGCCTATCTGGAACAAGGTATCACTTATCTGGAATTCCGTTGTTTTGACCTCAATCCTTTTGACCATTTAGGCATTAGCCAAGAGACCCTAGATACTGTCCATCTCTTTTTACTGAGCCTGCTCTGGCTAGATGATGTTGAAAATGTTGATGTGGCATTAAAAGCTGCCCATGACTTGAACCAAAAGATTGCTTGTAGCCATCCGCTGACTGCCCTGCCAGATGAGGCAGACAGCTCAACACTGCTCCAAGCCATGGAAGAGCTCATCCAGCATTTTGAACTGCCAACTTACTACCAAAGATTGCTTGAGCAGCTTAAAGAATCACTTCTGAATCCTCAGCTAACCCTATCTGGTCAGCTCCTGCCTCATATCCAGCAGGATTCCTTAATAGCCTTTGGACTAGACAAAGCAGAGGAATATCACCGCTATGCTTGGACTGCTCCTTATGCCCTTAAAGGCTACGAAAATATGGAACTGTCCACCCAGATGCTGCTCTTTGATGCTATTCAAAAGGGGCTTAATGTCGAAATTTTAGATGAAAATGACCAATTTCTCAAGCTTTGGCATGGTCACCATGTAGAGTATGTCAAGAACGGCAACATGACCTCCAAGGATAACTATGTCATCCCTCTGGCCATGGCCAATAAAACAGTCACAAAAAAGATTTTGGCTGCAGCTGACTTTCCCGTTCCAGCTGGAGCAGAATTTACCACACTTGAAGAAGGGATACTCTACTATCCTTTGATTAAAGACCGACAAATCGTTGTCAAACCTAAGTCAACCAACTTCGGACTGGGCATCTCTATCTTCCAAGAACCAGCTAGCCTGGAAGCCTATCGCAAGGCTTTGGAGATTGCTTTTTCAGAAGACGCTGCTGTCTTAGTGGAGGAATTTATCGCAGGAACGGAGTACCGATTCTTTGTCTTAGATGGTCAGTGTGAGGCAGTCCTCTTGCGAGTGGCAGCCAATGTCGTCGGAGACGGTCAGCATACCGTGAGAGAATTGGTTGCCATCAAAAACGACAATCCCCTGCGCGGTCGTGACCATCGCTCACCGCTTGAGATTATTGAACTAGGGGACATTGAACTGCTCATGCTGGACCAGCAAGGCTATGGACCAGACGATATCCTGCCTGCTGGAGTCAAAGTTGACTTGCGACGCAATTCCAATATTTCTACCGGCGGAGACTCGATTGATGTTACAGACAACATGCACCCATCTTATAAGGAACTCGCTGCGGACATGGCAAGGGCTATGGGAGCTTGGGCTTGTGGCGTTGACCTGATCATCCCTGACAGCTCTGCTATTTCTACCAAGGAAAATCCCAACTGCACCTGCATCGAGCTCAATTTCAACCCCTCTATGTATATGCATACCTATTGTGCTGAGGGGCCGGGACAAAGCATCACCCCTAAAATACTGGCTAAACTTTTCCCAGAAATGGACTGATAAAACAAGAATCGCAAGGAATTCCCTGCGATTTTTATTTGCTGACTTTAGTAAAACTTTAAGACAAGCACAATAAGTATTTGATTTGATTTACAAGTTTAAAACAAGCAGCTTTCCAGCAGTTCTTTATTGCGTAGCTGGGCTAACCAGTTGTCAGGAATCCCTTCCAAACCATAGATGATACCAGCCAAGCCACCAGCAACTGCTGCTACTGTATCAGTATCATCGCCCAGATTAACAGCTTTTAGGACAGTTTCCGGATAAGAAGTGCTAGTCAGCAGACACCAAAGTGCTGCTTCCAAGGTATCCACCACATAGCCAGTAGAGCGAATGTCATCTGCGGTCAGCTCTGCTAAAGTTTGCAAACGAGCGTAGGTTTTGCTGGCCTCTAAGCCTGAGAGTATTTTCGGTAGTTGCTGGCCTTTTAAAAGCCTACGAGCAATAGCCACATAAAGCTGGCAGGCCTCTACGGAAATCGCATGGGCATGTGTAATGCTGGAAACAGCTTCAATATCAGTCGGACTAGCTTCCGTAAAGGCTAGGGGCAGAATCCGCATCAACGAACCATTCCCATTGGAATATTCATCAGATAGACCGTATCCTCTTGTCAAGGCTTCGCGAGTCGCATTTCCTATACCAAAGGTCAAACCATCTGGTGTGTAAGCTCCCTGAAAGAGCCAATGTTTAAACCGTTGCTGCATATCGGCAGGGTCAATCTTACCTTTTTCCCTGATAGAATCACAGGTCGCCAAAACAAGGCTGGTGTCATCTGACCAAGTGCCAGCTGGTTGCTGATGGCTGCCATAGCCCACCATCTCAACCGCTTCAAAACTGCCACGGGTCAAGAATTCATACGGCACTCCTAATGCATCAGCTACCGCTAAACCATAGATAGCCGCTTTCAAAGATTGATTCATGCTAGCCTCCTTTGTTTTATTATACTATTTTTGATCTTAAAATTCTTCCTAACCCCAAAAAACAAGCACAGTCATGCGCTTGTTTTTCTTTTTTGTGTTAGAATAAGAGGTATGGACAAAATTATCAAAACTATCTCAGAAAATGGTTCTTTCCGAGCTTATGTGCTGGATAGCACAGAGACGGTTCGGACCGCTCAAGAAAAACATCAAACTCAAGCAAGTTCTACCGTTGCACTTGGCCGCACACTGATTGCCAGTCAGATTTTGGCTGCAAATGAAAAAGGCCAGACCAAGATTACCGTCAAGGTCCTCGGGACCAGCTCACTAGGCGCAATTATCACAGTGGCAGATACTGAGGGCAATGTCAAAGGTTATGTACAGAATCCCGGTGTAGATATCAAAAAGACAGCTACTGGCGAAGTGCTGGTTGGTCCTTTTGTCGGCCAAGGCGAATTCCTCGTTATCACGGACTACGGTACGGGCAACCCGTATAACTCCATGACTCCTCTCATCTCTGGAGAAATCGGAGAAGACCTAGCTTTCTACCTAACCGAAAGCCAGCAAACACCTTCCGCTGTTGGTCTCAATGTTCTCTTAGATGAGAACGATAAAGTCAAGGTTGCCGGTGGTTTCTTGGTACAAGTTCTGCCTGGTGCCAAAGAAGCTGAAATTGCCCGCTTTGAGAAGCGGATCCAAGAAATGCCTGCCATCTCAAAACTGCTGGAATCCGATGACCATATCGAAGCTCTGCTGGCTGCCATCTATGGTGATGAGCTATACAAACGCCTATCTGAAGAAGAAATCCGCTTCCAGTGCGACTGTAGCAAAGAGCGCTTCATGAATGCCTTGGCTACCTTGCCAAAGACTGACTTGAAAGAGATGCGTGACCAAGACCAAGGGGCTGAGATCGTCTGCCAATTCTGTCAGACTGCCTATCACTTTGACCAAAATGACCTGGAGGAACTGATTCGTGACAAATCTTAATACCCCTTTTATGATTGGGAAAGTCGAAATTCCCAACCGTACGGTTCTAGCACCTATGGCCGGTGTAACCAACTCTGCTTTCCGAACCATTGCCAAAGAGCTAGGTGCAGGCCTGGTCGTGATGGAAATGGTCTCTGACAAGGGCATCCAGTATAACAACGAAAAAACCCTCCACATGCTCCATATTGATGAGGGAGAAAATCCCGTTTCTATCCAGCTTTTCGGTAGCGACGAGGACAGTTTAGCTCGCGCAGCGGAATTTATCCAAGAAAACACCAAGACGGATATCGTCGATATCAATATGGGCTGCCCGGTCAATAAAATCGTTAAAAACGAAGCCGGAGCTAAATGGCTCAAGGACCCTGAGAAAATCTATAAAATCATCAACAAGGTCCAGTCCGTTCTGGATATTCCTCTGACAGTCAAGATGCGGACTGGCTGGTCTGACAGCTCACTAGCTGTAGAAAATGCTCTGGCAGCTGAAGCCGCTGGAGTCTCCGCCCTGGCTATGCATGGCCGCACCCGTGAGCAAATGTATACTGGTCATGCTGACCTTGAGACCTTGCACGACGTAGCCCATGCTCTGACTAAGATTCCTTTCATCGCTAACGGTGATATCCGCAGCGTCCAAGACGCTAAACAGCGTATCGAGGAAGTCGGTGCCGATGCCGTCATGGTAGGTCGAGCAGCTATGGGAAATCCTTATCTCTTTAACCAAATCAACCACTACTTTGAAACCGGCGAAGTTCTTCCAGACCTCAGCTTTGAGGACAAGATGAAAATCGCCCACGACCACCTCTCCCGCTTGGTAAATCTCAAAGGAGAATATGTGGCTATCCGCGAATTCCGGGGCCTAGCTCCGCACTATCTGCGCGGTACTGCCGGAGCAGCCAAGCTCCGCGGTGCTATTTCTCAAGCTGAAAGCCTGGCTGAAATCGAAGAACTCTTACAAATTCAAAAATAAAACCAAAAGGAAGCCAATTGGACTTCCTTTTTTGTTCTGTTTAGGGTTGAGTTACCACAACGCTTGTTACTGAACCATCCGCTCCAGTTGTAATCTGCAGATTG
>NZ_KQ969109.1:24613-29020 GCF_001578795.1 Streptococcus gordonii
AGACTGGACTGTGAATTGACCGTTGCCTGATACAGTCACGGTATTTCCATTTGCATCCTTCCAAGTACCAGCAGCGGCTGAAAAATCCCCATCCACCATAGTCAAGACACCTTTATAGCGAGCATTGCTGGCTGCCTGCTTATTCTGAAGCTGACGATTGCTTTCTGGTGCTTGAGCTGGTTGAGTTGCTTGACTCTGAGTATTTTGTCGACCTGAAGCTTGCTGCGGTTGCGTTTGTTGGGCTTGAGGCGCTTCTACAGTAGACTGTTGCTGACTGGCAGAAGCTTCGACTTGTCCAGACTGGCCAACTGCTCCTTCTGAAGAAGGTCGATTGCTAGCCTTAGAAGAAGAACTAGCCTTGCTGGATGACGCAGCTTTTGAGCTAGAGGAAGTCTGAACAGTCTTGCTAGAACTAGTACTTGTTGTGCTTTCTTCTTTCTTACCACATGCCCCTAAAAGCAGACCAGAAGCTAGAACTACAACTGCCATCATTTTTGTATAAGTACGTGTTTTCATCTTTTGCCTCCTTGTAACATTTAGAAATCTTTTTGTAATGTTATTGTAATACTATGTTTTTTATTTGTCAATCATTTATATAAAATTCTTTAAAAAGTTTCTACCCAAGCAAGTTCAAGCTTCTCATGCTACTTCTTTGGTCATGAGAAATTTGCTCCTACTTATCTATTCGTCATTAAAATAAGAAAAACAGGACAATTTTGTCCTGCAAGAGAAATATATCCTCGACTTTCGTTTAAGCCGTTTTTTCTGTCTTCAGCCGATAAACTTTTCTCGGCTTCTTCTTTGGCACGCGCTTGACACCAGCCTCTTCTAGGTATTCCCCAAATTTAACTAGAAAATTATTGCTGACAATAGGACGTCTAGGTGTGATGAGATTGACCAACTCAGTCCCTTCATAGACAGTAAAAGGTGATTCCAGTAAATGAAGAAATGTTGGATTCCAGTCCAGTCGTCCCTGAATCCGCTTGATCGATTCTAGCAGGATTTGGTAGTGGTCAAAGGCAAAGTCCTCTGCTGTCAAAAGCTGTTCACCATCCCTAAAGCTCCTCGTCTTAAAGTCCACATCAAGAAAGGTGACTTCTTTAGCATCATCGCCAGCTTGTACTTGATCTACTGCTATAGCCGGAAGATAAACCAAGTGGGAAATAGTAATGACCCAACCACGTGGATCACGTCCAGGTGTAGAAACCGTCATCAACTGTTCCACCTTTTCCAGCGGTATCTCCAGCCCCACCTCTTCTTTGACTTCCCGAATGCAGGCTTGATAGGCATCCTCATGCTTGTCCACAAATCCTCCGACTAGGGCATATTTATTTTGATAAGGATGGGCCTTGCGCTTGATGGCCAAGAGTTTTATCTGACCTTCCACAAAGCAGTAAGCCACCATATCTGCTGTTACACTCGGGGTCTCATATTTTGGCAAATCTTGAGTCTTGTACCATTCCAAAAAGGCGGATTCATCCGCCATTGTTTCATAATATTCTTTTTCTGTCATACCAGATGGAATAGCCTGTTTGGTCATAAGTATCTTATCCTTTTCTATCAAAAATCCTCCAAATCTTGCTCTAAGCTTTCTTCACTGCCTTGGTCCACTGATACCACCCGACGATACTATTGAGGGTATAGACCCAGTACATGGCCTGGATATGGAGATTGCTATCCCACCAGAGATAGATACTGAAGAGATTGGTCGCAATCCAGAAAATCCACTGCTCACGGTAGAGACCAGTCATGAGAAGCTGACCGATACCATTGGTCGCATCTGTCACACTATCGCGGAAAGGACGGTGGCTGTGAATGCTTTTATAGGCAAAGCCCATACCAATCCAAATAAAGGCCGTCAAGGCCAGGTATTTAAGCCAGCCACGCCAGTCTAACTTCTTAGCTTCAAAATGAGAAGGTTCTTCCTTATCTTGCTCATTAACCCGGTTGGACAGCCAAGTATAAAGGCCGATTGGCTGCATGATAAAGAAGTAGATTGTTGTCAGTACTTCACCATAAAAACTAGCCTTGAAGGACAATATAAGGTAAATTGCCGAATTAACCGCTCCAAAGAGGTAATTGCTGGCCCGACCCTCAGCTACTAGAATGACACAGACGATACCTGTCCAGGAAGCAAAGAGTCCTAGCCAATCATGCTTCGCCTGGCCTCCTGTAAACTCCAGAATGAAAGGCAGACTGGAAAGAGCAAGTAAGTAGAGCCATTGAGCTAAGCTACGACCACCAAATAGGTCCTGCCAGAGCAATTTTGCAATCCCCTTAATGCCCAGCTTTTTAGCTGCGGCACAGACATTACGGAAATTCCGAGCAAAGGTTTGAGTTTTTTGTTTCAGTCTTGCGCAGAGAGCTTCGGGAGAGAGTTTTTGATTTTTTATTTCCATTCTATTCTACCACTTTCTTTTTTAATCTGCTTGATAAATCCTGTTGATTGCTTCTTTGGCTGCTTGATAATTGTCCAAATAACTACCAGCCAGATAGACTGTCGGATGATTAGGTAAGTATCGTTCTTTCAATCTTTTCAGATAGCTAGAAAAATCACTGCGTATAGCCTCATCTGCCATGCTCATATCTCGAAAGCCATCGTTGACATAGGTCCCGACTGGTTCTGCAAAGAGAATCAAATCCCATTTTTCCTTGGACAAGATACTAGCAAAGAGATTATCAAAGGTATCTGTCTCTTCATCCTGAACCGGACTTTCTTTCAGATAGTAATCATAGTAAGCCTTGGTTACTAGAGAATTTGTATCGGCCACAACCAGACCACGGTTGGCGTTGCTGTCAATCAGGCGGGAAGTCTGAGCATATTGTCCTAAGAGCAGATAGTAGTAGTCTTTAGGGGTCAGTTCATTATCTCGCACGTTATTTTGGATCTGGTATTCTCGAGCATATTCTAGGCTAACTGGAGCATCATAATAGCGAGCCAAATCCTTAGCCAAGGTCGTTTTACCATTGCTGGCGCTACCCATGATCAGCACTTTCTTGGTAAAGTGACGGCGGAAAGGTTGGGCCATATATTTCCAATAATGGCTAGGGTTTTCTCGAATCATGGTAGCTGAGATACCAACCTGGCGCTCTTCCAAACATGTTTCAAAACCACGCTTTGCCAGCTCTGCCTGATAATCAGCCTCTCCGACATAGAAGATCAACTCCTCGCTTTCTGCATCATAACCCACCAACTCTAATAAGGCCGACAACCACTGGTCCCAACCCAGAGGATAGCGAGGAAAAGAAGTTTCGTCCAGTTTGTATACCTGAGTTAATTCATCATCTGCGAAAGTCTCCCGCGTATAGCGGAAACGCTTCTGCAAAGACAGGCCTACTTCCTCCCCACGGTCATCTTGATAACCAGAAACCACCACGCGCACCTTGTCGTAAGAACGCTTAGCCTTCTGAATCAAATCAATATGTCCCTGATGCAAGGGAGCAAAGGTTCCAAAGACGATTGCAATTTTTTCTTTCATAATTCCACCTTTTTATTGTTTTTTATATTTTTGTTTTTCTATGTTTTTATTATAAACTATATTTTTATTTTGTCAATAGTTTTTTATAAAATTTTATAAAAATATTTTTAAACTCGAATATCAAACTTAAAATTAAAAAAGCCCTGATAATTGTTATATCAGAGCTTTCCTTGTGTTTTTACAATTGTTCAGCAAGAATACTGCGATCTTCTTTAGAATTTAGGCTATATCAAACTTCAACTGACCTGTCTTAACCCCCACCTTCAAGGTCTGACCTGCTTGTAAATCACCAGTTAATAGCAGTTCTGCTAGTTTGTCTTCAACTTTGGTTTGCAGAGTCCTACGAAGAGGTCTAGCCCCCATTTCTACATCATATCCTTCTTTAGCTAGTAGTTTCAAGGCACTGGCTTGGAATTTTAGTTCGATATTCTTTTCAGCGAGACTGGCAACCAGAGGCTTAATCATCACTTTTACAACCTCCTGCATATGGTCAGCAGACAAGCTATGGAAGACCACTTTTTCATCAATCCTGTTAATAAATTCTGGACGGTAAGCCTTTTTAAGCTCTTCTAACATTCGTTTTTCCATATTAGCATGGTCTAAACGGATGTCACGAGCCCCAAAGCCAACTGTCTTATCATCCCGCAAACTGGTTGCTCCTAGATTGCTGGTCATGATAATAATCGTATTTGAAAAATCAATTTTTCTTCCCTTACTATCAGTCAATACACCATCATCTAGAACCTGCAGAAGGACATTGAAAATATCCGGATGAGCTTTTTCCACTTCATCAAATAAGAGGACGGAATATGGTCGGTTGCGAACTTTCTCTGTTAATTCGCCCCCTTCTTCATAGCCGACGTAGCCTGGAGGCGCTCCATTGAGACGGCTAGCAGCAAATTTCTCCATGTATTCACTCATATCAAAA
>NZ_KQ969109.1:29040-35168 GCF_001578795.1 Streptococcus gordonii
AATGAGAGCTGATTCGTCGTCAAAGAGGGTTTCTGCCAGGGCCTTAGCCAACTCGGTCTTACCAACCCCAGTTGGACCCAAGAACATAAAGGAACCAATCGGTCGCTTATTCGCTCGAATACCTGACTGATTACGACGAATTGCACGACTAATAGCTGATATAGCTTCATCTTGGCCAATCACCCGCTTATGCAATTCTTCTTCTAAGTGCAAATATTTTTTAGCATCTGTCTGAGTCAATTTTTGGACTGGAATACCAGATAGGCGACTGAGAGTTGTCAGAATATCTGTTTCCTCTACCTTCAAATTACTTGATAGAGGTTGATTTTCTTCCTTAATCAAGCGACCAAGCTTATTGAACTGACCAGCTATAATTGCTCGATCTGCTGGGCTCAAATCCTCTTTCGCATGACTCTGAGCCCCATTGTTACGCACTGTAGCACTAGCTTCATCTAACAGATCAATTGCTGAATCCGGCAGATGCTTGCTTGTCAAATAGCGATGAGCATATTTTACAGCTGTTTCAATTGCTTGATCTGTAATCGTTACCTTATGATGGGCTTCATAGTTTTCTTTTAGCCCCTTCAGGATAGCAATGCTGTCAGCTACACTTGGCTCTTCAATACTGATCTTAGCAAAGCGCCGAGATAGAGCAGCGTCTTTTTCAATATGCTTTTGATATTCTTCTTGAGTTGTAGCTCCTATCGTACGGAGTGTTCCGCGAGCCAGAGCAGGTTTAAGGATATTCGCAGCATCCATCGTAGAGTCAATACCGCTACCAGACCCCATAATAGTATGAAGCTCATCGATAAAGAGGATGACCTTACCATCTTTCTCAATATCGTCAATGATATTGTTCATACGCTCTTCAAAATCCCCACGGAAACGAGTCCCTGCCACTACATTCATTAAATCAAGCTCTAGAACCCGCATTTTGGCTAGTTCGTGCGGAACTTGACCAGAAGCTACACGCTGGGCCAAACCGAGAGCTAGAGCAGTTTTACCAACTCCAGCATCCCCAACCAAAACAGGATTATTCTTCGTCTTGCGACTGAGAACCTGAATCATCCGAGAGATTTCCTGATCTCGGCCAACAACAGGCTCTAGCTGACCTGAACGAGCTAATTCCGTCAAGTCTCGTGTGTAATCCTCTAAGCCACCACTCTGAGTAGGTGGCATCCCCATCATGTTTGCCATGTTTTGCTTGGCTTGGTTAAAACCCTTGTGAAGACTGCGGATGGCTTTTAAATCATTCTTAGTCCAACCAGACTTTTGTTCCAAATTTCTCCGCAAATCATTAATACGCAAAACTCCTTCTTTGTCTTCATAACTAAATCCGACAAATTCCAAAATACGAGTTGCTAGGGTACCTCTATCGCTGACGATAGCGTATAGGATGTGTTCAGTTCCGACTTCCTTTGCGTGAGTAGCTTCGGCTATAGCTTTTGCCTCCTTAAAAAGAGTCGTCAAACGATGAGAAAAAGGCAGGATACTAAATTGCCCTTCCTTCTGATAAGACTTTCCTACCACATGGTAAGCAGCATCCTCAAAATGATCGATTTCCAGCGGATAATCATTTAAAACTGAGCCAGCTACGCTATAAGGATAATTAGAAAAAGCAATCAAGAGATGCCATGACTCTAAATACTCAGATTCAAAATGGCTAGCCAATTGCTGGGCTTCTTCTATACTAACAATCAAGGCTTTTGAATATTTCATTTCTATTTAAGTTCCTTTTCTATCAAGTTGCTGTAATATTTTCTTTAACATACGAGCGCGAATTAATGGAGCATCTACTCCTAAAACGCAGTCTGTCGATATAGCTAAAAGAAGGTTGCCTTCACGTTCCGACATAATTCTTTCATCAAACAATAGTTGAACAATATCCGTAAAGAACTGTTGGCTCACTTGCTCTCCAATGCGATCGAACAACTCACATATCATCTGATGGCGATCAGAAAACTTAACCTTTCCGATTCGAATGTAGCCACCGCCACCTCGCTTACTTTCGACAACGTAGCCCCGGCTTTCAGTAAAGCGAGTCTTAATCACATAATTAATTTGACTGGGAACGACCTGGAAGACATCAGCCAACTCGCTCCGCTTCAACTCAATCATACCTGCCTGCTCTAAAATTGCTTTGATATAGGCTTCGATATTATCTGAAGTATTCTTACCGCTCATGATCTTCCTTTCTAGTCAATCTTATTATTTTTAATCGCTCTTTCATTAAACATTAGACACTGATTTCTAGCTTCTCAAAAGCATCTTTGACATTGACTATCTTTGACTAACATTATACCGAAAAAGTCCTTATTTTGAAAGGAAAAGGGATGGTAAAAGGTCTGATAATCCAAACTAGTGAAAAAGCTTTAAAAAAGAGCAAATTCTTAGTTGTAACCGCTTGCAATTAACTTTTAAAGCGTTATAATATAGGTGGAAATGTACAGAAAGAATAGGTACCTTACCTATTCACAATTATCTCAAAAGGAGGAATGTCCAATGACGCTAGATTGGCTCACTTATACTCGCCACGTGCTCACTTGGTTGCTTTCAACCTTGTTCCTATACACAGTATTTTCTGCCCATTATGTCAATGTCCAGATTGCCATATTGGTTGCCTGCTTCTTTATCCCCTTCTTATTTGAACAGGCCAAGATGAAACAGAAAACAAAGTGGACTCTTAATCTACTCATTACACTCGCTACTGTGATAGGAATCCTATTCACTCAGAAGTTTAGAATTACTTTTACCTATTCTCAAATTACTCATCTCTTAATTTTTGGTATTCTTCTAATTTTTATTGATGCTGTGATTTCACATAGCAACTTGATGAGAAGAGTAGCTAAATAGAATAAAGCACATTAGAAAGCTTTTGATATATACAAGAGCTTAGGCTTATAAAGATAAAAACGGGACAAAATCAATCTTGTCCCGTTCTTTTTATGATAGTAGATTCTTAGTTTTGTCCAAGAGCTGCTGCCATTGTTGCTGCAACTTCTGATTCAAAGTCGTTAGCGGCTTTTTCGATACCTTCACCAACTTCAAAGCGAGCGAACTCAACTACTGAAGCATTTACTGATTCAAGGTAAGCTTCAACTGTCTTGCTGTCATCCATGATGTAAACTTGTGCAAGAAGTGTGTATGCTTGGTCAACTTTAGTGTTGTCAAGCATGAAGCGATCCATTTTACCTGGGATGATCTTGTCCCAGATCTTTTCTGGTTTACCTTCAGCAGCCAACTCAGCTTTGATGTCTTCTTCAGCTTGAGCAACAACTGCATCAGTCAATTGAGCTTTTGATCCATACTTCAAGTGTGGAAGAGCTGGTTTACCAACCATTGCGCGACTTTCGTTATCTTGATCAATAGCATGGTTCAATTGTGCTAATTCATCTTTAACAAATTGCTCATCCAATTCTTTGTATGAAAGAACTGTTGGTTTCATCGCAGCGATATGCATAGAGATTTGTTTAGCAAGAGCTTCGTCTCCGCCTTCGATAACGGAGATAACACCGATACGGCCACCATTGTGTTGGTAAGCACCGAAGTGTTGTGCATCTGTTTTTTCGATCAAAGCAAAGCGACGGAACGAGATTTTTTCTCCGATAGTTGCAGTTGCAGATACGTATGCAGCTTCAAGAGTTTCACCTGAAGGCATTGTCAAAGCAAGTGCTTCTTCGTTATTAGCTGGTTTGCCTTCAGCGATTACTTTCGCAGTTGCGTTTACCAAGTCAACGAATTGAGCGTTTTTCGCAACGAAGTCAGTTTCAGCGTTTACTTCAACTACTGCTGCAACATTACCGTTTACATAAACACCTGTCAAACCTTCAGCGGCAACACGGTCAGCCTTCTTAGCTGCTTTTGCCATACCTTTTTCGCGAAGCAATTCAATCGCTTTTTCGATGTCACCATCAGTTTCAACTAGGGCTTTCTTAGCGTCCATGACACCAGCACCAGATTTTTCACGCAACTCTTTAACAAGTTTAGCTGTAATTTCTGCCATTTTGTTTCTCCTATATTTTTTAAAAATAGGAGGGCCGGGCTAAGCCCCGCCCTCCTAGGTAATTACTAATTATTTGAATTAAGCGTTGTCGCCTTCTACAACTTCAACGATTTCTTCGATTGAGTCTGCTTGAGTTTCAGTTGCAGCCAATTCAGCTTCTACTGACTCAACACTGTCTTCACCTTGACGACCTTCGATAATAGCGTCAGCCATTTTCGCAGTGATCAATTTAACAGCGCGGATAGCGTCATCGTTAGAAGGAATGATTACATCGATGTCGTCTGGATCTGTGTTTGTGTCAACCATGGCAACCACCGGGATACCAAGCTTCTTAGCTTCTTTAACAGCGATTTGCTCTTTATGTGGGTCAACTACGTACATTACATCTGGGATGCGTGGCATTTCTTCGATACCACCCAAGAATTTTTCAAGACGTGCACGTTGTTTGTTAAGAAGAGCTACTTCTTTCTTAGGAAGAACTTCGAAAGTTCCGTCTTCTTCCATACGTTTGATTTCTTTCAAACGAGCTACACGTTTTTGGATAGTAGACCAGTTTGTAAGAGTTCCACCCAACCAACGGTGGTTGATGTAGTATTGACCAGCACGTTCTGCTTCATCTTTTACAGCTTCAGCAGCTTGCTTTTTAGTACCAACAAACAAGATGATTGCATCGTTTGCAGCTGCATCACGGATGAAATCGTATGCTTGGTCTGCATATTTTACAGTTTGTTGCAAGTCAATAACGTGGATACCGTTACGCTCTGTGAAGATGTACTTAGCCATCTTAGGGTTCCAGCGACGAGTTTGGTGACCAAAGTGAACACCAGCCTCAAGAAGTTGTTTCATTGAAATTACTGCCATGAGTAAATTCTCCTTTTTGTTTTTTTCCTCTTTTAGATTTCAGCTCGCAGAACCACCCGAGGGCAACAGTCCCACAATTCATCTAAAATGAGTATTTTGCCATTTGCACGGCATCTATTATGATAACAGAATTTCAAGGATTTGACAAGCTCTTTTGCTTTATTTTTCCTCGAAAACCTTGATTTTATCAGCATTTATTTTTCTGATTTTCAGTATTATTTCATTTTCTTAGAATCAAGTGTATTGACGAAAATCCTTTTTTAAGGTAAAATAGTAAAGGTTGAGGCGGTATAGCCAAGTGGTAAGGCACGGCTCTGCAAAAGCTTGATCGTCGGTTCAAATCCGTCTACCGCCTTATATTACCTGATTTATCAGGAAGCATCTGAACATAAAGCTCGTAAAATCGGGCTTTTTTCTTTTCATTTGACGCTAGATTTTAAGCCTATCTCTTAAATTAGGATTCAAAAAGAGGCTGAAATATTCTCTCAGCCTCTTTTTATAGCATTTTTACTAACTCTCTGTTTTGAGAAAAGCAGTAGAATTAAAGACAAATGCCTTCTATTTTTTCAACCTAATTCTTAGTGTTTTTTACGACGGAAGTTAAAGAAGGCTGTTACACTTGCAATAACAAGTCCTAATAGAGCCGCAAGGCTATTTGCATGTTCACCAGTGTTTGGAAGGTTCTTCTTCTCTTCTGCGTTTCTATTTACTCTAGAGTATTGAGGTTGTTGCGGACGGTCTGTTTGACCTGATTGACTACTTGTAACAGCATCTGATCCTGATTTCGCTTGATCTTTAGAATCTTGAGCTTTGTCTGATGGATCTTTTTGATCTTGACTAGCATTTGATTGGCTGCCACCAGATTCCTTAGTACCAATTTCAACTACTTGAGTGATTGGTGTTTTCGTAATCTTTTCGTCTCTGACAACTCGGCTTGTTTCAACACCATTTGTCTTAGTAATTGTGTAGACAACTGTCTTTTCACCATCAACACCAGCAATCTTGATCCGTTTTGTTCCTTTTGGAAGATCTGGATTGCTTAAAGTGATAGTGCCATGGTAAATAACTTGAGTTTCAGTCACATTTTCAGTTGTAACAACTGGAGTAGTAGCTTTCTTAGTACCTACTTCAACAACTTCATCAACTGCTGGAGTTGTGATAGTGTTGGATTTCTCTACACGACCTGTTTCAACACCGTCTGCGTAGGTTACTGTGTAAACAATGGTACGAACACCCTTCTTACCTGGGGTTGTCACATTGCGAA
>NZ_KQ969109.1:36428-39729 GCF_001578795.1 Streptococcus gordonii
ACGACTTTACCATCTTCTTTAGTAACTGTGTAAGTTACTTCCTTCTCTCCATCTACACCTTGAACTTTTACATTTCTTGTGCCTTTTGGTAGAGCTGGATTTTGAACTGTAGAGCTACCATGTTTGATAACTTCTTTTTCTACTACCTCTTCAGTTGTAGTAACTGCACCAGTACCTTCTTCGATCACCTCGTCTACAGCTGGTTTAATAACTGTTTCAGACTTTTTCACACGGCCTGTTTCCTTGCCATCTGTTAAAGTGATTGTGTAGACAACTTCCTTTTCACCATTGACACCTTGAACTTTTGTGTTTCTTGTGCCTTTTGGTAAGGCTGGATTTTTAACTGTTGAAGATCCGTAAGGGATTGGTTCTTTGACTGTAAGGTCCTGAGTGGTGATCTCTGGTTGAGGTTTTGGTGATTCACCATTTAGAAGGGCTTGAGCTTTTGCTTTTAAGGCTTGGTAACGAGCTTCAACCTTAGCAAAGCCTTTCTTGCCTTCTTCACTCTTGATCGCATTAACTGCAGTGGTGTGATCATCTTCAACCTCTTCCAATAAAAGTTCCAAACTTTCCTTAGATTCATCATCGGTCGCATCAAACCCAGCAATAGTTTCTTCAAGTTCTGATAATTTCGTGCGGAAATTATTTGCTGCTTGCGCTTCTGCTGCATCTGGAATTTCTTCATCCTCACCAGGCTGTTCCTCTGCATAGACAGTAGGGACATGTGTTAGCTCAGGATATTTATAAACGGCTACTGCTCCCAAAGCATTAACAGCTAGCACTGAGATTCCTAACTTAATTAACTTTTTTCTATCCATAATGATTTTCCTTTAATCTTTTTCCTAATAATACGATAGTAACCAGAAGAGCATAGCTCTCCTGGACTATCTTACATTAATGCTTTGGTTTTCTTCTCAAAAGAAGTCCCATCAGCACAAGGATCATTCCGATAATCACCTCATTTACCATAGTACCAGAAGTACCTGTTTTTGGCAAAATATTCTTCGGTTTTTCTGGCTCTGGTGTTGGTGCCGGTGGCAAGTCACCCTTAGGCGCTGGAGGCGTATTCGGTGTTGTCGGCGGTATTGTCGGCGGTGTAGTTGGCTCTGGCGGATAAACGTTTACTGTATTAGTTACTTTCGGTTTATCGTTGAAGGTTACAGTAGCCTTATTCGGAATCTTCGTCTCATTATTCTCTTTGTTCAGGTAGCTAGACAAGTCTGCTCCGTCTTTAATAGATGAATAGATGATGACGCGGAAGGTGCTACCCTTCAAGGCTTCCAAAACAGCCTTATCAGTAACTTCAACGGTAACTTTCTGACCTTCTACAGTTACTTTGGCGATTTTCGCAAGAGCTTCATCCGTGATCTCACCCTTGTCATTCACTGTTGTGAATGCTTCGAGAGCTTTTTCGAGTTTCTCTTTGCTCTCTTTCAGTTGTTCAAGGTTCTTATTCAGTTTATCTTGTTCAACTTTTTGTTCTTCAGGTGTTGCGAGGTTACCAGCTTTGGCACCATCTGCTTTCAGTTGTTCCAATTCAGCTTGTGCTGCTTTGAGGCTTTCTTCAAGGGCTGCCACTTCAGCGTTGTTGTCTGCTGGAGCAGGTGTCGCTGTGGCATCGCCTGCATCAGAATCTGAAGCTGGAGTTGCAGGTGCTGCTGCAGCTTTTTCTTTGGCTACTGCCAATTGAGTTGTTAGCTCTTCTACCTTCTTCTCAGCTTCTGCCAGTTTCTTAGCGAAAGTACCATTTGTCTCTTTGCCTTCGAGCTCTTTCAGGTCGCTTTCTGCTTTTTCAATCTTAGCAGTAATCTTCGCAATGGCTTCTGCGACTTTATTTTCCTCAACCTTAACAGCTACACGGTCCACTTTCAGAACTTTTTCAAGTTCATCTGTTACCGTAAAGCTATTCAATTCAGTCTTCACATCACGGCCTTGAGCATCTTTGATAGGATTGCCTGATTCATCAACTGGATCAGTTGGCACCTTCGCTGTCACATCAAAGCGGAAGCCTTCTTTGAGTTCTTTCAGACGGTAAGCAGTTGATGGGTTAGATCCATCAGCCGGACCTACTGTCTTAGCTGGTTCGTTTGGTTTTGGTTCCTCAGGTTTTTCTGGGTCCCGTGGACGAACGGTTACTGGGTTAGATTCTTTTGTACCGTTCTTGCCATTGCTATCCTTGAAGGCAATTGTCGCCTTGTTTGGAACAGTTTGGTTTTCGTAAGCTGATAAGTCACTATCTGCTTTCAGCTTAGCTGGAATGTAAAGTTGGATTTCTTTATAGCCACTGATACGAGCGAAGTCTTTCACTGTTACAGTAACTGTATTACCTTCCACTTTTGTTTCTACAGCGTCTGTTGCATAACCATCCACGTAAGCTACAGGAGTTCCTGTAATTTCAAGAACTGGTTCCAAAGTATCCGTAACGGTGAACTCTTTGTAGAGGCGGATATCTTTTGGAATTTGTGTGTTGACATTGTACATGTAAGGAACATCACGGTCAACATCTAAGTGATCCAATGTACGGTTAATCTTCTTCGTAACCTCTGGTCCAGGTTGTTTTGGAACTTCGACCGTAACTGGCTTAGTTTCTTTCTTGCTTTCTGGATTATTGTTAATCAAATAAGAGGCTGTATTTGGTACAGAGTAGCTATTAGCTGTTTCATATGGAGTTAAGTCCGCGTCCGCTTTAATCTTCGCTTTGAAGGTTACTTGGACTTTCTTACCACCATTTGCTTTGACAGTCTCTTCTGGGAAGGTTACTTCCAGAGTTTGGCCATTTTTCGCTACAGCTGCGTCTGCTTTCTTACCACCAAGAGTGACTTGGACATCACCGGCAAATTCAAGAACTTCTTTCAGTTCGTCGGTAACTGTGAAGCCTGTCGCATCTTGAGGCATAGTTGTATGAATGTTGTATGTGAATTCTTCTGTTCGATCTGCAATTGTTTCAGAAGGTTTTGAATTCACATCTTTTTCAATCGGTGGCTGTTCTGGAGACGGAGGAGTGACTGGTACTTCGTTAGAGTCCTTCGTTACAGCTGGTTTGTTAGGGAATCCAACTGTATAAGAAGCCTTATTCGGTACTTCTGCCTTGTCTGCTTTCATGTAAGCTGATAAGTTTGCACCCTCTCTGATCTTAGCCTTGAAGTTGAGGACAACTTCTTTACCACCGTTTGCTTTCACCTGGTCTTCTGTCAGGGTCAACTTGATGGTTTGACCGTCTGTTGTAATCTGGTCTGCCTTCAAGTCTTCACCTGCTAGAGTCGCAGATGATTCACCCGCAAACTCTAGAACATCTTCCAGC
>NZ_KQ969109.1:40565-42370 GCF_001578795.1 Streptococcus gordonii
GAAGCCTGTAACATCAAGTGGCACAGTTGTGTCGATGGTGTAGGTGAATTCTTCATCACGAGTTCCTAAGTTTGCTGATTCAGCCTCATTGACCTTCTTCTCAATTGGAGGATTTTCCGGACTTGGAGGGGTCACTGGGACTTCATTAGAATCCTTGGTTACGCCTGGGTTGTTCGGGAAGTCCACTCGGTAGCTTGCCTTATTCGGAATACTAGTCTTACCATCTTTAATGTAGCCAGATAGGTTGACACCTTGGCGGATCTTAGCTGTGAAGGTTAGGTTCACATCTTTACCACCATTGTTCTTGACTTGGTCTTCGGTTAGTTTCACAGTAATAGTTTGACCATTAACTGAGATACGATCGGCATCAAGAGCTTGGCCATTTAGGCTAGCAGTCGCACGACCTGTTCCATCCGCAAATTCAAGAACGTCTTTCAGCTCATCGTTAATAGAGAAGGCTGTTGCATCAAACGGTACTTTTGTATTGATGTGGTAGGTGAACTCATCGTTACGGTTGGCCAGTGTTTCCTCTTCCTTACCATTGACATCCTTCTTAATTCCAGGTTCTTCTGGAGTTGGAGGAGTTACTGGTACTCTGTTTGAATCCTTATGGATTTCTGGACGATTTGGGAAGCCTGCTGTGTAAGAAGCTGTATTCGGGATGCTAGTCTTACCTTTTTCAATGTAGTCAGACAAGTTTGCGCCTTCACGAATTTTAGCCTTGAAGGTCAAGGTTACTTCCTTACCGCCATTTGCTTTCACTTCGTCTTCTGTCAGAGCCATAGAGATTGTTTGGTCTGCAACGTTGATACGGTTGGCATCAATTTCTTGACCATCGAGAGTCGCTGTTGCTTGACCTTTCTCACCTGAGAATTCTAATACTGGTACAAGAGTATCTGATACTGAGAAGGCTGTCGCATCTTGTGGTACAGAAGTTGTCACTTTATAAGTAAACTCTTCATAACGTTCTTTCAGCGTTGCTTCTGGCTGACCATTCACTTCTTTCTTAATACCAGGCTCTTCTGGACTTGGTGGAATCACTGGAACTGGTTCTGTGCTCTTTTCTGTCTTCGGATCATCGTTGATGATGTATTTAGCAATGTTAGGAATCCGAGTTACGCCGTCTGCTTCAATGTATCCTGCCAGACTGACATTCTTACGAATCTTAGCCTTGAAGCTTACATGAACAGCTTTATTGCCGTATTTCTTCACTTGATCCTTCGTCAGAGTCACTGTCAGAACTTGTTTATCTACAGTAATTTGTGAATCTTCGATCACATCTTTGTCACCATCTACTGTGACTTCTGCTTGACCTTTCTTACCTGAGAATTCAAGAACGTCTTTCAATTCGTCGGTAATCTTGAAGCCAGTCGCATCGACAGGTACTTTTGTATCGATGGTGTAAGTGAATTCTTCATCACGGCTGTCCAGAGTTGCGGATGGCTTGTTATTAACCTTCTTCTCAACTGGTGGATTTTCTGGTGATGGAGGAGTCACTGGAACGATGTTTGAATCTTTCTCAACTTTCGGACGGTGTGGGAAGTTAGCCACATAAGACGCTTTGTTAGGTACACGCGTTACACCGTCTGCTTCGATGTAATCTGCTAGGTTTGCACCTTCACGAATCTTAGCCTTGAAGTTGAGGACAACTTCTTTACCACCGTTTGCTTTCACTTGATCTTCAGTCAACTCAGCACTGATGGTTTGGTCTTTCAGCTTGATTTGTTTTGCATCCAGCTTTTCACCATTGAGTGTGAGAGATGCTTCTGCATCTTCGCCAGCAAATTCAAGTACTGGAACTAAAC
>NZ_KQ969109.1:43061-52126 GCF_001578795.1 Streptococcus gordonii
AAAGCCTGTAACATCAAGTGGCACAGTTGTGTCGATGGTGTAGGTGAATTCTTCATCACGAGTTCCTAAGTTTGCTGATTCAGCCTCATTGACCTTCTTCTCAATTGGAGGATTTTCCGGACTTGGAGGGGTCACTGGGACGATGTTTGAATCTTTATGGAAGTTAGGATCGTTAGGGAAGGCAGCGTTATAAGAAGCTTGGTTATTGATGACTGTCTTACCTTTTTCAATGTAACCAGACAGGTTGGCACCTTGGCGGATTTTAGCCTTGAAGGTCAGAACAACTTCTTTACCACCATTGTTCTTGACTTGGTCTTCTGTCAGAGTCAAAGTGATCTTTTGATCAGCGATAGAGATACGGTCTGCTTCTAAAGCTTCTCCATTAAGAGTAGCACTTCCAGCATCCGCAAACTCTAGAACATCCTTAATAGTGTCATCGATAGAGAAGGCTGTTGCATCAAACGGAACATTTGTCTTCACTTTATAAGTAAAGATTTCGTCACGGTTAGCAAGAGTCGCTTCTTTTGCGTCATTAACGGTCTTTTCAATCTCTGGTTTTTCAGGACTTGGTGGAGTCACTGGTACGATATTTGAATCTTTATGAACTCCAGGATTGTCTGGTAAATCTACATTATAAGAAGCTTGGTTATTGATAACAACTTTATCACCAACGACGTAGGCAGCTAGGTTGGCATTTGGACGAATCTTAGCCTTGAAGGTTAACTTAATTTCCTTATCTGCATTGGCTTTCAGTTCTTCTTGGTTCAGTGTAACTGTGATTGTTTGATCATTGATCGCGATATGATCATCTGACAGTTTCTTACCATCTACAGTCACTTCTGCTTGACCTTTCTCACCTGAGAATTCCAAAACATCTTTCAGAGTATCAGTGATATTGAAGGCTGTTGCATCATAAGGAATCTTGGTCTTCACATGATAAGTGAATTCTTCATCACGTGCTTCCAAGGTTGCTTCTGCCTTATCATTGACATCTTTTTCAATTGGTGGTTGTTCTGGAGATGGAGGAGTTACTGGTACTTCATTGGAATCCTTATGGAACTTAGGATTATGATCAATATCATAAGAAGCCTTGTTCGGAATACGGATGCCTTGACCAGGAACTAGGTAATCCAAAAGGTTTGCTCCTTCACGGATTTTAGCCTTGAAGGTTACTTCGATAGACTTACCAGCATTAGCTTTCACTGCTTTTTCTGCAAAGGCCACTGTCAAGGTATTCTTATCTGTAGAAATAGTAGCTTGATCATTGGCAGCCTTGCCGTCAATCTTCACTTCAACATCGCCCTTGTTGCCAGCGAATTCAAGAACGGACTTCAGTTCATCTGTTATGGTGAATTCAGTCGCATTTGTTGGCATCGCTGTATTCAGACTATAAGTGAATTCTTCAAAACGGGTTTGCAGATTGTAACTGTCTGCACCGTTAACTTTCTTCTCAATTTCTGGAGTGTTTGGTGGTGGCGGTGTAACAGTAACTGGGTTAGAGAATTTCTCTGTTTCTGGATTGTCATTGACTACAAAGCTAGCTTTGTTTGGAATCGCTGCTTTATCTCCATTCGGATACTTAGCAACTAATTGGTCAACTGTGTAGCCAGATTTAATCTTAGCATCGAAGGCTACTTGAACAGCCTTGCCTGCATATTTCTTCACTTGATCCTTATCGAAGGTAACTGTCAGTTTTTGGTCTTTCTTCGCAACCGTCACATCTGTCACGGCTTGACCATCAATCGTTACAGTCGCATCTCCATCAAAGGTCAAGACTTCTTCCAAGGTATCAGAAAGTACAAACTTATCTGCTACAGTTGGAACTTTTGAATCCACTGCATACTTGAAGCTGCTTGTTAAGCTTGCCAAGTCTTCTTGATCCTTACCATTTACTTTCTTCGTAATTGGTGGAGGAGTTACTTTAACTGGCTCTGTTTCTTTTTCCTTAGACTCGTCATTCTTATTAGTATAAGTAATCTTAGCCGTGTTTGGAATTTCTGGAAGAACAGATTCTTTCTTCACTTTAGCGTGGATGACCAACTCGATTTCTTTATTCGCAAGAGCGCTTGCTTTAGTAAAGTCCTTCATCGTTGCTGTAACAGTATTTCCTGAAACAGTTATATCGAAGAATTTCTTGGCTTCTTCAGAAATGCTTGGTTCTGGGTTCACCACTCCAAGATTTTCATCTAGAGTATCGGTGATGACAAATGATTTATATGTATCAATATCATTTGGCAAAGTAGTCTTAATATTGTAGGTGAAATCTGTTTCTGCAGCAATCGTTGCATTATCTTGATCACCGTTAATCTTCTTAGAAACATTTGGTTCTGTTGGTGGAGTAACCGTTACAGGAATTGTTTCTTTTTCACCTTTATGGTCGTTCTTGTCCTTGAAGCTAAATGTCGCCTTGTTTGGAATTTTAGAACGAGTGACACCGTCATTAATTTTCGCTGGGATAACCAGTTCAATTTCTTGACCAGCTAGGGCACTTGCTTTGGCAAAGTCCTTCATCGTTGCCGTTACTTTTTGGCCACTGACAGTTACGTCAAAGAATTCTGCAGCAGGACCGCTGATAGCCGGTTTGTCTGCACCTTCATTAATAATACTTAGCTCATCTTCCAGAGTATCAGTAATCACAAATTCTTTGTAGGATGTGATGTCACTTGGAAGTGTGGTCTTAACATTGTACTTGTATGGCTGACCAGTTGCAATATCCAAGTGATCCAATTTTTCGTTGATCTTCTTAGTTACTGGTGGGGGAGTCACTGTTACTGGATTAGACTCAACCTCCTTAGCCACATTGTTTTCATTAGTAAATGAAATCTTGGCCTTGTTTTCAATAGCCTTACCTGTCACACCAGCTTTAACTTTTGCTGGTATAGTCAGTTCAACGAATGAATATTTAGCGAGTTCTTTGAACTTGCCTTCTTTAACTGTTGCTGTAACAGTTTGGCCATTTGTTTGGATTTCAAAAACATCTGCCAATGGACCGCTGATGCTTGCTTGTCCATCAAATTCGAGATCGGCATCCAACTTATCGCTAATGACAAATTTCTTGTAGCCTGCCACATCACTTGGTACAGCTGTTGTGATGTTGTAAGTGTACGGTTGACCATCGAAGGTTACCAGACTATCCAAGGTGTTGTTAATCTTCTTAGAAACAGTTGGTTCTTTTGGTTTTGGTGGAGTAACCGTTACTTCTTTCGAAGTTTTCTTCATATCATTTAGAATAACATCAGCCTTATTCGGAATGTTTACTGCACCATTCTTCTTATATTTAGAAAGGTCAGCACCTGAACGAATCTTCGCTTTGAAGGTCAGTTCGATTTCCTGTACTTCGCTTCCACCACGGCGAGATATCAAACGGTTCAGTGAAGCTAATTGAGTCTTATCTAGCGTAATGTCAATTGTTTGATCCTTGATTGAAATCGCTTTGGTCAAAGCATTGTAAGGCTTGCCTGCCACTGTTGCTTTAGCTGAATCTGGAACAATTTCAAGTTCATCTACAACTGTATCTGTCAGGATGAACTTGTCAGCGATACCTGGCCACGGAGCTGTTACTTTATACTCAAACTCTTCGCCATCCATCCGTAGACCTTCGTGTTCTTTTTCGTTAACTTTCTTGTCTACTTCTGTATCAAGTGGTGGCTTGACATAAATCGGATTTGAGCGACGAATTGTACTTGCCTTATCTTTTGTTTTGGCGTGAGCATCTTGGTTTGGTGAATTATCTTCGCCATTCCACATGATGTTTCCTTGGTTAACTAAACCGTAACCATTGTTGTTTTGTAAGATTGCCAAGTATTCCTTGCTGGCCTGATTTTTACGGTATTCTTCTTTCAGACGAACTGTCATCATCAGCTTCGCCTTCTTCATAATCAGGTAATTATAATTCTTACCTTGTGGCGGAACGTCCGCTACAACCACACTTTGTGTGTTACCTGCAGGATCTTTTTGTGTTTCCACCCGAGTTTTCCAACTTTCTCCATCTGGACCTTGAGCAGAACTGCTCACCACTTCCAGACGGTAGTCAATTGGGTCTGTTAACATAACATTCTTTTCAAATTCGTAAGGAACGTTATTGAAGTTGTAGTCGACAGTGTAAGTGAACTCTTCGTCTTTCTTACTTAGTTGCGCAGAATAAGATGGTTTCTTGGTCAATCCGAGAGGATCTTCAATCTTTCCAATATCATTGCTGGAGTCCGCATCTTTCACAGTCTTCGTTGCACTTGGATAACAGTATTCCAATTTTTGAACTTCTACTGTTTGGTTCCGACCACCAATTGTGCGTGTTTCAAATTCACCAGTCCGGAATTTCCCTGTCAACTCAGGAACAGTAATAGTTTCATTCTCTGGCACATAATTATCAGGAGGATCTACTTCACTATCTTCATCTGTCTCAGGCGCGCGAGCCACCTTGCTTAAGTCATAGTCAAAGTTATTTTTACCTGGATTAAAAACACTATCTGGAACAGAAATTTTAACTTTGTTCCCCTCTTGGGTAATAGATCCACGAATTTCTTTATCTGGATTTGTTACCTTATCAACAATTTTCTTACCATTGATTCGAATAGCATCCACTTTGTAGCCATCCGTAATATCAAACTCACCATTAATATCTTCCTTAATCAGAGCAGCCGCCACAGATTCCAAAATCTTTTGCGAGAAGACATCAATATTATTTTGTTCATTTACATAGAAGGAAACACTCTTACCATTTACAACCTTATTTGGCGAAGCCATTGATTGAAGAGCATCGTGGAAGATGTCTTGAACCGAACGGTTATCTCCAATGTTGAGTGCGTTCCCAAAACCATTCTCATAAGCAGTACCATATTGGAAGTATGGGCTTGTGAACCCTTCGACCCGCTCCCAGAAGCCGATAACTACAGAACCTTCTGTGCCGACAGCCTCTTTCAGTTTTTTCCCAGCATCCTTTAATTCATTAGCGCGTCCGACGATGTCTTGGGCAGCTTCAGGGTAGTAATTTCGATTAAGCCCCCAAGCTCTTTGTAAGGCCTCGGTCCGAGTATAACTCTTATCCATGACAACCTTACCATCTGCCAGCCGATAACCATTGGCTACACCATCTGTCACTAATAGGAAAACAGTCTTACGGCCATTTTCCATATTACCTTTTTGGCTATTATACTGTTTAATTGCGTCATCAATACCTGGAACAGTCGGAGTCCCCCCTCCAACAGCAATGTTGTCAATAAAACTATGAATAGCTTTTTCATCAGAGATCAAATTACTTGATGTATACTTATAATGTTTCCCTGTAATATTTTCGTTAGTATAGACATCCGCTCGACCCGTAAAGTTATCCGTGTCAAAGTAACGAACCTGATCAAGACCTTGGTATGAAGCCACAAAGACTCTGTCTGTTGTCCGAGAGTCATTTGTTTTAACCAAATGCGGATCGTTTTCGTCGTATTGTTCAGGTGACACATAAGTCGTCAATCGCTTCAAAGCCTTCTTAACGCTCGGAATTGTCTTTTCAAACGATCCACTGGCATCCTGAAGAATGACCAAATCAATTGGCTTCCGTGGAACAGACCATTCTGTATTATCAGTTTTTTCAATTTTACGATAGCAACCATTCTGCGTAATCGTTGTATGCTCATCAATCCGTCTCGTCTCAATATTCAGAGGGTCATCAGCTCGAACAACTGAATTCCCTAGATTCAAGACGCTGGATGGCATTGACATTAACAGGACGGTAAATAGTATTAAAACCTTTTTCAAAAAATCTTTCATGCTATTTTAAAGCCTATATAATAGTAGAAACTTTTATACAAGCTCTCCCTTCTCTTTCTTTTATTTTAAAATCTCTTCTAGCTGCTTCTCAAGCGCTGCTTCATCCTGAAAGTCTGTAATTACTTTCTTTACCTTTTGATCCTTATCGACTAGATAAATCGTGGGGATTGATTGAACATGGAGGATATCCGCCGCTCGCTCATCTGTGTCATAGTAATATGGGAAAGTATAATCTTTTTCACTGATATACTGATCCGCTCTTTCTTTCGTTTCTCTTTTTGAATCAAGCATATCCAACATAACAAAATGAATTTCACCTTTATACTTTTCATATACTTTTTGAATCTCTGGTAACTGTTTTTGACAATCTGGACACCAGCTAGCCCACTCTACTACCAGCATGGGTTTATTATAAAACTCTGTACTCTTCTTTTGATACCCTGCTTGGTCTACCATTTCAAACTCTGGCAACTGTTGTCCAGTCAACTCATGCTCTACAGCTGAACTACCGTCCTTCTCTGTCGATCCTTTATTATACCTGTTAGGTCCGGCGATGTAAAACAAAGCAAAAACCGCCACCAGAATGACTCCAACAGTCATAAAGGGTAGCCACCACTTTTCCTTTAACATATTCCCTCCTAGTTAGATTCCGTCTCTATCAAATTTTGACACAAGAGCAAGCACTGTACAAATATCCGTCTTTTTTACTCAAAAAAACATGAAAAAAGCCGATATATACAATGCGTCAATTGTATAGTTATTATACCAGTTTTATTTGTGTATATCAAGCCTTTAAACTGAAATTCATGCAAATTACTTTGAAATATGACACTATCTATTAAAAGGAAAACGATTGATCCATAAACTTAAAATTATCAGAATTTTTAAGCCAATTTTTTTACCTTTTTGAACCTATATTCAAGCCAGTCGAAGGCTAGTTTTTAGCCTTTGTCACAAAAAAACACAACTTGAATACAAAAAGAGAGTGGGACAGAAATCGGTCATTCGTTAGAATTCGATTTCGTCGTCCCACCTCTGCACAGTTGAGTAGGGCTGTAAAAGCTGATGAAATCAGCGCAGTAGAGCCCACTCAACCACTGCGTCTTGCTCGACAATCCAAAAACAATTGAGAGGCTAGGACTTTTGCCCCAGCCTCTTTGTTTCTATTATAATTCTGCGATTTGGTTCAGGTTTACTTCTGCAATGGTGTCATTTCCAAACATAGAAATAATCATCTTAACTTTATTGTTGTCAATCTCAGTAATTTTACCTGTATAATCTGTAAAGGCTCCGTCAATAATCCGAACGGTATCACCAACCTTGACATGAATGTCAAATTCTTGAACGGTTTGTCCCATAGAAATCAAAATGTTACGGATTTCTTCTTCCAAGAGCGGAGTCGGTTTAGAGCGGTTTCCGTGAGAGCCGACAAATCCTGTTACATTAGGAGTGTTCCGAACAACAAACCAAGCCTCATCAGTCATGACCATTTCAACCAAAACATAACCAGGGAAGCGATTCTCTTCAATTTCCTTGGTCTTGCCATTTTTCTCTACTTGCACAGTCTGAGTAGGGATTTCCACGCGCAAGATATTCTCCAACATGTTATAAGTCTGAGCGCGTTGCAAGAGATTTTCTTTTACCTTGTTTTCGTATCCAGAGTAGGTCTGCAGTACAAACCAGCCTTTATCAAAACTATCCATCTTATTTCCTTTCTTTGTTAGCAATTCTTAGTTTAAAAAAACATAAACTAAAACACTATAAAAAAGCCTATTGGCTTTTTCCGTCTTCTCTAGATTTATTATATCATAAAAATAGGGAATGCCAAGAAGTTTACTGATAATTTTATCAAAAAAGACTGGGGGAATTTCCCAGTCTCTAATCGACTTAAAAGAGATTCAACAAACGAAGCAGTCCGTGAGATACCAATAAGTCAAATAAATAGATAACCACAACAAAGAAGGCTGTATATTCCATAATAGAAATAAAGTCAATCCAGCTTTGCTTACCTGTTGGCCATGTTGTATCTTTTAAAACGGTAAAAGTGTCCTTAAGAAATTTCACAACTCTCTCCTATCTTGTTTCTTTATGAATAGTGTATTTATTACAATGTTTACAAAACTTGTTTACTTCTAGACGTTTTGGTTTTGGCGTACTACTCAGCTTTATTGAGTAATTTCTCGATCCACAAACCGTACACGCCAGACTTGCTTTTTTTAATGCCATAACGCCTCCATCTTTCCAATTATAGCAGGATTTTTTCCTTTTGACAAGGTCTGGACGTCAATCCTTTGAAGCTTTTTTCATTCATCTAACGAACAGCTATTATTTTCGCTGGTGATTTGGTAAAATAGATGTCATAAAGGAGAAGAAAACGTGAAAACTGATCATTTAAAAGAAAGTAATAATATTGAAGACCGTCGCAATGAAGGGGGATCGACTAGCTACGGGTCAGGCAATGCTCGACTGGGAAACGGAATATTGCGAATCCTGTTAGCACCTGGCAGTTTTAAAAGCAAGCTTGTCCTAATACTACTCTTACTTTTCTTAGGGGGTGGTGCTGGTTTGTCTGGCATTTTTGACACAGGGACTTCCCACCACTATGAGTCCACCCAAGTTTCTCAGCAAAGCCATACTCAGGTCAATGACAAAGACGCCCAATTTGTCAGCAAGGTCTTGGGGACTACAGAAGTTTTTTGGACTCAAACCTTTGAAAAAGAAGGGAGAACCTATTATAAGCCTAAACTGGTCTTCTATACCGGTCAAACTAGGACTGGTTGTGGGGTCGGCCAGGCCTCTGCGGGACCTTTTTACTGTCCTAACGACCAAAAAATTTACCTGGATATTCGCTTTTACCAAGAGCTAACTACTAAGTATCGGGCAAGCGGTGACTTTGCCATGGCTTATGTTATCGCGCACGAAGTCGGACACCATATCCAAAATCAACTGGGTACGCTTCAAGCCTACCAGCAAATGGTGAGAGGAAAGTCAGAAAAGGAAAAGAATGCTCTAAATGTTCGTTTGGAACTTCAGGCTGACTACTACGCTGGGGTCTGGGCTCGTTATATTGAACAAGAAAACTTACTAGATGTTGGCGATATTGAGGAGGCACTTAATGCAGCTCATGCAGTCGGAGACGACACTTTGCAAGAACAGGCCTACGGCTATTCTGTACCTGATAGCTTTACACACGGAAGTGCGGAGCAACGTATGCGTTGGTTCAAACGTGGTTACCAATACGGCGATTTTGAACACGGTGACACCTTCAGTGTACCTGAAAAAGAGAGTGGGACAGAAATCGGTAA
>NZ_KQ969109.1:52326-60846 GCF_001578795.1 Streptococcus gordonii
GATTGATTTACTATGACATATGCTTCTTGATTGATGAACCTAGGCTGGAACCTCAAGAGATAGACTCCTATCAAATAATCCATCTATTGAGATAAGAAACTTACCAACCAAACCAGCTCTTGACTGTATCCCAAGCATTCTTAGCTTTACCTGGAATATCTGCCTCTTCGATAGCATTTTTAGCTTGATCGACTATTTCTTTTGCCTTGTCCTGTACATCCTGCAAGAAATCATTGCCGTTTTGATTCTCGGTATTTCCAGTGCCATAGGTGTCTACTGGGGCAATCCCATTTTGAGCATAGGTATTCTTTTCAGAGAATTTGGTTCCTTCCGTGTATGGCAGGACGCTATTGGCTACATTTCGGAAAATCACAGAAGCTTCGTTGGCACTGGTGCCTGTCAGGTAGTGGTTTTCATCTGTATTTGGAAATCCTAGCCACTGACTGATAACAACGTCTGGTGTATAGCCAATAACCCACTGGTCTCCAGATAAGTCGGGATTGAAATCTGTCTCAGTCGTCCCTGTCTTACCTGCCATCGTATAATTATATGGCGCTGCGTAGATTCCTGTTCCGTTTGAGAAGGTCCCTAACATCATACTGGTCATCTTTTTCGCAGTTGACTGATTGAGGACTCGAGTGGAGCTAGACTTGTGGGTCTTAACGATTTGACCACTAGCATTTTCAATCTTAGTAATCAAGTGGGCATCATGCATGACACCATCATTCGCAAAAGCAGAGTAGGCCTGAGCCATTTGGAGAGGATTGGTATTCACACCTGCTCCCAACGCCACACTGAGATTTTGCTCAACCTTTTTCATATTCAGACCAAACTTTTGACCGTATTCAAAGGCTTTCTCTAGACCCAACTCTTTAACTGTTGCAACTGCTGGGATATTCAAAGAATCCGCCAAGGCTTGATACATAGGCACTGTCGGGCTAGTTTGAATGCCACCATAGTTATTGACAGTATAAGATCCATAAGTCGTCGTAGTATTGTCTAACTCTTTATCAGTTGACCAACCAGCTGCGATCGCTGGGCTATATACAACCAGTGGTTTAATGGTCGAACCTGGACTACGAGCTGACTGGGTCGCATAGTTAAAGGAACGGAAACCGGCCGTCTGACTGTTGACTCGACCGACCAGGGCTCTCACCCCTCCAGTCTTGGGATCTAAGGCCACACTTCCCGATTCTGCCCGTGTTCCATCCACTTCTGAAACAGGGAAGAGACTCTCGTTACTATAAATAACCTGCATGCTGGCCTGGTAGTTTTGATCCAGCTCAGTATAGATGCGATAGCCATTCTTGATGATATCTTCCTCTTTTAGACCATAGTCGTGAATGGCTTCGTTAATGACAGCATCAAAATAGGATGGATAGCGGTAATCTTCAGACTTCCCAGCATAGGCATCCACCAACTGGCTACCAAGACCGTTCGCTGCTGCTTGATCAGCTGTTGCTTTGTCAATATAGCCAGCTGCAACCATATTATTCAGAACTGTATCCCGGCGATTGGTCGCATTTTCAACTGAGTACAAGGGATTGTATATCTCAGGCCCCTTGAGCATACCGGCCAGTGTGGCTGCTTGATCGAGAGACAGTTGATTCGCTGATACTCCAAAGTATTTCTTGCTAGCATCCTCTACTCCCCAGACACCATTACCAAAGTAAGAATTGTTCAGATACATGGTCAGAATCTGATCCTTACTGTATTTTTTGGTCAATTCAAGAGCTAGGAAAAACTCCTTGGCCTTCCGCTCAATGGTCTGGTCCTGAGAAAGATAAGCATTTTTGGCCAACTGCTGAGTAATGGTCGAACCACCGCCCGATCGGCCCGCTGTCAAAATTGCTAAGAAGAAACGGCCATAATTGATTCCGCTATTTTTGTAGAAGGAGCGGTCTTCGGTCGCAATGACAGCGTTCTGCAAGTCCTTACTGATCTGATCCAATTCGACATAGGTCCCTTTTTGACCTGTCAAACTCCCCGCTTCTTGGCCATCTTTATCATAGATCATCGTGGTTGCCTTCAAGGCATTTTGTAAGTCGTTGACATTGGTGGTCTTGGCTACATAAAAGAGATAGCCTCCCGTCACCAGCCCAAAGCCTAGACCTAAAATCAAGATAATCTTGGTCAGATGGTATCTACGCCAAAAACGTCGGAAGGGGCCTTGGCCTTTTGAAGACGTTCGCTTGGCCGAGCGACCTGATCGAGACAGACGTAGTTCCGCACTTGTATCTGTCTCCTCTGCAGACTCAGCTGGTGAATCTTCTTTCTTAAAATGTTGAATTAAGGTTTCAAAAATATCATTTAGCTTTTTCATAACCCTTATTTTATCACCTTCCCAGAGACTATACAAGAAAGTGCTGTTCCATAGGGCCTTCCTTTTAGAATTTTTTAAGAAATAGCAGAGCTTCTACCCTCTTTTTGACGCTAGCTTTCAAAGTTCTGCTCTTTTTGTTAAAATAAAGGCATGCAATTTAACTTTCGAATCCCTGAAAAAATGCCCACTATGAGCATAAAAGAACTACTGGAAGACTATTTCCTCATTCCCAGAAAAATCCGCCATTTCCTTCGGACAAAAAAGCATGTTTTGGTCAACAATCAAACTATCAACTGGCAAAGCAAGATTCAGGCAGGCGATCTCTTGTCGCTGACCTTTGATGAAGAAGATTACCCAGCAAAAGCCATCCTTATGGGCCAGCCGGAACTTGTCCAGGAACTCTACCAAGACCAGCATCTCATCATCGTCAACAAACCTGAAGGCATGAAAACTCACGCCAATGAGCCGACCGAATTAGCTCTGCTCAATCATGTATCTGCCTATGTCGGAGAGACCTGCTATGTGGTTCACAGACTTGACAAGGAGACCAGTGGCGCTGTTCTCTTTGCTAAAAACCCCTTTGTCTTGCCTATACTCAACCGCCTACTGGAAAACAAGGATATCCAGCGAGAATACTGGGCCTTAGTAGATGGTAAATTTACCGAAAAAAACAGGGTATATAAGGACAAAATCGGCCGCGATCGCCATGATAGGAGAAAACGCCTGGTTGACAACAAACATGGCCAATACGCCGAAACGCACGTGACGCGCTTAAAAAGCTTTGGTCAAAAAACTTTTGTCAAATGCCAACTCAAAACTGGTCGTACCCATCAGATCCGCGTCCACCTATCCCACCGTGGTTTTCCCTTGGTCGGTGATCCTCTGTATCATCCACAACCCCATGGGCGTCTCATGCTCCACGCCTACCGACTGAGCTTTGTCCATCCCTTTACTTTAGAAAAAATCAGTCTTGAAGCTCCATCTAAAAGTTTTGAAGAAGGGCTAGAAAAGCTGAAATCATAAGGAAACATTACTAGTAAGCTCAAATCTACTCGGACTAAGCCTCCAGGCATCATAACCAAGCACACAGAGACCTCCACTTCTTTCGCCTTAATAGATGCAAAAAAAAAGCAACAGAAAAATTTGTTGCTTTTTCTTTGGTGTCAGAAAGCGATTCTATCTCCTATCTTGCCTTACTAAGCTGGAAGCAGGCTGATAATTCTGGGTCTGACGACTTTCTGAAAGGCCATGCTCAGTAGATATGACAGCAAGAGAATGATAAAGAAGCCAAAACTATATATGCCATTCCGGGGCATTAATTGCCTAAAGATGAAGATGATGAACGGATGAATAATATAAATCATAGTGGCATATCGCTTGGCGATATTGTTCAAAATCGGAACATCAATATTGGTCCCATTTCTGATCGCATAGAGGAAAATCGCACTAGATGATAAAAGAGAGCTGGGGTAAAGATCGTGCTCCGTCCCCATAAAACCGTATTCAAGCAGAATCAAGCCTACTATACCCAAGCTAATAGCCCATTTCCTGGCAGATGATAAGTTGTAGGCTAAAATCCGTTCCCGATGCTTGGCAAACTGCATCCCCATAATGAAAAAGGGAAGGCCCATAAACAGGAAATTTCGATAGTATAGGGTACTGTTGGTATTGAACTCGATACAAAAGGCCAGAGCTAGCAGAATCAGAGACAAGCCAAAGGTGGTCAGGCGGTGGAAATACTTATAAAAAAGGAGATAAAGCCCGTAAATATAGGAAATAGCCAACAAATACCAAGTCGGGGTAGCAGCTGAGCCAATCAAATCCCTAGGACTGTTAAAAAAGAAGAAATTGGCAAAATCAGACAGGTCTATAGTCGCTATCTTTTCCGCCAGCTCTCCCGACAGTACTAAGTCAATAAAATGCACAATCGAGTAAAATATCAGACTAGCGATTGTCAAAAGAAGCATTTGCTTGAGGCGATACTTTACCTTTTCTCTAGAAATGTTAAAGGAAAAATAACCCGACAGCATCATGAAAAAGGGCACTGCAAAACGGGCCACAATCTGATAAAAAACACCAAATTCCCCTGGTAACAAAAAGTGCAAAGAAACAATACTAAAACAGGCTAGAGCCTTAACAGCATGTAAAGTTGTATTTTCTGTCTTCATGCAGACATTATAGCATGTTCATTGTTACAATCTGTCAAGACCAGATGACACAAGCATTAAGAATCATATCATTTGATGACAACCACTTTTCTTATTATCCTATAAACTATCATTTTCTATAACCATTACACACAAACCTACAAGTAATGAAATCACGTAAAAACCTGTCCTATCAAGCCCCAAAATAGCGCTTCTAGAGACTTTCAGATCTATAAGTAAAAAGGCCGAGGAAAGTAAGCCCTAGAGCAACTTTCTTCAACCTTTTGTTTATTGATAATGTGGTCTTGCAAATCCTCGAATATTACCATGACCAACCCGATAGGTATTTCTTCTTACAACTCCGTTGCTTGAATTTCCTTCGATTGTATGAATCCATCCATTCTCTACTCTCTCAACAATACCTATATGATCCGCCCAGCCATCATTTTGCTGGGTATCTTTATCCCAGTTGAAAGTAATAATATCACCTGATTGAGGAGTCGTAGTTCCATCTTCATTCCAAATTCCTAATTTTTTAAAAATCTGAATGTGACGTTCTACTCCACATTCTCGTCCCACTAAATGACTAAGACCTTCTCGTTGGAAAACAACTGTAACAAATACATCGCACCAATCATCTGTATTCTTTACAGCGTAGCCGACTGGTAGAGGTTTCACACTGTTATAGTCCGCTACCATGCGCTGATGAGCTGGACTACCCGTTGACGCACCTACAAGATTTGCAGCTGCACGAATAACTTTATTTTTTTGATCTGTCACTTGTTGTGGAATCAATCTGGTTTGCCCTAGGTTAAATCCTTCCACGCTGCCATCTGTATAATCAACATAAACGTGAGTTGTGTAATCACCTTGTTTATTGCCGTGGTTTACAGCCGCAATCCCAATCTCGGTATGACCACCAGCAGGGGTCTGTGTATACCAAGATAAATTTTCTTGGTGTGCTTGAGACCACACGGCTGCGCGAATATTTTTAATTCGTTTCCCTTGGGCAGATTGATCAACCGCAACGGTAAATGTGCCCGTCTGGGAATTTACGTCTTTAATATAAGCTTTCGTCTTATGTGTTAGATTGTGGTACTCTACCTGCGTTGTAGTCGAATGAACCCCTATACGGCTGCCATCATTCTGGATGTAGTATAGATGAACATGATAAGTACCAGTAGAATTCTTGTGATTTTCTGCCTTGACGCTAGCCTTATAGCTACCATCTGATTGACGAGTCGCATTGTACCAGATCAAGTCGTCTTGTCCGCCTTGGTCAGACCAAACAGGAACCTGAACCGATTGAACTCCTTTAGGACTGAAGACATCTGATATGACGACTTCAAAACTCCCTACCTCTGGGTTCTTATTGGTAATGGTTAAGATGCCAGTCACCTTGCTTTGATGAACAGTAGTAGCCGTACCCGTTACAAATTCTTTTGTTCCTGTCGCTGTGACATAATAGACGTGAGACAGATACTTCCCTTGGGAATTTTTATGATCGCTAGCTTTAATCGTCGCTCGGTAGCTACCATCCGCTTGTTTTACCGCCTTGTGCCAAACCAGATCATCCTGACCGTTGACTTCTGACCAGGTTGGAACCAATACTTCATTGAGACCATTGGGAGCGACGATATCGCGAATGACCGCATCAAAACTACCAGTGGTAGAGTTATTGTTTTCAATGGTAAGAGTCCCAGCTGAATGCTTGTGATGAACGATAGTAGCTGTACCCGTTACAAATTCTTTCGTTCCTGTCGCTGTGACATAATAGACATGAGCTAAATACTTCCCTTGGGAATTTTTATGATCACTAGCTTTAATCGTAGCTCGGTAGCTACCATCTGCTTGTTTCACTGCCTTGTGCCAAACTAGGTCATCCTGACCATTGACTTCTGACCAGGTTGGAATCAATACTTCATTGAGGCCATTGGGAGCGACGATATCGCGAATGACCGCATCAAAGCTACCAGTGGTAGAGTTATTATTTTCAATGGTAACTTTTCCACTAGGTTTCCCCTTATTTGCTGTCTTTCCAATAGAAACTTCAGTAGTTGTTGCAGTTACTCCTATCTGCTCACCATTTAGTTGAGTATAGTAGAGATGAACGTGATACTTACCTGTAGTATTCTTATGGTCACTAGCTTTCACCGTTACGCGATAGCGACCATCTTGCTGACGCGTGGCATGATACCAAACCAAATCATCCTGGCCTTTATCATCCGACCAAACTGGTACAGAAACACTGGCTACACCTTGAGGAGCCAAGACATTTGAAATGACAACATCAAAACGACCTGCAAGAGAATCGTTATTTTCAATGCTAATCTTCCCGCTCAGAGGTCCTTTGGCTACTTCTGGCGCTGGTTTAGCTTGAGAAGTGAAACGGCCAGTGTAGTCTACACTATGGTCAAAAACATGCTTACCTGGCAACAATTCAGCCTGGGAGGTAAACTGCCAAGCCCCTGCCCGCCCATTATAGCGGAGAATCTTCGCATCGTTAGCTGAAAGTTTAGCTGTTGGGTATTGAGCGACCCAGAAATTTTCCAAACCAAACTGGGCTGTCTTGACTGGCCCTTTCCCTCTTAGATTATTTTCATCAATCCAGCTGGCACTGGTATAATACATAAGATTTGTATAGCCGTTCTTACGCATTTCATCAGCCCATGCAAGGGTATTACGGTTGATGTTATCCTTCATTTTGGCATCTTCCATATCATTAACCATGACCGTATTCTTTGGAAGATTAAGATTTCTAGCCTCTGAGATAAAGTGGCGAGCTTCTGCTCTTGCCTGCTCTTCACTAGTATAATGTGAAAAAGCATAGGCAGACACTTGCAAACCAGCCAACTGGGCATTGCGAGCTTGTTCTCCTGCGTAAGGGTTCCTATAGGTGGTGCCTTCTGTTAGTTTCACGACAACTCCACCAACTCCCTTGTTGGCAAGAGTGCGATAATCATTGACGCTTATGCTTCCGTTATGACTGCTGACATCGACAAATGTTTTGGGTTGAACAGCCACATCACTTGAACGACTAGCCGGCCCAGCATGTCCAGCGCTATAGAAGGTTGTGTTCCCAACAGCTCCCTTTTTCGATGCAGCCTCATCAACCTTGCTAGCTTCTTCTCTTTGGGCAGTTTCTTCAATACTAGCCGACTGGTTCTCAACCTTAGTTTCCGACTGTTTTGGAAGAGAAGCTGGTACTGACTGACTACTTTCAGTCTTTTGTTCAGCTTGTAATTTTTCTTGCTCTTCCTGACGATCAATACTGGTCTCTCCCTTTGGCTCGACTGTTTCTGAATCATCTGGAGCTGTCTTTGCCACTGAATCTTGAGCCTGTTCCGCTTTTACTTGGATAGGCTGTACAGCAGACTCTTGTTCATCTGCATAGGCAGGCCGAACTGAAACAGCTAGTAGCAATGCTGCACTAGCATAATAAATAAAATCCTTCTTTTTCATGTAACTCCCTCTTTAACACGAATTTCAGTATACCCCCATTGTAGCACAAGAAACTTTAGCTGAAAAGGGAAATTACTAATAATAGTTCTATCGTTTCTGTAGTGTATAAAATCACTTTAGAAATGGTGGCTTTATTGTAAAATCTGTAGCAAAATGGCTGTCGCTGAGACTTCCTTGGTCAAAAAAATCACCAATTAGCAACTATCGTCAACCAACAAATCACTCAAAAAACTAATCAAGAAAGTCCCTATAACTGCCAGCGCTAAAAATTTGCTGCACAAGCTTTAAACGTCACATGAATCAAAGAACAAGACAGATCAGACCTAGCTTTCTGCACTCATGAGCTGGGAGGAATATAGCTTTAAGAAGGAGAAAATAAGCTTTATTACGAAGGATTTCGATTCAAGAAAAATCATAGCTACCTTATATGGACAGACTCAAGCTACTATTCGTAATCACTTTCTGCGCTATTCCAGACAGATCCGAAACAGTGTTAAAGTCCTTACCATGGATATGTTGGCACCTACTTCGATATCATTAAAAAGCTCTTTACTTTTGTAGAATTTCCCTCAACCGCTTGGGATATCA
>NZ_KQ969109.1:61181-75751 GCF_001578795.1 Streptococcus gordonii
TTGAGAGGCTAGGACTTTTGTCCCAGCCTCAGGATATGACTTTTTTAATAAGCCACTACAGTTGACAAAGATTCCATTTAAATTGTTAAATTATTTATAATTCCTCAAGTATCAACGAGTTCGCAATTGCTGGAGCAGGCCTTTCAAACTTCGGAACTTGAAAATGCTGTAGGTCAGATAGACAAAACCGTAGGCTACTGCAGCAAGATAAACTGATAAAAACCAATTCGAAGCAATAAATACAAGTGTCATTAGCAACTCAACCCAGATATCTTTGACGACTTCGATCTGCATCCTCTTGGCTAAGATTAGCTCTGCCAATATACTCCTAGTCGCCAGCAATAGCACGATAGACAGCACTGTAGCATTCAGATTGCGCAGAAAAACTGCAAAAATCAAGGTAGTAGCAAAACTTAAGAGCATAGCAATAACATTTACTTTAAAAATCTGCCTCTCCATTCGCAAGGCTTTTAAGTAGGTATTGATAAGCAGAGCCATCTTGCCCTCGTAGACAGACATAGGAAAGACTAGAGCCATAAATATCAAGGACTCTCTGTAAGCCGGTAGCCAGCTATCCAAAGCTATTTTCAGGGGATAATACAGCAAAAGCACCCCAAACATAACAACCATAAGAACATTCCGCAACTGATTGTAAATCTTAGGCAACTTGCTTTCATCCGTCCGTTTCAAAATTGGAAAAATGACCAAACCGATAGCATTGATAAAGGTCATCAGCAGATTGGAAATGCTCAGGGTCAGGGACACTTTCCCAAATGTAGCAATGTTCCATACCTTTTGAATCCCCATTCGAACAGTCCCGATAATGAGCATACTGGCTACATTTGATAGCATCAGGTTAATCCCGACAGCAATATTGCGAACCGTTTCCTGTATATCAAGTTTAAACTGATTGAGAGGTCGCAGGGCCATATCTCGGCATAGATACATGGCATAAAAAAGAGAAACAACTCTACCAATCAAATCTGCATAGACCATAATCTTGAAGTCTCGGAAACCTACAAAAATAAAGACCAGCAAAAGCAGTAAATAGAGGAGTCTATCTCCACTGACAACATAGGAACTCTCCTTTAGTCGATTAGTCATCTGCAGAACGTAAACAAAGAGAAAGCGCAGATTGGTGACCAACATGGTATAAACCAAAAGTGTAAAAACAAACCGACTGCTATCATCTCTAATAAAGGCAGAAATCCCTAATAAAAATAAAATTCCAATCCCTGTCAGATAGATTAAAAGCATGAGAAATTGAGAGAAAAACTTCTCTTTATCCAGATCATCATACTCCAAACCACCGTAGCGAAGGTAGATTCCATCCACCCAACCCAGATGAACAAAACCGGCGTAGGATAAATAGAAAATATAGAGTTGCCAGTAGCCATATTCTTCTACACCCATAATCTTAGGCAAAATCAAGACAACCAGAGAAGAAACTATTACTGTCAGCAAATTGGACAAGACAACATAGGAAAAATTAGCTACTATTTTTTTAAATCCATTAGACAAATTTGCCCTCCTATTCCTTCTTATCTGCTGCCATGCTCTCAATCAAATGTAAAAACATGGTTTCTAAATCAGTATGAGCTTGCCAGCCCAAACTCTCAAGCTTGTCCGTGTTGAGACGAATCTTGACTGTCGGATTATATCCTAGCTTTTCCACATCCTCTACCAAATCAAAGACCAACTTCGTTTCATTGCTACCGCTAAGTTCAATAACCATCTCCGCCATCTCACGAATGGAAATAGCCGACTCTTTATTGGCAACATTATAAGCTTGACCTGCTTGGCCTTTCAGCAGAATGTAAAAAATGGCTTCAATAGCATCTTTAGTATAGCAGTAGTTCCGAACAGTTTCCCCTTTAGTCCGAAGGATAATATCGCTCTTTTCAAGGACAGCACGCGCAAACTGCGCAAAAACTCTGTTGTCTTCATAGCTCACACCTGGGCCAAAGGTTTGTGACAAACGAGCCATTCTAACCGGTACCTGATATTGGTGACAATAGCCTACACACAAGGACTCTACCATGCGCTTGCTTTCCGAATAACTGCTACGGACACTGGTTGGATCCAAATAACCATAATCTTTCTCGCTAATGCTGGAAGCTTCCGGATTTGTCGTTCCATAGACTTCCAGAGAAGAGAGATAGACCATACTGCGAACCTGCTTATTTTTAGCCAGCTCCAGCAGTTTTTCCGTTCCATTTACGGCCAGTTTAATTGTCTCCACAGGATGCTCAACGAAAAAAGAGGAGTCCGTCGCACTGGCTCCGTGGATAATATAATCCAAATCTTCCTCTATTTTCCAATCTGACAGCAAGTCAGCATATACTAACTTCAGATTCTCACTATGTAAAAAATCCTGAAATAGCTCTTCCGTTTTTTTCTGATTTCGTGCTAAGGCCACTACTCTGACATTGGCATCGTACAAATCGTTTAAAGCCATCAAGGCGAAAATACAGTGTCTGCCTATAAGTCCGGTTGCTCCGGTTACCAAGACTGTAACATTTCTCAGTTCTCTAAGAATAGGACTGACAGTAGCTAGATCTACCATATCCTTTTGTAAAATCGTATTACTTCCCATATCAACCAAAAATTTGAGCATTTTCACGCGCTTCGTAAATCGCTCTAAAAATATAAAAATCAGATGGAGTCGTAATTTTGATATTTTCACTGCCCCCCATAACTGTATGAAGGCTAAAGCCATAATAACGAGCCAGCGTAGCTGAATCTGTCATATCAAAAAGTTTCTCAGCTTGTGCCCTCATATGCAAAGAATAAATCTCAGAAAGAACAAAAGACTGGGGAGCTACAGCAGTTTGACAAGTAGAACGCTCAATCACGTTGTTAATGATGTCTTCTTCATCCACTTGAACTACAGTTTCAATGACTGGTTTAACAGTAATAGCTGTTCCATACTTTTTAACTGATTCTATATTCTTAGCAATTGTCTCCTCGTCAATCAAGGGACGAACTCCATCATGAATCAAAACGTAATCATCATTTCCTTGGTATTTTTCTCGCAGAGCTTCTAATCCATTGAAAATAGACATTTGTCCGGTTTCCCCTCCGGGAACAACCTGACTTACTTTTTTGATATTAAATTTAGCTAATAGATCTTTGCAGTAGTCCAGCCAATCATCTACACAAACAACTACAATATCCTTTATTTCGGGATGAGACTCAAAATGCTCAATTGTATGGATAATTATTGGCTTTCCATGTAACTCTAAAAACTGTTTAGGCAAGGTTTTGGTGTTCATTCGTTTGCCAGTTCCACCCGCAAATATCAACGCTGATACTGTCATATCTATAACTTCCTTTCTCTTAGTTTAAATCTAACCCTACTTAAGAATTGAATCCCAAAATAGATGGCCACAGCATAAATTATCCGATTAATGTGGGTTGTCAAGAGTGATAAGAGAGTCTCCTGAAAAAATGAAATGACCAAAGGATAAGCAAACAAGGAGTATATAATTACTTTTAGAGGGCTAAAGCCACGTCTCTTGATAGAATAATAGAAACTTCCAAAGAAGAAACCATATGAAAGTTGCATAATCAAAATGGAAAGATATCCAAAATCTTTTACAAAGTAATAGTAGATGGTATAAACATTTGTTTTATCACCATTAAAATTTATAACTGGCAAAAAGGGGGTTAAGTCATAATTGGATAATCCTAAAGATTTCAGGCTTCCGTATATAGCAATCAAAGTATTTTCTCCAAATACTTGATTGTTAGCATAAAGAGAAGGGTTCTTTAGGAAATAATCAAAGGCTTGAATGGGCGATCCCATGTATTTAATAAGGTTATCCAAAAAGCCTAGTTCTGATTGACTATCTACTCGATTCAATACAAATGTCCCAACTACTATAAAGAGCACAACAAATAGAAACCCTATGGTCAAAAGCGTTCTGAACAACTTCCTGCTGTAATGACTGTTTGCCCACGCATAATATTTTGAATAAAACAAAACATAGAGAACAGCATATCCCGAAACAAGTCCAAGCATCTCAGTTCTCCCAGTAGATAAAAGAGAAATTCCTAAAGAAATTAGACTAATCAGTAGCAACTTTCCTTTGTAAAAAATACCTTTCTCACCAGAGAAAATCGATTCACAAAAGAAATAGAAGAAAACAATACCCACCGCGAAATTGATGCGTAATAAATTTAAGCTTAAACGGCTAATGGCGAAATCATAGTTGGTTGTCATGTGTCGAGCTAGCTCAATCGTTTTAAAAATACCACTTATAGGTTGCCCACTCTGAGTAGCCAGATATGCCAACTCGGAATAAACTGTCTTAGCCGAAAAAGCGAGGAATAAAAGCACTAAAATAATACAAATGTTATTTACCCGAACACGTGATAGCTTTATTGGAGTCTGTCTAGCTGAAAATAAAGTTGAAGATGACAAAACTCCCATTAAAAAAATGGCATTCCCAAGGAGAATGATAATGACTGTCACTAGTGAAATCTCTTCTCCCCATTTCGAAGAATAAAGAGCAGTTGAAACACTAGCTATCAACCACACTGCTAAATATATAAATCCGGGATTAGCATAATCTCTCTTTACTGTCCTTGTTGCAAAAAACAATAAGAGGAGACTTCCTAAAATTAGTAAATAAATCATTATCTTCTCTCTATCAAATCTACCCAATTATCTTTTAGTCTGACATGACGCTCTGTCTGCTCTTTTTTCTCTGGAGGTGTCATATAGTCTCCATAACGATTGGTTAAATATGCATCAGCGTCATTTGGCCCATAAAATTCCTGGCCTTCAAAGGGATACTTTCGAGCTGGGAAAAAAGTATTGTAATCCACTGTTTCACCCAAATAGCCCTTAACTCCATAGGCAATCGTAATTTTTGAAGTCTTCTTCTTTGATTGGATAAGCCATTCCATTAACTTGTACATATTAGAAGGACCAATGATGTACGCAGGAAAACCCACAATCCGTCTGATCCAAAGGTTTTTTTTGAGCTCATTTGATTCTTTAGACATGTAAGTTAGGTGAGGTGTAAACTTTGTATAGCATCGAGAACTATTATGAGATAGATCTAGAGCTCTGAAAAGCAAGCCCTTCAACTTACGAACTATATTATTTTCAGGTACGAAATCAATCGGTAGCATATCCAGATAAAGATACTTCTTCTGACTAAATCCCTCACCTAGAACGTCGTAATAAGTCCAGGATTTGCTCTGTAATTTCATCACTTTAAAAACACTATCCTTTGTTTCAGCTGGAGAAATCAGTTCAAAATACTGATTATCTGTAAAAACCTCTTTTAAACGATTGTAATCTTCTCGAAACATGACTAAGTCGATATCATCATCCCAAGGAATATAGCCACCGTGTCGCAAAGATCCTATAAGAGTACCCGCAACCATATAGGAAATCAGGTCATGCTCTTTGCAGATCTTGTCAAATTGTTTATACATTTCCAAATAGGCTGCCTGCAAGGCCTTTAATTTTTCATCTGAAATCTTTTGATACATAGGGCTGAAGCGTTCACTTAATGCTAACTCCCATTCTATTTTGCTTGTACTTCGCATTTTCTTACCTTTTTATGATTTTCAATAGTAATCTCGCTAACCTATTTAATGAAAAGGCATAGACCACATCGCTTACTAGATCCTTTCTTCCTGCATAGATCTTCCTGTTTTTCCATAAACTGACAAGCAAGGACAATTTTCTTTGCTTCAAAAACCCTATCCGACATTTAGTTAACTGGATAGCTTCATTTACCGTCGGCTCTAGATCTTTTCTATGCATTTTTAAAATAACTTCTTTAACAGATTGGTAACGATTCAGTACCTTTTCCAAATAGGTAATTCGATATTGACGTGTTTTGTTAAAACTTTTACTTGCTATCGATTGTGTCACATTGTTGGAATGGATCCGATGTTTGTCTAAAATTTGATTGACATCAATAACTTGGCCATAGAGTGATGCCAACATTCCAAATAAAACATCATGGTAGTCAAATCCTGGCAATTCTTGATAAGACTTAGTTAAAATATCCTGCAACACTTCCTGTCTAAAAGCCGTCTGATATCCTGAAGGCCATTTTTTTTAAAAGAAAGGCCAAATCTTTAGCCTGACTCCCACCAGATAATGCTGGTCTCTCCGATACCCGATTTCCCTCATCAATAATTTCCGACTGATTGTAAACCATAGCCACATCTGAGTTTAGAAAAAATGACGACAAGGTGGAAATTTTATCTGGAAGCCATATATCATCTTGGTCTGAAAAAAAGACAAGCCCTTCTTGAACTTGATTAACAAGATGTAAAAATGTTCGATAATGGCCAAGATTCTCCCTATTTTGAGTCACTTTCCAAGCCGTCAGATTATGTTGACTGATATAGTCTTGGACAAACTCATAGGTTCCATCTGATGAACAATCATCACATATTATGACTGCGTCTGGTACTAAATTTTGAAGTCGAATGGAATCTAACTGTTGCTCGATAAACCTTCTTCCATTATAAGTGGCCATTAAAACGCTAATCATCTTTGTTTCCTTAATATTCTTTTATAAACTCTTTTTTTCAGTCCTAGAGGCATATAGACAAAGGCAATGACCAACAATAGATTTTTTATCCAATCTCTTCTGTCAATCATTTTTTCTTTCAGCATAAAATCATTAATTACCTTCCAACTGGCAATCTGAGCTGGTTGACTTCTTCGTAAATGCATCCCATTTCCAATACGAGCATATACTAATGATTGCTCCATATTGGCAAAACGGTAACCTTGTGCAGCCATGCGAACCCATAGATAATAATCTTCTACCAAGTCTAGTGATTGATAACTACCTGATTTTTGGACTGCAGATTTTTTGAAAACAACCGTCATATGACAAAAGGGATTCCGTCGCTTCATATAGGTTAAAATAGATTCATGTGATAAAGGCATTTTCTTTTCTGAAATAACTTCATCAATCCCTGAATTGATTTCTGTAACCGCACTTCCTAAGATATCTATTTCGGGATGCTCTTGGAAATAGTTCAACTGCTTCTCAAAACGATCGGGCTTAGCAATATCATCCGAATCCATTCGTGCAACCAACTCATAACTACAGTGTTCCAAACCTTCTCGAAGAGCCAACCCCAGTCCCATATTCTTCTCAAGTGGGACCACTTTGAAATTTGTGAAATAGCTCTGATAACGCTTAATCACCTTTTCTAACTCATCGGTCAGAGGACCATCCTTCACCAAAACTAGCTCGTTAGGTTTCAAATTTTGGTTAACCAAAATACTCTCTAGACTATCTGATAAATAAATCGGGTTTTCTTTTTTGTAAACTGACATTAAAACTGAAAACTTAATAATCAACATCTCCTTCCCTTAGCAAATTTTCTCGCTTTGTTCGGTCTGTCGAATAGATTCAGAAAAAGAAACCAATTGATAGTCCTCTGAATAGACAGACATTTCTTCCGAATAGACCAAATTAGAGAATAGTTTGTTGAATGTTGGAATATAGCGGCCTAAAGTTTTTAATAACCAATTAAAACCTGGCAGTAGAAGGATTTGAGCTCCCTGAGATTTCTTTATCTCGCTTACCAGTTCAGAAGTGTTTACATATGAACGATTTTGAGGGAAGAAAATACCGTTCTCCCTATTCTTTACCAACAATCGAATAAACTCGCTTAAATTATCAATATAAATCATACTTCTAGCGTTATCAACTCTTGGAAAGAGGGGTAATTTTCTTATTAAACTGGATAGTCGCTGATAGTTTCCCTTTGCCCCTGGACCATAAACCATAGGTGGCCTCAAAATAGCCACGTGAAATTCTGGAGAGCTTAACTCTGTGAGTAGTTGCTCCGCTAGTAGTTTACTTTTTCCATACATAGACTGAGGAGCAGGAACTGTATCTCTTGTTATCACCCCTGACCCTTTGATTTCACCATAAACACTCATGCTACTCATGAAGATGAATTGACTCACACCTTCCTTCTTTGCTTTCTGAGCCAACTCAAAAGGCAACTGAGTATTGACACGCTGGTAAACAGATGCCATTTCCGATGAAGGATTTGCCAGATGGACAATTGCAGCTACATGAAAAATGACATCATATTGAGAGAAATCATGACTTTTCCATGTGTCTTTTTGAACATCCAACTCCTCAACTAAAAAGTCGGGTGATTCAGAAACATGAGATAGAAAACACTTCCCTATATAGCTATCTTTCCCAGTAATCAAAATTCTTGTCATCTTTAACTAATCCTTTTGTTCCAATGTTCCGGTTCCACCCTCGACAACGCCTTCACTCTTAACAACACTTTTAATTGTTCCAAAAAAACAACGTAAATCAAGTCTAAAAGACATATGTTTTACATAGTAACCGTCTAGCTCAGCTTTTTTTTCAATAGGCAACTCATCCCGCCCGTGAATCTGAGCCCATCCTGTCAGACCTGGCAAAACATCATTTGCTCCATAGCGGTCTCGCTCTGCAATCAAATCATACTGATTCCAAAGAGCCGGTCTTGGACCTATGATACTCATGTCACCGACAAAAATATTCCAAATCTGAGGCAACTCATCCAGAGACGTCTTCCTAAGAAATTTCCCAACCTTTGTAATCCATTGCTCAGGATTTTCCAGCAGATGGGTTGGGGTATCCTTAGGTGTATCAATTCGCATAGTCCGGAACTTTAAAATTTGAAATGTTTTTTTGTGGATACCAATACGTTTTGTTTAAATAATACCGGACCTTTGGAATCTAACTTTATAACAATAATTAGTATGAGAATGAACGGAGATAAACTAACCATCCCCACTAACGATAAGAAAATATCTAAACTTCTCTTTATAAATTTGTACATTTTTTCCCCATTTCTATTGTTGAGCAAAGTCAATTAATCTTTGCTTCAACTCAGTCTCATTCAGCTCTAATAAAGTATCAATGAAATCATCAACTTCCTTCTTGGCTGGAGCATGTACATTTCCTACAAAAATCTTTTCATAAACCTGTTCATCGACTCTTTCTTGAGTAGAAAGCAGTTCCTCATATAATTTTTCACCAGGTCTAATTCCGGTTTCAACAATATTAATACCTGCCTCTGAATGGCCACTTAACGAAATCATCTTTTTGGCTAAATCCAAAATTTTAACTGGCTCTCCCATGTCCAGTACAAAAACTTCGCCTCCATGCATTAAGGCCCCAGCTTGGATGACCAATCGACTAGCTTCTGGAATAGTCATAAAGTAACGAGTCATACGAAAGTCAGTAACAGTTACAGGTCCCCCTTTTGCAATCTGTTCTTTAAACAAAGGAACAACACTTCCACGACTACCTAGAACATTCCCAAAGCGAACTGCGGCAAACATTGTTTTCCCTTCTTCATTGAGGCTAGTTACAACCATCTCAGCTATACGCTTAGTTGCCCCCATCACATTTGGTGGATTCACAGCCTTATCTGTTGAAATCATTACAAATTTGGTAACGCCCGTAGCTTTAGCGGCCTCGGCTACATTACGAGTGCCATATATATTATTTTTAACTGCTTCTTTTGGATTATATTCCATCAAAGGGACATGCTTATGAGCTGCTGCATGATAGACTCTGTCTGGACGATAGTTTTCCATAATTTGGAAAATACGTTCACGGTCCTGAATGTCAGCAATAACTGGAATAATTTCAAATTTAGACCCATATTGATTGTAAAGCTCTTTGTGAATCAAATAGATAGAATTCTCCCCATGCCCTAAAAGCAGGAGTCTATCCGGGTTAAACCGAGAAATTTGGCGGCAAAGTTCAGACCCAATTGAGCCTCCTGCCCCTGTTACAAGTACTGTCTTGCCTTCGATATTTGACTTCAGACTTGTCTGATCAAGCACAACCTCTTTTCGACCCAATAAATCAGATATATCAATCTCTCTGAGCTTACTAACCCTAACTTTTCCTGTAACCACTTCTTCGTATTTTGGCATGGCTTTAACAGTAGCATTCGTCGCTTTGCAAAGAGTCAAAATACGTTCATACTCTTCTGGTTCTAAGGATGGAATAGCAATTACAATTTGACTAATCTCGTAGTTTGCAACAATCTCTGGAATCTGACTATCTGATCCTACAACCTTTATTCCATGTAAAAAAGAACCATGTTTGCTAACATCTCGATCAACCACCGCAACAATCTTAATATCAGGCGAATCCTTTAAAGCTGTTGTTATAAACAAGCTTCCACCAGCTCCTGCTCCCACGACTAAGGTCCGCAATAACATTTCGCTAGCAACTTCTTCATACCTTACTCCCGTTTTATAACCATACCATATCCTCCACGCTAGTCGAACAGATGTAGAGAATAAAATCGAGAACATACAGCCCAGTATCATAAAACGGTAGCTAACACCCAAAGAAAAGACAGTTTCTATCACTGAGACCGTTATATAAGCCCCAGCTAAAGTCAAGGCAACTTTGCTAAGATTTTTATAGTCTGTATATCGATTTAGAATAGAAAAAGCTCCCGTAATTCCTCGACCAACCAGCAAATATAGCACTGTCACATAAGTCTGATTTTGTATTATGTTTAATTCTCTTGTTTGAATATATTCAGATAAGAAAAAGTAAGCAATATAACCACTCATATAAATGATAATAGTATCCACGATCATCAATATTAAGCGTTTTTGTGCCCTAGTTATTTCCATAATATCCCCAGTTAATTTTTAATGTTTTTTCCCGTAAGCACCATAATTCCCATAAGCGCCATAAACTCCATAACGATCTCCTGATACGTCATATTTGTTTAATACAACTCCTAAAAACGGAGTTCCTGTTTGTTCCAACTGCTCTTTAGCTTTTTGTACAGCTTTGCGACTAACTGCTCCCGAAGCTGATACTAAGAAGCTACCGTCACAACGCTGAGCAATAATCGCTGCATCAATAACCATCCCGATTGGTGGTGTATCGACAACAATATAATCATAATGTTCTCTCAATACACCCATGATGACTTCAAAATTTTTCCCTTGTAAGAGCCCTGTTGGGTTTGGAGATACCTGTCCTGACAAGAAAACATCTAGGTTTGGATAATCAGTGTCCGCCAAAGCTCGGCTAATATCAGCGTTACCAGACAAGACCTCTGTCAAACCTTCTACTTTTCTTTGGCTCTTGAAAACCCCTGTCATAACGGAGTTTCGAATATCAGCATCAATCAAGAGTGTTCGATAGCCTGCCCGCGCGAAGGCCAAGCTTAAGTTGATGGAAATAGTTGACTTTCCTTCATTTGGCTGAACAGAAGAAACCGCTACAACCTTAATATCAGAACCACTCAACTGGATATTTGTACTCAATGCATTAAAGTATTCTTCTGCCTGATGCATCTCCGCCAATTTATTTTTAATAATTTCTAACGTTGCCATGAGGTCCCTTTCTTACAATTTCTTTAGGTTTGGAATAACACCTAGTAGTGTAGCTCCCATCACATCTTCGATGTCTTCTGGCTTTTTCACTCGATCATCTAAAATCTCTACAATCAAGACAATAACAATCATCACCATGGCTCCTGCCAAGAAGCCTAGGATGACATTCCGGCGAATATTCGGAGAAGATGGTAATTTTGGAACTTCTGCCTCTTCTAAGGTTGTTACATCTGAAACTTTGGTAACAGCAATGATTTTTTCAGCTGCCACTTCGCGTAAGGTGTTGGCGATTCGGCTAGCTTGGTTAGGATCACTATTTTTGACAGTAATGGACACAATCCGCGTATCTGTAGGCACCGAAACACTTACAGACTTGCTTAATTCAGCTGTTGTCCCAGGTAATTTTAATTCTGAAATAACCGTAGACAATACATCCTGCGATAAAATAATTTCCTTATAGTCCTTAACCAAGTAAGATCCTGCTTGTAGGTCTTGGTTGGTCAGAGTGTTATTATCTGTCTGCTGACGGTTGACAACGTAAATCCGTGTCGTACTTTGATAAGAGGGCTTAGCAATAAAAAGACTATAACCCAAAGCTAAGACAGCTGCCACTAACGCTATCAACAGAATGATAAACTTTCTTTTCCATACCGTCTTGATCAAAGACAGTACGTCAATTTCGACTAGTTGATTTTCTTTATTCATATTCCTTTTCCTCTATACTAAGAGCGAAGCCTATATGTATTCACTTCTTAGCAATAATTCTTGATTTTTTCTAAACAACTGCTCTGCATGAGATTCCCCATACTTTTTGGAGATGATTTGGTAGGCCTCTTGCATATAAGGCGGTCGTGGATCTAAATTGTGCATGTCACTGGCCACGAAATGAACCAGATCTTTCTCCAGAAAGAACTGGGCCCTTTTTTTCATGAATTTATAAGTGTCTCCAAACAGCTTTGGTTTTAAAACACTCGAACTATTAATCTGGGTGTAGCAGCCCATATTGATCAAGTCGCGCACCTTCTTTTCATCATTTTCCAAGCAATGATAGCGCTCAATATGAGCCACAACAGGTGTAACACCCAAGCGCAAAACATTGCTCAGAGCTGTATGAATTTCCTTGTAAGGCGTGATCATACTGAATTCAATTAAAGCATACTGACTATCTGCCAAGCGAGGAATCTTTCCTTGCTCCAGCTTATCCAAAATTTCACTTGTATAATATATTTCAGCCCCGTAAAGAATAGTCAAATCATCCGCAATTTCTTTAGCCAGTTCCTGGACTTGTTTGAAGTTTTCTTCAATTTTTGCTTCTGGAGTCTCAAACATCCCTTTCCGACGATGAGAAGTTGAAATGATCGTTCGCACCCCTTGGCGGTAACTTTCTTCCAGCAAGGCCCTGCTATCCTCTATTGTTTTTGGTCCATCATCAACATCAAAAACGATATGTGAATGAATATCAATCATGGCTTACTTCCCTTCCATAACGGTCTGAATTGCAGACTTCATTTGATCCAGGCTTGCCGGATCAACTTCCAGCATATAAAGGGCAGCTTCTGGCATAGCATATGAAGGCAGACCAGTTTTTCCATTTCCAGTCAAAGCTTGTGACGTAACTGTATAGTTCCCACCTGTTTCCAACTGGGTATTCACAAGATTCATCATGGTTTCTAAGCTCATATTTGTCTGAACAGAATCTTGTAAGCCTGAAATAATACTATTGTAATTCTTCAGAGCATCCGTTGAGGTCAGCTTTTTAATGACAGCAGTGATGACTTTTTCCTGGTTCTTACCGCGATCGTTATCACCACCCGTTAATGAATACCGTTCCCTGACAAAGCCCAGAGCTTGATCAGAATTGAGATGAACATTTCCTACCTTGAAATGGTAATTCCCATGAAGACTTGTGAATTCTTGATCGTTATACACATCAACACCACCCAAAAGGTCAATCAACTTGAGGAAGGAAGTGAAATTCAAACGTACATAATACTGAATATCGATACCATAAAGTTTCTCTAGAGTATGAACCGAAGCATCTATACCATAAATACCCGCATGGGTCAGTTTATCAGGCTGATCTGCACCACCATCCGCAATAGGCACATAGGCATCACGCGGTGTGGTTGTCAAAAGCACACGCTTGGTCTTACGGTTAACTGTCATAATGATGTTCACATCCGAACGAGAGACAGATGAGATGCCACCATAGGTATCAATCCCGCTGACATAGATATTAAAGACATCTGCGTTAACATCATGCTTCTTAGCTGCAGTCTCAACCTTTTTCGTTAATTTGTAAGAATACAACTTTTTAACTTTGGAAGCATAGTCAGGATCTTCACTTCGTAGGGTATCCTCAAATACACTATTGACAACAATAGCTTTTGTCTCTCCAGCAAGCAAGGACTTATAAGCTGCCAGATAAGAGCTCGCTGAGTCCACTGTCAACTGGACTTTCTTGGTCTTAGCCAGTTCATCTGTTAAAGCCGCAATGTTTTCACCATCATTATTGGTTGGAGCTAAAACATTGGTTACCTTTTTTATATCTTTAATGTCGCTGTCTGCTGCTACTACAACGCTCATTTCATACTCAGAATAGTTAGAAGTAGAATTCAAACCAGTAGACAGGTCCACCATTTCCTTGACAGCGTACATGGTTCCTGACCCAATCAGCAAGGACAGAACCAATAATACTGTTGTAAAAATCCGAGCCTTATTAAACCAAATGAAAAGAGCAGCTAGAACTGCTACTAGTATCATTACAAAGGTTGAAATAATATTCAAATAACGAAAAGCTAAAATATTATACCTGAATATATAAACTATCAAGACAGAGATTAATAAAACATAAATGATGAATAAACTAACATTTAAGCTTTTAAAACGTCTTGATTTAGCAGTAGTTCCATTGCTTTTTCTACGAGACATACTAAAAATACTTCCTATACATAATTACTCCATCCTATTATATCACAAAAATATTTAGATTCTGCCTTATTTTTAAGAAATTTTTAAGAAATCATAATAAAGAGCCAAACCATTTTCTCCTCATCTTTTATTAACTTAAGAAAGAGAAAGCAAATACGTCATAAACAAATCAAAATGCATAAATATAGAGTATTTTATAGAGGTCACAAGAGTTTGTTTACAAAAAGAGGCTGGGACAAAAGTCCTAGCCTCTCAA
>NZ_KQ969109.1:75830-103721 GCF_001578795.1 Streptococcus gordonii
CATAGGGCATCTTTGATCTAGTTGACCGTAATCAGATGAGGCCATCCCGATCAACTTGTTCAAAACTTTCTTTCCCATCATTCAGCTTGTCCCAGATGACTACTTGTCCGGACTGAAGGGACTTCTGCACATCTATAATGCGCTGATTGGAAGATCCACGAAACTGTAACATGAGATTCTTCTTGGTAAGGTCAAAACGGCCGTCCACTAGAATATCAATCAGGCTCAGCAGCTCCAGCTTATCCTCCGTTTCCAGCATCATCTCCTCCCAGGTGTAGCCCGTCCAAGACCAGATATCCTTGTCCGGAAGCTCTCTCCGAATCCGCTTGACCAAGGGTAGGAGAATACCTGTATTGAGAAAAGGTTCGCCGCCTAGAAGGGTCAGCCCCTGCACATAGGGTTCCGCCAAGTCCTTCATGATCTGCTCCTCCAACTCTTGGGTATAGGGAATACCAGCGTTGAAGGACCAGGTTGCTACATTATAGCAACCCTCGCAGTGAAACATACAGCCACTGACATAGAGGGAGTTGCGGACGCCTTCACCATCCACAAAGTTAAAAGCCTTATAGTCAATGATGCGGCCCTTACTCAGCTCCTCGCTTTTCCATTCTTGGGGTTTGGGATTGTTCATGTCACTTCTCCATCTAGCTCTATCCAGTAGCGCTCGCTTCCTTGAATGGTATTGTCATAGACGCCACCATTAGCAAGAATCGTTCGCCGGCTAGCTTCGTTTTCTTCATCGCAGGTAATCAGAGCAAAGTCCAAACCAGCTCTCTTCGCCTCTATAAGACCCAAATACAGTTGCTCCTGTCCATAGCCCCTGCCTCGTTCCCCCGGTCGAATTGAATAGCCAATATGCCCACCCTCAACAAAGAGTTTTTCATTTAACAAGAGACGCAATGCTAGGAAGCCCAGTGGGCGATTTTCCTCGTCAACCGAGATAAACTGAATTGCTGGTACCCATCCTTCTGGCAGATTTCCAGCATCCTCCTGCTGTCTCACCATTTGTAACCAATCCTCATAATTCTTAGCCCGCTTCCAAGTGGAGCCCATGCCACCGTGCATATAGGATTTTGCTACATCGAACTCCGCAATCATCTCCAAAATAGCGTCTTTATCTTCCAAAGTTGGTCGTCGTAACTTCATAGGCTTTCCTCAATCTATATCAATCCAATAACGCTCTTTCCCACCTCGAATATCCTCTAATACTCCACCGTTAGCAAGAATCACTCCTCGGCTGGCAGCATTATCCCTATCGCAGGTCACTAGAGCCCGTTTTATATTTTTACTTTTGGCTACTTGCAAGCCTTGTCTCAGTTGCTCTTTTGCCAGTCCTTTGCCACGCGCAGACGGACGAATACTGTAACCAATGTGCCCACCTTCTTGGAGCAGATGGTCATTGATTAGCAAACGCAAATTGAGAAAGCCCACAGCCTGACCATCCGCAGCAAAAGTCACAAGCTGAACGTAAGGCACAAAACCTTCTGGCAAACCCAGTCCGACTTCAGCCAGCTGAATGGTTTCCAGCCAATCCTCGTAGACAAAATCAGTTCCGCCAAAGAAGCCGTCATGCTGGCCACCAGTCGCTTCAAAATCTTCTAACATTTCCAAAATAGTGGTCTTATCCTCTAGTCTTGGTTTCCTTAATTCTACATCCATTTTTCTACCATACTTACTTCTTCTTGCTAGCCTTTGCCAGAAATTGCTCCCGCAGGCTAGTCACTCGCGCCTTTTTGTTGCTAGCTCCTGTAGAATGTTTTTCATGAAAACGTCGCACTTGAGCCTTACCTTTATCGTCTAATTGATATTTTCCCATTTTTTCTCCTAATGATTAATGAAAAAGAGCGATACATCACACGGATGTTCTGTATCACTCCCGCTTCTTATTTAGTTTTAATCAGATCTCGTTTCCTGAAAATTTAATTGTTGAGCCATTCATATGCTTGACCCGAGCAGAAATCTCCTTGTGACGACCGTTAACCATCGGACGAGCTTGCGGATTTCCTAGATAACCACAGGTCCGCTTGACCACGTCAACTGTCTTGGGATCGCTGTTGCCACAGTTTGGACAGGTGAAACCACGCTCAGTTGGTGTGAAGTCTCCCTCAAAGTCGCACTTGTAACAGCGGTCAATTGGCGTATTTGTCCCTAAGTAACCAACCCGGTCATAAGCATAGTCCCAGACAGCTTCCAAAGCTTTTGGATTTTGTTGCAAGACAGGATATTCGCAGTAGTGGATAAAGCCACCTGAGGCCCCCACCTCTGGATAAATTTTCTCAAAGTCCAATTTTTCAAAAGGTGTTGGATTTTTACGCACATCGTAGTGGAAAGAGTTAGTATAGTATTCCTTGTCTGTAATATCTGGAACAAGGCCAAATTTCTCAGTATCCAACCGGCAGAAACGATCAGTCAAGCTTTCAGATGGAGTCGAATAAACAGAGAAATGATAGTCATATTCGTCTGACCATTCACCAACCAAACGCTTCATCTCTTTGACGATAGCCACCGTAAATTCTTTAGCTTCTGGGTTGTCTTCCCATTCTCCACCATAAAAGGCAGTTGCAACTTCGTAAAGACCGATATAACCAAGTGAAACTGTTGCTCTGCGGTGAGTAAAGAGCTGGTCGACTTGATCATATTTGCCCAAGCGTTTCCCAAAAGCACCGTATTGATACAAGATTGGAGCATTAGCAGGTGTTGCTTCCTTGGTCCGCTCTACCCGATAGACCAAAGCATCCTTAGCAATAGCCATTCGCTCAGCAAATAAGGACCAGAATTTATCCTTATCTCCTTCAGCTTCCAGTGCAATCCGAGGTAGATTGACAGTCACAACTCCCAGATTCATACGGCCGGAATTGACTTCTTCGCCATTCTCATCCTTCCAACCTTGGAGGAAGGAACGGCAACCCATCGGTACCTTGAAAGAGCCAGTCAAATCAATGATTTTATCATAAGATAGGACATCCGGATACATCCGTTTCGTCGCACATTCCAGCGCTAGCTGTTTGATATCGTAGTTAGGACTTCCTGGCTCTAAATTAAGGCCACGCTTAAGAGTGAAAATCAGCTTAGGAAAGATAGCTGTCCGATGTTCACTTCCCAAGCCCTTGATACGGATGTTGAGAATTGATTTTTGAATTTCCCGTTCAAAGCGATTGGTTCCCAAACCAAATCCTAAAGAAGTGAAGGGGGTTTGTCCATTAGAGGTAAAGAGCGTGTTAATCTCATACTCTAAGGACTGCATAGCATCATAGATATCTTTTTTAGTTTTTTCCCAAGCGTAATCAGCTCTTTTATCAGCTAGCACCCAATCTTTGGCATCTCTTAAATGCTTCTCGTAATTGAGTTCTGCATACGGAGCCAAGACCTCATCAATTCGGTCAGCTGAACAGCCTCCATACTGACTAGAAGCCACATTGGCAATAATCTGCGAGATTTGAGCTGTCGCAGTCTGAATAGACTTAGGACTCTCTACTTCTGCATTTCCAATCTTGAAGCCATTTTTCAGCATGCCCTTAAAATCAATCAAGCAGCAGTTGGTCATTGGTGTATAAGGGCTATAATCCAAATCATGGTAGTGGATATCGCCCTTTTGATGGGCATTGGCTACGTGAGGAGGTAGCATCTTAAGACCAATGGACTTGCCGACAATTCCCGCAGTCAAATCCCGTTGAGTGTTAAAAACATCACTGTCTTTATTGGCATTTTCGTTGACCACTGTTTGGTCCTTATTGAGCAATTTGTCAATTGTAAAATTAATATCGGTTGCCTGAGAACGATCAAAGTCACGCTGGGTTCGATACGAGATATAGGCCTTGGCAATGGCATATTCATTGGCATTCAAAAGCTCATGCTCAACAATGTTTTGGATTTCATAAATCTTCACATCCTGAGAAAAACGATGAGTGATTTCAGCAACAATCTTCTCCGTAATTCCTTCAAGCTTGGCTTCAAGCAAAGGAGACATGGGCGTCACTTCACAGGCCGCTTTGACCAAAGCTTTATAAATCTTGTCAACGTCAAAATTCACGCGTCGGCCATCGCGTTTAACTACATAAATATTAGGAATACAGGTCACTGTTTCTTCTCTTAAAGTAATCATTTCCTATCCTCCAATCGTACATGACTCATTATAACACTATAAAATAAAAAATCAATATCTTGTGCCAAAATTTTATTTTTTTATTTTAGGCACAACATATTGATTGAATTATTTAAGCTCGTAAAGCTTGAATTGGCTAGTATCTAGACCAATTTTCTTATAATTTGAAGATATTATTTTTTTGACTTTCCCTAGTAGAGGGACTTTTTTGTTGACCACAATATAGCGTGGTAGATTCGCATCTAACTGATTTCCCAATAAAATCTTATTCTCTTCGGTATCTAAGTATAATTTAGGACTTAAGATGGTTGCTGCAGACAAACGGCCGGTTGATTGGTAGAGACTGGCTGTGCTGTCCCAAGCATAGATTTTATCGTCCTTAGCTGACTCCTCACGGATATACTTGCTAACCACAGCACGTTCTGCCTCTTCTTCACCAGCTAATAGATAGTCTTGAACAACCGGTGATGCGACTAAAAAGGCCATCGCTAATACAGGTAAAAATAAATTTCCAACAAAATAATTTTTCCAAATAGAAGGAGTCCGTCTTTTTCTCGTATGACGTCCTTCTGAAAAATTCTTGTTAAACCAAATCGCCAAGAGAATTACCACAAAAGGAATCATCGGCAACAACTGGAAATTCCCCTGACTTGGTAGAAAGATATTTACTAAGAACAGAGTTAAAATTCCTAAAACCCCCAAATATCGGAAAGGTTTTGCATTTTTATCTACTGAAGACACCAATCCCATAATCAAGGCTGTTAGGAAACCAAGACCTATGAACAGTCCGCTCATTATGAGTAAAGCAGGAAGATTAGATACTTGTAAGCTCAAACTTTCAAAGGTATGCGTCACTTGGCTAATAGCTACACCAAAAGTTCCCTTCCAAACAGTGTAGTATCCCAGCGGATAAAAGATCAGTGAAAAGCCAAGTAAACTAGCTAAAAACTGATAAAATCCTCGTGCCAAACGTTTACGGGCAATGTGAAAAATGGTCCAAACAAGAAACACCAAACCATAGAACACAATACTAGTGAACGGATCCACCATGAAAGCCAAGGCTCCAATAGCTCCCAGCAAGATAAAACCATTATCTCCTACTTGATCATTGACATAGCGAGCTAAGAAATTTAGACTCCACATGATAAAAGGAAGAACAAAAATACTTGCATATAGGCCACCAAAACCAAGAGTTATGACCAAGAGATAAAAAAGTGGAAGTAGTTGCTGCGCCAGAACCTTTTTTCCAGTCATTTGATAGATAAACTGAAAAAGGAAAATTCCAGCTATAAAGAGTGCTAAAAATTGCAGGACAGCAAAAAGAAGACTTCCCATAAAGAGGTTTCCCATCCATGCCATCACATAATACAACATGCCACTCGTGCCATAAAATTGACCGTAAGCTACTTGACCCTGGGTCATTGCCCAGCCTGCATACAGATTTTGCGTCTGTAGATTTGTCGCCAACGAGGCAAATAAGGGATTGGCCACGCTGAAGAAGCTAGCTATGAAACTCCAGAGCAACAATTGTCCAAAAGGAGCACTCGCAGGCTTCAAGCTCTCTTCTTGAAGTTGCGTTCCCGCTTTCGCTTCTTCTGGCTGGATTTCTTGTTCTTTCTTTTCTTCTATTTTCGTTTCAAGCTGCACTTCTGCCTCTTGATTGTCGAATTCATCAAACATAATAACTCTCCTCGATATAGTCTTTACTAGTATATCAAAAAGTCTTCTGTCTGTCAGTTTTCCTTTTACACACCTCTCAAAAGATTGGCCTACTTGGCAGAATCTACTTCTAGCTTTAAGGCCTGCTTGTCTTTGGTCGCTTTAGACTTTGCCAAGGTTTCTAATTCCCGAAATCTTAGGTAGATTTTTGAAAGCGGCCTTTCTGACTTTCTTTGAACAAACTCTAATTTCATAAAAAATTCCTTTTACTTTTTATTCGTAAAAAAATGAGAAGGAAATTTGTACCCTCAATAGAGTAAAACAAATCCTTCTCATTAGGTTTATCATGATCAAAGCATTGGCGCAAAAAGCTGAACGATCTCTTTCAGAAGATTTTGGTACCAAGTAGATTTAAAGACTCCGTCATGAACCTCTGTTGACACCTCAAAGATACTTTCAAAATCGGCTTTTATGTCTGCTAAAGCAGGTACTTTATATAAAAGCACAGCATTCTCATAGTGATGGACCAAGCTACGATAATCAAAGTTTATGGTGCCTACTACTGCTAGTTCATCGTCTGCAATCACATTTTTACTGTGGACAAAGCCTGGTGTGTATTCGTAAATACGCACACCGGCCTCTAAAAGCTCACGATAAGATCCTCGGGTAATCGGTTGAATAAGCTTCTTATCTGTAATATAAGGCGTGACAATCCGAACATCCACTCCCCGCATGGCAGCGTTTTTTATATTTTCGGTTAAATCATAGTCGATAATCAAATAAGGACTGGTGATATAGACATAGTCCGTTGCCTGACTGATAATATTCTGGTAAACATTTTTCCCGACCTGTGTTCGGTACATGGGCTTAGGTCCGCTCCCATATGGAATATAGAGCCCCTCGCCTTCTACTGCTTTGTTTTCTAAATGATACTTATCAAAATCCGTAATTTCACCTCGGTTGATGTACCAATTCATTAGAAAAAGTCTGGTCAACGCCTTAACGGCCCGACCATCTAAGCGAATCCCACCATCTTTCCAATGGCCGAAGCGGACAATATGATTAATATATTCGTCAGCCATATTGATACCACCCGTGTAGCCAATCTGACCATCAATCACAAGAATTTTACGATGATCTCGGTTGTTGTAGGCCACCGTCATACGCGGAATCACCTTATTGAACTTATGTGCATCAATCCCAAAGGAACGCAAAGTTTCCGTATAATCTCCTGGTAAAGTCGCCATACAGCCAATGTCATCATATAGGAGCTTGATTTCTACTCCTTGAGCAGCCTTTTCCTTCAGAATCTCCAGAATACTATTCCACATCTTGCCTTCTTCGATAATATAGTATTCCAGAAAGATGAATTTTTCTGCTGCTTTTAAATCTTCTAAAATAGCAGCATACATCTCTTCTCCCAAAGCAAAATACTGAGAAGACGTTCCGTCGTAAACATCCGCATTATGGTCCATACTAAGCAAGGACTTAACTATCCCAAAAGCTGATTTATTTTTCTTTTTCAGGTCCAATCTCAGCTCATAACTATTGTCCTCACGAAACTTCATGGAGTCCATGCTGCGCAACTGCTTCATTTCTTTCCGAGACAGCCTGCGTTCTCCAAACATGAGATAAATCAGAGGCCCTACAACTGGGATAAAAGTAACCAAAAGCCAGGTTACTTTGCTTTCAGGTGTCATAGAACGATTGACAATCGAAAAAATCGTACCAACTGTTAATAAGGTGACTACAAGAATCCATAAATCCTTATTAATTTCACCTAAATAAAAGAAAAGCCAAAACACAAAGAAGAGTTCCAATAGCATGACAATGATGCTGAAACCATATTTTGACATCAATAAGCGAAACTTTCTCACACACCCACTCCTCAATTTTCTTATATTTAAGTATAGCGGGGCCTTCTCAATAAATCAAGCAAAAACAGACTGGTCTTCTGTATAAATATAAAAAAACAAGAGGCTGAGACAAAAGTCTTTCAGTCTCGCTTTGTTTTGGTAAAAAACTTTTGGCGCAGTAGCTGATTGGACTTTTTGTTCGTCTTTTAGACTCCAAAAAGCTCCTAATCATCCTCGCGGGGCTGGGACGACGAACTAAATTTTTAAAAATTTAGTTCTGTCCCACCGCCTTTTGAAGCCTTATTGTTTAGTGAAGATAATTGTGTCATCTTGATCCTGCTCTTGATCAATATCTTCCACAGTCAGTTGATTGCCATTGATATAGTAGCGATGAACATCGTCGCCAATAATCATTCGCTGATTCGTGCTATCAATTTCAACTTGTTCGATTTCTTTCTCGCCATCGCGCTCCAAGGTAGTCAAGGTTCCTTTACCCGATGAAATCGTTAAGGTCAATTGATCACCTTCATGCGTAGCTGTATAGGTTCCGTCCAATTCTGTACTTGCAGCGGTTGTTGCTGACGAAGAAGAGGTCGAAGTCGTTGCACTACTTGAACTTGAAGCAGAAGTTGAAGTTGACGTCGAACTTGAAGATGCCGAAGAGTTTGAAGCTTGACTGGCTTGAGATGGCTGAGTTTGACTATTGCCATTGCTACAAGCTGCCAAAGCAAGAGCTACTATAGCTGTTAGGGATAAAATCGTCGCTTTTTTTGAAAAAGTCATAATCCTTCCTCCTTTAATCATAGGGGGTTTTAGAGCTGGCACAGAAGTATGTTTTACCTACTTTTTGCTAGTTCCATCCTCATTATAACAAAGACCTTTTCCAGCCGTCAATCTATCTCTCCTTTTAAAAATTGACGTACCTCCGCAATGAAATAGAGAGACCCAGTTACAAACAATAAACGATGAGAATTATCATCCTGCTGGTAGTCTTTTAGAAAAGCTTGGTAATCCCTGATAAAAGGGAGCTGTCCTGCTTCTTGCTCGCCTATCGTTTCGCCATATGAAAAACTAGTCAGCGACAAGCTTGCCTGAGGTAGTTCCTCTTGCAAATAATGAAGCATTTCCGAATAATCTTTTCGTTTTAAAGCCCCAAACAAGATCAGAATCTCTTTGTCCTTTTCTTGCTTAATAAACTCGACCAAGCGCTCAACTGCAGGTAGATTATGGGCTCCATCTAAATAAATGCCATCGCAGACTCTTTCCAAGCGGCCCGCCCAGCTAGTTTGGACTAAAGCTTTTTTTACCGAACTCAGATCTAGATTCCATGACTGGCGCTCCATAAATAAAAGAAAAGCTTCCACAGCTACGGCCGCATTTTCTTCTTGGTAGGTCCCTGACAAGCCTAATTCTACATCTAGCCAGGAGAAATCACGAGCCCGAAGCTCCTTGTTCTTGAGAGAAAAATCTTGGCCATACTCATATAAGTCGATATTCAACTCCTTTGCCCGCTCTCGACAAACTTGTCTTGCAACTTCTGGCAGAGGTCCGATAACAGCAGGACTACCTACTTTAAAAATCCCCGCTTTTTGTTCTGCAATCTCCTCAAGTGTCGTTCCCAAGGTCTCCTGATGATCAAGGCCAATCGATGTAATGACTGAGATACTCCCTGTGATGACATTCGTTGTATCTAACAAACCACCTATTCCCACCTCAATCAAGGCTACATCCACCTCTTGCTCTGCAAAATACAAAAAGGCTATTAAACTGAGGATTTCAAAATAAGAAAGTTGATCCTGGGGCAACAGTGCGTTTTGCTCCATCTTGCGCACTTGCTCACCCAACCTAGAGAAATCACTTTCCGAAATCGGCTTCCCATTTAAGCAAATCCGATCATGAACAGTTTCCATATGAGGCGAGGTAAAAGTCCCAACTTTCTTTTGATGTTGGTCAAATAAGTTTTGCAAAAAGGCTACTGTCGATCCTTTACCATTCGTTCCAGTTACATGAATGGTTGGGTAGGCTTTTTCTGGATGACCAAGCAAACGGATTGCCTGCTCCATTCTCCCAAGTCCAGTCCGAAAATTTAGCCCAATTCGGCTGTCCAGCCAGTTTTCTATCTTCTCCATCTTTACTCCTATTAAAAAGAGAGCCGAGTGAATGATCAACCAGCTCTCTTTTTTCAATTAATCATATAGCTTACGTTTGAGACTCCGAGTTAACAATAAACTATCTGTTTAACAAATTTAGGTATTCGTTCCTTTTAACCAGAACGAAATTAATCTATCCAGGACATCTAAACCAGTCTTGCTCATTGAGCAAACTGAGGCAGTCTCTAGATTTGCCTTGCTTTTTTTAGTTAACAAAGGCAGAAATACACTTACTCTTCCATGAAGCTGTTAAAAACTTCTTCAATCATATTCCATTCTTCTTCAGCGTCTTCTGGAATAGGCTGAAGGTCGCCTTCAGTTCCATCTTCATTCTCTGTGAATGAGTATGCTTGAATTTCAACTTCACCATTTTCATCTTCTTCAGCATTAGCTGGTACAAGAAGTACATAATTCTTTCCAAATTCTTCCATACCGTCAATGGTCAAGAGAATTTCAAACAAGGTTTCGTTCCCTTGCTCATCCACCAAAGTAATCAATTCGCGCTCTTCATGTTCGTGGTCATGGTTATGATCATGTGCCATATTTATCATCCCTCAATCTTTCTAATAATTTCTATCTAAATAATTCTGCAAAATCAGCTGGGCCGCTAATTTATCAATCACTTTCTTGCGTTTGTTCCGGCTAACATCTGCTTGCTCAATCAGCATTCGCTCAGCTGCCACTGTTGTTAAGCGCTCATCTTGATACTCAACCGGCAAGCCAAACAACTCTGTTACTTTAGCTCCGTAGGCCTGACTGGCCTCTACACGGGGACCGCTAGTATTATTCATATTTTTAGGAAGACCGATGACAAACTTATCAACCTTGTATTCAGCAACAAGCTCACCAAGGCGCTCAAAACCAAACTCTTCCTGATCTTCATTAATCTGGATAATTTCCAAACCCTGAGCTGTAAAGCCAAGCGGGTCACTAATAGCTACTCCCACTGTTTTAGAACCCACATCCAATCCCATAATTCTCATTAAAGATCGATGCCCTGCCCTTTCAAATAATAACGAACCAATTCTTCAACAATTTCATCTCGTTCATATTTGCGAATCTGATTGCGAGCATTGTTATAACGAGGTACATACGCAGGATCCCCACTGAGAACATACCCAACGATTTGGTTGATTGGATTGTAGCCTTTTTCATTCAGCGATGTATAAACATCCGTCAACGTTTCGCTAATCTCTTTTTTATTTGAATCGTCGAGATTAAAACGTACTGTTTCATCTGTAAATCCCACAATTACACCCTCTTTCGTTAGAATATTATTATTATACCATATTTCAGATCTTTTCACAAATGTTACAAATCAATATCAGCCCATAAAATAAGCAAAAATGACGGTCTTCTACTATTCTTCTTTTGCGCCATTCAAAAGTTGATTTTCAACATACTGAGCTGGATTCATCTTCAGCAGTTCTTTTAGCTTAAAAGCTTTTAAATATTCCGTTTCTGCAGCCTTATCTACATCCAAGGTTTGAAAATCCAGATTAGTCACACGCTTGAGCTCATTTTCATTTAAAATCTGCAAGGACATAGAGAAACCCGGCAAATCCTTTACTTGTTGATAATGTTCATCTGCTTCCAAGGATCTATTGAGTACTGTTTGAGCTTCTTCTACACCATATTCCGTTATCGCTTGCTTTAAATCATCCGCATTTGGACTAACCTGCTCTATACTTAAACTTAAAAACTGATCGTCTTTATAAGTCACTACCTGCTTTTGCTGCGAGCCATCTTCAGTTTTTGGAAAGAGCAAGGTTTTTGTTACCACTGTGTTCTTTTCCGCATTGGAAATAATCGGCAAGGTTGTATCCAACTTATCTTCAGAAGTTGAAGCGGACGAAGCGGTATGTGATTTTTTCTGACCGCAAGCCGTCAGCGTAAGCAAAACAAGGACCAACAATAGCACTATCTTTTTCATTTTTTAGCCTCCTACGCCTATTTTACCACACTCATAACTCCTGTCAACGCTAGATCCCTAAAGTAAAAAAGGTCTGAAAACCCGCCCATTCACTATCACTAGCAAATCGGCTTGTTCAGACTCCTTTTTCTTTATAATGGGCTATTTTATAGAGCTGCTCTCAAACGTGCCTCTGCATTTTCAACGTTACGGACAGAACGTGGAAGAAAGGCACGAATGTCATCTTCTTTATAGCCAACTTGGAGGCGTTTATCGTCAACCAAGATAGGGCTTTTCAAGATACGTGGGGTTTCCATGATAATATCAATCACTTCACTCACACTTAAATCTTCAATATCAACACCAAGACCTTTTGCATAGCGATTTTTAGAAGAGACAATACTTGCAACGCCATTTTCAGTTTTGGTCAAAATATCTAAAATTTCTTCTTTTGTGATTCCCTCTTTACCGAGGTTTTGTTCTTTATAAGTTAATTGATGGGCATTAAGCCAGGTCTTTGCTTTCTTACAGCTTGTACAACTTGAAACTGTGTAAATTGTAATCATGTAAGGACTCCTTTCACTACCCGATACTACTATCGTAGTCTATTATACCATAAAAACCATCGGTCTTGCGACCTATTTTGGAAAAATTATTCCTCGATCTCTATAGCATCGTCTAGTTCAAGAGTCACTTCTTCAATGTTTTCAGTGATTTTCCCTGCAGTTTCAGTCGCAGTTGCTTCTCCTTCTTGATCGTCTTCGATCAAGCCAAAACGGACACGGACTTGACGGTCAATTTCGTCAAAGACTTCTGGGTGATCAGCCAAATATTTCTTGGCATTTTCAGAACCTTGACCAATCTTCTCGTCATTATAAGAATACCAAGCACCTGCTTTTTTGATGATATTTAAGTCTGTTGCAATCTTGATAAGTTCACCAGTCTTAGAAATTCCTTCTCCATACATGATTTCCACGAAGGCTTCTTTAAATGGCGGAGCTACCTTGTTTTTCACGACCTTAATCTTGGTTTCCTTACCAACGTTTGTATCCTTAGCATCACCAGTTCCCTTGATTTGAGTATTTCCACGGACATCCAAACGGACAGAAGCATAGAATTTCAAGGCACGGCCACCTGGTGTTGTTTCAGGATTTCCAAACATAACCCCAACCTTTTCGCGAAGTTGGTTGATAAAGATAGCAATTGTTTTTGTTTTGTTGATAGAAGCAGACAGCTTACGCATAGCCTGACTCATCATCCGAGCCTGCAAACCAACGTGGCTATCTCCAATATCGCCATCGATTTCCGCACGTGGTACAAGAGCTGCAACCGAGTCAATAACAACCAAATCAACCGCCCCAGAGTCAATCAATTTTCCTGCAATTTCTAATCCTTGCTCACCAGAATCTGGTTGAGATAGCAACAGCTCATCAATATTTACACCTAGAGCAGCCGCGTAAGATGGATCCAAAGCGTGCTCTGCATCAATAAAGGCTGCAATACCACCCTCTTTTTGCGCTTGAGCAACAGCATGAAGGGCAACAGTCGTCTTACCAGAAGACTCTGGACCGTAGATTTCAATGATACGTCCCTTAGGATAACCACCAGCACCAAGGGCGATATCCAAGGCCAAAGATCCTGAGCTCATGACTTGAACCTTTTGTTCTGCTCGCTCGCCCAGGCGCATAATCGCTCCCTTACCGAAGTCCTTTTCAATGTTCTTCAGGGCGTTGTCCAAAGCCTTTTGGCGTTCGTCTCCAAATTTTTTTGTAATATCATCTAGATTCTTTTGTTTCTTTGCCATTAATTTCTCCTATTTTTTCTAAAAATATCTTTTGGCTATCTTTTAATTATACCAAAAATTAACTATTTAATAAAGTCTTCCGCACTAGATTAAAGGCGTGCAGAACAGCGATTTTTCGTACATCTCGCCGGCTACGTCCAGCAATATTGACCTTAATAGTTTCCGTTCCTGTAGCATTAGCCAAGCCAATAAAAACAGTTCCAGCTGGATGGTCTTCTAGTGAATCTGGTCCAGCCACGCCTGTCAGACTAACAGCTAAGTCACTTTCGGTCAGCTTTCTAGCCTGCTCTGCCATTTTCCCAGCCGTAAAAGCTGAAACAACGCCATGCTTCTCCAGGTCTCCCAGCGGAATGTCCAGCATCCGGCTCTTTTCTTCCATGCTGTAGGTGACGAAGCCACCTGAAAAAATAGCTGAAGCTCCAGCAAAATCGGCCAAGGTTGCTTGGAAGAGACCTGCTGTCAGACTCTCTGCTGCTGAAATCGTCTTTCCTTGACTCTTGAGCAAGTCAAAGGCCACCTGAGCCAAGGAATTGTCATCCCCATAACCATAGAAAATCTCTGACAGAGACTGGTCTTCAAAAGTCTTATGTGACAAAATTTCCTTTTCCACAGCATCAAACTTGGTGTCAGCTTCTGCCTGACTCAAGGCCTTGGTGGACAGTCGTAGGGTAACCTCCCCTGTCTTTGCATAAGGAGCAATGGTGGGGTCACTTTGCTGATCAATCATCTCTGACAAAATAGTCACTAGCTGACTCTCGCCGATACCAAAGAAGCGTAACACTCGTGAGTACAGCTTTTGGCCTGTGGATAAGAGGGGAACCAGCTCGTTATTGACCATGGGTTTGAGCTCGCTAGGCGGACCGGGTAGGACTACATAAGTCACTCCATCAACTTCTACTAAACCGCCAACAGCTAAACCAGTCGCATTTGGTAAAGGAGTTGATCCTTCAACCAGCTGGGCCTGACGCTCATTATTGGGCGTTCGAGCATAATCTGGTCGGCTGGCAAAAAAACGATCCAACTTTTCCACAGCATCAGGGTCGAAACTCAACTCTCGACCTAAAAACTTAGCCAAGGTCTGCTTGGTCAAATCATCCTCTGTTGGCCCCAAGCCTCCTGTCAGAATAATCAGATTACTGCGTCCTTTTGCAATCTCTAGGATTGAGAGGAGACGACTTTCATTGTCCCCCACAGCTGTCTGAAAATAGACATCAAGCCCCAAACTCGCCAGTTTCTCAGATAAAAATTGGGCATTGGTATTGACAATCTGACCCGTCAGAATCTCTGTGCCCACAGCAATAATTTCTGCTTTCATAGAACCTCCTACCTTACTATTCGGAATTGGCTTTATTTTATCACAAAAACAAGCAAAAAAGTTGATTTTCATTTTAAGAAGTTAAATAGTTTGTCAACCTTCTTGACAGACTTGTCAACATATTGTGGAAAACTTTTTGAAAAGTTATCTGTTATGGAGAATAACTGGATTGTTAGGGAAAGGCTATTGGCAAATGGTTTCATTATTTTTATAATGAAGATGAAAAAAAGGAAATCATCTAAATAGTTTGATTTGAAGAAAGGAGATCATCATGAAAATTTCTCGAGTTCTCAAAGACATTCGTCAACAAAATCAACTCACTCAGGAGACTTTGGCGGAAAGGCTCAAGGTTTCCCGCTCTGCCATTGCCCGCTGGGAAAGTGAAAAAGGTATCCCTGATATCGGAAATCTCATTGCTATCAGTCGGGAGTTTGATATCAGTCTGGACATGCTCATCAAGGAGGATGAGCGCTTGGAGAAAAAGGTCATCGAAGATAGCAAGGCCAAGAAATGGCACTATTTAGTCATCCTCTACCTTTTTTCCATCTTGGTTTATATTGGTGTCTTTGCTTACTTGCACCATATCTTTATGGCTGGCTTCCTCATTTCCACCCTCTTTATGCTCTTCTATGAACTGCGCATCTTTATCAAGGAAAAGATTTGGATGCAGAAAGGGGAGTAAGGAGATAAAGAGAATAACAAAAAACCTAGAGTCTTGAACTTCTAGGTTTTCATTTATTTATAGTCAATAAGGTAATAGTAAAAGCAATAATGTTGTTACAACAATGGAGGGTAATTGGATACCAGATGTTTTTGTCTTTCTTCAGATAAATTAAAGAAATAACGAATCCTCCTCCAATATAGGAAATGGCTGTCAGCCACTCTGACAAAGCTAAGCTATGCATATGAAGAGTAGCAAATAGAAAAACAGTCAAAACAAGGCCGAGCCTATCTGAATATTTTGCCAAGAAAGTCCCTAAGAAAAAGCGACGAAAGAAAAGTTCTTCCACAACTGGGCCAATAAAACAACCGACAAGCAAGAACAGATAAGGATTTTCTAAAAGTGCAACTTGAATCCGAGCATCATTATGTCCCTGCAGGGGCAATCCTAGACTCTGTTTAAGAGATCCTGATAGTAGGTTCGAAGCAATTGTCAAAAGAAAGATAAAAACCAGATACAAGGAGATTATTTTAAGGAATTCCTTCTTCTTAGGCAGAATCATAGAAAACTGCTCCTGCAATTCCCCCCGATAAGCCAAGATTCCCAATGTAAATAAAAGAAAGTAAACCAGATAAGTCATCCATTTTTGTCCAATAAACTGTAACCCTCTGCCTATAAATAGAATTGTATATAGAGAAATAAAAATGAGCTGAAATTTTCTTGTTTTCATCGTTCTACTTCCAGTCACAATCACTTTCGTGGTCATTGATAAGACCAGCTGCTTCTAGGAATGAATAGACACAAACTGGACCGACAAATTTAAAGCCCTGCTTTTTCAGCGCTTTAGACATTGTTTCTGATAGCTCTGTTTTAGCGGGCGCTTCCTTGTAGTTCGTAATTTGATTGTCGATCGTTTTGAAATCTACAAAAGACCAGATATAGTCATTAAAAGAGCCAAATTGATTTTGAACAGCCAAAAAAGCTTGAGCATTAGCCCTAGTCGCATAAATTTTCATCTTGTTACGGATGATGCCGGGATTATCCAACAAATCGTCCAGATCTGCATCCGTCATCTGAGCAATTTTCTGGGCATCATAGAAATGAAAAGCTTCCCGAAAAGCCTGACGTTTATTGAGAATGGTCTCCCAAGAAAGTCCCGCCTGATAGGTCTCCATGCAGAGCAATTCAAATAATTTCTGATCATCATGGAGGGGTTTGCCCCACTCCTCATCGTGATAGGCTACATACAAGGGGTTGTTCATTTTTACCCAGCCACAGCGTTTGGTCATCGCTTTCTCCTATTTCACCAACATCTTAAGAGCTGACTTGATATAGTTTTCAGCTGTATCCGTCGTTCCTTCAAAGAATTTCTTGATTTTCTTGAGCTCAGCAGCCTTGTAACCCAGAGCCAGCATGGCTTCCATGGCTTCTTCCAGTTCTTGGTTTTCATTGCTAGCTTGCACTGCAGCCTTGGCAGAAAGATCGTCACCAGCTATTACCACCTTACCTTCCAAGTCCAGCACCATTTGCTGAGCCGTCTTCTTGCCAATCTTAGGAAACTTGGTCAGGTAGGTGATGTTTTTTTGCTCAATGGCTTGTACCAAGCCAGCATTATCATCTGCAGCAATGATAGCTAGGGCAGATACTGGGCCAATACCTGAGACTGAAATCAAGCTGAGAAAGAGTTGCTTCTCCTCCTCAGTCGCAAAGCCGTAAAGAAGCTCTGCATCTTCTCTCACCACCTGGTGAACATAAACCTTGGCTTCCTGGTGAAGATGCCCTGAGTAAGCATAGGGGTTAGCCACATGAAGAATATAGCCGATAGAGTTGACTTCCAATACAATGTACTTGGCTGTTATTTTACTAATGATTCCTTTAAAATATTCGTACATAATCTTCCTTCTTTTTGTATCATTTTGCTTATCTAGTATATCATATTTTCTGCCTGGAAACTGCAAACAGAAGTGCAACCATTGGTTGACAAAATGTACAGGAAGCTGTATTCTCAAGATAAGGAAAAGCTGTTAGGATAGAGTTAGCAAAGAAAAGGAGGCTGTGATCATGAAACTTGCTGATAAATTATTTGAACTAAGAAAAGAAAAAGGCTGGTCACAGGAGAAACTGGCTGAACAAATCAATGTCTCTCGCCAGAGCATTTCCAAGTGGGAGTCTGGCCAAGCGTTGCCAGAGCTGGAAAAAATTGTAGAGCTGAGCAAGATTTTCCAGGTGACGACAGATTATCTGCTTATAGAAGAAAGCGAAAAGCCGGAAATAAAACCCGTCCTCTCAGAAGACGAAAAAGATCGCTACTATAAGGAAGTGAAATCCTACGGCTTCTGGCAGGTTCTGTATATCTTTGTATCTGCCCTGGCTATCTTTCTCTTCTTTGCAGGTTCTAGCTTTCCAGCAAAATTTACTGCCCTAGTCTGGTTGAGCTTTTTCCTCTTGATCGCATCAGCAATGGCTATTAACAAGGCGCTAAAAATCAAGAAAAAGTATCTGGACAAGGTTATAGGTCTTGATGAGGCTTCTAAGAAAGAAGACGCTAAAGATGAAACTAAAAACTGACAATCCCATACCTGTCAAAACTCGTCTGAAAGAGCTGATTGGAGACTGGCTTTTCATCTCGGGCTACCTCATTGCTCTTTTTTTACTGGCTATGGCCTTTTACAATCTAGTTCTAGGGGACATTCCTGCATTCACTGAAGTCCAGAGCCAGCTTCTGGCTTTTTCTACCTCAGTCCTGCCCCTAACTATTATCTTTGCTTGGTTAGACTATAGAAAAGGAAGTTTTGGCAAGCGTTGGGCAGGTTTACAGTTGGTTTACAATCATAGAAGCCTTTCCCACAGCCTTTTGCGCTCTTCTATCAAGCTTTTCCCTTGGTAGCTGGGGCATATGGGAGCTATTCGTAGTGCTTATCAAGCAGATACCCTGTCAATTTTCTTGTCAACTTCAGCAGGGATTCTCTTCTTGACCTTTCTGCTGATGGGACTGCTTCGCAAGGACAAACGCTATCCAGCTGATTTACTTGATGGGACACAAGTTCAGCTCAAAAATTCAAAACAGCTCTAGTTCTATGACTAGGGCTGTTTGATCTTCTATAAAGTTTAGTATTTCCCCAACTCCCGTAGGCTAGTATGATTTTCCTGAATGCGGCGGAACATTTTTTCCATATCCGACTTGGTAAAGTTGACCAAGACCGGCCGGCCGTGTGGGCAGTTGTAAGGATTGTCACACTGGGACAGCTGAAAGAGCAAGTCACGCGCAGAGTAGTCATCCAGACTGTGATTGGCCTTGATGGAGCGTTTACAGCTCATCATAATAGCTAGCTCTGCTCGATATTTCTTGATGGAGACTTCCTTGGTCAAGAGAAGCATATCACACATCTCATAGATGCCGGCCTCAATCTCCTCTTCCTTGAACCAAATCGGATGCTCACGGAGGATAAACTGGTTAGCTCCGTACTCTTCTAAAAAGATGCCTGCATCTTCTAACAGCTCCATCCGCTGCTTGATTCGCAGCATATCGTCTGCTGGAAATTCAAAGATATAGGGCACCAAGAGCTGCTGCTGGCTATTGTCCACATCCCCAATCTTCTCCCGATAATACTCATACTTGACCCGCTCTTGGGCAGCATGCTGGTCAATAATGTAAAGACCACCCTTGCCCTGAGCAAAGAGATAGGTGCCATGCATCTGGCCGAAATATTCTAACTCTGGGAAGCTTGATTTCTCTTCCTGCTCTAGCTTATCCACAGCTCTCTCCAGACTGGCTTGGTCTAGCTCTGGATGATCTAGCTGGTCATAGCTGGCTGGCTTTCTCTCTGCAAATTTGACCGAAGTCGGTTGCGGTTCTGCTTTTTCGTCTGTCGCTTCATGAATAGGCTCCGCTGATTCTTCAAAGGATATTTGCTGCTCGGCCACTTGTGGCTTAAGGAAGAAGTCATTCCGCTCCTTATCGTAGTAGAGGCGATTTTCTTTCAGAGGAAGACTGGTCTGTTCGGGTTTAGTCGCACGCTTAACAGTTGATTTGGCTAGATTTTCCAAAGCATCCGGGATAAGATCCTGCTCCTTGAGACTAGCCGCAATGGCTTGCGAAATCAAGGTCATGAGTTCTCGCTCTTTAGAAATCCGCACCTCTTGCTTGGTCGGATGGACATTGACATCGGCCAAATAGGGATCAATCTGAATATTGATGACCGCTAGTGGAAAGCGGCCTACCATCAGCTTGCTGCCGTAGCCGTCCAAAATAGCACGATTGAGCAGAAAATTCTTAATGTAGCGGCCGTTGATGAGGATCGTAATATAATTGCGATTTGCACGAGTCAGCTCAGGCAGGCTGACATAGCCACTCACTTCAAAATCTAAATCCGAAGCAGAGATTTCCACCATTTTCTTAGCTGTTGCCAGACCATAGATTCCTGCAATAGCCTGACGCAGATTGCCACTGCCGGCAGTCCGTGTCATTTCGCGGCCGTCACTAATAAGGGTGAAAGCTACTTCCGGATGGGCCAGACTGAGCCGATTAATCACATCAACGATATGGGACAGCTCAGCCTGCTGGCTCTTCATATACTTGAGCCGGGCGGGAGTATTGAAGAAAAGATCTTCTATCTTGATTTTCGTTCCCACTGGACTGCTGGTAGGCTCATGCTCTTCAATCTCACCGCCTTGGGCAACCAGCAGAGTCCCGTGCTGGCCATTTTCTGTTGCAGTCTCAATGGTAAAACGCGATACAGAAGCAATGGAAGGAATGGCCTCGCCACGAAAACCCAGTGTCCGAATCCGAAAGAGATCCGCCTGCTTCTTGATTTTACTGGTAGCATGGCGGCGAAGGGCCAGAGGGACATCTTCGTAATCTATACCTTCACCATTATCCGTTACCTGAATGCTCTTGAGTCCAGCCTCCTCTATTTCGATGGTAATTTGGCTAGCACCCGCATCAATTGAATTTTCCACTAGCTCCTTGACCACGCTACTGGGCCGCTCAATGACCTCACCAGCCGCAATCTGATTGGCTAGAATTTCTGGAAGTTCGATAATTTTTGACATCATTTTCTCCGTATTTGTTCTGCTATCTATTATAACACATTGGGCTCTTTCTATCAGAAGGCAGCCTTTTCTCAACCACTCTGCTCACAAGACAAACCAGATAGACACAAATAGCTGCCACATAGACAAAAGGGCTTGTTTTCGCTGCCAAGTTGCGGTTTAATAAAGGTGAAAGGAAGAAGTTATGAAAGTTAAGCTAAGAATCGATTCTCAAGTCACCGAAGACTCCGTCAGCATTGAGGCTCGTCTCATGACTGAAAGCATTCAGGAATTGGTCCACTTTGCTCAACATCTAGGCAAAGAGGACAAGATTCATGTCAAGAAAGAAGACGAAATCTATCTGCTGGACGCTAAAGAAATCCACCGAGTCTATACAGAAAATCGCTAGATCCGAGTCCGAACAGCAAAAGACAGCTATCGAGCTCAACAAGCTCTTTATCAGTTGCTGCAGATCCTTCCCGACTATTTTCTGCAGATTTCTCAGTCGGAAATTATCAACAGCCGACAAATCAGCCACCTCAAGCTGACTCCAAATGGCCTGATTCAAATATTTCTGAAAAACGGTGATCAGACATACTCGTCCCGCCGCTATCTTAAATCTATCAAAGAAAGGTTGCAATTATGAAAACTCGTCTTAAAGAACTCTTTTTCGGAGGAATTGGAGGGATTTTCATTGGTCTCTTTTTCTCCATGATCATTTCTTATTTTTACAATCCAGCTTATCTACCGCTGCACCCTCGCTCGCCTATCGGTCACTTCTTTTTGAGCCAGCATGTCCATGTTTCCCTCATTATGCTCTACTGCCTGCTTATCTGGTTTATCATGGGAGCTATTTTCAGATGGAGCGGAAGCTTCTTTCAAAGAGACTGGAGCATCCTGCGCTCCGTCGTCAGCCACTATGGCGTGATGATTCTGACCTTTGCACTTTTGGCCAACCTAGCTGGATTTTTCCCAAGAGAAAAAATACTCAGCCTGACACTGACTGCCGTCGGGGAATTCACTCTCATTTATCTGGTTATTTCAAGCGCTATCTACTACCGCACCTACCGCAAAATTCAAAAAATTAATAGCAGCTTATCTAGCAAATCGTGAGAATAAAAAAGAACAGACTTGTGAAATTAATAAGTCTGTTCTTTATTTTCACAACTTCTTCTTCAACTTGGCCACGGCTGCCATGACTTCTAGGGGAGTCATATTGTAGATGTCCAAGTCTCGTAGTTCAGTCAGGACTGGATTTTCCGTTTCTTCTACAAAAAGAGACATCTGTTCAGGCACTTTTTGGGAGTCCGTTCTAGACGCTGGAAGAGAAGCCTCTCTTTTCTCTTGATTTTCCAAATCCGTCAAAATCGCATCTGCTCTTGTCAGTAAATCTTTTGGCAAACCAGCAATTTTTGCCACATGAATCCCATAGGACTTGTCAGCAGGTCCTGCTTCAATCTTATGTAAAAATGTCACTTGGCCATCTTTTTCTAGAGTTGCCACATGGACATTTTCCAACCGTGTCAAGCTCTTTGACAGGTCTGTCAACTCATGATAATGGGTTGCAAAAAGAGTCTTGGCCTTGGTACGATCATGAATATACTCAATAATTGCTTGTGCCAGAGCCATCCCATCATAAGTCGCAGTCCCCCGCCCTAGTTCATCAAAAAGGATCAAAGAGCGTTCACTTGCTTGTCGAATGGCCCGATTGGCCTCCATCATCTCCACCATAAAGGTCGACTGACCAGACACCAAATCATCTGCCGCACCTATTCGTGTAAAGATAGCATCGAAAATCGGAAGACTGGCGACTTCCGCTGGTACATACGACCCCATTTGAGCCATGATGACAATCATTGCCAGCTGTCGCATGTAGGTTGACTTCCCGCTCATATTTGGTCCAGTAATCAGCTGAATATCTGTTTCTTGATCCAGTTCGATACTATTTGGGATGTAGCTTTGGGCTCCCATGACTTTTTCGACAACCGCATGACGGCCTTTTTTAATCTGCAAACTACGACTGCTTGTAAAATTTGGACGGACTAAGTGTTGACTTTCAGCCACAACCGCAAAGCTCTGTAAAACATCGACCGTAGCGAGGGTTTGAGCTAAGGCTTGTAGCCGTTGAATATATTTTCCAACTTCTTCACGAATGCGCATGAAGATCTCATATTCCAGATTAGCGGACTTCTCACGCGCCTCCAACATCTCGCCTTCAATGCGCGCCAGCTCTTCCGTACCAAAACGCTCAGAATTTTTCAAGGTTGCTTTTCGGAAAAAATGGCTAGGGACATTGCCGAGTTGAGAATTGGTGACATGGAAATAGTAACCATCCTTCTTGTTATAATCAATTTTCAGATTAGTAATACCACTTGCCTCTCGCTCCTTGGCTTCAATGTCCGCAATCCAGCTAGTCCCCTCTCTCATGACCAAACGGTACTGGTCCAAAGTCTCGTCAAAACCAGTTCGAATGATATTACCCTCAGTAATTACTTGTGGAGCGTCTGGGTCAATAGCAGAGCTGATTAGATTTTCCAGTTCAGGAATTGCATCTAGCCTTGCCACCAAACTCTCCAAAGCTGGGCTTTCAATCGTTTCTAAAATTGACCGGATCTGAGGAACATGGCTCAAAGTAGAAGCCAATTGTAGAAGGTCCTTGGGATTGGTCTTGCCAAATGACACACGACTTACCAGGCGTTCAATATCATAAACGCCCTTGAGACTATCTGCCAAATCACTCCGCTCAAAGAAATAATCCAGAAAGACCTGAACAACATCTTGACGCTTGATAATTCGTTCCTTATCAATCAAGGGGTGCTGAATCCAAGAACGAAGTAGGCGTCCTCCCATGGCCGTTTTTGTTTCATCCATGAGCCAAAAAAGACTACCATGCTTCTTGCCCGTCCGGGCATTTTCAGTCAAGTCCAGACTGGTCTTTGTCGCATAGTCCATCTGCAGAAAATCTTTTATCTCATAATGATGGGCCTTTTTGAGATGGCTGAGCTCCCGCATCTGTGTCTGAAAAACATAGGCCAGAAGCTTCCCTGCCGTCTGCTTTTCTAAAGATGACAACTCATCTCCTAAGAGCTGAACGTCATCCATTGCCTCCTTGACTTCTGACAGGAGTAAATTCATTTGTTTTGACAAAACCTGCTGCTCATCTTCTGACAAGCAATAGCCTACGACCACTTCCCTAGCTCGGAGATTTCGAATTTCTCCACAAGCTTGGTCAAAGTCTGCCAGGCTGGTTACCTGAAATTCTCCCGTAGCCAGATCCATATAAGCCAAGCCATAAACTTGCTCCTGCCTATCCAAAGCAACCAAAAAGTTATTTTCTCCGGCTGGCTTACTAGAATCCACTACCGTACCCGGCGTAATAACCTGGACCACTTCACGTTTGACCACCCCCACGGCCTGTTTAGGATCTTCCATCTGCTCTGCAATGGCAACCTTATAACCAGACTCAATCAAAACATCAATATATTGCTGGGCAGAATGATAAGGTACACCCGCCATTGGAATCGGATTTTCTGAATTCTTATTCCGACTGGTTAGGGCAATCTCGAGAATCTGTGCCGCATTAACAGCATCCTCGTAAAACAACTCATAGAAATCCCCCATACGAAACAGCAGGAAGGCGTCCTGATAGTCTTTTTTAATATCCAAGTACTGCTGCATACCTGGCGATATTTTTTCTGTTGCCATAGTTTCCTCTCTCGTTGACAAGTTAGGCCTGTATGCCCCAACCCTCTAGTCCCTTCAATCCTGAGCACTTTTTGCTATATCATGAACACTACTGGTTACCCAAGAATCATCTTACCTGATTTTACCATAAATAGAAAAAGGTTGAAACTTTTGTCTCAGCCCTATTTCATTCTTCAATTTACATCTTTGCCAAAATCTGCTCTTCGATTTCTTTGGCAGTATCCTGGTTACGGCAAATTAATAGGAGTGTATCGGCACCTGCTAAGGAACCTAAAATCCTCTCATCCCTATTTTCATCAATGATGTTAGCCAGCACTGCAGCTTCTCCCAAGCGTGTATGCAAGACTAAGGTAAATTCCGCACGGGCTACCCCTCTAAGATGGTAAGACAAAACTTCAGTCAGATCAATTCGAGCCGTTTCTTGCGCTAAAACATAATAGAGTTGGCCGTTTTTCTTGACTTTAATTAGACCAATTTCTCGCAAATCGCGGGATAAAGTCGTCTGAGTTACATAAATACCCTCTTCTTCCAGACGTGTCTGGATATCCTTTTGTGTCCCTAACTTCTCCTCTTTAATCATTTTCTTGATTAAGTCATGACGTTTCTTCTTTTTCATTTTCCCCTCGGTAGTTGTATATTTATACTCTAAATTATACCAAAAAATTGTAATGAAACCCAAAAAATTTGAAGATTCCTTTAAAAATGTGATAAAATAGTAATATTAAAAGACTCAAAGGAGCACCTATGGATAATAAACAAATCATTGCCAGCGAATTGGCCAAGGTGATTGACAGCTTGGACCAAGACGCTATTTTAAATTTACTCGAACAGCCAAAAAGTTCTGATTTAGGAGATATCGCCTTTCCTGCTTTCTCATTGGCCAAAGTAGAACGCAAGGCTCCTCAAGCTATTGCAGCTGAGATTGTCGAAAAGATTGACACAACTCACTTTGACAAGGTTGTTGCGACTGGACCATATGTCAACTTTTTCTTAAACAAAGCTGAGATTTCTGGTCAAGTTATTAAAGAAGTAGTCAAAGAAGGGGCTGACTACGGACAACAAAATGAAGGCAAGGGCGAAAATGTTACTATCGACCTTTCAAGTCCAAATATTGCCAAGCCATTCTCAGTTGGTCACTTACGCTCTACCGTTATCGGAGATGCTCTTTCTAACATCTTCCGCAAAATGGGCTACAATACCATCAAAATCAACCACTTGGGTGACTGGGGTAAACAATTCGGTCTTCTCATGGTCGCTTATAAAAAATGGGGAAGCAAGGAAGCTGTCGAAGCAAATCCTATCGACGAGTTGCTACAACTCTATGTCCGTATCAATGCCGAAATCGAAAACGACCCTGCCTTGGATGACGAAGGACGCCTTTGGTTTAAAAAGCTAGAAGATGGTGATCCAGAAGCAACTGAACTTTGGCAATGGTTCCGTGACGAAAGCTTGGTGGAATTCAACCGCATCTATGAACTTCTCGGGGTTGAGTTTGATAGCTTAAATGGGGAAGCCTTCTATAACGACAAGATGGATGAAGGGATTAAAATCCTTGAAGAAAAAGGCCTTTTGGAAGAATCAAAAGGTGCGAGCATTGTCAACCTTGATGATGTCAACCTTCCTCCAGCTATGATAAAAAAATCTGACGGAGCTACACTTTACATCACTCGTGATATTGCAACTGCCATGTACCGGGCTCGTACCTACAACTTCATCAAAAGTATCTATGTCGTAGGTCAAGAACAGTCTAACCACTTCCGCCAGCTCAAAGCTGTCCTTAAGAAGATGGGATTTGACTGGAGCGATGATATGACTCACGTAGATTTTGGTCTCGTTACTAAGAACCGCCAAAAACTGTCTACACGTAAAGGAAATATCATTCTTCTTGAACCAACCTTGCAAGAAGCGATCAGCCGTGCAAAATCTCAAATTGAAGACAAGAATCCAGAACTTGAAAACAAAGAAGCGGTTGCTCATGCTGTTGGGGTCGGGGCGGTTAAATTCTACGATTTGAAAACAGACCGTCGCAATGGTTATGACTTTGACTTAGAAGCCATGGTATCCTTTGAAGGAGAAACAGGCCCTTATATCCAATACGCTTATGCTCGTATCCAGTCTATCCTTCGTAAGGCAGATTTCACACCTGATGCAGATGCTGACTACCGTCTAAATGATGCTGAAAGCTGGGAAATCATCAAGCTCCTCCAAGACTTCGGTCGTGTTGTTAAGCGTGCTGCTGATAACTATGAGCCATCATTGATCGCTAAGTATGCCATCAGCTTGGCTCAAGCCTTCAATAAATACTACGCACACACACGGATCTTGGACGAAAGCCCAGAACGTGATAGCCGTTTGGCCCTCAGCTACTCTACAGCCGTGGTCCTAAAAGAAGCTCTCCGCCTGCTTGGTGTTGATGCTCCAGAAAAAATGTAAGAATCAAAAAACTCAATCTTCAATTGTAGATTGAGTTTTTTTACTCCTTCTATATCAATTCAAACCTTTTCAAATTATATTTATATAAGAGTTTGTAGAGAAATTCACTTCATCAAATCCACTTGAAAAAAAACAGGCAAATAACTTAAAATAATGATATAGGTATACTCGTATAAATCGTCATAGCAAAATGAATTGCTTTTAACATCTCGTCATTTTATAAATCGAACCAAACTGTATCAATTACGATAAAGATCACACATAAAAAGGAGGAGAAATATGAAAAAGCAAAAACAGGAACTAGGATATAAAATACGGAAATTGAGAGAAGAGAAACAATTAACTCGAGAAAGCTTTTGCAATGACGAAAGCGAGCTAACTATACGTCAATTAGCTCGAATTGAAAAAGGAGAGTCTTTTCCAAGTTTCTCCAAATTGAAATATATTTCAGCTACATTAGGTGTTCCAATGTCATTAATCGTTGATGAATCTCAAATTATATTACCATCCCGATATCTAGAGCTTAAACATCGATTGATTCATTTCATGACATACGGCGATAAAGAGAGAATGAACTTTAAAGATGTTTTATTCGGTGAAATATATGAACACTTTTTTGATAGCTTACCAGAAGAAGAACAGGTTACCATCAAAGCTATGCAGGCTGCCTTTACAATCTTTGCCACAGAGAAGGCTGACTATGGTGAATCACTACTGGAAGAGTATTTCGATCAGTTATTACTTAAAAAGAACTATTCCTTAAATGATTTATTAATAATAAAATTATTTCTATTTATGTGTTTAGCAGGATCTAAAGACATACAAACTGCTACTCAGTTAGTACAAAAGATGATGATACTAGTTGACTATTCTAACCCAACCTATCTTTATCTTGTGACCCGAAATCTCGTAACTATAGCAGCTTTTCACTATCAAAATGAACATTATACTGATCTTTATCCTTACCTAAATATGCTTGATAAAATAATTCAAGAAACTCAGGATTTTCAACAAAAACCGAGTATAGATATGATGAAAGCAACTTACGTTTTATTTGTGGACAACAACTTGGAAAAAGCTACAAAATTATTTAACCAAGCTATTATCTGTGCACAATCCTTTAGTGATATTGTTCTTGAGGAAAGAATCAGCTACGAAATGAAAAAAACACTTAAAAAAGTATCAGAGGCTGGGACAAAAGTCCTAGCCTCTCAATTGTTTTTGGATTGTCGAGCAAGACGCAGTGGTTGAGTGGGCTCTATT
>NZ_KQ969109.1:103880-110458 GCF_001578795.1 Streptococcus gordonii
AAAAAGTTATACTAAATTTGTCAATAAAATAAAGGAGGGAACATCATGGTAGTTACTAGTATTATCACTATTTTATCACTAATATTTTTGGTCGAATAACGAACAAATTTTCTAGATTGATATGCATAACATTACTTAGTTTTTCCTTATGTGGAGGAATTATATCAACATCTACAACCGCCCATGCCGATACCTTAAATCATCATGAAGCGACAATCATGCGAGATTGTGGTGTGTGCGGAGATATGAATAAAAATAGCGCAACTTACAGACGGTACTGTTTGAAAGACTCTTCTGCTTCAGCAGGTCTTACTCAAGCACAAGTTAACTGTATTTGGGCACTTTTCCGTGTCGCTATTTCTCCCGGAAGAGGATGGCCAGAAGTTATTAGCAGTCTTGGCAATTTAGCATATAGATGTTATAACGTCTGAGTTATATAAAATAGTTATATTAGTTAAAATGGTGATAATTTAATTCTACGGATGTCCCTCTCTTCTCTTATTTTGATTTATTAAGGTGGAAAATTATGAAGATGATTTTCAAATTTAAAAATTTTTTACTCATTACAGCTACTCTTTGTTTTATAAGTGGCTGCTCTCAAACAATAGATTCAAATAAGAGTGTTAACAGTTCGAATAATATGGAAAATGCCTCTTTAGAAAAATCTAGTGATGAAAAATATGATTTAAAATTAACCAGGATGTATAGAGAAATAATCAAAGACTTCAAAAGAGTTACTCCAACCGAAATAAACAATAATCAGTTAGAGTCTGACAGCTTGTTATATTTTGGTCGTGAGTCTTGTCCATTTTGTAAAGAGTTTGTTCCTGTTCTAAAGGAAGCTCTAGATTACTATTCACCTCCATTCACAGTATACTATTTAGATACAGAAAATTCGCAAAGCAACAATGAAATTCAAGAAATTATGAACAAATATAATGTAGAAGGTGTCCCAACTTTGATATATTTAAGGAAAGATGGAAGTTTCGAAATTTTAAACGAAAATGAAACAACCTTACCTGAGTGGATTGCGCAACATAGACAACAAAATAAGGTTACAGAATAAGTCGATATTAGCACGCCTTTTTCAAAAATAGATAAACAGAGTTATAATATAGAAAACGGATACAAAATAATAGAATAGCGGAGGTAGACATCATGACAGGATTTCATTTTAATAAAGACTTCTGGTTTGAAGGACGTCTTTATATCTTGCTTTTGTTGCTGTTTTTGGCCATGCTTGAACCTTATGCAGGTGTCGATGCCCCAAACCTTATCTATTTTGTCTTTGTAGTTCTTTTACTCCTTCTGCAATTTTTATTCCAAATATACATCATCGGACTTACCCAGCTGGTAGCTACCATTTCCATTGGGAGTTCTATAAAGATCCGAAAATCTACTTTGCTCTCTTTTTAGCACGAAGCTTTTTCTTTAGCTTCCAAGATACTTCTAATCCTTTTTATTGGGTTCTCGCATTGGCAATTGCTAGTTCTTTCATCAGTTCTTTTATTAAAAAAGAAGAAGTACATAACTAATCTTTTTGAGCATAAAAAACTTTATAGGTGTAGAAATATAAATAAGTCTGCGACACTGGTGTCACAGACTTATTTTATTTGGTATAAAACTATCTATAGATTAGCTCTTGCTTATTCCTCCACAAAACGTCCTAAGATATGGACATTCTCTGAAACAGAGACAAAGGCTTGCGGGTCGGTTTTACGCATAATGTATTTAAACTCACTGTACTCAGCCCGAGTAATTACTGTGATCAGAATTGCCTTTTCCTGATGATTATAGGTCCCTTCTGCACCATTAATCATGGTAGCTCCCCGATGCAATCGTTTGTGGATTTTTTCGATAACCTTATCTGGACAGCTTGTAATAATCATGGCCTGCATTTTCTTTTGCTTAGTAAATACAGCATCCGTTACCCGACTGGATACGAAGATGGTAATCATCGAATAAAGTGCATAAGTCCAGCCAAAAGTCAGCCCCGCAATCAGCATAATCACCCCATTCACCATGAAGGAAATGCTGCCGACATTACGGCCTGTCCGCTTACGAACAGTTAAGCTAACAATATCCGTTCCGCCACTAGAAATATTATTTTTCAAGGCAAAGCCGACACCAGTTCCCATCACGACACCCCCAAAAAGAGCATTGATAATAGGGTCCTGTGTTAAAACCACCTCTGGAACAATCTGGATAAAAAAGGAACTCATACTGACAGTTATGAAGGTGAAAACTGTAAACTTATGTCCAATTTGATACCAGGCCACAATCATCAGCGGAATGTTGATTAAATAGAAGGTAAGGGAAACTGGAATTGTCATCCCAAGAAATCTCTCACTCAAGGCAGAAAAAATCTGAGCTAGACCTGTTGCCCCACTAGAATAAACATGCCCAGGCTGAAAAAAGAAATTCACAGCAACAGCTGAGAGAAAACCATAGACAATTGAAGCCGAGATTTTCTCATCATATTTCTCCTTAGAAATGCTCTGTAGCACTTTCAAGAGCCGAAAATTATAGGCCAATCGGCGAATCCTATAACGTAGGATCTTATAAAACTTAGTCTTTTTCATTTACTTCCACTTGTAAATTCAGTTCTTCTAACTGTTTTGCAGCCACAGGACTCGGAGCCTGTGTCATTGGGTCAGTCGCCTTGTTATTCTTAGGAAAGGCAATCACTTCACGGATGTTTTCTTCGCCTGCTAAGAGCATCACAAAGCGGTCAAGCCCGATAGCCAAACCACCATGTGGTGGGAAACCATAGTCCATGGCTTCGAGAAGGAATCCAAATTGATCATTAGCTTCTTCAGTTGAGAAACCAAGAGCCTTGAACATCCGTTCCTGAAGTTCTTTTTGGTTGATACGAAGACTACCACCACCAAGCTCATAACCGTTCAAGACGATATCATAAGCGATGGCACGAACCTTGGCCAAATCACCCTCTAATTCGTGAGCAGTCTCTGCCTGTGGAAGAGTGAACGGATGGTGGGCACTCATGTAGCGGCCTTCTTCTTCAGACCATTCAAACATTGGCCAGTCAACAACCCAAAGGAAGTTGAATTTATCGTTATCAATCAAGCTAAGCTCTTTAGCGATACGTCCACGAAGGGCACCAAGCGTTGCATTGGCTACCTCAAGCGTATCCGCTACAAAGAGAACCAAATCCTTGTCTTCAAGACCAAGCGCTGTCATCAAGTCTGCTTGGATAGCTGTCAAGAACTTAGCAACGGGTCCGTTTAATTCTCCATCAACAAACTTAACCCAAGCAAGGCCCTTAGCACCATACTGCTTGGCTACTTCTGTCATCTTGTCGATGTCTTTACGTGAATAGTTATCTGCAGCCCCTTTAACGACGATTGCTTTTACTGCAGGTGCTTCTGAAAAGACTTTGAAGTCTACACCTTTGACAACCTCTGTCAAGTCCTGAAGCAACATGTCAAAACGAGTATCAGGCTTGTCAGAACCATAAAGGCCCATCGCATCATCGTATTTCATACGAGGGAATGGAAGCGTCACTTCGATTCCTTTTGTTTCCTTCATGACGCGTGCAATTAAGCCCTCTGTGATGTCTTGGATTTCTTGCTCCGTAAGGAAGGACGTTTCCAAGTCGACCTGAGTAAACTCAGGCTGGCGGTCTCCACGCAAGTCTTCGTCACGGAAACACTTAACGATTTGATAGTAACGGTCAAAACCAGCATTCATCAACAATTGCTTAGTGATTTGAGGACTCTGAGGAAGAGCGTAAAAATGACCTTTATTGACACGAGATGGCACCAAATAGTCACGCGCTCCTTCTGGTGTTGACTTAGAAAGGAATGGCGTCTCCACATCAATAAACTCCAACTCATCCAAGTAGTTGCGAATAGAGTGAGTCACCTTAGCACGAAGTTTAAGATTTTCCAACATCTCTGGACGACGAAGGTCGAGGTAGCGGTAACGCAAACGCGTATCGTCATTGGCTTCAATGCCATCTTTAATTTCAAAAGGAGTTGTTTTAGCGGTGTTTAGAACCTCCAGGCTTTGCACATGTAATTCTACAGCACCTGTTGCCAATTTATCATTAGCTTGCTCTCTGGCTACCACTTGACCTGTCACCTCAATGACAAACTCACTGCGCAGACTTTCTGCTGTCTCCATCACATCCTTTGAAACAGTCTCAGGATTGATAACCAGCTGCATGATGCCTTCACGGTCTCGCAAATCAATGAAAATCAAGCCCCCCAAGTCTCGTCTACGAGCAACCCAGCCTTTCAAAGTGATTTCTTGACCTACGTGCTCCTTGCGAACACGTCCAGCATACATCGATCGTTTCATTATTTTTCTCCAAACTTTTAATTCTTGTTCTATTTTACCATAAAGATAGAGGGATAAGCTTGTCCCTTAAGATTTTTTTAGAAAAATCATTTTTGCTAAATAGCAGGCTTTACAAAATGTCAATTCAAGCCTAGTCTTCCTTCTTGCCCTTTTCAAATAAAGCAGGTGCCAAGACCTTGCTGACCATAGCTGTTAAAAACCGAAAAAGACCTGCCGCCAAGCCAAATATAGGAGCTAGATAGCGGAAAAAGAAATCTCCCCTAATAAATAAACACAGAAGACCCGTTATGATAAATAAAGCTACTGCCTGAATAAGGGAGAGCATGGCTATTTTTTTCATTCAATAATCCTTTGTAGATGATCGTTTGTAATTGTTCAACTAAAACAGAGGGCTGGAATAAAATCCCAGCACCTGTTGCTTTCACTTGCTTAGAGTCCAATTTGGGCCAAAACAGCCTGAAAATCTGTCTTAATAGCTTCGAGTGCCACTGTTACTTCTTGACGCGTCACATTATTTTTGACAGTCAGCTCGCCACTTTCTAGCTCGCTCTCTCCAAGGGTAATAATAGTCTTCGCTTGGAAGATATCTGCTGATTTGAACTGGGCCTTAATCTTGCGGTCCAAATAGTCCCGTTCAGCCGCAAAACCTTGTGCTCGGAGAGACTGGACTAATTCCAAAGCTTTGCCATTGGCACCAGCTCCTAAAACAGCAATATAAGCGTCCAGGCCCGTCTCAATCGGAAGCTCCACACCTTGCTTATCCAATACGAGAAGCAAACGTTCCAAGCCCATACCAAAGCCGACACCTGGAGTCTCAGGACCACCAAAGTAAGCAACCAGCCCATCATAACGGCCACCGGCACAAATGGTCAACTGACTGCCAGCCACCTCAGTTGTGAACTCGAAAATCGTGTGGTTGTAATAATCCAAACCACGGACCATGTTGGTATTGATAACATAAGGAATCTGCAAGGTCTCTAACATAGAGCGAACAGCCGCAAAGTAAGCACTACTCTCCTCATCAAGATAGTCCAAAATAGACGGAGCACCCTCTACTGCCACCTTATCCTCAGGCTCTTTAGAATCCAGCACTCGCAGGGGATTTTCTTCCAAGCGACGTTGACTATCTGCAGACAGACTAGCCTTCAGTGGAGTCAGATAATCAATCAAGGCCTGACGATAAGCCGCTCTGCTCTCAGGATTCCCCAGTGTATTTAGCTCCAAGCTGACATTGGTGATCCCAATTTCCTTAAAGAATTGAGCTGCCATAGCGATCATTTCTACGTCTGTTGCAGGATTGCTAGAACCAAAGCACTCTGCTCCAATCTGGTGAAACTCCCGCAGACGACCAGCTTGTGGACGTTCATAGCGGAACATAGAGCCCATATAGTAGAGCTTGACAGGCTTTTGAACTTCTGGTGCGAAGAGCTTGTTTTCCACATAAGAACGAACGACAGGAGCTGTCCCTTCCGGACGAAGCGTGATGTGGCGGTCGCCCTTATCATAGAAGTCATACATTTCCTTGGTCACGATGTCTGTCGTATCTCCAACAGAACGGCTGATAACTTCATAATGCTCAAAAATAGGAGTACGAATCTCAGCATAATTGTATTTCCTAAATGTCTCACGAGCAAATTCTTCGACATATTGCCACTTGGCAGACTCTTGTGGGAGAATATCTTGAGTTCCCTTTGGTTTTTGTAATTTCATCTTCTCACCTCTGTCTTCTTTAGTACCTATATTTTACCACAAGTCCTGCATTTTTAGGAGTACAAATGGCATTTTCCGGCAGTAAGAAGTAAATCCGTTTTCATTATGGAAAATATCTTGAAAAAATGTCAGAATTGTGAGAAAATAAAAACAATTCCAGCTAGTATAGAAGGAGATACCTATGAGAGACGATATCAAAATCAACGACCGAGCAGCTGCAATTCAGGATAAACTAGTAGAAAAACTCGAGCGCATTTACGATCCAGATGTAGAACTAGATGTATATAACCTAGGCCTGATTTATGAGATCAACCTAAATGAAAGTGGCCACTGCAAGATTGTCATGACCTTTACGGACACAGCCTGTGACTGTGCTGAGAGCCTCCCCATCGCCATCATGGACTCTCTTAAGAAGATCGACGAGATTGAAAGTGTCTCTGTCGAAGTCACTTGGTCACCTGCTTGGAAGATCACCCGCATCAGCCGTTTTGGCCGTATTGCACTAGGAATCAGTCCTAAATAAAAAACATTGAAATAAAAATATT
>NZ_KQ969109.1:110478-142636 GCF_001578795.1 Streptococcus gordonii
ATCTATAGGCTATTTCTTGCCGGTTTCTTCTGGTTTCCAGAAGTCTGTAACAGCACCTTTAGCGGCAGAGGATACCATATGGGCATATTTACCAAGTACCCCGCGACTATAAAGCGGTGGAATGGTCGTTTCTTCCTTGCGTCTTGCTAGCTCTTCATCAGAGACAGCCATGGAAATTTCCTTGGTGTCTTGGTCAACGGTTACTATATCACCCGTGCGAAGGTAGGCGATCGGGCCACCATCCTGAGCTTCGGGAGCAATGTGTCCAACAACCAAGCCGTAAGTACCACCTGAGAAGCGACCGTCTGTCAGAAGAGCAACTTTGTCACCTTGACCTTTACCAACGATGATAGAAGAAAGCGACAGCATTTCCGGCATACCAGGACCACCCTTTGGTCCAACGTAACGAACTACAACTACATCACCATCTACAACTTCATCAGCCAACACCGCATCAATAGCGGCTTCTTCTGAGTCAAATACCTTGGCTGGTCCGACGTGGCGACGTACTTTAACACCAGAAACCTTAGCAACAGCGCCGTCTGGAGCTAGATTACCATGCAAGATGATCAATGGACCGTCTGCACGTTTTGGATTTTCAAGTGGCATAATGACCTTTTGACCTGGTGTCAGATCCGCAAAGTCTGCCAGATTTTCCGCTACCGTCTTACCAGTACAAGTGATACGATCCCCGTGCAGGAAGCCATTCGCCAAGAGATATTTCATAACAGCAGGCACTCCACCAACCTCATAAAGGTCTTGGAAGACGTACTGACCAGATGGTTTCAAGTCAGCCAAATGCGGTACCTTCTCTTGAATGACATTGAAGTCGTCCAGTGTCAGCTCAACATTAGCCGCATGAGCCATAGCTAGCAAATGCAGAGTAGCATTAGTAGAGCCACCCAAAGCCATGGTCACTGTGATCGCATCTTCAAAGGCTTCGCGCGTCAAGATGTCAGACGGTTTCAGTCCCATCTTGAGCATATTAACAACCGCACGTCCAGCCGCTTCGATATCCTCTTTCTTGTCAGCTGATTCAGCTGGGTGAGAAGAGGAGCCTGGCAAGCTCATACCCAGAACTTCAATGGCTGTAGCCATGGTATTAGCTGTATACATACCACCACAGCCACCAGGGCCAGGGCAGGCATTACACTCGAGACGTTTCACGTCCTCCTCGGACATATCTCCATGGTTCCATTTTCCGATTCCTTCAAATACGGAAACTAGGTCAATATCTTTCCCATCAAGGTTCCCTGGTGCAATCGTTCCACCATAAGCGAAGATTGCAGGAATATCCATATTGGCAATGGCAATCATAGAGCCTGGCATGTTCTTGTCACAGCCACCGATAGCAACAAAGGCATCCACATTGTGACCGCCCATGGCAGCTTCGATAGAATCCGCAATGATGTCACGAGACGTTAGGGAGAAGCGCATCCCTGGTGTTCCCATGGCAATCCCGTCCGCAACGGTAATCGTGCCAAATTGCACAGGCCAAGCACCAGCAGATTTAACTCCTTCTTTTGCTAGCTTACCGAAGTCATGCAGGTGCATATTACAAGGGGTATTTTCCGCCCAAGTCGAAATCACCCCTACAATAGGTGTTTCAAAATCTTTATCCGTCATTCCTGTAGCCCGAAGCATGGCACGGTTTGGTGATTTAACCATGCTATCGTAAATCTTACTTCTATGACGATTTTCTAGCTTATCTGTCATGTCTATTCCCTTCCTATCAGTGGTCTTTGTGTCCTATATTATACCACACTTGCCCTCAAATGAACAGGAGAAAATTTTTAAATTTTCAGAATTTTGTAAAAATAATTGCTCTGCTATTTTCAAATTAAATAAAAAAATCTGTCAAGTAACTTTACTTTACAAAAAAGTTTTGATATACTGTTAAAGTTGATGTAAATCATCAAACTGAATCGAAATCATAAACTAAAAGGAGAAACAAACAATGGCAGTACCTGCACGTCGCACCTCAAAAGCGAAGAAAAACAAACGTCGTACTCACTACAAAGTAACAGCTCCATCTGTAACTTTTGACGAAACTACTGGAGATTACTCACGTTCTCACCGTGTATCACTTAAAGGATACTACAAAGGACGTAAGATCGCTAAAGCTGCTGCAGCTGAATAATAGAAGGGAGATACCATGCGCGTAAATATTACACTTGAACACAAAGAATCTGGTGAACGCTTGTACCTTACTTCTAAAAACAAACGTAACACTCCAGACCGTCTTCAATTGAAGAAATACTCACCAAAACTTCGCAAACACGTTGTGTTCACCGAAGTTAAATAATTGAGATAAAAAAGCCTATGAAATCAACGTTTCATAGGTTTTTCTTTTTGGGCAAATGTGATATATTGCAATCTAAATCATTTGAATCACTACCTTTTTCTTAAGACCTGGTTTGAAAGGAAAATACTTCACTAACTTTCAAAAAGCTTTTAAATCAAACTCTCAACGATTTTTCAACCGGGAATATTTTATCTAATTACAAGCAATTCTACTCGAATGGTGTGAATTTTAACCCCAAAATAACAGAATTGAGCTAACTAATACCTAAAGTTTACACCATTAAATAATCTACCTTTTTATTACGTTATTTTGTAGAATACTCCCATTTTTCTTTTTTCGTATAGAAAACAAATGAGAAAGGCACTTGAATATTGATATGCTCCCCTTATACCTTTTCTTCATTAATGTACTTATTACTACTATTTAATATGAACTACTACATAGACATGAGAAAACACATGAAAAACTAACATCATTACCAACACATCTGTAAAGGAAAAGAATAATTAAATTAATACTAGCTCTTTGTCATCTGCCACAATTGATAAAAGGTACATTTAACAAGTAACCAAAATTTGGGAGAATACATTTTGTATTCTCCCAAATTCGTTGATGAAACCTAAAGCTTTTTTACTTATTCTTTTTATCAGATAAATATATTACAAGACTTGCAACAAAAACAGTAAAAATTCCTAAATACAATGCCATAACATTTCTCATTTACAAGTATTCTTTTGCATTTCTTCTTCAGAAATATTCATCAAATTATTATGTTTCATTTATTTCCCCTTTTGTAATTATTAAAAAAGCGAAGAATTTCATCAACCCCTCCCACCCAACCTAGTTAGAAAGATAAAATCCTTTATTAGGAGGATTAATCTAATAGATTTTTTTCAATATAGTCAGATAAGCTATGTTTTTCATTTGTTAATGCAAGTACTTTTACATCAAAAATTGAGCGAAATATATCAAGCTTCATTTAACTATTTCAAGTAATTTATGTTTTACAAAATTAATTACTTTATAAATTTGGATGCTCAAATCGAATTACATCAAGTTCTTTATCTGATTGTTCCTTATACAAAGAAATCAAATCTTCTGTTTTCCTTTGAATATCTCTTTCATACTTAAGTAGAATGAGTTCTATTTTATCTTCGTCAGACATATTATTATTTTCTAGTTCTAACTCTTGATTTAGTTGCTCTTTTATATAAGTTTTCTGTTCCACTTCTCGTTGAAATTGAGCATACTCAAATAGATTTTCTAACAGTAATTCTTCTTCTGCCATACGAGCATAATGCCAATCATTGGCTAAACGTTCCAAATGCTCTGACCATTTCACATCCTCTTTCATCTCTCCAAACTCATTGTAAGGAAAAAGAGCATCCACATCAACTTTTAAAGCTTTAGCTATATCTTCAAGACGCTCCCAGCTTGGATCAGTAGTACCTTTTTCATAATTTATAATTGTTTGTTTTGTGACACCAATAAACTTAGCCAATTCTTTTTGGGTCATTCCTGCTTTTAAGCGAGATGACTTAATATCTAATTCCCCAGTTCGCAAAATAGGTGCATAATCATATAAATCAGTCATCAACATCTCACTTTCTTAGTAAAAAGCAATTTTACTTTTTGTTAACGAGTAAAATTGCTTTTTGTATAATGGAAAATAATTATTTACCTAACAATTATACACTATTTTACCTTCAAAGTAAGTGAACAGTTTCTTTAATATTGAATTTATCTAGATAACAGAAATTCATCAATTTTCACTTTTAATGTAGATTCTAACTAGCTTAATTATAGGAATTACGCTATAATGAAGCCAAATAATGGCACACGTAGTGGCGAGATTATGTTTTATAAAACAAGACAGACTCATTTGGAGTATCCAATGAAGTTCAATAAGGTAAAGTCAAGTCCAAAAAAGTAATAAAAAATTATAACTAAAAAGGAGAATTACAATGTCTAGACAATGGAAGAAATTGATTCTTACTCTCTTCACCCTCCTAGCACTCTTCGTGATTGCTGGCTGCGGACAAAACCAAAAGACAGACAAAAATGTCGCTCAATCTGATCAGAAAACGGCCACCCTGTCTGGAGAATGGGAATCTGTAGACGAACTTGAATCGATTCAAAAAGTGTTCATTCCCAAAGGTATGAAGGGCATCACTTTTGCAAGATTCATTGAAGCTTTCAAAGACTTTAAAATGGCACTAAAAGTTGACGGAAATACTGTTAACTTAAGTTATGATTACGATGTCACACCTTTTGCAAAAGCCTTTTATTCGATTTACAAAGATAAAGACAAAACAACAGAAGCTGATTTCATTAAAGAAGTTTATAAAGGCGAGTCAAAATTTTCTGAAGGATTCAAACAATATAAAGTAAGCATGGATAATGATAGTGGCATTTTCAGATACTCTGCAACAGGAGATATTGATAAAAGCAAACAAACCATCTCATTTAAAGAAGGGTTGTCAATTCTTAATTCCTTCCCTGCTTCTGTAGGCGATAAATTAGATCCAGTCGTTTACAATTATGAGATCAAGGATGGTATTCTCTATCTTTATGCAGACGGTACCACCACAAAGGAAGGACTCCCTGCTCACTTTGAATTCCATTTCAAACAAGTTCAAAAACAAGAGAAGAAATAGAAAGGAGAAGCAAAGATGTTTAAAAAATATATGAAAGCATTCTTAATCGCTTGCTGCTCTCTCTTTGTACTCACAGGATGCGGAAATAATTCTAACTCTAACTCTAGCTCTAGCACTGCCAAAACCTCTACCCTTGATGGAAAATGGGAAGCTGTTGACTTTAGAAGTTCTGTTGAACGTAGTTTAGGCTATCAAGACTTTGATGAAGAAAAGGCTACGCGGCTAAGCTATTCTGACGGCTGGAAAGATCTAGCACCTACATTGAATATTTCTAATAATAATGTTGAATTTGAATATACAGCTCCTATGCGAACTTGTCTCGGCAATTTCTACGATTACTACCTAAAGAAATACTCTGCGTCAACTATTTCTAAAGACGGTTTTATAAAGGCAAGATTTCGCAAGTTAAAAACAGATTTAGCAACTTATCAATCCCATATGAAATACACTACTTATGATTCTAACGACAATGATTACACGGTCCATTCTTTACTTAGAAATGGTAAAATCGATACTAAGAATCATACGATTACCTTCCCTGAAACACCAAATATTTTGCAATTAGTCGTACTTTCTATTGCAGATGTTACAAATGAAAAAACGTATAACTATACTATTGAAGGCGACATTCTAACATTGACTTTAGAATCACGAGACGAGGTAAATGATGTAACCGCCTATTTCAAAGTGAAATTCAAGAAAGTCCCAGAGACTAAAGATAAAGAATAAGAATCAAAAGACACCCTTTAGCACATTGAGCTAGGACTCAAAAGGGTGTCTTTTTATGCTCCCTTGTCTTACTACTAGTAATATGAACTTGTATCATAGTAGCTTTTCATTTTTTTAAAAGATAGGTAACAAGAGCTTCATTGTAGATTTTGGATAGCGTGATAGTCTTGCCTATTTTTATTTGACAAGAAAAAGTAGACAGTGTATACTAAAGATAGATAAGTAGACAGTGTATACTTTAGGAGAAGATGAATGAAACGCAATACTGCCCAGCTGAAAGAACAATTCATCCAAACAGGGATTGACGAAATCGGAAAACATGGAATTGAACAGCTTTCGCTCAGGACTATCGCCAAGGCCTGTGGTGTAACTCACGGCACTCCATACCGCCATTTTGAGAGCAAGGAAGGCTATCTAAAGGTCGTTTTGGCTCGGCTTTCGCTCTTTCTCAATCAGGAAATTAATCAGAGTATTGAGGCGACAGGTTCTGCGCGTGATCAGCTGACACAGCTTGGTCTTAATTTCATTATTTTTGCCAAGACCTACCCTCATTTTTTCGAGGCTCTTTTTATCAAATTTCCTTTTAAATATATGAAGGTGACGCAGGACACGATTCTCTTGGAATCCGACCTGCCTGGATTTGATAAATTTAAGGAGCTTGTTTTAAAGCTTCGCGAGGAGGAAAATTTTAGCAATAGCGAAGCAGAAAGCCTTTTTCACTTTTGGAGCTTTATCACAGGCCTAGCCGTTCTGACCAACAGTCCTATCGGACAAGACCTTGATCCTCAAGCCATCCAAAGCACGATCGAGCACATGCTTGACATTTATATCAAAGGAGAACGATCATGAAAACCTTGATTATTTACACCCACCCTAGCCCAACTGGCTTCAATGCTGCTATTCTCAAAGAAGTTCAAAGCAACCTTTCTAAGAAGCATGAGGTGAAAACCTTGGACTTGTATGCTGAAAATTTTGACCCGATTTTGCGCTTTGACCAAGAACATAGACGCCGTGACCTGCACAAAGACCCTGAAATGGCAAAATACCGAGATTTGATCACTTGGGCAGACCATCTGATTTTCATTTTCCCTATCTGGTGGAGCGGTATGCCAGCCATTCTCAAAGGCTTTATCGACCGCGTCTTTACTGCTGACTTTGCCTATTCTTATAAGAAAGTCGGCCTCCAAGGCCACCTGCAAGGCAAGTCCAGCTGGATTATCGTCAGCCACAACACACCAGGTTTTGCCCTGCCTTTTGTCCAAGACTACGGCAAGGTACTTAAAAATCAAATTCTGAAACTTTGTGGTATTTCTCCTGTCAAACTGACAGAGCTCAATGGAGTAGAACGCAAAACAGATCAACAACGCCAAGAAATGCTCAAGAAAGTCGGGCAGATGGCCAGTCAAATTTAAGAAAAAGATAGGCGCTTCTTACGAAGTGCCTATCTTTTTGTTTAATCTAAGCCCACGCGCTTTTGTAGCATAGTGAATGGACTTATTGATGTTTTTTTAGATTTATAATCCGCATGCTATATTATTTTGAATAATTTTGAATCCACGAGATTAGTATACCCGATGTCATCAAGTATGACAACAAGGAAAACAAAATAATCATTATAAATAGGACAACTTGCGACTCTAAAAATGCTGTATTATGTATAGTCCTTTTTATAACATCAGGAACTTTCATTTTTCTCGCAAAATGAATTAGCAAGTTCCTAAAAAGCATAGAATATGCTAGGAATTGTTGAGCAACCGCAATTAATAAACCAATTATTTTATATGCTCCTTTAACAAATTCACGATCTGTCAAAGTTGCTGACATTCCTTCAGATATTTTTAATAGATTAACTCCATAGTAAATAGTAAGCATAGATATAGGTATTGAATAAAAAAGATAGATTAATGTAGATTTTTGTATGCGACCATTGATCGCAACAAGAAATAAAATTATAATTGAAAACATCAGGGGAATTAGACCGTACCATTTCAAAACTAGCGAAATTTCATTTATATATTTCAAAAATATAGAAATTATAGCACCAATAGCAACTAATGATAGTATAATAATTCCCCAAAAATTATCATCGCTCATATTTTGATTGATTTGAGATGATCTATGTTGCTTTATTTTAGGCTTAAAATCCAATTCTGGCTCATATTTAGGAGTTGGAATTATTTTTGTATCCTCTTGAATTTCTAAAGAGTTCTTATTAAAAAAATTTGATAATTTATTACTCCATTCAGAAAATTTGGGATCAATCTTAGGTAATTTAGCCAATATTTTCTTACAAACCAATATACAAACACCTATAATTAATGACTGAATTATCCCATCTGGCATCGTTCTTACTACATTTCCCAACCAGTTCAGTATATTATCTACATTCATTATTCTCCTCTCATAGCCCGATACGTTCGAAGATTTCATCCACGCGCTTGGTGTAGTAAACTGGATTGAAGATTTCATCAATCTCTTCCTGAGTCAGACGGGAAGTGACTTCTGGGTCCGCTTCGAGCAGAGGCTTGAAGTCCACTTGATTATCCCAAGAATAGGCTGTTTTGGGTTGCACCAAGTCATAGGCTTGTTCACGTGTCATGCCTTTTTCAATCAAGGTCAACATAGCCCGCTGGCTGAAGATAAGACCAAAGGTTGAATTCATGTTACGCTTCATATTTTCTGGGAAGACGGTCAAGTTCTTGACGATATTGCCAAAGCGGTTGAGCATGTAGTCGATAAGAATGGTCGTGTCCGGTGCGATAATCCGCTCAGCCGATGAGTGGGAAATGTCGCGTTCATGCCAGAGAGAGACATTCTCAAAGGCTGTCACCATGTGGCCGCGAATGACACGCGCCAGACCGGTCATGTTTTCAGAGCCGATTGGATTGCGCTTGTGCGGCATAGCTGAGCTACCCTTTTGACCCTTAGCAAAGAACTCTTCGACCTCGCGCTGCTCAGACTTTTGCAGACCGCGGATCTCAGTTGCCATGCGCTCGATAGACGTCGCAATCAAGGCCAAAGCAGAGAAGTATTCAGCATGGAGATCACGTGGCAAGACTTGAGTCGAAATCTCCTGCGCCCGGATACCCAGCTTGTCGCAGACATATTTTTCCACAAATGGCGGGATATTGGCAAAATTCCCCACTGCACCAGAGATTTTCCCAGCTTCCACACCAGCAGCCGCAATCTCAAAACGCTCGATATTGCGCTTCATTTCGCTGTACCAGGTCGCGAGTTTCAATCCGAAAGTCGTAGGCTCCGCATGAACCCCGTGGGTCCGCCCCATCATGATGGTAAACTTGTGCTCCCGCGCTCGCTCAGCTATGATGTCCGTGAAGCGACGCAGATCCTCTCGGATGATGTCATTGGCCTGCTTGTAGAGGTAACCGTAGGCCGTATCTACCACGTCGGTTGAAGTCAGGCCATAGTGCACCCACTTACGCTCCTCGCCTAGCGTCTCAGAAACCGCACGCGTAAAGGCCACCACATCGTGGCGCGTCTCCTGCTCAATCTCCAAGATGCGGTCAATGTCAAAGCCAGCCTTCTCACGAATCAAAGCCACATCTTCCTTGGGAATCTCACCCAACTCAGCCCAGGCCTCATCAGCCAGAATCTCTACCTCCAGCCAAGCCCGGTACTTGTTTTCCTCAGTCCAAATGTTCGCCATCTCAGGGCGTGAATAACGGTTGATCATGATTTTTCTCCTTGATTCTATCATTAATAATTTCGACGTATATATTCAGCTTGTTTTATATTTCCAACTTGTTCACATGCTTTAATATACATTAATCTCGATTCTTCGCTTATATACATTATATTTTCCTCAAAGTAAACTATAGCATCATCAAATTGCTCTAATTTAAATAATACTTTTGCGTATATTTCATATAACTCTGGCAAAAGAATATTTTGTTCTTCTAATTTAAGTATATCGAAGAGGCTTTCTTTTAAAGATTCCAAAGATACCGCATCATCTAAAGTTGTTTCATCAAAAGTTAGTAAAAAAATATTTCCTTCTACAAAGTGACGATAGTTTTTAAACTCTCTTTTTATATAAATATTTGATAACTTTAGCACTTCTTGGTAAAGACCCAATTTAATTCTAATAGTTATTTGTTTTGCCAACTCCAATTCAGACACATCTACTTCATGCAGAATCTCAATATTTATTAGTTCTTTTATTAAAAGTAATTTTTCTATATTTTCATATTCATAGTAATACAATATACTTTTTTCAATAATTATTTCCTTCATTTCTTTTGACAATGCAATAATCCGATCTAATGCAAAGAATAAAGTAATAAATAACACTGGTACTTTTAAAACATCAGAACCAATTTCTAAATTCCCAATTAAAGTAAATCCAAAAAATATACTATAAATAAATATTTTTTTTAATAATTTTATTTCTTTGCTAACACTTCCAGTATAGACCCATATAATAATACTTACTAATAAAGTTAGAAGTAAAGGAAAACCCACCCCTAAAACTGGAAATAATTTAAACAGACAATAGCTCATAGTTATGGAAAGAATAATTAAAAATATGATTTTCTTTCCACTCTTTTTATTTTTTGTGCGACCCCCCCACCAATTGTAAAGAATTTCTTCAAAATAATTTAAATATTGCACAACAGTATAATATTTATCGTCTCCAATAGGATGAAAAATAGTTAAAATACTAAATAAAACAATAATTAATATTACCTGAAAATAAACTTCAAAGATTAGGGTATAAGTTAGAATTGTTAAGATTACAATAATTACTTTCGACCCAAAATTTTGTTTCTTAAAAATTGATATTGTAACCAGTGATATTATCATTGGAAACAACATCTTAAAAAGCAAAACTAACTCATCAAGAATTATTTTAGAAGATGATATGAGAGAATGTGCACTCTGTGTTGATGGTACATATTGTAGAAACTCACTCTTCCCTGAAAATAATGCATCTATTAAAAAGTATAAATTAGCAAACGCTACTGCTTGCTGTAAAATAAACGGTTTTATCTGCTGATAAACTACAACTACAAGTATATATGTAAATATTAAAAAAAGAATCCCATATAAAATACTTAAAAAATCTCTTTTTTTCAAATCTTTTTTAGATACATAATTAATTGATGGTAACAACAAATTATTTATCAATCTAAAATCTAAAGAATTATTTTCCATTCAAAATCTATTCCATATAATAGTAATTACTCAACTTTTAGGTCAATCTCTTTACTAAAGAAAACAGGACTATTAAGATGAGATATAATAACATCCAAATAAGAACTGTTTCAATTCCCAAACTCCTCAGCCTCATCCGGCTTATCACTAAACAAGATTACGTATCCTATCTTGCTATTATACTTGGTTTCTTAGTCTTTCACCGCCCACTCCGCCGCTTTCTCTGCATGGATCACTGTTGTGTCGTAGAGAGGCAAGTTAGTGTCGGTCTGCCTGACGAGGAGACCTATCTCGGTACAACCCAAGATAACAGCTTCTGCGCCAGCTTTTTTCAAATCATCTATAATGGTAAGATAAGTCTGCTTTGAGCTTTCTTTGATATCACCTAGACAGAGCTCGTCATAAATGATTCGATTGACCTCTGTAATACCAACTTGATCTGGAATCAGCACTTCTAAACCAGATTCTATTAATTTCTCCTTGTAAAAGTCTTGAGTCATAGTGTACTTGGTTCCTAGGAGGCCGACTTTTTGAATACCATCAGTCAACAAAGCCTGCGCAGTTGCCTGTGCAATATGCAAGATTGGAATCGTAATCTGCTCCTGTATCTGCGGAGCAACCTTGTGCATGGTGTTGGTACAAATAACAATGAAATCTGCGCCTGCTTGCTCCAAGCGATGAGCAATATCTGCCAAAAGTTGACCGCTTTTCTCCCAGTCTCCGACTGCCTGATAATGCTCAATCTCTGCAAAATCAACACTGTAAAGTAGAATCTTAGCAGAATGCAGACCACCCAGCTCTTTTTTGATGGTTTCATTAATAATTTGGTAGTAAGATGTGGTACTTTCCCAACTCATGCCACCAATCAGACCGATAGTTTTCATAGACTAATTAAACTCCTCCTTGCTTATCGCTACCGACGGATAGTGCGGCAAGCTACTCAGATCTGTATCCAATGGCAAATCATAGATAGCCAGATAATTGTCTGGATATTGAATCTTTAATTCCTGATATTTGGCTTTTACTTTTTCATGGTCAGCGCTGGCAAAAAGCACTTCTACAACGGCGATTTCTTTTCCTTCCTCCACAAAAGCGTTGACAATAATTTGAATCATAGAAACCTCCTATATCACAATTCAACATCTAACTTTAAAATATCTCCCTTTTCTCCATAATGAAGAAGTCGCAGATATTCTCCCCAAACTCTGGACTTGCCAATTTCTGTATTCATCCAGCTATCCCGACCAATCTCAACATCCTTGTAAAAGGCATTGAAGGTATAAGGGATATAGCGAAGATGCTTCGGTAAGTGCTGAGCCAAAGTCCGCCATTGCCTACCAGTCGCGTGGCTTTTGCAAATGAACATAACGGTCTCAACAGTGTTAAAATCAAAAATTTCTTTGGCAAACAGTACGTTTTCTAAAGTATTGCTAGAGGAGTTTTCAGATTTAATCGCTTCTTCAGGAATGCCCGCAGCCAGTAGATGCTGGATAATAACCTCTGCCTCTGTATGGCCATTCCAATCTGGATGTGGCATTCCCGTCAAACTTCGGCCGCCGGTCACAATAATTCGTTTTACATAGCCTTTTTGATAAGCTTCAATAGCTTTTTCCCAGTGACCTGGGTGAGTCCCACTGAAAACAAACAAAACATCACACGGCTGAGGTTCGATTATTTCTCCAAAAACACTCTTAGTCAAAAAAGAGATTTCTTTATCAGAGAACTCTTTCGGAACTTCTGGACTTTTCGGAACAATTGGTCTCATCTACAACATTTCCTCCACAAAGTTTTCTTAAAAATCAATCCCTTCTAACAGTGGTTGACTGACTTCTCTTGCTGACTTTATCAGCTGCGACAAGCCTAGTCAACTTTGCAGGGGTAAGACGACGGACCTTATAACTGGGGTCCTGTCTTACTCCCCAAACTCAGCCACGCTATCCGGCATATCACTAAACAAAGTCACATGCCCCATTTTGCGGTTGTGTTTCGCTTCTATTTTACCATACAGGTGGAGGTGGGCGCTTGGATTTTCTGTGACATATTTTTCAGCGGCCTCGACATGCTGGCCGAGTACGTTGAGCATAACAGCTGGCGCATGCAGGTGGATGGCTGGCAATGGTGCTCCGAGAACACCCAAGATATGGGTATCAAACTGAGAAAAGTCGCAGGCTTCGATTGAATAGTGCCCAGAGTTGTGTGGACGTGGGGCAATCTCATTGACGATGATATCATCAGCTGTCGCAAACATTTCCACGCAGAGAGTTCCAGACAAGTTAAGCTGGTTTGCGATTTGCACCGCCATGACTTTGGCTTTGTCAGCCAGATTAGCCGGAATGCGAGCAGGCACAATGGTCTTAGACAGGATATTGTTGCGATGGATATTTTCCTGAACTGGGAAAACCGTCACGTCCTTGCCATTTCCTGATACAATAACCGAAATTTCAAGGTCAAAGTTAACGAATTCTTCCAAAACGCAGTCCGCTGAGTTCGCTAGCGCATAGGCTTCTTCCAAATCTTTTTCCGAGCGAATAACCTTTTGACCATGTCCATCATAGCCGCCTGTTGCAGTCTTGAGGACATAGTTTTTCGACAGGTCCATATCAGTCAAGTCTTGGCTAGAAGTCACGACCTTGTAGGGTGCCACGGTGACTTGTGCCTTGTTTGCGAGGAAGTCCTTTTCAAAAATGCGATTTTGCGAAATGCGGAGCAGGTCTGTCCCTTGAGGGAGCTGACCATCCTTGATGACGGCATCCAGCCCATCAGCATCAACATTCTCAAACTCATAAGTCAGGACATCACAGCGCTCAGCCAATTGACGCAAAGCATCCACATCGTTATATGGAGCTACGATGATCTCCGCCACACGAGAAGCTGGGCAATCTGCCGCTGGATCTAGCGCGATGACCTTGTGCCCCATGTAGATAGCAGAAATAGCCATCATCTGTCCCAGCTGGCCGCCACCGATAATTCCGATTGTTTTAGATGAGCTCATTGCTAGACTCCTCAGCGATTTTTCCTTGTTCCTCTGCAAAATCAGCTAGCGCTACTGCTAGGTCTTGGTCTTCAATCGCCAAGATCCGAAGGGCTGTCAGGGCAGCGTTTGTCGCCCCTGCTTCACCAATAGCCATAGTTGCCACAGGCACACCGCCCGGCATCTGCACAATCGAATAAAGCGAGTCCAATCCGCTGAGAGCGCGTGATTTGACAGGTACACCGATGACCGGCAGAGTGGTTTTAGCCGCTACCATTCCTGGCAAATGGGCTGCGCCACCAGCACCTGCGATGATGACCTTGATACCACGGCTACGAGCTTCTTCTGCATGCTGAAACATGAGGTCTGGTGTGCGGTGAGCAGAGACAACCTTCTTTTCGTAGGCTACACCGAAGCGGTCTAAAACTTCAGCTGTTTTTTGCATGGTGGCCCAGTCGGATTTGGAGCCCATGATGATGGAAATAATTGGTTTCATATTTAAGATACAAAGGGACGATTCGCTTGCGAAAAATCCCGTAGAAAAATAGGAAAACTAACGACGGTTACGTCTAGACAGTTTTATCTTTTTTCCTAGGGATTTAGTCCCGTGTTCAGTCAGGAAGACTAACTGAATACTCCTTTCTTTCTCTTTTTAGCTCGCTTTCGCTCGCCATTTTCAAATTAAATATCAGTAACTTTTAATTTTTAACCGCCTTGCTTCCGATATCCGTTCGGTAAAAGAGGCCTGTGGTGTCTTGTTTTTCTAGTTGGTCGTAGATTTTTTCTTGCGCAGCTGAGACGGTATCTGCTGTGGTGACCAGCATGTAGACACGTCCGCCATTTGACAGCAATGCTCTGCTATTTTCCGCAAACTTAGCTCCAGCATAGTAGGTGATAATGTCGCCATCTGTCTTCTCTGGCAGAGGCAGGCCTTTCTCATAGTCCAGCGGGTAGCCCTCTGAGGCGACAACCACGCCAAGGGTCACGCCCTCATCCAGCCAAGTGATAGCAGGCTCTTTCTTGTCCAAAATGTCCGTGATGTTCTGCGCAAAGTCAGAAGTCAAGCGTGGCAATATAATCTGGGTCTCTGGATCGCCAAAACGCGAGTTGAACTCGATAACCTTAGGGCCATCGGCTGTCAGAATCAGCCCAGCGTAGAGCACGCCCAGATAAGGTCGGCCCTCAGCTATCATGCCTTCGAGAACGGGCTTGATAATCGTCTCAACTGACTGATCCACCACGCTTTGTGGCAAGTGAGGCACTGGCGCATAGGCTCCCATACCGCCTGTATTGGGCCCCTTGTCCCCATCGTAGGCCCTCTTGTGATCCTGGGCCGTCGGCAGGATGTAAAACTTGTCGCCATTGACAAAGGCAAAAAGGGAGAACTCCTCGCCGTCTAGGAACTCTTCGATAACCACACGCGCACCGCTGTCGCCGAACTTATTGTCCAAGAGCATATCGTGAGCTGCTTCGACTGCCTGCTCAACAGTCTCTGCGACGACCACGCCCTTGCCCAGAGCTAGTCCATCCGCCTTGACCACGATAGGCGCTCCCTGCTTTTCGATGTAGGCTTTGGCTTCCTCAAAGTCGGAAAATGTGCCATAGGCTGCTGTCGGAACACCGTATTTAACCATGATTTCTTTGGCAAAATCCTTGGACCACTCCAGCTCCGCTGCTAAACGAGATGGACCGAAAGCCTTGAGTCCAGCTTGGTTAAAATCATCTACAATTCCAGCTGCCAGGGCATCATCCGGACCGATAAAAGACCAAGCAATGTCATTCTCCTTGGTAAATTCGATCAGTCTGGAATGTTCGGAAATTCCAATGTTTACTAAATCCAACCCATCCAAGGTCATGCCATCATTTCCAGGAGCGACAAAAACCTGCTCCACATCCTGAGACTCCAATAATTTCTTGGCAATCGCGTGCTCACGACCGCCTGAACCAACGACTAAAAGCTTCATAGCTAAGATACCTCAATATCAAATATCACAGGCGCTTACGCACCAAGCTAACACACCACGTAAAAATCATTGCCATTTTTACGAATTATTCATCTAAATTATATCACAATCGTTCGTTTTATGCCATTTGAAACGAAAGAAATATGCTAGAAGAAGCTTGATAATTTCTAAACTTTGATTTTTCCAATAAATTTCCCGAATAATATAAGTGGAGTTTTCCAAAAAAATATTGTAAAGGAGATGTATGAAAAAATACAAAAATTTCTTACTGCTTTCAGCAACCTTGTTGACCTCACTATCTGCTCCATTAGCTGCAGCGAATGAACAGTTTAGCCCATCCCAACTAACGGCTATGACCAGCGAAGTTTCCGTTCAGCTTGAAGGACAAACAGCAATTGTTCAGTATCAACCGACCGCTGCGCAAGAAGCTTATCCCATCCAACATGCCGTCTGGTCTGAGGAGGGTGGCCAAGACGATATTGTCTGGTATTCAGCTGATCAAAGCACGACCAGGATTGACTTGTCTCAGCACAAGGGCCAGGGCAAATTTCACATCGAGACTTATCTCAATGTGAATGGTGTTAAATACCACTTGAGTAGTAAATCGGTCTTTCTAAACAAGCCGGTTCAATCAGCCGAAAAAAATGTCCCTGAACAGCAAAATAGCGCCTCGTCTAACAATGCTACACCGCAAGCTCCTGCTGAGCCAAAGCCAACTAACCCAGCTCCTTCTCCAGCTCCGGCCCCCGCGACCAATAGAGTTGAAAATCCTCGGAACTCCTATCAAAAAGTCGAAGAGCAAAACAAATCTCTTCCTCCTCAAAAGGTAGCTGACCCAAAGGCGACGCCCCCTCAGGCAAAGCCAAACAACAACAAACCTCTGCAAGCTTCAGCTGCTAGAGTGCCCGCAGAGCCTGTCAGAGACAGCAAGCCACTCATCAGTATTACCAATATTAATAAGGAAAATGGAACCTATACCGTAAGGGTCCAAGAAAGTCCTTATTCCAAGAGAATTAAAAGTGTACAGGTGCCTATTTGGAGCACCGCTAATCAAAGCAATCTTAAATGGTATGAGGCTTCAAAAACAGGCAACGGAAGCTTCTCCGTTCAATTCGATATCCGAAATCACCAGCAGCTTTACGGCAACTATATCAATCACGTCTACATTACCTATGAAGACGGTAGCCGAGCTGGCTATGTCGCTGAAAATGTCAATCTTCCTCAGCCTGCACCCCAGCCACTAACTCCGAGTCTGCAAGTGGTTCATAAAGGCCAATCAAACTATCAAGTTATCTTACAAAATAGTTTTGGTGACGGCCATATTCTCTTCCCCATCTGGTCAGATATTAATGGTCAAGACGACCTTCGCTGGTATACAGCCAACTCTCTAGGTAATGGGCGCTATTCGTTAGATTTCAACTCCAATAATCATATCGGTGACGGTCTCTATCATGTCCATGTCTATCGACAATCTGGTGGGAAAGTAACGGGTGTCATGGCTTCTAATTTTCAAGTGACACGTCCAACAGTAGCTGTGAGAAAACCTCTTAACCATACAAGCGACCCAAGTAACACCTACCCTATTGGCGAATGTACATGGGGCGCCAAGGCTCTCGCCCCTTGGGCAGGAAACTGGTGGGGAAATGGTGGAGACTGGGCAGCCAGTGCTCGCCGAGCAGGATTCCGTGTAGGATCCACACCTCAGGTCGGAGCTATTGCCTGCTGGACTGACGGTGGATACGGACATGTCGGCGTCGTCACGCATGTTGATTCACATAAGCGTATCCAAATTCAGGAATCCAACTACGCTGGACAGCGCTATATTGCTAATTTCCGTGGCTGGTTTGACCCAACCATCGCTCAGGGTACGGTTTCCTATATCTACCCAAATTAACCCTATCATTTAGCACCTCCCTTATTTCGGAGGGCTTTTTATATTGCTGTAAAACATCCAGCTAAGCACAAAAAAGGGCTTTTCGCCCATCTTTTATCATAAACTAAACTGCGCTCTTCAACCAAGATTAAAAAACTTCTCCATATAATGGCTGAAATAAGTCTTTTGCCCAGTTACCATGACGAATTTACCTTCCAAGCCATAGCGAAGCTTCTTAGCTTGATCTTTACTAACAGCTATTTCGCATTCTACTTTAAAGAAATTTCCCTGTTTGGTCTGGGTAGCATTGGCATCAATACTGGAAATTTGGGATGTCAAAATCATTTGTTTGTTTGCATCATCAGCAGTGATAAAGCGCACCTTGTCTCCATTTTTAATAGTAGATACATCCTTGGAAGAAACATATGTGACAATTTTGATTTTTCTTTCACTAGTGATTTTGGGGTAAATCTGAGCCAAAGCAGTTCCTTCTGCCACCAGAGTAGATCCTTGTACTTCTGGATTTAAGTGAAGCAAGCCATCCATTTCAGCCAAAATCTGACCTCGCTTAGAGACTGTTTCTTGAAGTTTAAGATTGCTCTCGGCTTCCAAGATTTGCTGAGTCAGAGTGGTCAATTCTTGTCCTACCTTGACCAGATGCTGGGCTTTCAGTGAAGCCAACTGACTGGATAAATTGCTAGCATAGGCTTGTTGAGCGCCTGCACCAGCATATTGGACACGATAAGTCGCAGCTGTTGCTTCTAATTGAGAAATTTGCCCATCTAATTGAGCTACAATCTGACTTTGAGCTGTAGTCCTATCCTCTGCCAAACTCAACTGATCATGATAAGACTGGTACAGGGAGTAAAGAGGGTGCGATGCATCTATACCCACTCCGCTTTGAATGGCATTTTTTAAGTTTCGATGGTCATTTAGTTTGCTATCCACATCACTGATAACACCGCTCAGCTCCGCCTGAGACTGACTGGCCGCTGCATTTTGTGAAGCAATCGTAGCATTTTGCTGATTCACAGAACTAGTCATACTCGCTACTTGATTCTGGTAGTCTTTAAAGCTTTGTTCATAGCCATAACTATCTGGCTCAGTGAATTGATTACGCCCGCTTTCTAAACTGGAACGCAAAGTTTCTAGTTTGCCCTTTTGATCTTTGAGTAAGTCAAGTTGGCTAGAAAACTTCTGTTCCTGAGCTCCCTCTCCTTCTACTGCATACTGGATTAGCAGTTCCCCTTTTTTGACCTCCTTGTTTTCTGCCAAATGATTAGCAATGATAGGCTGGTTACTAGTCGACTGAATCTGAGCTAGCACTCGGCTAGCTTCTACAGAAGCACGGCTAGAAATCGTAATTTCCTTTTTAGCCAGCATGGAAAAACCAACTAGAAATACTAGTAAAATAAGACTTGGCACAATTAAACAACTAGCAAAATTATGATAACGTTTCTGATAAAACTCTGCACTTTCTAAAAATTGTTCATTCATATTTTCTCCCTAACTATTGATCAAATGGTGATAAAAACCTTCTTTTTCGATCAGCTCTGTATGGCTTCCGCTTTCGACAATTTTTCCTTGATCCAAAACGACCACCTGCTCCGAACGCTCCGCAATAGTCAAACGATGCGCGATAAAAATAATCGTCTTATCAAGCGCCATCAAATTATCAATGATCCGCTTCTCCGTTAGAATATCCAGACTACTCGTTGCTTCATCTAAGATAAGCACTGGCGCATCTGTCAAGAGAGCCCTCGCTAGAGCAATACGCTGACGTTGACCACCCGAAATCCCTGCTCCATCTGCAGACAACTCTGTCTGATAATTGAGGGGCATCCGCTCAATATCCGACCTAATTTCCGCCAACTCTACCGCCCGCAGAATATCTTCTTGAGTCGTGCCTTCACGCGCGCCTAAGAGTAAATTTTCCAAAATAGTTCCATTAAAAACATACGGTTGCTGGGGAAGATAGTTGATATATTGGCGCAATGCCTGCTTATCTAACTGATTGAGGTTGACTCCTCCCAAACAAATATCTCCTTGATTCGGACCATAAAAATGAACCATCATCTTGGCCAAGGTTGTTTTTCCCGATCCTGATACACCAACAAAGCTGGTCTTACTTCCAGCAGGAATATGCAAGTCAATTTCTGATAATACATTGGCCCCATAGCCATACTTATAACTGACTCCACGAAAATCGATGTCAGCCTGCAAGCGGCTCAAGTCCTTGATAAGCTTCTCTTCTTCAAATTCAGACTTCACCAAATAAACCTCATTGAGGCGCTCATTAGCCACTCGTGCAGACTGTAACTTCGTTTGCAGATTGATAATATTTTCTAAAGGATTAGTAAAGTAGACTAGAAGCGTATTATAGGTGATGAGCTGACCAAGACTGATCTTTTGATCCATGACAAGTGTAGCTCCTAGCCATAAAATCAAGACGTTTAAAATCAAGCGAGCTACTGCTTTCAAAACTTTTTGCAAACTCTCAGAACGTCCATATGCAAAAGACTTTTTCAGATAAGTCACAAATTCCTTGTCAATCTTTTGATAACGTTGTTTTTCGCTGGTCAAAGACTTAATCGTTTCAATCCCATTGATATCTTCAATGATGGAAGACGACAACAGACTGTTTGCTTCCATCGTCTCATGATTCATCTTTTCAAAAGGTTTCATAAAAAGAAAAATAATGAGAGCGTAAACTGGGATTCCTAGCAAGGTCAAAAAGAAAAGACTGCTATTTTGTGAAAAAAGAACAATCGCAATGATCGACACAATCGATACATCCAAGAAAATAGACAAGATTGTACTGGCTAAAGCATCAATAATTCTATTGGCATCTGTAAAACGAGAGACGATTTCTCCTGTCCGCCTTGTCGCAAAAAATGACATAGGTAGCTGAAAAACGTGCTTGATATAGGATAAGATCACATCAATTGATAGACGCTGCCCTAAAACCAAGAGTAAATATTCTTGGGCATAAGACAAAAATTGCTGCAAAATATAGACAATAATCAAGCCGATAGAAATCATACCCAGCGTCGTTTTCATATGATCAGGCACATAAGTATCAATAATCGACTGAAGGTAGTAGGATCCAACAATATTGATCACCGTTACCAGCAAAGTTGCAAGCACAATATTAGCAATCAACCCCTTTTGCTTGATCAATAAGGGAATGAAGTCTAAAAGCCCATTTTTCTTTTCCTGACTAGGCTTATAGGCCGGACTAGGAGCCAGGAAAATGGTAATTCCTGTCCACTCCTGTTCGAAACGCTCTCGCGAAATCTTTGTCATCTTAACTTGAGGGTCTGGGTCTGCAATATGAATCGTGTGTTTATCTTGTCCCGTCACAACATAATAATGCAGGAGCTTCCCTTCCTTAAGTACATGAACGATGAAAGGATAAGATACATCTTCCAGATCAAAGATTCCCATATCAGCTTTAAAAGCCCTTGTCTCAAAATTTAGACCCTCAGCAACTTTCACCAAACCCAAAGCTGTTGTGCCATCATTAGTTGTTTTTGCCTTTTCTCGTAGTGTAGCCAAGGAAAAATACGATCCATAATAACCAAAAACCATAGCCAGAGCTGCCACACCGCAATCCCTAGTATCAACTTGCGCTCTGTAATGCCGTTTCCTAAATTTCATAAAAACCTTTTCTCCATATGCATTTATACTTGATGAATTTATGATAATAAAAAACCCTACCTGAATGATAGTCTATTGGCGACTTGCCAAACTTTTTTTCTCAGATGTTCCTCATTTTTAATTGCTCTTTTTTAAAATGTCATGAGCTTTTTGTCAGATGACAGCTAGCTTTCTCACTAGATTCCTACAAACCACTCCGGCATGACTCGACTCCTAACACATTTATCAGCTAATGGAAATGCTTCTTAAACACCCATTTCTAAGTAACTTCACCTTACCCATGACTATGGATATTTATAGTCACCTCTCAAAAGAGAATGCAAAAAAAGCAGTCTCATTCTATGAAACTGCTCTAAAAAGTTTATAACTGAACAAATAACTGAACAAACCCAGGAATCAAGGATTTAAGACAAAACAAAAAGCCCACTGTAGTAGGCTTTCTGCAAGTTTTTTCTTAAAATTAAAGCATTTTGTTGTAGAATTCAACGACAAGTGCTTCGTTGATTTCTGGGTTGATTTCGTCGCGTTCTGGCAAGCGAGTCAATGAACCTTCTAATTTTTCAGCATCAAATGATACGAATGCTGGACGTCCAAGAGTTGCTTCAACAGCTTCAAGGATTGCAGGCACTTTCAATGATTTTTCACGAACTGAGATCACTTGACCTGGAGTTACGCGGTATGATGGGATATCAACGCGTTTTCCGTCAACAAGGATGTGACCGTGGTTTACGAATTGACGTGCTTGACGACGAGTAGTCGCAAGACCGAGACGGTAAACAACGTTATCCAAACGACGTTCCAAAAGAAGCATGAAGTTGAAACCAAGGATACCTTCTTTGATCTTAGTAGCTTGAACGAACAAGTTACGGAATTGTTTTTCACCTACACCGTAAGTGAAACGAAGTTTTTGTTTTTCAGCTAATTGCAAACCGTATTCTGACAATTTGCTGCGGTTGTTTGGTCCATGTTGACCAGGTACATAGTTACGGCGAGCCAATTCTTTACCTGTACCAGTAAGAGAAAGACCCAAACGACGAGCTTGTTTCCAAGATGGTCCTGTATAACGTGACATATAAATGTCCTCCTATAAAATATTTTTGAGGAAATAGTCACTTAGAAAGCTCTGATTCGTGCAGAACATTTTCGCCCAAACAGCTAAGGCTACTTTTATAGCTGATGTTCTGTTGACGAGCTCCATGCTCTCCTGCTGCTATTTCACACAAAGGCTATTGTACCATGAATAAAGTCAAAAGTAAAGGGGCTCAAACAAAAAATCAAGCCAAAAGGCTTGATTGAGGTTGTTTCTTGAAAGTAAAGGAATTCAGGCAGCTACTTCACACTCCCAAAATCTTCAAAATCTCCTGCTTGTATCGCAGCTTCTGCAGTTCTTTATCCTCGCTGTCTGACCAGATAAGCTGGAGATTCGCAACGATTTGCCCCGGACGATTTTTCAGAATATAAATCCTATCGCTCAAAGCCAGAGCCTCCTCAATGCTATGCGTGATGAGAAGAGTCGTCAGACCCAGCCTACGATGAATGTCCAGATACCAAGCGTGCAGCTCCATCTTAGTCAGCTCATCCAAAGCACTAAAGGCTTCGTCTAGAAGAAATAGTTTGTGGCCGAACATATAGGTCCGTAGCAGAGCCACGCGCTGCCGCATCCCCCCACTCAGCTCATGTGGATACTTGTCTGCCACGTCAAAGAGCCCGAACTCCTTCAAAATCTGAGTTGCCTGCTCCGTCGCTTCCTTTTTGGATACTTTTCGGATTAAGAGGGGTAAGATGACATTACCCAGCACCGTCTTATGCTCCAGCAGCAAGTCCTTCTGTAGCATATAACTCACCTGGCCCTTAGGATTTTCCTGCCCATCTAGAACAATCCTGCCCGACTGGACCTCCAAAATCCCAGCAATGAGGTTAAAAAGAGTCGATTTCCCAACGCCACTAGGACCCAAGATTGCCACTACTTGGCCAGCTTCCACCTCTAGGTTGATATCTTTTAAAATTTGCTGTTCATCATAAGCATAGCTTACATTTTCAAGTTTAATTACTGTCATTATTTTATATAATCGTTGCTAAATCCCTTGTCGCTCAAGTCATTTTTTACAAGACCGTTATCCTTGGCCCATTTGTAAAAGGCATTCCAACGGCTAGCCTCAAACTGACCCCACTTGCTCTTATCTGACGCATATTGCTCAGACAAATATTTTTGAGAAGCCAAAACAAAGTCACGTTTGTTTTTCAATTCTGGTGCATTTTTGATTAAAATGTCTGCTGCTTCTTCAGGGTGCTCCATAGCATATTGATAGCCCTTCTTGATGGCCTGCAGGACTTTTTTCGCCTCGTCTGGATTCTTTTTCAGATAGTCATTATTAGCAATGATGACAGGAGAATAATAGTCAAATTCCTTAACGTAGTCCTTCATATAAAAGAAATTAGTGTCCATGCCCTGAGTCTGTGCCATGATACCATCCCATCCGTGGTAAATCCACGCAGCATCAAACAAACCATTTTCAATTGGTGTAATTGAGTTGGAATCGTTATTTGGAACTTTCTCTACATCATCAAACTTGCTACCTTGGCTTTCTACCAATGTCTTCAGCATGCCCAGCTCCACAGGGTCATTCCAGGTGCCATATTTCTTCCCAGCCAGATCCTTGGGACCATTAATCCCTGCAGATTTCTTAGAAATGATACCTGAAGTATTGTGTTCTACAATAGCCGCAACAGCTGTGATTTCTGCCCCCTTATCCAGTTTTTTAGCCATAGAATCTTGGAAATAAATTCCAAAAGGAGCCTTACCATTAATAATCAGGTCAGAAGTGCTATCTTCTGGTGGCAACTTAATATCAACATCCACACCTGCTTCCTTAAAGTAGCCTTTCTCCTTAGCTACATAAAGTCCTGTATGATTGGTATTGGGTGACCAATCCAGAATAAAATCAATCTTTTTGTCCTTGCTCTCAGACGTAGCTTTCGACTGACCGCAGGCCGCTAGACCAAAGAGCGATACTGCAGCCAAACCTGCAAGGAACAATTTACAACTTTTTTTCATCATAATCCTCTTTTCTTTTTTGGAAAATAGCAGAGCTAAGCTCCTATTTCCATTTAATGACAAATTTTTCACTAATAGCTACCAGTTTCATACCCAGAAGACTGATAACTGATACTAAAACGATAATGGCAAACATGGTGTCATACTGGAAAAGCTTCTTAGACTGGATCATATAGACACCCAGTCCTTCAAAACCGCCCAGCCATTCGGAAACTACGGTCGTGATAAAAGCATAGGAAACACTGACCCTCAGACCCGCATAGAAATAAGGTAAACTAGCTGGAATCTTAAAATGCCAAAGAATCTGCCATCGATTGGCCTGCATGAGTTCAAAGAGAGTCAAGGTATCTCTATCGCAATGCCGAAAACCATCCAGAATACTGACAATAATCGGAAAAGTCGTCGTCAAAATAATAAGCACAATCTTGGGCAAAATCCCATAACCCAGCCAGAGAACTAGAATTGGCGCTAACGCAATGGTCGGAATCGTCTGCACCACAACCATCATGGGATAAATCAAATCATTGAGCCAGCTCAGACTATCCATGAGCACTGCCAGCAAGCAAGCTATAATAACTCCTAGCAGCAAACCCAACAAGGCTACTTTTAAGGTCGCCCAACTGTGTATAGCCAACAATTCTGCATCCCTAACAAAAGCCTGACATATTTCCAGAGGTGTTGGCAGAATAAACTTAGGCAAGAGCTTGAGCCAGCCCATGACCTGCCAAACGGCAAGCAAACCTACCATCCCCAAAAGACTAATCTGCTGGCGCAGAATATTTTTCAAGTTTCTCATCAATAGACAAAATCTCTCCATAATTTATCTTCACATTTGCAAATACATTATCTGCTTGACTGCCAGCCAATTCTATTGCCTTTCCCAATATAGGAAACAAATCTTCCCATTCTCCTTCTAAAACTGTTTCAAAAGGAGTTACCAACTGCCTCACGGGCTGTTTCTGCAGATACTCAATCACGTCTTCAATGACTGCCAACCGTCCTTTATCAGTTGACAAAGGCAGAATTTGCAAAGCAATGCTCGCTTTCATCTCTTCACCTCCCTGCATTCAAACTCTATCTGAGAATGATGCATACAAATACGATTCCATTTACTAACCAGACCGTTCTTTCCCTAATGAAAGAGATCGCAAGCTCTCTTTATAAAAACCTTGTACTTCATACAAAAACACCTTCTCCAATATGGAAAAGGTGTAGCATGCATCAGTATCCTAAAGATAGGCGAATCGCTCGCCACTTTTAGTAAAACCACAAGGTTTTTACAAATACTTTTCCCTACGCTGGCATTACCCAGATCAGGTGCGGTCGAAGTTTACACTTCCTCTCAGACTGTACACAGACTCCCATATATGTATATTATGATAACGCAATCACGACTCTATGTCAAGATTTGCGCTTAATCCCACTGAACCAAACATTCCCTTAGAAAGTAATAAACAATCCAGCGCCTCAATATTTCCCAATTCGCTCTTGGCCAATATTGTCTCAAAGCCCATTTCCTTTGCCGTATCTAGATTGACCTGAATGTCGTCCATAAAGACCGACTCTTCTGGTTTAAGATTATATTTCTCAAGGAGTTCCTGGTATATTTTTTTGTAAGGTTTTACTACCTTAACTTCTGAAGAGAGAATATAACCTGACAAAAGAGGAAAAATTGGCAATAATCCTGCCTGTTCAATCCTATAAAATATCTCACAGGTTGTTGATAAAATGTAAATATGATAGCCTAACTTTGACCATTGCTCTATTTTTTCTTGCAAATTTTGGTAGACATCCACAGCCTCATACCAGTGAAAAAATATTTTTTCAACTACAGCTTCAAAAGATGGATCTAGATTCTGTTGAGCTAATTTGCAAGCTTCCGCCAAAGACAAAGACCCCCAATCCGTTTGGTGCCATAGGTGTGAATCAAAAATCGCTTCTCTCAGGGATTGTCGTCGCATTTCATCCGCTTCAAAATGCCTGAATATCTTATCTGGATTCCACTCAATCAAAACATTTCCTAAATCAAAAACCAAATTTTTAATCATAGCGTCCACCTCTGATCCCATTATAACATGTTTAAAAAATATAAAAAAGGCGAAAATAAATCCGCCTCTTTAATAGCCTATCTAGTAGGAGTATATGTCAATTCTGACCCATGTTTTGCAAGGAAATCACTCATTTCAGAATCTGGAACCTGACGTAAGTAGAGGTTAGAACGAATTGTCTCATCCTCTTCACGACAGGTTGATAGCACAAGATATTTGTCGCTTGCTTTTACCTTGATGTCCTTGTTTTTAGTTCTAGATGCTTCATAAATACTGTTGAGCTGATCTGTAAAGTCCTTATCTCCATCGAAGCTAGTTCTATAAAAAGCAGTCTCCTCTGGTACAATAACCAAGCCCATTGCTTCATAGTAGAACTTACGCTCAGGTGTTTCAACAACAACATACTTGTGCTGATCGAAAAATTCCTGATTGTCATAGAAGTTAACATCGTTAAACATACGATTGTCCGCTACTTTACTTCCACGAGCATGACCAAAGAGCCAAGTCAAGCGATCACTAAAATCTTTCTTATTATCTGTGTCCATAAAGACTGTCCCCATGTAAGGCTCATTCCCGCCTTCAAAGGTTTTATCAAGATAAGTAGAATTATCTTTCGTCTGTACAACAGGTTCATCTAATTTTGTACCTGGAGCATAAACATAAGCAATAGCTTCGCTATTAATAGCCTTTAAATCTGCAAAGCGCTTGGCTAAATACTCTTTTTCTTCCTTGCTTGGTTGATAAGTATTCTTTGTAGAACTTTTTGTTACTTGACTAGTAGAAGCAGTCGTATTCGACTTAGGCGCTGACTTAAATGGATTAAAAATCAGCATTGCAGCTGCAACAGCAACAACAATGATACCTAATAAAGCACCAAATAGTTTTAAATTCTTATTTGGAGCCTTCTTAGTCTGTCTTTTAGCATTTTGACTCATAATATTTAAGTATTCCCCATTTTTTTCTAAGAAAATATCACTGAACCAATGGCCCAGTGATATTGTTTACATCAGTATCAATAAAGAATTATTTAACTGCTGAAGTTTTTGGAAGTGCTTTACCAGCAGCTTTACCTGCGTTTTTAGCAGCAGCTTCTGATTTTTTAGCTTCTTCTTTAGAAGCAGGAGTAGTAGTTCCTTTGTCTTCTGCAGCTGGGTTTTGGTTGTTAGCTGCACCAACACGTTTCAAGTAACGAGCGTTAGCTTGTTCAGGAGTTTCACCTTGGATGTATGTTTTGCCTTCTTGTTCTGTAGCGTTGTTGTATGTAGCTTGGAATTGTTGTACATATTTGTTACGTACAGCGTTGAAAGCGTTGTTGAATGCTGCTTCATAAGCTGCTTTAACTTCACCATAATTGTGGCTTCCACCTTCAACTGCATCAAGAGCAGCTTTAGCAGCTACTACTGCTGGATCTGCAGCAGCTTCTGCACGGATTTCACCATCATGTTGAGCCAAGTATTCGTTTACTTTATCAGCATTTGTGAATTGAGTTTGAAGGTAGTATGCGCCGTCGTTGTTACGAGCTGCATCAGTAGCTTCATCAGCAGAGAAAACTGGTGCTGCAGCTGCAAATAATGTAAGTGCTACTACGCTTGACAATAAAACTTTCTTCATAGTTTTATCTCCTTTTTCTTTTTTAAAAAAAATATTTGTAACTCAGAGTTACTACCTATAGTATATATATTTGCCCTATTTTTGTCAATAGTTTTTTTTATAATTTTGAAATTCATCATATGGTAGAAACGGCTTCGTTTCAATAAAAAATCCCCCTTATCTTGTGGTCAGGGGGAAGCATTTCAGAAAAGTGTGACATTGTAACACTTTTATAATATTAATTTTTTCCAATCTCAAACAAAGGAGAAAGGGGACGTTTTTCATGGATACGAATAATTGCTTCTGAAAGAAGATCAGCAATAGAAATCTGCTCAATCTTATCTATTAAACGTTCTTGCGGAAGATAAATTGTATCCAAAACAACTAATTTCTTGATAGCAGATTTCTGAATATTTTCCATTGCAGGACCAGATAGGACTGGGTGAGTACAGCTAGCGTACACATCAACTGCACCTGCTTCAGCTAAGGCATCTGCTGCGTGACAGATGGTTCCTGCAGTATCAATCATATCATCGATCAAAATACAGGTTTTGCCCTTAACATTACCAATAATATTCATGACTTCACTAGTGTTCATCTTATCTACACTACGACGTTTATCAATAATAGCAATCGGTGTTTTTAGAAATTCCGCTAATTTTCTAGCACGTGAGACACCACCATGGTCAGGACTCACTACAACATAATCACTTCCAATCATTCCACGACGTTCAAAGTAATTAGCAATGAGAGGCGCCCCCATTAAATGATCGACTGGAATGTCAAAGAAACCTTGAATCTGTGAAGCATGTAAATCAATTGTCAGCAAACGATCAACACCAGCAATTTCTAGCATATTTGCTACTAATTTTGAAGTAATTGGTTCACGAGCACGGGCCTTACGGTCTTGTCTAGCATAACCATAGTAAGGCATAACCACATTGATAGATTCTGCACTTGCTCGTTTAAGTGCATCCACCATAATCAAAATCTCCATCAGATTATCGTTAACAGGTGAACTCGTAGACTGCAAAATAAAAACATGCTTGCCTCGAATTGATTCTTCAATATTTACTTGAATCTCCCCATCCGAAAACTGACGTACCATCGACTTTCCAAGCTCCATTCCTATCCCTTTGGCTACCCGCTTGGCCAACTCTTGGTTAGAAGAAAGAGCAAAGAGCTTTAAATCAGAAAATGACATGTTTGCCTCCGAAAATTTATTCCATTTACATTTTAACCCTTTTTAAGGAATATTTCAATTTAGAATAAAGCGTTTTACAAAAAATATTTGAATAGTCTTACAAATACTTAATCTTGTGCTAAATATAAAAAGGTTGGAAATTCCAACCTTCTAAATTTATTAATTTGGATAAATGTAACTTACTGTACCTTGTGCAGTTGTTGGATCAAACCAACCACGGTAGTTACCAATTGATTGTTGACCAAGATAGTTAGCTTCTGATACTTGGATGCTAGTTGTAGACTGAACTGCTGTTACTACAGCCACGTGTCCATAACCACCATCAGTCCAACATGCAATTGCTCCAACTTGCGGTTGAGAACCTACACGGAAGCCTGCCGCTGCTGCACTTGCTGCCCATTGACCGCCATTACCCCAGTAATTACCAGCCCAAGGTGCCAATGTTTTAGCTCCCCAAGTACACTGACCAACAGGGTAAGTAGAAGCGTCTGAAGAATAAGATACATTAGACACTGTCGCTGCTGGTGCAGGTGCTGCTGCAGGAGTACCTCCAGAAACAGCTTGAATTTGTGCTGAAAGGTTTGTATTACCAGATGCCTGAATTGCTTGAAGTTGAGAAGCTTGTTGTGAACGGTAAGCTGCTTCAGCTGCTGCCGCTGCTTCAGCTGCTTTTTGCGCTGCTGCTTTTTGTTCTAAAAGAGAATTTTTCTCACCTTCGGCACTTGCCTTTTCAGCTGCAAGATTGATTTGTGCAACCTTCAATTCTGCTTCTTTAGTTGCCAACGCTTGAGCATCATCAGCCAAGGTTTGTTGGTTCGCAATAACTGTATTGATTGCTTCGTTATTAGCAATTTGTTTTTCAGTAATTGCTTCTTTATCCGCTTTTTGTTGTTCCAACATTTTATTGTTAGCGGAAATGATTTCATTCATAGCTGTCACTCGTGAAATTGCTTCAGTAATAGAGCTTGAGTTAACAATCGTATTAATATAGCTTGTCACAGTTCCATTTGTTTGAGCGCTACGAGCTTGGTTTGCCAATGACTCATTACGTGCTACAATGTTTTTTGACAATTCATCAATTTCAGCTGAAAGTTTTTCAGATTCTGCTGTTAACTTTTCATTTTCAGCTTGAAGCTTTTCTTGTTGTGATTTAATTGCTGATACTTGACTTTGAATTTGATCAACTTGAGCTTGTGCAGCTTGTTGTTGAGCATTTAAGCTATTAATTTTATTGTTCTGTGCAGCGATCTTGTCATCTGTTGTATCGGCATGCACATTCACTAGACTAGCACCTTGTGTAAGAACCAAAGCACTCAATAACATCGAAGTGATAATTTTTTTCTTCATAAATAATTCTACTCCTATCCAATAAGACAATAATAAGTATAACAGAAAAAGACGTAGAATATGTTACGCCTTTATTACATTTTTATTTCTTCTTTTTTATCATAAATAAACTTTTTCCAAAACCGGTTGCAAAAGTAGTAAAAGCAGGGAATTAAGCACCATTGTCGGAGCCAAACTATAGACAATAAAACTACTTATTTCCATACTAGTTAAAGAAACTAGATTGGCTAATAAAAAAGAAACAAATTCAAACAAGAATACTAGTATTAAAACGGACAAGAATCTAGTGATTTTATTGCCCATCATGATTGTATTATATTTATTGACTAATACACTCAATAGAGGAAGTAATAATGTGGCAATTCCAATTACATGAAAATAGTAAGCATCATAAAGAATACCTATCACTAAGAATATTGTAAATGCTGTTACATCAGACACTTCTACTGAAATAAATAGCAGAAAGATCAACACCAAATGGCAAACTAAATGGAAACTTATAGGTAAAAAGGAAGCAATTAAGGTTGAAATCTGGCCATCTAATAACATTAAAAAAAGCAATAACAACGGTATTCCCACATATTGTTTAAAAAGTCGCATATCAATTCCCCACCAAAGTTACCACACGAATGTCAGAAAAATCAGCACTTGGTTTAATATATACTTCTTTTGTCAAATAGTCACTACTTGAAGCTACAGAAGATACTTTCCCAACAGAAATATTCGCAACTGGATAAGATCCCAAGCCACTTGTAACCACTTTTGAGCCCTCTTTGATCTCATCAGAAGTATTCAGCTGACTAACAATAAATGCTGACTTTTTTTCGTCATATCCTACAATAATACCATAAATTGTTTTTGAGCCACTTTGTATTCTAACAGATATATTTTCGCTATTCTTTTTATTCGTTAATAGACTAATTCTACTAGAATGTTCATTTACTTGATCAACACTTCCAATCAAGCCACCGTTACCAACAACAAGCATAGTTGAAGCTACTTTATTTTCTGATCCTACATTAACTGTCAACTCATTAGACCATGAAGCTGGAGTACGAGCAATAACATCAGCGGATAGTTTCACATCACTTTTAATAGAATTCTTCATATCAAGCATTTCTCGAAGTTGAGCATTTTCTTCCTTTAAATCAGAAAGCTCATTTGACGCTGAATCAATTTCATTTAAAGTAGCTTTTAACTCTTCATTCTCATGATAAGTATTAACCAAATGTTCCAAATCACTTTTCACATCACTAAGTAAATGAAATGGTTTTGAAAGAACATTATCAACAAGGCTTAAAGCATTTGATGTTCCATTTACAAACCAAGTAGAATAAGTAGAAAGTAACAAAGCTGAAGCAGTTAAAATTAAAACAATGATCATTACAATTAATCTTGATTTTTTAAATTTTTTCATCTCAATACCTACAAAATCACAATAAAATACAAGAAAAGGAGATAGCAAATGCTAAACTCCTTATTGACGGAGAATGGGGGATTCGAACCCCCGCGCCAGTTACCCGACCTAACGATTTAGCAAACCGTCCTCTTCAGCCTCTTGAGTAATTCTCCAACTATAA
>NZ_KQ969110.1:0-13152 GCF_001578795.1 Streptococcus gordonii
CGAAAGCCTTTAGTTTGGGGGTGTCGCCAATTTGAAGCTCGGTGGGGGCTGGGGCTTCTTGCGAAAGTTTACCCAACTCGTAACTCACCCGAAGCATTTCCTTTAGCGTCCACACCGAAATATCGTGAAAGTCTTGGCTGTCTGAGTTTTGGCGTTCCAGCGTTTGGATTTTGCCAATGATGTTGGCGACTGTGGTGATTTCTTCATCTCGGGCGGTGTCTTCAATCTCAAATTTATGAATCTTCCGAATGCGGTCTTGAAGCGAAAATTCCACTTGTTCGGGCTCGTTATTTTGAATATTTTTGTTGGTGAATTTTTCCATCTCAATCTCCTTTGATTTATTTTGGTGTCGACTATGATAACTCCATAGAGAGGAGGAGTCAAGCGATTTTTTACAGAAAACCAGCAATTTGGAATCGCTGGGGTTAAAGTGACATCTATAATTAAAACGCGTAATCTTTACCGCTTAACGGGTCAATGGGCACTGTTATTCTATCTCTTGCTATAACCGTATTGTCTAAAACAGCATAACATTCAACATAGTGGTCTCCTTTAAATTGAGAATCTTCGTGATGTTTTATTTTACCTGAAAAAATAGCACCACGCTCACAATTTCTTCTAATCGCCTCAGCTCCAATATTTCTTACTTTCCAATAATATTTAACATCAGACAAAAGATTATCTGGAATATCTGATTTTATAATTTCAAAATCAAGAGATTTTCTATTTTTAATCTTAAATCTACTCTTTAAAAAGTCTGAAAGAAATGCTTTTCGAAAACCGTCTTGAGTAATTTCACATTCCAAAACGATATTATATCGAATGTCAACACTAAACAATTCATCAATAAATTCTTCATTCGAAGCTCGATTTGTAGTGGAACTGGATTGAGCGAATTTTCTACCAAATAGATGTCTATAAACTTCAGTAAGCTCCTCTTCTGAAGCGTCTTCTATTTTCTTTAGAGCCTTTTTAGCTTTATTGATAAATTTCGCCCCATCAGTATTATAAATCTTTTGATTACTACCTAAAGCATACCAACAATCTCTATTTTTATCTTGATTTGAAAAGTATTCAAAAATATCTTTCAAGAGAATATTATAATCAGAGTAATCTATTTCAGAAATACCTTTATCATCAATAAAATCAGATACCAAAGTATCTATCAACAGCCCTTTAAGTGAAAAGCCTATGTGATTTTTCCAGCGTCGTATGAGCCTTGTTAAGTTAGAAAAATGATTATTAAAATTCGAATTTAAGGATTTACATTTTTCAATTTCAGGCTTTGGTTTAGTAGTTTTCCAAGAACCTCCGTTACGAGAATCAGGATATTTAAAATTACCATCAGATTGTTCAAAAGCTGGAACTAATTCAATTTTTCCACCATCCGAAAAATCAATAACAACGACTTGTCCGTCTCCTTTTATTTTTGTATTCGGGTATCTTTTTAGTAATTCGTTTTTTATTTCCTGTAGAAGTGCTGATTGACCATTGCCCTCATAAGAATCAAATCGTCTATACACTTCTGATGGTAGTGAAAAAATATAGTCAAAATCACTAACATTTCGAACAGCCGTCGTTCTTCCCACGCTACCAACAATTAAACCATTGTCAGTTTCTTCATCATCAAGCTCGTCTGGAAGATAATATTTTCGGTTAAGTCTCTTTGTAATTCCCTTTAATCTATTTTCCCATTTTTCCCATTCCTCATCCGTGATTGGCAATTCGTCTTCGCAAAAATCTTTAAAATCATTGGATAAAGTCACTATTCTTCCTCCTTAATTTTCATTAATTCTTTTGAAATAAAGTATTTATAATCCTCCTCATAATCATTATCTTTTCGTAACTTTATTAATTTTGAAGCCTCGGATACATTTTTGGGAGAAGGATTAGAAAGTTGACTGTAAATAGCATACCTTCGAAGTTTTAATTCTTCGAAAGATTCTTGGATTTCACTAGAAGATTTTCCATTGTAAACCACCTCAGATAAAAGAATTTCAGCTGATGTTCTAAGATTCCAAAGTTCATCAATAGATTTCCTCTCCAGAGTTAGTCTATCCTCAAAGTTAAACTCCTTAGCGATACTAATAATTATTGTTGTAATTAGTGATAAAAATGCTGTGGCAAGTTTCATCCAATATGTGTCAGTCAAAAGTATTCCAACTAACCCAGAAGAGACCAGTCCAGAAATCACTATTGTTACCGCCCTAAGATTTCGAATATATTTTTCTAATTCATCAACCATGACCGCATGAATCTTGTGAGTCCAACCGACATTTACTATAAAATTTTTAAGTTCAAAGTGTAATTTTTCTTGAGTTTTTGACAATTTAACCCCTTCTATGTTTTACTTATTAGTAAACAATTCATTTTCAACCCCTAATCCATATATACCGTATATTACAGAATCAATTTCTGAAGATAAATCTTTCCCATTATGTAAAATTTCATCCACCATTTTTGATAATAAATCATCAGTAACTTCATCTATTTCTGGAAATGGTAATTCTGATAAATTCCCCTTTAAAACTTTAAGTTCTCCAAACATTTTTTCATACAGAAACTGATATAAACTGGAGTTCAAGAAAGCCATTACTGTTTTAGTTGACATCCCAGGTATCTGAGGGATGAGTATATTGGCACTATTTAGAAAGAGGCTTGCAGTGTCATCGTACGCAAAAACTAATTTATTTGAAACAAATTTATAAACCAATTTTTCATTAGCACGATATATCTCATCTTTAGCTACCTGCTGAAAAGAATCTCTATCGTACACGATGAATTTAGTTGCTGTTTTTAATCTATACTTTTCTATTTCCTTGCCTGTATAAATTTTTTCTAAACCAGACTCATAATTGGAAAATAGTTTATTTTTATTATCTCCTGTTACAATCCCTAATGCCCATTTACTTGATTCTAGAGAATATTTAGAATGTTTAATTACAGATTCTACAATCTCTTTTTCATCTTTTCTTAATAGTGTGAATACTTTATTGGATGTTAGACTAAAAGTATCCCAATTAACATCAAAAACATTATCTTTTTCGTCTTTCACAATTACAGAATTAGAAATATTATTTTTCCGTAATATTAGACTAACAAAATTAGTAGAAACTCCAGTAAAAGATGCTTTATACTTATGGATCTCATGCAGGTCTTGGTTTGTAATAATAAATTCTCTAATAAATTTATGTGCTTTTACATTAAGAATTGATTCTGGGAATAAGAAACCAATCCCACCGCCAGACTTAAGAATATTATACGATTTAATAAAAAAATGCACAAACGACTCTTTAGAGTCTACTAATTTATTTGAATATTTTATTTTACTACCCCAAGGTGGATTAGTCGCAATAAAATCAAATTTCATATTATCGCCCCATAAATTATCTTCACTCAAAAAATCAGCACAGATTATATTTGGCGAAAAATCTATATGACTATATTTTATAAGTAAATTAACTCTAGCAATAAAGGCAGCAATTTCATCTTTTTCTACACCGTATAATAAATTAGGGTCTCTAACTTCAACATTTAACAGAAATGCTCCACTACCACAACATGGGTCTAATAAAGTTCCTTCTTCTTTGAAGTTAAGCCCTTCTAAAATATCGGATATTATCCAGTCTGGAGTATAATACGAACCAATTTTATTTTTATTTCCTTCCGCCAATAAACTTTGATACAAAGCCCCTAACACATCTTCATTCAAAGATACTTTAGGTATTTTTGGTTTAATATCTATTAATGATACCAAATATTTTCCTTTAAAATCATCAATTATTTTTTGGACATTTTGTCTGGACAGGAGATTTTTGTTTTCCAAAATTTGAATAGCAATACTATAGATAATATCCGATATGGGATGCTCTATATAATTATCGGAAATAAATTTTATGTAATCTATTGTCTCAGAGTATTGTATATATTCTATTGGTAATATTTTCTTGAGAGATTTTAATTTATTAGCTCTGGATTTCAACTTACTATCCATATCTACAGAAAGTCTTTCCCAGTTTCTCTTAGTGGCTTCAGATATCAGTCCTTGCATGATTACCCTTTCTTCATTTACTTTACTTTGCATGATAACTCAAAATTAATATTTATGCAAGGCAAAATTTATTTTTTCTGTAGCTCTAAGAAAAGTTCATATAGCTCTTCATAGCTAAGCCAACAATACAGCTGGTTGTCCAAATGATATTGAATTGTTCCTGTATTTAAGTGAAACTGCCCCTCACCTTCATTGCCTCTATGCTGTTTATTTGAATAATTAGGTAAAGAAAAAACGTCTTCACTCTTAACCTTGAATATAGCAATTTTATCTTGAAAGAATAGCCCATAATATAAAACATCAAACTCAGCAGTTTTAACTTGTTGAATATTACAATCAAATGGCAAAGAATAGATATCATGACTGTTCATCATTCTATGCTCAACTGTGGCATCAAGTATTTGTTGAATTACATTTTCTTCAGTAATTGTACTTTTATTTTTCTTCATTACAGTGGAAAATTTTACTTCTATACGGTTATTTTCTGAATCACTTAAATCATAAGCCAAATCTCCAGACATATTCACTTCTATAAGTGCCTTCATCATATATTCTGCTACAGTCCCAAATCGTCTTGTTCGAAGTGAAAAAATTCCATTGATAAATTCTTGAATATTCATTAGTTACTCTCCTTAAACTTTAAAATCTAGTAATATTATATCGCGAATAATACTTCTTACACAAGACTTATATAGAGTTTTAAATATTTTTATTTTCAACTATAGACTTAAGACTTAGAAACGAGAAAAGACCCACGAGGTGGGTCTTGGGGGGTTAGCGAGTAAGACTTTTCCTAATTTTTTCTTCATCTTGAGCTAATAATTCTAATTGCTCAGAACTAATATCAAATATTTCAGAAAAAGCCTGATAGGGATTGCAACTAAAAAACATATCAGACCAGTCTTCGTTATCTAAAAACTGTTTAGCTTCAAAAATCTTCTTTCTAACGTGACTGATAGCTTTAAGATTTCTAGAATGAAGCTCTTCTTGTTCTTCAGCAGTAAAACCAGTGAGCTTTTCTACAATCATCTCACCATCATCCGCAACTGCTAAGATTCTTCTCGCGATACTTTCGTCTGAATAAATATCATTCTTTGTATCATTCCAGATAATTTTTTTACTCCGCTCGCTTAAAACCATATGAATTTACCTCCAAATTTTACCCACCGCTTGCTCGGTAGGTATATTTATTTCCTACCAAGTGCAAGGGCTACAAATTCAGAAGTAAAATCTGAAAAAGTACGAAAATATTAAATTTTATAGTTTAATTATACACCAATATTTATGTTTTGTCAATGCTAATCTAAGGAGATAAGTTCTTCAAATCTACCGACATAAGTCTTATTAGTTAAGGTAGATTTATATTCAAGTGCTTTTTCTTTAAAATTATTCTTGTATAAAAATACTAAAACATCGAACAAATATTTATTGTTAGAAATTTGATGAAAATGCTTATCTATAAATTGAATTTTATCTTCATAGGAAATTCCATCTGTCGATAAGTAAATCTTAAAAATTCTGTCCAAATAAACATTATTACTAATTTTAGAAATCATTTTATCAATAAAATCTTTCATAGATTCATCATCTTGAAAGTCATTCTTTACTACATACTCAATTACTCGACTAATATGAACAGCATTGGTCATTTTTTCAAAACATAAATGCATAGCTCGAGTATTTTTCATATCGAATGCAATTAGGCATAATCTTTCAAGTTGATGATTATCTTCGGTAGCTATAATGGTATTTTGCAATTCTTCCTCATTACTTTTGTCAATATTTATTTTTTGATTAGTTGTATTATCAATAACATAGTAAAACACTTCTTTCAAGAAAGCATATGTCTCTTCATTTTTAATTATTTTAGTCAGCATTGCTTTGTCTTCGTTTGATATATTTTGAGCATTTTCCACGAGTGAAAGAATAGCTTTTCGAATTTCTTCTTTGTCTCCACAGAGATTCTCATAAATAAAATTTTTCATATTGTAACTATGATCCTCATTTCTAATACTTGTTAATTTTTGTGTTAAAGGTCCCGGAAGATTTCTGTCCCTTCTCATAAAGTATCCCATATAATTTTCATTATTGTATGTTCCTTTGATATCTTCCCAAAAAACACCCAGAAAATCAAGTGCAAACTGATTTCTACCGACACCAATGCCATTACCAGTTTGACAAAGCATAAGTTTTTCTATAAAAGTTGCAAAACATAAGTGATACATAATTATTATCTCCCTTTTGTTATTTTTGTTACCTCTGGTGTTACTCCACTACCATATAAAATGCGATATACTAAAACCATCAAAGGAATAAGTCGACTTCCCCTCTGATAGACCATTTACTTCCATTATACTCTTTTAAGGAGGAAAATGCTTTTGTTAACACTACTTATTTTCGCACCATATTTTCTAGTCTCAGCCATTTCGATATATTTCGCAAAGAAAAGGTCTAGAAAATAATCACATACAGGTTTATATTAGGTAGTAGAAGCCCCGTTTAATATAAACCTCTTCATCTGGGGCTATTAAGGAGAAAAACTATGTTCCCACAAAATACTCAAAACCAAACAGATGTAACTCCTCAACTGGCGAACCCTTTTCAGCTTGAAGTCGCTAAGGCTCTTTCGAAGGATATGGCGGTGCTTCAAAAGAATCAGATCCTCACAGCGGACATCTTAAATAAGCTTGGCGAACTTTCGAAACTCGAAGCTGAAATTGTTTCGAAGAATTCTAATGCCAAGGAACGCACGGATTTCATCATCAAGATGTTCACGCTGGTGGCATCAGGGCGAATTAAGTGAGGGCTGACTTATGAATGAACTTATCTTCCCTCTAATCGTTGCCGTAGCTCTTGGCTTTGTGGCTGGCTTTATCGCTTGCGTGGTTTACCTTATCTCACAAGATGAAAACGAAGCACCAGCCAAAGTAAAAACAAAAAACTTTCCGCCTGTTTACACTCAGGAAGAAATCGAGCTGGCTCACTTCCTCGAAAGAAAACAAGCCGTGAACGAAGCGTTCCTCTCAGCTCAGGCGGATTTACTGAAAGAATTTCGCAAATAACTCTAAAATTCATCGCCTTTAAAGTAGGTGATGTAAAAACAACAACACCAAACAATAATGCAAAATTTAAGCATTTTAACCTCTGTAAACTCCTTTCGCATCGCTCTGAAAGTTTTGATGAAAAAGTTTGAAATATTTGAACTCTCGGCGTATGCTCGTCCTTGAAAAGAAAGGAAAAAAATTATGACTAAAACAACTCAACAACCCAAACGCTTCGCAACCATTTTGGTCGATGCCCCTTGGGAAGGACATTTCAAAAAAGACACACATTATCCCACGATGACGATGGAACAAATAGCCAAACTCCCCATTGCAGATTTGGCTGAAGAAAACGCCCATCTTTGGTGGTGGTGCACTGCCAGCACGCTGGAGAAATCTTTCAAACTGATTCGTGGATTTGGATTTACACCTCGTTCGCAGTTTGTCTGGATTAAATTCAACCGCCTACCAATGGGAAATTATCTTCGCAACACTAACGAGTTTTTGCTTTTCGCAACTCGTGGAAATGCCCCAGTAAAATTTAAAGGGCAACCTTCGTTCGGAGTCTTTCCAGTTGGTGAACATTCCGTAAAACCAAATGAGGTTTACTCCATCATTGAAAGAGTGAGTCCAGGAGATTACCTCGAACTCTTCGCCAGAAGACCTGTGCCATCAGATAAGGAATGGAAGGTGTGGGGCTGGGATATTCGTTCAGACATCATAATGCCTAACTATCCCGTCCCAGCCTACATCGAAAATCCAATCGACTTCACCCAAAAAGAAGGCAGTGATGAAAATTGAAAAAGCTCCTCATCTACACTTTTGCCCTCTTCGCAGTAGCTTTTCTGCTCAACTGGGCGGTCAGGCTACTGCTCGAAGTTTGGGTACCCTTGCTTGTCGGCTGTGGTATTTTCGCCATCAGCTACACCACTTATCAAATCATCAAGAAGAAAAACGAATGGAGGTAAAATGAAAAAACCAACCTCGCTAAACTGGCTGGAAATGAACTGGCAACGCCCTTTCGAATTTCAAACGGTTTGCGATACCGTTGTCCATCTTTCTGGACTCACTGGTCGCCACCCTTTTGTTTGGGAAGTTCGAATAAGCACAAGCTGTATAAAATTTTTGCTCGGTTTTGCTCCAACAGACGAAAACAAGCTCAAACGACTCTTTTCTGCCCATAACAATGTCCAGTTTTCAGGGCTAAAAAATAGGCGTGCAAAAACTTTACTCGCCAGTCAGATTAACATCAACCACCAACATTTTTCGCTCAAAACCAATAATATCGAAGGTATGGTACGAAGCTTTCTGGCGATTAGTTCGAATTTAGCCAAAAATGAAGAAATCACTCTCCAGCTGGTTATTGGTAAAAGCCGTACGCCAAGTCCAATTCCCAAAAATCTGCCTAACCTCAGTAGCACTTGGTTTCAGCGATTGACCTCGAACATTCCGCCCCTTTCGCCCGAAAGCCAGAAACTGATGAAAGAAAAGCTGCATTACGCAACTTTTCAAACGGTGATGCGCTTGGGAATTTCGACACCAGAAAAGGCTCGCCAAATTACGCTTCATAACCAAGCGATGGCAAGCCTAAGAATTATCGAATCAAACGGTGCGAGTTTTCGCTTCAAGAAAATCAATCCAAAAGAAATAGATGACGCAGAAATGCCTTGGTCTCCCCAGACTCATTTATCTGCTATCGAACTTGCAAGTTTGCTAATGCTTCCTGCAGGCGAAGCAGATATGCCGACTTTTCCTCGCCATCCGAAAACTATTATACCACCAATTGCCTATAAAATTCCAGAAAAACAATCTTTGCGAACTTTTGGCGAAACGCTGGAAAGCAATCCAAAACCACTTCACATTCCTCTTCAAAATGCCTTAATGCACACGCAGATTCTTGCACCAACTGGAGCTGGGAAATCCGTTGCGATGACTAATCTTGCCCTCCAAGACATTGAAGCTGGGCGAAGCGTGGTGGTGATTGATGCCAAGCAAGACACCATCACGCAAATTTTAGAAAGAATCCCTGAAAAGCGAGACCGAGATGTGGTCGTGTTAGACCCGTCCTCTACTCGCTTGGTAGGCATTAACATTTTCGATATGGTTCACCACGGTGTTTCTCCAGAATTGGTGACAGATATGCTGCTTAATATCTTCGAAAAGCTCTTTCCAGAAAATTTTGGTATTCGCAGTCGCGATGTCTTGCTGGCTGGGATTTCGACTTTAGCGAAAACACCAAATTCTAATCTTGCAATGCTGCCAACCTTGCTCACCAACAAGGCTTTTCGCCAAAAGATTCTAAAGAATATTGAAGACCCATTAGGTTTAGAAAGCTTTTGGAATTACTACGAAAACCTCTCTGAAGCCGAACGCCAACAGCTCATCGCTCCAAGTTTAAATAAGCTCCGTCAACTCTTCAATCGTCCAAGTCTGCGAGCAATTTTAGGGCAAAGTAATCCCAAATTTTCGCTGATGGAGATTTTCACTTCTCGAAAGGTAGTGCTGATTAACCTCAATAAGGGCGTTCTGGGGGCAGAATCGGCAAGGTTGTTGGGAAGCATTATCACTGCCAGCCTGCACGCTTTAACGCTGAGACGAGCCCAGATTTCGCCCGCAAAGCGCCACCCTGTGATGATTTACATTGATGAATTTCCAGCCTATATCTCTGTGGTAGAAGATTTCGAAGAATCCCTTGCAATGGCTCGCTCCTTGGGCGTCGGCTACATCTTGGCTCACCAAACTTTGTCGCAACTGCCAAGTTCGCTGAAATTTGCCATTGAAGCCAATTGTAAAAACAAAATCATCTTTGGCTTGGGAATGAGTGACGCTCGGGAAATTGCACGCCAGACCACCGAACTCACAGCAGAAGACCTGCACGCTCTTGCTCCCTACCAAATTTATGTTCGAATCCCAATGTTTGCCCACCACTACAAATGGATTTCTGGGCGAACCAACCCTTTATCACCAGCCAGCCGAAATGGTGCGAAATTGTTTCTCAGTAGCCTGCTGGAATATGGCACTCTGCTGGAAGAAATTGAGGAAGAATTATTAGCTAATCTTCGAACGCCAGTTCATCAAGAATCTCAAAACTCGAACAGTTTTAACCACAATCTTGGTCGCAAAAAGAAGGAACAAAATGCATAAAGCTCATTTTTCCTCTTCGCACCGCTTTTCGCTTCGCCCCTCTAAACCTTCCACAACCCACCGCCGTTTTGGAGCGAATTTTGCACACGACTTATATCGCATTTCCCAGCGATATGTTTACCACGGAGGCAAGCCTATGACCAACCAACATTTTGAAATTTTACAGTTTTTAGCAGACGCTCGCTTGGCAACCAGTTCGCAAATTGCTCGCCTGTTTTTTGCCGAATCTCCTACTCACCGCTCGCAAGTCCGCAGAGCTAATCTCGCCACCAAACAGCTCAAAGAAGCAGGTTTCATTTACCACCAGTCTCGCAAAATCGGTGGCTGGACGAAAGGCAGCTCTTCCTATATTTGGAGTCTAACTTATAAAGGCTGGAAAAAATTAAAGGAAGTAAATAGCTCAATTTCGCTAAGATTTCGAAACAAGGTAGATTTTTCTCAAAACCATGTTGAGCATACTTTGGCAATTACGGAGATTTTTGTGGAGTTCAAAGAATTGGAGCAACTTGGAAAAATTAAACTGGAAGACTTTCAATTCGAGCCAAAATCTTGGCGATATTATGCCGACATTGGTGGCTCAAGTTTAATTCTAAAGCCAGACGCTTTTGCGAAAATTACGGTGGGCGAATATGAAGATTTTTACTTTTTTGTAACTTGACCGCTCCAGCGAATCTTTAACTCGCATCGCCAACACCTGTAAAAAATACATCCATTATTACAACACAGGAATCGAACAGCGAGTGAATGATATTTTCCCTTTTGTGCTGTGGATTGTGCCAGATGAACGGCGGAAAGAAAATATTTTGAACGCCATTCACACCAAACTCAACAATTTTTGGCAGATGTTTCAAGTGGTAACACTGGACGAATTTTCGCAATTTATTCAAGGAGGAAACGATGAATAACGAAATTGAGACGATTATTGAAATTAAAATCGCTGGAATCACTTACCAAATCGAACGCAAATTTGTGGGTAAAAACACTTTACAGGAAATTCTCGAAAAGCTGATTTTGGAGGAAAAATAGCTCACGAAAGACTGGACTTCTTGGCGATTTCGAGGTATCATCTGAAGTGGTTAGAGTGAGTGTAATTGAAAGGAGACACTTATGACAAGCACATTTACAGCACACATTCCAGATTGGACGACAATAGATTTTGAAGGGCTCACCAATATTACGGTTGTCTATTGCCGACTCAGCCAAGAAGACAGCCGTGCCAGCGAGAGCGATTCTATTCAAAATCAGAAGAAATATTTGGGCGAATTTGTGCAAGAAGAAGGCTTGAAAAATCCCATCTTTTTTGTGGACGATGGTTACACTGGCACAAATTTTAATCGCCCTGCTATTCGAAAAGCTTTGGAGTTGGTGGAGCGTGGGCAAGTTACGAATTTTATCGTAAAAGACGCTTCTCGCCTCGGACGGTCTTATGTCGAAGTTGGGAGAATCACCGAAATGTTGTTTTCAGATAACGATGTGCGATTTATCTCGGTTTCGGAAGGCGTGGATTCCAGCACACAGTCTGATATGGACGCCACGATTATGCCGATTCGAAACCTCTTCAATGAGTTTTATGCCCGAGATATTTCACGCAAGGTGCGAGTTGCCCAGCAAGCAATGGCGAAAGCTGGCGAGCGACTTTCAACCAATCCGCAATATGGTTATAAAATCGACCCAAATGATTCGAAAAAGTGGGTTGTGGATGAGTTGGCAGCAGAAATTGTGCGAAGAATTTTTCGAGAAGCCAAAATGGGCAAAAGCCACGCTGAAATTGCCCGAGGTTTACAGAAGGATAAAATCGATACACCATCTTATCGCCGAATGACCATTGGCGAAAATGTGCCGAATTTGAGCCATTTGCGGTATGGTTGGGGGTCTTCGATGGTTTCAAAAATCCTTACTCGCCCTGAATATTTGGGTCACACCGTGAATTACCGAAGCACCACTAAATCTTACAAAAACAAGAAAAAGATTTACAATGAGGAGAAAGATTGGTGGATTTACAAGAATACGCAAGAGCCAATCATCGACCAGAAAACTTTTGACACCGTGCAAAAAATGCGAAAGCACAAACGCCGACCGCCTCGCAAAAGTTGGGCTGGCAAGGCTGGGCACGAGAACATTTTGGCTGGACTGCTCTTTTGTGCAAGCTGCGGCAACAAACTTCATTTCTGTGCTTCCGAAAAATGCGGACGCAATGCCGACCATTACAAATGTAGTCGCTACCTCAAGATGTTTGACGCTTGTAGAACTTCAAATTATGTGCGAAAAGACACTTTAGAGCGGTTGATTTTGGCAGAAGTTAACGGATTTTTGCGGAAATTCAATCTGAACAAAGAAACATTTCTGGCGAGTTTGGAGGAGAAATTCCAGCTTCAAGCCGATGAAGAAATTCGAAAGGAAAAACGCACGCTTGCGAAAACTGAACAGCGAATTTTAGATATCGACCGCATTATCCAGAAGATTTATGAAGACAATCTGAACGGCAAACTTTCCGACGAACGCTTCAAAACGATGAACGCCAATTACGAAAAGGAGCAAAATGAGCTGCGAGAAGCTTTCGAAGAATTGCAAGAAGAGATTTTGCGAAATGAAGAAAATGGCGTGAATTTGGAGAAGTTTGTTTCGATGGTGGAAAATTACAGCAAAATTGACAAGCTAACCGTGGAGATTGCCAATGATTTGGTGGATAGGATTGTGGTTCACCCTGCCCAAGGTCGAGGCAAAAATGCCACGCGAAAGATTGAAATTGCTTATAATTTTATCGGCAAAATGTAAAAATGAGTAGCCGTTATGGCTACTCAAATAATTTATTAACGCTAACTGCTTTGTGGGTGGGGTGCCCCCCGCGAGGATGATTAGGAGCTTTTTGGAGTCTAAAAGACGAACAAAAAGTCCAATCAGCTACTGCGCCAAAAG
>NZ_KQ969110.1:13852-23402 GCF_001578795.1 Streptococcus gordonii
CACAAATTTATTTTTATAATGAATTTAAAAATGCTTTTCACATACTCTTTGATGTATTTTTTAGCAAAAGAAAAACAAATCATCTTCAAGAATGATTTGTTTTTAGATATTAGAGTTCTTTTTTATAGTTCTCTACTTCAGTTTTGTTAGCCCAAACAAAGTGGCCAGGTTTAATTTCAACCATTTCAGGTTTTTCAACTGAATAGTCATGTTGATCCGGATCGTAAACTTTAAGTACTTTTTTACGCTCCAAGATTGGATCTGGAATTGGAACAGCCGATAATAGCGATTTGGTATAAGGATGAATTGGATTGTTAAAGAGCTCTTCTGTTTCAGCAACCTCTACAATAACACCTTTATAGATAACTGCGATACGATCCGAAATGAAACGTACCACTGACAAATCGTGAGCGATGAATAGGTAGGTCAACCCTAGCTCTTTTTGGAATTTCTTTAGAAGGTTTAGCACTTGAGCACGAACAGATACATCCAAAGCTGAAATTGGTTCATCAGCAATAACGAAATCTGGTTGCATGACTAGAGCACGCGCTATCCCAATACGTTGACGTTGCCCACCTGAGAATTCATGCGGATAACGTGTCAAATGTTCGGAAAGCAATCCAACTTCATGAATAATATTTTTAACCTTTTGTATTCTTTCTTCTTCATTTTCAAACAAATGATAGTTGTACAAGCCCTCAGAAATGATATAGTCAACTGTTGCACGCTCATTTAAGCTTGCCGCAGGATCCTGAAATATCATTTGAATCTTACGAATAATCTCCGCAGATTCTTTTTTAGATTTCTTCCCATTAATCTGCTTTCCATCAAAGAAGATTTCACCTTTACTCGTTTCGTTCAAACCAATGATTGCACGACCAATTGTAGTTTTCCCTGAACCGGATTCACCTACGAGCGAGAAAGTTTCACCTCTATTAATAAAGAAATTTGCATTTTTAACAGCGACAAATTTCTTCTTCCCTTCACCAAAGGAAATCTCCAAATCTTTAACTTCTACTAATTTTTCAGACATTTCCTTCCTCCTAGCCTTCTAAATGAGCAAAGCCCATATTCAAGCGAATTTTATCATGTAAATTTTCAATAATTTCAGGCTTGTGAACCTTTGGTGCATCTTCATGAAGCAACCAAGTTTTAGCCCAATGAGTTTCTGTAACTTGGAATTGTGGTGCTTTTTCTTCGAAATCAATTTGCATAGCGTAATCCGAACGAAGAGCAAAAGCATCGCCTTTCAACTCGGTATAAAGAGACGGAGGAGTTCCTGGGATAGAGAAGAGTTCACCATGATCATTGGCCAACTGTGGCAAGCTAGATAACAAGCTCCATGTATAAGGATGGCGTGGGTCGTAAAAAATTTCTTCAACCGTTCCGTATTCAACAATCTCACCAGCATACATAACCGCTACTTTATCGGCAATACTAGCAACAACACCCAAATCATGAGTGATAAATATAGTTGTAAAGCGGTATTCGTTCTGCAATGATTTTAAAAGTTCGATAATTTGTGCTTGTATTGTCACATCTAAGGCCGTGGTTGGCTCATCACAAATTAGAATATCTGGACGACAGGCAAGAGCAATAGCGATAACAATCCGTTGACGCATTCCTCCAGAATATTGGAAAGGATACTCTTCAAACCGACGTTCTGCATCAGGTATTCCAACTTTTTTCATATAGTCGATTGCCATTTCTTTGGCTTCTTTTGCATCTTTGCCTTGGTGTTTGATAATAACTTCAGTAATTTGGCTTCCTATTGTATTAATTGGATCCAAACTAGTCATAGGATCTTGGAAAATCGTAGCGATCTTAGCACCACGAATTTTTTCCCAATCTTTATTTGATTTTAAAGTTGTTAAATCTTGACCACGGTAGTTAATAACACCTTGCGCAACGCGCCCATTATCTTCCAACATCCCAGTGAATGTTTTAGTCAACACAGACTTACCTGATCCTGATTCTCCTACCAAAGCTAATACTTCTCCTTCAACCAAATCAAGGGATACACCTCGGATGGCTGTCAGGACTTTATCACGAACGTCAAATTCCACGACAATATCGCGAGCAGTCAATATCACATTTTTATTTTGTATCATATTTACTCCTATCTATGTGTACGTGGATCACTAGCATCCGCCAAATTTTGTCCGACGATGAAAAGGGACAAGGATACCAAAATCAAGGTTGTCAACGGAATCCAGAAAAGGTAAGCATTGGTTGTAACGTTTTGTGAATAGTCAGAAATCAAACGTCCTAAACTTGGCACAGTTACTGGAAGCCCCAAACCAAAGAAAGAAAGGAAGGCTTCATAAGAGATAAAGCTTGGCAGCATTTGAGAGCTAGTTGTCATGATAACAGATACCAGTTGTGGCATAATGTTTCGAGCAACAATTTTAAAAGTAGACGTTCCCAAAGTACGGCTGGCAAGGTTGTACTCTAAATCACGATATCGCATGATTTGTACACGAATTAAGTAAGCAATCGAAATCCATGAAGTAATTGTCATGGCAAAGATTAGATTCCAGAATCCAGCTCCGATCGAATAAGTTAAGACAATAACAATCAATAATTGCGGAATATTTGAGATGACATTATAAACTTCCATCATAACGCGGTCAACAGATTTGGAAATCCCCCAAATACCACCAACAACAATCCCAATGATCAAGTTAATAGCTGTCGCAATAACGGAAATCAAGATAGAATTACGAGCACCAAACCACACTCCGTCAAAGAGAGATTTACCGTTGCTATCTGTACCAAACCAATATTCTCCATTTGGCGCAATATAACGAGCACTAAAATCATTAACTTTACTTACGTCGTTATAATCAAAGTCAGACAACATCGGGTAAATGAAACTCATTAAAATAATGGTTAGCAAAATCGCCAACATAATAATGGTAGATTTCTTCTTCAGAAATTGGCGAATAACAGATCTCCAATACGAATAAGCTGGAGCATCAATTGCTTCAGAGGCAAAATCATCGCGTTTGACAAATTGGAATTTATTTTTATCAATAGAAGCCATTATTTACCTCCTTTTGTTGTTAATTTAATACGTGGGTCAAGCATTGTCATCAAAACATCACCTAAGAGTAAGGCAAAGACTGATAAACCAGTGAAAATGAAGACCAAGCCGACTACCATAGAATTATTTGAAGCTTTAACTGAGTCGATCAACATTTTACCCATACCAGGGAAAGCGAAGACAGTCTCTGTCAAGGTTGCCCCTTGAATAACTCCAATAACAGCCCCTGGAATTCCTGATACCAATGGAACCATGGCATTTTTGAAAATGTGTTTATTTGAAATTTCTTTTTCAGATAATCCTTTAGCACGAGCAAAACGTACAAAGTCTTGGGATTGCAAGTCAATCATATAGCGACGAATCCAGATAGCTGTGCTTGGCGCACCCAAAAGTCCCAGAATTACCGCCGGAAGAACATACGAACGCCAGTCTCCTGCACCAAGAACCGGGAAAGAATCTGGAAGACCAATCGAAGAACCACCCAAACGAATAATATAAACCAAGGCAATTGTTGGCAGGGCCAAAAGGAAGGTCAAGAGACCTGTTAATGAACTATCAATCCAAGTGTTTTTGAAGCGAGCCATGTAAGACCCTAATGGGACAGCAATCAGATAAGAGATTGCAATACCAATCAAACCAATAATCGCTGAGCTGACAAGCATGGATGGATATTGATAGTTGCTCTCTGTAGCTGTATATGGATCATCTTTTCCATAGTTTGCAATATCTCGCGAATCAGCTTTACTTGGTGACTTGTAGGTTCGTGAATAGATATTAACTGATGAAGTTTTCTTTCCTGTAGGGAATTGAACTTCAGCTGACTTAGTTTGTCCTTGGCCTTGTGAAATAACCTGTAACACAGGAATATTTGCATAAGTTGGGTAAGAATTTCCTAAGTTCAAGGTCACAAAATTTTGATGAACAAACGGAAATTGAGCATTAAAGTATAGTAAATATTTATGCTTAGTCCCTGATCCTACTACAGACCAACCAATAGCAGGGTCGTTTTCAATACGAATATAACGTTTAAGTTTTGGATTCGTTTCATCTTTGACAAAACCAGTATGGTCAAATTGAATCAAATTCCCGTAGAAGCCAAGAACACGTTCGAGAACTGGCACCTCACGAACAGCATAAAACTGCTTGCTTTCTTCAAATTGGTGAAGCTTCCAGCCATTACCTAATTTTTTGATATAAGCTTCATAGATTTTTTTGTTTGCATCAGTTCCTTCAACCGTTACAGAGCTATCTTCCTTGCTAGCTTTCTCCTGTAACTCTTTCGTATCATAATAATCCACATAGCCCATACGTTCATAGATTGTGTTTTCGTAATTGGTTTTTTTATCTTTCGTAGTTGCTATTTTATTATAGTTAGGATCCTGTTTAAAAATCAATTTCCTTGGTACCATTGTATAAATAATGGTATAGGTCAAAGCCGTTACTAAGAAAATCGACACCAGGGAGCGCAAGATACGCATAAATATATATTTCTTCATTTATCGTTTCCTTTAAAATCCTAAAAGAACTTTCTCCTCTGTTAGAGAAAGTTCTAATAATAGGTTATTTTACGTGTTTTGATAATTCATCTTGAGCTTTTTTATTAGACTCAACACGTTCTTTATTCCATTTTTTTTGAGCTTTTTGATACTCTTCTGTCGTTACTGCTCTATCTTGAATCTTCAGATACTTGTATGATGCCATATCGCGGCCCTTAGCACCTGCCCAAGAAAACGGAGCCGTAAACGGTTCAATCTTTGTTAATGTCGGACGCCCTGTTTTACTTGTTACTGGAATGAGCAAGGCACTATCTGTCAGCCAAGCTTGCGCTACTGCATATTTTTCATAACGTTTGTTGAGATCTGTCTTTTCTGCGGCCGCTTCTTCAATTAATTTCGCATAATCATTGAGACCAACTTGAGCAGCAGAAGCATTATCCTTGCCTTCAAATCCTAAGAAAGTTTTTGTGTTTTCACCACCTGGTTTAATGACTTCCAGATAAGAAGATGGATCTTGATAGTCAGGTGACCAACCAACATTATCTGAGAGATCCCAATCTTCTTCTGCTGCAGAAGCAGCATAGTAAGTGATATTCAAAACATCATCTTGTTTCATTTGCTGAATATCTACAACAACATTTTCTGTTCCCAGTGTGTCTTCAATAGACTGTTTCAATGATTGAGTCCGCTGTACCTTGGCTGTCGATGTTTGGTCAACTGGCATATCCAAGTGAATTGGGAATTCCACTCCTTCAGCTTGCAGAGTTGCTTTAGCTTTAGCAAACTCTGCTTTAGCCTTATCTGCATTATGAAGCCCATCTTGTGCATCGTCAAAATTAACATCTTGCCATTCATCGCCATACTTGATAACATTTTCTTTAACAAGCTCACCAAAGCTCTTGTCCCCAGCCTGAACAAACGTTGGCGGAATATAGAGATTGCGGAGTAATTTTGCCGCTCCCTCTTTACCATTCAACTGTGAGGCATAAGCTGTACGATTAAAGGCAAAGGTCAGCGCTTGACGGAAATCTTTATTTAAAAGAGCTTTTTTCGTTGAAGATTTTTGAGCATTACTTGTCTTAGAAGTATGATTGTAAGACTGACGGTCAATATTAACACCAACTAAGAAGGTTGCTGCATCTTGTTGAGTATAAACGATATTGTCTTTGAACTCTTTTTCTACTTTTGCATAAGTCGGACCTGTCGGATACAACTTAGCAACCGTCATCGCATCCTTACCGAATTGCTCTGCTGGTTTCCCTTGATCTTGTCCATCGTAGTAAGTTAATTTCACTTCGCTGACATGGACATTGTCTTTATCCCAATAATTTGGATTTTTCGCAAATTCAATAGAAGATTTTGAAGTAATTGATTTTAATAAGAATGGACCGTTATAAAGGAGACTTGACGGATCAGTTGATTGCGCAAACTTATCACCTTTAGAAGTCAAGAACTCTTCATTAACTGGATAGAGAATTCCCATAACTGTCTTTGAATTCCAGAAAGTTTCTGGCTCATTCAATGTATATTGTACTGTATGGTCATCTACTGCTTTTACACCTACTGTTGAGAAATCCTTTGTTTTACCTTTAACATAGTCATCCAGACCTTTAACAGAATTTTGAACGAGATAAATTGTCTCTGACTTATTATCCGCTGCATACTTAAGTCCAGTCACAAAGTCTTGCGCTTTAACATCAGCATATTCTTCGCCATCAGATGTATACCACTTAGCATCTTTTCGAAGTTTATAAGTATATGTCAGACCGTCTTGTGATACTGTCCAATCTTCTGCCATAGATGGAACGAGATTTCCATAGTTGTCATTTTCCAAAAGGCCATCAATAAGATTGGCAGCTAAATCCGTCGTAGTTGCCTTACTAGAAATAAGGTAATTCAGATTTTCTGGATCTGCTTCATATATATAGTTTAGTGTTTTATCTGCACTAGACGAACCTGAAGTAGAACTTGAGCAAGCTACAAGAACACCAGTTGTAAAAAGTGTTACTCCTGCCAGGACAAGAACTTTGCTTTTTTTCATAGCCATTCTCCATTTGGTTTTAGTTTTATCTAAGATTATATCACAGAATAATTTAAAAGTAAACTGGAATTGTCAGAATATTTTGTGATATTATTTTTATCTTTTCTATAGATTTCATATTAAAGCACCAAGCCATTAGACAAAGCAATACTCTATAAAAATCAAAGAGTAGATTAGGAAGCTAGCCATAAACAGAATCAGAGGAAGGCAAGATGATACGGGACGGGGGTTTGAATTTTATTTTCGATGAGTATAATTATTCACCACAAAACATACAATGGATTCTGTTATACACTCTTCATGTAAAAAAGCAAAATCCTTCTAGTCATTCTTTATCCCATCACTCTCCAAATCACCTCGTTCATTTTGAAAATCCATAATAGCGAAAGCTTAGCCTCAATGAAAATCAGTAAACTAGGCAGGAACTGAAACCGAGAAAAAAGTACTCAACTTCATATATTTCTATTGTTTGATTGCAAACCACAGTGAATGGGAAAAATTTGTTGTCTTCCGCCAACTAGAATTTCCATCACATAGTTCATCCGAAGCATTAGTATCAACAAATTACTGCAAATCGACGACATAAATCGCAATTCGACGAACTGACGAACATTGGAGAAATGAGAAATGAACTAGGAGCTTCCGTGTTTTAAGATCTTCCTCACTCTTTTAAAAGTTCCGTCAGCAATGCAATATTTTGATAGTAAAAAAGCAAGGATAACCCAGACTGCTAAGCAGACTTTCAAAGTCATCCAATGCTTTTTGCTTATTTAACGTGTTTTGCAAGTTCTTCTTGCGCTTTCTTGTTAGATTCTTCTTTTTCTTTTTGCCATTTTTCTTGAGCAGCTTCATATTCTTTCTTGGTCACTGGTTTATCTTGAAGTTCAATGTATTTGTAAAGAACAGAACCATCGCCTTTATTTCCAGTCCAAGCAAATGCAGCTGTAAACGGTACCACCTTACTTACACCAGCACCGCCACCGATAGATGTACTTGGGATCAAGATAGAGCTATCTGTCAACCATGCTTGAGCAGCCGCATATTTTTCATAGCGTTTTGTTACATCAGTCTTTTCTGCGGCAGCTTCATCTAGCAATTTAGCATATTCATCCATGCCGATTGCTTTTGCTGCGGCATTATTTGTACCTGCTTCAAATCCAAGGAATGACTTCGTATTATCACCAGTCTCAGGATGCAAAATCTCTAAGTAAGATGATGGATCCTGATAGTCCGGCGTCCAACCCAACTGGTCTGTAATGTCCCAGTCCAAAGCAGCGGCATTTGGAGCATAGTAAGTTATATTATTAACATCCTCTTGTGACATCATTTGGATATCAACAACAACATTCTCTGCACCCAAACTTTGTTCAATAGATTGTTTCATTGATTGAACGCGTTTTACGCCTAGTGAATTGGTTTCAATGGTTGGAATATCCAAGTGAATAGGGAATTCAACTCCTTCAGCTTGAAGAGCTTCTTTTGCTTTGGCAAATTCTGCTTTAGCTTTATCTGGGTTGAAGAGTCCATTTTGTGCGTCATCAAAATTAACATTGTTCCATTCATTACCATATTTCACAACATCTTCTTTTACCACTTCTCCAAAGGTTTTGTCTCCGACTTGAACAAAAGTTGGTGGGACGTATAGATTACGTACTGACTTAAGAGCCCCTTCTTCCCCATTGACTTGGTCAGAATAAGCTTTACGGTCAAAGGCGAAGTTCAAGGCTTGACGAAAATCCTTGTTTAAAATTGCCTTTTTAGTAGAAGTCTTTTGCGCATCAGTTGTTTTTGAAGTGTGATTATAACTTTGGCGGTCAATATTTGTCAACACAACAAAAGAAGATGATCCTTGCGGAGAAAAGATAATATTATCTTTATATTCTTTTTCTACAGAAGCATAGTTCGAACTTCGCGGATAAACACGCGCTTTACTGAAGCTACCATCTTTAAAACCACGAATAAGGGTTTCTTGGTCTTGTCCATCCCAGTATGTCAATTTAACCGTATCAACATGAACATTATCTTTATCCCAATAGTTTGGATTTTTTTCAAATTCGATAGAAGATTTTGAAGTCAAACCTTTTAGTAAAAAAGGCCCGTTATAAAGAATACTTGTTGGATCAGTCGCTTGGCCAAATTTATCGCCCTTAGAATTCAAAAACTCCTCGTTGATTGGGAACAATATTCCCATTGTTAGTTTAGAATTCCAGAAACTTTCAGGATGTTCCAAAGTGAATTGCAATGTATGGTCATCAATTGCTTTGATTCCCACTGTAGAGAAATCTTTTGTTTCTCCTTTGACATAGGCAGCCAATCCTTTGATGGAATTTTCTACCATATAAAGAGCTTCTGATTTTTTATCAACTGCATGCTTCAAACCTGTCACAAAGTCCTGCGCTTTCACATCTGCATACTCTTCACCTTCAGAAGTATACCATTTAACATCTTTTCGAAGAGTATAAGTATAAGTCAAGCCGTCCTTGGATACAGACCAATCCTCAGCCATAGAAGGAATCAGATTGCCATAACGATCATTTTCCAACAAACCATCAATAACATTTGAAGTAATCTCATGGGTAGAGGTTTTTCCTGAAATAGTATAGTCTAGCGTCTCAGGTTCTGTCATATAGACATAATTAAAGGCCTTGGAAGCACTTGATGAACCCGAATTTGAACTAGAGCAAGCTGTTAATACGCCCGCTGCCAACAATGTGACACCAGCTAAGGCTAAAACATTACGTATTTTCATAATTTCTCCTATTTTAGTTTATTTTTACTTATGATTATATCACTTCTCAAATAGAATGAAAACCTTTTTATTAAAAAAATATACAATGTTATGATTTTTATAGTTGGTTATAACATCGTAGAAGATGCTTATGAAATTATTCCAACAGAGTTCCTAAAACAAAGCAAAAAATACCGCTATCAAGGTTGTCAAAACCGAAAAAACAAGTTGCTTTCTCA
>NZ_KQ969110.1:24583-43259 GCF_001578795.1 Streptococcus gordonii
GGGGGTCAGTACACATAAGGGGTGTGTTTATTTCACATGTTTTTCTAATTCTATTTGAGCTTTTTCGTTAGATGATTCTTTTTCTTTCATCCAAGTTTTAAATGCCTTCTCATAATCCTTAGAAGTTAAGATATCGTCTTGAAGTTGCATGTATTTATAATTTGTAGCTGTTCCCTTACTTCCAATCCAAGAGTAGGCTCTAGTAAATGGAACTGATTTTTGAACCAGCGGATTGGCACCATTTGAGATGCTTGGAAGGGTTAAACCACTGTCTGTCAACCAAGCTTGAGAATTTGCATATTTTTCATAACGCACACTCATGTCAGACGTTTCATTATTTGCATCGTCATTCAGAGCTTTATAATCGTTTAATCCAAGAGCTGACACAATATCTTGATTTTGCCCTGGTTCAATCCCAATTGCTTGCAGTAAACCACCGTTTATAGGATCAAAAACATCTAGATATGTAGAAGGATCTTGATAATCTGGCGTCCAGCCACTGGTTGAAATATCATAATCTTTTTGAGTGGCAGAGTTGGCAAAATAACCTGTATTATTAAAGTCATCTTCGGACATTTTCTGAAGATCAACTACTACATTGTCTTTCCCTAGAACTGACTCAACAGACTGCTTAAAGGAACTAGCTTGTTGAATCCCTGCCTTATCAGACTGACTTACTGGCAAATCTAGATGAATCGGGAAATTTATACTTTGAGCTTGCAGATTTTCTTTTGCTTTTGCAAACTCTGCTTTAGCTTTCTCAGTATTATACAGACCGTCTTGGGCATCTTCTAACTCGACATCAGACCACTCTTGGCCATAACTCGCTAGTTTTTCCTTCACAACATCTCCAAAATTCCGATCCTTAATCTGCACAAATGTGGGGGGGACTGCAAGATTTCGCAAGACCATTGATGCCCCGTCTTCTCCATTTGTTTGAGCCGCGTAAGCTTTTCGGTCAAATGCAAAACCGATTGCCTGACGGAAGTCTTTGTTTAAAATAGCAACCTTAGTATCTGATTTTCGCTTGTCATCTTTCTTAGAAGTATGGTTATAAGACTGACGATTTACATTAAAGACATAGAAAAATGAAGTTCCACCCTGTTGAGAATAGGTAATATTATCCGCATATTTCTTTTTAACAGAAGCATAGTTTGAACTATTTGGGAATACACGAGCCAATGTATAGGCACCATCACTAAAATTACGAACTAAGGATTCTTGATCGGATCCATCATAATATGATAGTTTCACATCTTCAATAGGAACATTTTCTTTGTCCCAATAATTTTCGTTTTTCTTATATTCAATAGAAGATTTTGCCGTTAAAGACTTCAAAATATAAGGACCATTGTACAAAATACTAGACGGTCTAGCTGAGCCAAAACCACTTCCTTGGGAAGCTAAAAAATCAGCATTTATAGGGAATAAAATACCGCTAGTCGTCTTCGAATTCCAGTAACTTTCTGGCTTAATCAGAGTATACTGTACGGTATGATCATCCAGTGCTTTTACACCTACAGTTGAAAAGTCCTTAGTTTCTCCTTTGATGTAGGCATCCAATCCTTTGATAGAATTTTGAACAAGGTAAAGAGCTTCAGATTTGCCATCGGCTGCATGCTTCAATCCTGTCACAAAATCTTGAGCTTTTACTTCAGCATACTCTTCGCCATCTGAAGTATACCACTTAGCATCTTTACGAAGCTTGTAAGTATAAGTTAGACCATCCTTAGATACGGTCCAATCTTCAGCAAGAGACGGAATCAAGTTCCCATACTTATCATTTTCAAGCAAACCATCAATCAGGTTCCCAGTCACATCTGAAGTGGTAGCACGATTAGCAATTACATAATCCAAAGAATCTGGATCGCTACTATATACATAAGAATACACCTTTGTATTAGATGCTGTCGAACTACAAGCAGCTAAAATCACAGAAAATAAAACTGCAAGTCCAACCCCAACAAGTCTCTTTTTCTTATTCATGAAATACTCCTTTCAAAATAAGAGATATCCAAATTATCCACGATAGGTTTTCTCTGAAATACCGCTCTATTTTTACCATTTTGTCCATTATACCCTATTACCATAGAAAAATAAATCATTTTAAGTGAAAATTGACTATTTTTTTAGTTTCCGTGTCAGGAAACATTACATAAAAACAAAAAAACTCTACATCACAAAGATGTAGAGCCTTAGACCTATTTAACATGATCAGCCAATTCTTCTTGAGCTTTGGCATTTGATTTTTCTTTTCTTTCTTCCATTTTTTCTCAGCGGCTTTGTAGTCTTTCGCCGTTACAATGTCATTTTGAACTTCTCTGTACTTAAAGACGTAAGCATCACCTTTGATACCAACCAGAGAGTAAGGTTTTGTGAACGGAACTGCCTTCATAACAAGTGGACTACCACCGTTTGATTGAATTGGAATGACCAAAGAGCTATCTGTTAACCAAGCTTGAGCTGCTGCATATTTTGTATAGCGAGCAGTTGTATCTTGTTTTTCAGAATCTGCCCCTTCATTTAATTTCTTTAATTCGTTCAAGCCCAGTTTGTCTGCTAAATCAGCATTTTGTCCTGGTTCCAAACCGATATTTTGGAGTATATCTCCTTTATCTGGATCAAAAATATTCAAATAAGTTGATGGATCTTGGAAGTCAGGCCCCCAACCTGCAATGTTGATATCGTAGTCTTTTTGAGCTGCAGTCTCTGCAAAGTAAGTTACATTATTTTTGTTTTCTGTAGACATTTGCTGTACATCAATAACAACATTATCTTTACCAAGTGCTTCTTCAACTGATTGTTTAAATGAATTAGCCTGTTGTACCAAGAGGTTATTTGTTTGTTCAACAGGAAGATCTAGGTGAATCGGGAATTCAACACCTTGTGCTTGGAGAGCTTCTTTTGCTTTAGCAAGTTCTGCCTTAGCTTTCTCAATATTATAGAGTCCATCCTGAGCATCGTCTAACTTAACACCCTTCCACTCATCACCATAGCTTACCAAATCTTCTTCGACAATGTCTCCAAAGTTCTTTTCGCCAATCTGAACGAATGTTGGTGGCACCAAGCTGTTTCTAAGTGAGCTAGTTGCTCCCTCTTGACCATTTTGCTGAGCTCCATAAACCGTCCGATTGAAAGCGAAGTTGATTGCCTGACGGAAATCTTTGTTTAAGAGAGCAGCTGTTGTAGATGTCTTTTGAACATCTGTTGTCTTAGCTGTAAAATTGTAGGCTTTACGGTTGTAGTTAAAGGCATAGAAGAATGTTGTTGCATCTTGAGGAGAGTATACAATATTGTCTTTGTATTGTTTTTGCACTGAAGCATAACTTGAACTATTTGGATACAAACGTGCTTGCGTGTATGTACCATCTTTAAAATTACGAACAAGCGCCTCTTGATCAGAACCATCAAAATAAGTTAACTTGACATCTGAAATTTTCACGTTGTCCTTATCCCAATAGTTGTCATTTTTTGTATATTCAATAGATGATTTAGATGTGAAGGACTTCAGGAAATATGGGCCGTTGTAGAGAATTCCTGAAGGTTTTACGGTACCGAAATCTTTACCAGATGATTTTAAAAATTCTTCGTTAATTGGGAAGAGAATACCCATTGTGGTTTTAGAGTTCCAATAACTTTCTGGCTGATTGAGCGTATATTGGACTGTATAATCGTCAATCGCCTTAACTCCAACTGTTGAGAAATCCTTACTTTCACCTTTTACATAAGCATCCAAACCTTTGATAGAATTTTGAACAATTGGAAGCGCATCTGAATTGTTGTCTGCTGCGTGCTTCAAACCAGTAACAAAGTCTTGCGCTTTGACTTCTGCATATTCTTCACCCTCAGAAGTATACCATTTAGCACCCTTCCGAAGCTTATATGTATAAGTCAAACCATCTTTCGACACTGTCCAATCTTCTGCCAGAGACGGCACAAGATTTCCGTATTTATCATTTTCTAATAGTCCATCCACTAAGTTTGCAATAACATCAGACGTAGTTGAACGATTAGAATTTGTATAATCCAAGGTATCTGGGTCTGTTGAATAGACATAAGAATAAGTCTTTGAAGCCCCTGAGTTAGAATTTCCACATGCTACTAAGGTAAAAACAGAAGCAAGTACAAGCCCTAAAACAGCTAATTTTTTCACTGATTTCATTGGTGCATCTCCTTTTAATGTCATTTGTATTATTATACTCTATTATTTTATAAAAACAAGTATTTTTTAAAAAATTTTCAAGCATTATATTGTTTATTATTCCTTAAACGCCTACATACTCCCCTTTGTTCGTCTTTTTGTTTAAAATAAAATGATGTAAAAAGATCATTAAAAAAACGTTCATACTCACAAAGTATATTTATTCATAATGCTTTTTTTACAAAGAAGCCAAACCTCTACAACAGCCATTTTTATGGTACAATAGAGTTATCCCTACTCAAAGGAAGAGATATGAAAAAAATTATAGTACTTTTATTTACTTGTTTATTTTGCAGCTTCTGTCCTCTTGTTTCCGCAGATGACTTTGATGTTGCCGCCAAAAATGCTATCGCTTTTGACGTAAATACTGGAAAAATTCTCTATGAAAAAGAGGCTACTATCCCTGTACCAATAGGAAGTCTGACCAAACTGCTATCAGCCTATCTGGTCTATGACGCCATAAAAGCCGAGAAAATTACTATGGACAGCCAGGTAGAAATTTCCGAATATGCTCTAAAGCTGACAACTAATTATGATATCAGCAACCTCCCTCTAGACAAGGGGAGCTACTCTGTAGAAGAATTATTAGAAGCTTCTCTTATCACTAATGCTAACAGCGCCACTATTGCTCTAGCTGAAAAAATTGCTGGAAGCGAAAAAAAGTTTGTCGATCTTATGAAAGCCAAACTAAAAGAATGGGGAATTTCTGATGCAAAAATTGTCAATTCAACTGGTTTAAACAACTCTCATCTCGGAGATAATATCTATCCTAATTCCAAAAAAGATGAAGAAAATCAGCTAAGCGCCTATGATATGGCCCTTATATCTTATCATCTCATTAAAGATTATCCGCAAGTTTTAAATATTACCGAAAAAACTAGCTTCAACTTTGACGGATTAGAAGTCAATAGTTCGAATTATATGTTAAAAGACATGCCTTCTTATCGCAAGGGGGTGGATGGATTAAAGATCGGAATCTCCGACCAAGGTGGCCTCTCCTTCATCGCTTCTGCTAATGAAAGAGATATGAGACTCATTACAGTTGTTTTAAATGTCGAAAATGCTGAAGAAGATATAAAAGCTCTTTTCCTAGCCACTGCTAGCATCATGGACTATATCGCCAATAACTTCGTAGTAACTACATTAGCCGAAAAGGGTACCCCTTATGAAGACAGTCACATTTCAATCATCAACGGAAATGAAGATCAAACCAAGGCTATTGCATCAAACAATTTGAATATTATCCAGAGAATTGGGAGCGACCTAGAACCAAAAGTCACTTTCAAAAAAATAAACAGGAGTTCAAAGCTCCTCTCGCAGCACATACACCAATCGGAACTTTAAGCTACAAAGACACTGATCTAATTGGTAAAGGCTATTTGAAAGAAGAACCTAGCATTACTATGGAAACCGAAAAGGAAGTTACGCAAGGCTTTTTCTTAAAAGTTTGGTGGAATAATTTCGTAGAATATGTTAATGAAAAATTATAGAATCGAGAGTGGGACAGAAATCGGTCATTCGTTAGAATTCGATTTCTGTCCCACTCTCTAGCTTTGTCTTATATAAAAGATTTTTTTACAAAAGGATCTTAATAGTCTTCTAAACCTAAGTTTGGAAACAAAGGAAATCATCTTTATTTTTAAAATAATCTACTTTTGTCTCACAGGTTTTATCCAACCGACCCTTCCATTTCATAGCTAATCAAGCGGTTAAGCTCAACTGCATATTCCATAGGCAGTTCTTTGGTGAATGGCTCAACAAAGCCCATGACAATCATTTCGGTGGCTTCAGATTCGGACAAGCCACGGCTCATTAGATAGTAGAGTTGCTCTTCTGAAATCTTAGAAACCTTAGCCTCATGCTCCAGAGCCACCTGAGAATTGTGAATTTCATTAAAGGGAATAGTATCCGAAGCCGAAAGGTCATCCATGATAATCGTATCACACTCAATATGGCTGACTGATTTCTTGGAATTTTTAGCAAAGGTTACCTGACCACGGTAATCCACTTTACCCCCACCCTTAGCAATTGACTTAGACACAATAGAGGAGCTGGTATGCGGAGCATTGTGAATCATCTTAGCACCTGTATCTTGGTGCTGATTGGTATTGGCAAAGGCAATGGAAAGCATAGTTCCACGCGCCCCAGGTCCATCCAGATAGACAGACGGATACTTCATAGTCGTTTTCGCACCGAGATTCCCGTCAATCCACTCAACTGTCGCATCTTTCATAGCCCGAGCACGCTTGGTCACGAGGTTGTAGACATTATCTGACCAGTTTTGAATGGTGGTGTAGCGCATATAGGCACCATCAAGGGCAAAAATTTCTACAATCGCTGCATGCAAGCTATTGCTAGAATAAGTCGGAGCTGTACACCCTTCTACATAATGTACACTTGCTCCCTCGTCAACAATAATCAATGTCCGCTCAAACTGACCAGAATTCTCATTGTTAATTCTGAAGTAGGTTTGTAGCGGAATATCCACTTTAACACCTTTTGGAACATAGATGAAGGTACCACCAGACCAGACAGCAGAGTTGAGGGCTGCCAACTTATTGTCTGTCGGAGGAACTAACTTAGCAAAATATTGCTTGAAGAGTTCTGGATATTCCTTGAGAGCTGAGTCGGTATCCGTAAAGACAATTCCTAGCTTTTGGAACTCTTCTTTCATATTGTGGTAGACCACTTCGGACTCATACTGAGCTGCCGCACCAGCCAGGTAAGCTCGCTCCGCTTCTGGAATCCCAATCCGCTCAAAGGTTTCCTTAATCTTCTCAGGCACTTCATCCCAGCTTCTAGCTGGCTTATCAGAGGCCTTTTGGTAATAAATCAAGTCATCAAAATTAATTTCTGACAAATCCGGCCCCCAAGTCTGCATCGGCATCTTCTTGAAAGCATCGTAGGATTTGAGGCGGAAATCCAGCATCCACTCTGGTTCATCCTTTGCAGCTGAAAGCTCACGAATGACCGCTTCATTCAGCCCTTTTCCTGTCGAGAGGACAGGTTCAACATCGTCATGGAAACCAAACTTGTACTCACCGAGATCAATCGGTTTTGGTTCTACTCTTTCTTCTGACATAATTTCCTTTCGCATTCTTACTTTTTATCTTCTTCAATTGCTCGCTTGAGGGCATTCCAACCCAAGGTCGCACACTTAATCCGCTGCGGGAATTTGGCAACGCCAGCTAAAAAGGCTCCATCACCCAATTCTTTCTGGCGACTGTCTTCCTGGCCCTGAACCATTTGCGAGAAGACTTCTGCTAATTCCAGCGCCTGCTCTTTTGTCTTGCCCAGAACCGCATCCGTCATCATGCTGGCCGAAGCCGTTGAAATGGTACAGCCAGAATTCACAAAGGCAATATCCTCAATCTCATCTTTATCATTAAACTTCACAGACAAACTGATGACATCGCCACAGGTTGGGTTATTGAGGACTACCTGCTCCACATCTTCCAACTTACCATGATGATGAGGGTGAGCCGAGTGGTCGGTCACAACCGCCTTGTAAAGACTGTCTAACTTAGAAAGCGCCATTGAAAAACTCCTTTGTCTTTTCTAAAGCATCTACCAGCTTGTCACAATCCGCATAGGTATTGTAGATATAAAAGCTGGCTCGCACAGTCGCTGGTACCTGCAGATAAGTGAGCAAAGGCTGGGCACAATGGTGACCTGCCCGAACAGCCACTCCCTCATAGTCTAGAGCCGTCGCGACATCATGCGGATGAAGACCATCCAGGTTAAAGGCAATCACGCCTGAGCGCTGAGCTAAATCCTGAGAGCCATAAATGGTCAAACCTTCTACCGCCTGCAGCTTAGGAAATACGTAGGCAATCAGGTCCTGCTCATGCTGAGCAATGGCATCCATACCCAAGTCTTCCAAATAATCAATGGCCGCCGCAAGACCGATTGCTCCGGCCATATTAGGCGTTCCGGCCTCAAACTTCCAAGGCAGCTCCTTCCAGGTCGCTTCCTGCTCATAGACAAAATCAATCATTTCGCCGCCGAACTCGACTGGCGACATCTCTTCTAGCAGCTCTTCCTTACCATAGAGAACCCCGATACCAGTTGGGCCTGCCATCTTATGTCCCGAAAAGGCGAAGAAGTCCACATCCAAATCCTGCACATCAACCTTCATGTGCGGAATGGATTGAGCCCCGTCCACCACCAAAAGGGCTCCTTGCTGATGAACCAACTGGGCAATCTCCTTGATGGGATTGATGACACCGAGGACATTGGAAGCATGAGCCAGAGAGATAAACTTGGTCCGCTCATTAAGCTTGGCACGGAAATCTTCCATATCCAGAGCACCATCTTTGAGATAGACATAGACCAGCTTGGCTCCAGTCTTTCTACAAGCTTCCTGCCAGGGAATGATATTGGAATGGTGCTCCATGATAGAAATCAGCACTTCATCACCAGGTTGCAGCCTTTCAGCCGCAAACCGAGCCACCCAATTGAGACTCGTCGTGGTTCCTCGTGTAAAGAGGACTTCTCTGCTAGAAGCTGCATTGATAAAAGAACGAACTCTTTCTCTGGCTGCTTCATAAGCTGTCGTCGCCCGCTCGGCCAGCGTATGCACACCACGGTGGACGTTGGCATTGTCTCTAAGATAGTAGTTCTCGATAGCCGCTAGCACCCGCGTGGGTTTCTGGGTTGTCGCCGCATTGTCCAAATAAACCAAAGGCTCATCATTGACAATTTGGTCCAAAATGGGAAAATCTTGCTTGATTGCTTCTACGTTAAATCCAGACATGAAGACTCCTATCTAACTAATACGGGACAAGGCCCAGCTTTTTATCTTTTTGCGAGAATAATATCGATATTTTCAATCATTTCATCACGGACTTCTTTAACAGGGATTTCTACAATCACTGAGCCTAAGAAACCACGTACGACCAAGCGCTCTGCCGTCGCCTTATCAAGACCCCGACTCATGAGGTAATACATATCTTCTGGATCCACCTGGCCGATAGAAGCTGCGTGACCAGCCGTCACATCGTTCTCATCAATCAATAGGATTGGATTTGCATCTGAGCGCGCCTGATCAGACAGCATAAGAACCCGGCTTTCCTGCTGAGCATCTGCACCCTTAGCCCCTTTGATAATATGGCCGATACCATTGAAGGTCAGGGTTCCTTTTTCCAGGATAACCCCGTGTTGCAGGATATTTCCGATAGAGTTGCAGCCATAATTAGTTACTCGGGTATCAATTCCTTGAACTTGCTTACCGCTGGAAAGAGCTACCACTTTCATATCCGCATGGCTACCCTTGCCATAGAGGTCGCTGTCAAAGTCAGCAACAACATTGCCTTCGTTCATAACCCCGATAGCCCAGTCAATCATGGCATCATTGTCCAGCTTGCCGCGACGGCTGATATAAGCCGTTACATTTTCGCCCAAGCGATCAATCGCTGAAAACTTAATCTGAGCTCCAGCCTGAGCAATAACTTCGACAGTGATATTGGCTGTTACTGGAACAGCGCCCTCGCCGTAAGTTTCCAAGCGTTCCAAGTAGTTAACCTTGGAATGCTTGCCCGCGATAATCAAAATATGCTTGTTAAAAGGAACATCGCTTTCGCTGTCCTGATAAAAAATTCCTTCAATCGGCTGGTCAATCTCAACATTGTCAGGTACATAAAGAACTGCGCCACTGTTGAAATAAGCCGTATGGTAAGCCGCCAATTTATCCTCGTCATACTTGACCGCAGACATAAAGTGCTTTTCTACCAACTCTGGAATCTCTTCCAAAGCAGAGTGAAAATCTGTGAAGATCACACCTTGCGCCGCCAAGTCAGCCGGCAATTGCTCAAGAACTGTCTGAGTCCCCATTTGGATAAACTTGAGATTGTCCCCAAGAGACGTAAAATCTGGCACACTGGTCAAAGGATCGCTGTCAGAAATCCGTCCGTCTCCCAGATTCCAACGGTGAAATTTAACCCGTTCTATAATGGGCAAATCCAGTTGATCAATCTTGTCAAAAGCCATCTGACGGAGATTTGCCAACCATTCTGGTTCTGCGTGCAACTGTGAAAATTTTTGAATTAATTCTTTAGTCATGTCATTCTCCTATCTTTTATCAAAGTCAAAAGAACGTTTGACTAGACTTCTTCGGTATAGTTGAAGCCCAATTCTTCAGCCAACTTAGCATAACCTTCTTTTTCCAAGCGTACTGCCAATTCAGGACCGCCAGAAAGAACAACCTTGCCCTCCATCATAACATGAACTTTATCTGGAGTGATATAGTTAAGCAAACGTTGATAGTGGGTGATAATCATAGCACCAAAACCTTCACCGCGCATAGCATTAACCCCTTTAGACACAACCTTAAGAGCATCAATATCAAGCCCTGAGTCAATCTCATCTAAAAGCGCAAAAGTAGGCTCAAGCATAAGTAACTGCAGGATTTCGTTACGCTTCTTTTCACCGCCTGAAAAACCTTCATTAAGGTAGCGCTCAGCCATTTCTTCTTTCATGTTAAGCAACTCCATCTTTTCGTCTAGCTTCATGATAAAGTCGCGAACAGAGATTTTTTCTTCGTCTTCTTTGCCAGCATTCATAGCTGCACGGAGAAACTCGGCATTAGTAATACCAGGAATTTCACTAGGATACTGCATCGCAAGGAAGAGCCCCATACGAGCACGCTCGTCTACTTCCAATTCTAAAATGTTAACTCCGTCAAAGAGGATTTCTCCTTGAGTAACTTCATAATTAGGATTACCCATAATAGCAGCAGAAAGAGTGGATTTACCTGTACCATTTGGTCCCATGATAGCAGCCACTTCTCCAGTTTTCAAGGTAAGGTTAACCCCCTTGAGAATTTCTTTTCCTTCAATCTCAACATGAAGATCTTTGATTTCTAATACAGACATTGCGTCCTTTCCTTTCTTTATCGTATTCCACTCATTAGTATAGCAAAAAAAAGCCCAAAAGGCTTTTATTTTGATTAGAATTGTTCTTATTTATGTTCTTTATTCTTCCAACGTCGACGCACTTCTTCTCTATAAGAAGAGTTTCCAATATACCGCATAATTTTTAAAAGCGGTGTACGGTTTGGTCCTAAAATTTCAATCAATTCAGCAAGCAACTCTACTCCAAAAATCAAGCCAATAACCAGAAGTACACCACCAACTCGACTTGAAATATTGAGCAATAGAGAGATTGTGGCAAAAATCAACGAAATCCCATAAATCACCAAAACCGTTCCTCTATGAGTCAAGCCCAAAGAAAGTAAACGGTGATGCAAGTGGTTGCGGTCAGGCTGATAAAATTTTTGACCTGATAAAGTCCGACGTACAATAGCCAAAAATGTATCCGCAATCGGTACACCCAAAATAATCATAGGCGTCACCACAGCAACAGCTGTTGCATTTTTCAAACCTTGTAAGGACAGAACCGAAATCATAAACCCAATAAAGAGGGCCCCAGTATCTCCACCGTATATAATCGCTGGATGATAATTATAAGGGAAAAAACCTGCAATCGAAGCTACTAAGACAAAAATTGTCAGGGTTAAGAATAAGTTATGGTCAGGCAGGAAGAAATAAGATACAACTCCCATTGTCAGCAAGGATATTATTGATACCCCACTAACCAAGCCATCTAACCCATCCATAAGATTCACCGCATTTGTAATAGATACAATCCAAATCAAGGTTAAAATAAAGGATAACCAAGGAGGGAAAAAGAGATGAGGACCGCCGAAAGGAATTTTAAAATCATTTAAGCGAAAATCTGTCAAAAGCCAAATCAAAGAAGCAGCAACAACAATTCCAAGCAACTTAGGCAAAGGAGACAACTCTTTTACATCGTCAATCAGACCTGTTAAGGCTACCACTCCACCTCCTAGGACAACTGGCCAAATATAATCGAAATAAGTTTCTCCACGAAAAGTCACCTGCACAATAGTTGGCATCATGATTAAACTTGTGATAGAAAAAGCTATAACGACTGCTAGCCCACCTGCACTTGGCATAGGCTTCTTATTAATTCGTCGGGCATTGGGATAGTCAACTGCATCAATTTTAAAGGCCAAAATACGAACCAAAGGTGTCAACAAGATACCGATAAAAAAGGTTCCCAACAAGACCATAATAAATTTCAAAGGAAATGTAACCATCAGCAGTTTACCTTTTGAAGATGTTGCACAGCATCTGTTACAATCAACAAGTGGCCGTGCTCTTGAAGAAGGGCTCTCGTCGTGTCCGTATCCTCAGCATGTTCACGCATTGTTGCCAGAAGCCAAGCAGGATAACGACTCGGACGACCTTCAATATCCACTAGAATAGTCAAATAATAGTGCTGATCCATTTTGTATAGCTCTGATGTATCTACTGGATAGTGGATAGTCTTTGTAAAAGCGATCAGATTTTTCAAATCAGAAAAACGCAAGATATAATAAATATAGCGATCTTGTTCTTGCCCTTCTTCTGGCTCAGATGCGTCTTCCTCTTCCGCTTTTTCCAGCATTTGAACAGCATCTATATCTTCACGGCTTTTTTCAAAGATATTTTTTTCAAGCGTCTTTAGAAATTCATCCGGAGTCATTTGAGACAGTTCGTCCATATCAGGCAAGTCAGCTAAATCTTCAAAATTTAAATTTTTATCTACTTTAGATTTTGTGACAAAAACGTCTAATTTGTCTGGCTTTGGAGTCACCCGAAAACTCAGCATTCCACTATCTAAAAAGCTTTCTGGCATTTCGAGTTCATCTAAAATGGTATAGAAAAATTCCTCCGTCTTTTCCTGAGGAACCAGAAAATCTGCCATCTCCATGCCGTGCTCTTCTAGATCTTCTAATTTAATTGTGATCTTAATTGTTGATTCACTAATTTGCTTCACTTCCATTGTTCTACCTCGTACATACTAGTCCTTCCATTATACTAAATTCCCCTATGTTTTTCAAAAGTTAAAGTTAGTCTTCTTCTTGATTTCAAAAGAAAAGAGCTGGCATCCCAACTCTTTCAGTTTATTTTGCAAATAGGGCCTTAAAAACCCAATAAACAAGCAATAAAGTGCCTAGGCCAATCCGGTATTTACCAAACACGGTAAAATCATGTTTTTTAACATAATCTGTCAAGAATCGAATGACATACATACTTACCCCAAAGGCCACAATCATAGCCACCAACAAGAGAGTCAATTGACCCAAATCAAGACTATTTCCTTTTAGGATAAACTTCAGAACCTTAATACCACTAGCCCCAAACATAACTGGGATTCCTAAGAAAAAGGTAAATTCTGTTACAACAGAACGACTGGTTCCATTTAAAAGACCACCTACGATAGTTGCTCCTGATCTACTGGTTCCTGGAAAGAGGGACAAAACTTGGAAAAAACCTATGTAGAGAGCTGTTTTATATGGGAGCTTCTCTATATTTGTCACAGTTGGCTCTACTTCCTGATTACGTCGTTCTATAAGAATGAAGGCAATCCCATAAATAATCAGCATAATTGCTACAGAAACAAAATTATGGAAATTCTTTTCAAACCAGTTATCAAGTGGAATTCCTATTATAACTGCTGGCAAGGAAGCCACTACTACTTTAGCCCAGAGTTGCCATGTTTTCTGAACTTGGCGGGGTGTTTTATCCGGTTTAAAAGGATTGAGCTTATCAAAATAAATGAAGACAACAGCTAAGATAGCCCCCAGCTGGATAACCACGTTGAACATTTCCATAAAAGCAGCATTTTGCTTTTGGTAATGAATAAACTCTTGAACCAGAATCAGGTGTCCCGTACTAGAAATGGGCAACCATTCTGTAATTCCTTCGATAATTCCAAAAATAACGGACTTTATAATCTCAATGAAGAACATTTTTTCTCCTAAATATACTTTTATACTTTAAAAATTATAAAAAACATCGATAAAAAATTCAATTAAAAACTGTGTCACTGGGGAATTTCTAGAAGGAGCCTCCGCCCCCTCCGCCTCCTCCGCCAGAGAAGCCACCACCATCAAAACCGCCTGAATCACTTCCACTTGATATGGAGAAAGTACTTGCTGAACTGGCGGTCTGAACATAGGAGTTTAGCAGGTCAACACCACCCGCAAAATGAAGACTTTGATCCGTCAATACAAATCTTTCTAGCTCTTCATTTTCTAGATGAATATCTTGGACTTTCATCACCTTGCTGACTCGTTTTGCATAACCAAAAAGAGTAGCGTAAACTAACAGACGATTCCAAAGGATCACACCCTCAACTTCTGTTTTATCAAATTTAGCAATATCGCGAAGCATATTGGCAAAACTCCGCCACTCTATCACTTCATCAATGAAATCTTCATTCAGAAGATTATCGCTACGTTTGGTCACAAAGGCATTCAAAGGAATTCCTATAATCAAGACCAGCAAAAATCCCAAAGAATATTGCCAAAAGAACTCCCTAAATAGGAAACCAAATCCAATTAAAGAAAACATTAGTAGCAGAAAAACCAAGAGATAGAGCAAGCAACCACGATTCCTCATTTTTTCTTCTTCCTTGTTTAGACTACGAAAATGCGGATGTAAGCCCAGTCTTTGTTCCTCTTCTTTTATATCATTTGATAATTTGCGTAAATCTTTGATAAAACGATATCTCTTATCGCTCCCTTCCTTACGAACCTCTGCCTCGTCGTCCTTATCCTTAACTCCTTTGAGAATTTTTTTGTCAATCTGATAGGCAGAAAACATCGTGTCTGGTTCAACGGAGCTCTTATCACCGAATACCATCTCCACAAAAGTCAACTCAAAACCTGCCATCCCTTCATAATCCACAATCTCTAAGCGATGAGATTGTCCCTCTGTCACATATTTGAGATTTCCTCTATCTACCAGATCAAGTAAGGTCGCCTGAATTAAGTTAGAAAATAATAGGCGCCCCTTTTTGCCTTGTACAGGCCCTACCTTTTCGATATCTACATCATAGATATTTAGAGCTACTAGCATGGGTGGAAGATCTTGTGGAACTTCATAAAGTCGAGCCTGATCCGAAAAGCTTGTTTTTTGACGAGTCTCCTTAAAATACCGAATCAAATAGTATATAGAAATCACAAAAATAACTAAGAAAACCACCGGAAGTATCTTGTAAACTAGATTCTGATAAAAGACCGTTTTTCGGACAATGTCCTGCTCCTGTTTTTCAAAACTATCCCGTCTATTTGTAATACCACCGTCATTGGTTAATGATTGACTAAAAAGCGACCGATCCCAGATACCATGAAGTTCAAAATGGTGTTTAGCTCCTAAAGAATCTAAAGTTACTTCAAAACCATTTTCAATTCTCTTTACTTCTGGATCTTTTTTGAAAAAACCAGTATGAGCAACCAAGCGAGCACTAGAATCTGGCTGAGAGGTGACCACAAATGAGATATGATCCATCCCAACCTCCCAATCAGAAATTGGAATCCAATTTAATTCAGCTACATCCGGATACAGGAAAAGAAGGTTTTTTAATTGCCAAGTAATTTTGATTTTAACTCGGTCCCCACTATTTCCAGAATTATATATCTTAAGTTTTTTCCCGTCTTCAAGCGGTACTTCCTCTATACTTTGCGGTTCCTTCGTTTTGCCATTCGTCTCAATTTCTACCAAAGGGTTAGATTCTATTTGAAAATTCGAGGGCACCTTTCCCGCCCGCCCTAGGGTAATGTATTGACCCTTGTAGGGATCATCATAGACATAGGTCACCTCTTCGATAAAAGTTGCTGTATTGTCTTGATGAATTTCCAATCTCCCATTGTATTGTTCAATTCGACTGTCAATTTCAGCCGCCTTACCCCTAAAAGGTATTAGTAAAGTCACCAAAAATAAGACGGATATAATGAATAGCACTCTTTTTTTCACGTATTTTCTCCATTCTATTCCTTCAAAATCATCACTTGCACTTCCCTCGGAAGTTTCTTCAATATACAAAAAGGAGCCTGCTAATTCTATTTTCCCTCATGCAGATTCAGGAGTTGTTATTGAAATAAAGCTAGAAATTTAGCGTTCCTACTGTTCACATTAGCATTGATCCTCCGGCTTCATTTTCATCTCATTATATCATTTTTTTCGTAGAGAGACTTTATAAGATTGAAAAGAAGGGCATTTTCTTGTACAATAGAAAGAACTTACTTTTTAATATGATAGATAGGAGAACCCATGAAAAAGATATTTTTTAGCATCTTATCTTTGATTCTGCTGACTTTTGGCGCCTGCCAGATTGTTCAGGCGGATGAATACCTTCGAATTGGAATGGAGGCTGCCTATGCCCCCTTTAACTGGACCCAAGACGATGATTCAAACGGCGCTGTCAAAATAGATGGCACCAACCAATATGCCAATGGCTACGATGTTCAAATTGCAAAAAAAATCGCAAAAGAACTTGGAAAAAAGCCCCTTATTGTTAAAACATCTTGGAATGGATTAATTCCCGCTTTGACCTCTGGAAAGATTGATATGATTATTGCAGGTATGAGTCCAACTGAAGAGAGAAAGAAAGAAATTGCCTTTTCTAACAGTTACTATACCAGCGAACCAGTTGTCCTTGTCCAAAAGAACGGAGCTTACGCCCAAGCCAAAACACTGGATGATTTTAAGGGAGCTAAAATCACCTCCCAACAAGGAGTTTACCTCTACAATCTGATTTCGCAACTCAAGGGAGCTAAACAAGAAACTGCAATGGGGGATTTTGCTCAAATGCGCCAAGCCCTCGAATCTGGAGTGATAGATGGCTACATCTCTGAACGTCCAGAAGCTTTGACAGCAGAAGCTGCCAATTCATCCTTTAAGATGATTCAATTCAAAAAAGGCTTCGAGGTTGGAAAAGAAGACGCTTCCATCGCAATTGGGATGCAAAAAGATGATCAACGAATAGCAAAAGTCAATGAAGCGATCTCTAAAATTAGCTCTCAAGACCAAGTGAAGTTAATGGATGAGATGATCAAGAAACAGCCCGTAGAAAAATCATCTGCCAAAGAAAAACAAGACTTTTTTAAAGAAGTCACAAAAATTTGGCAAGAAAATTGGCCTCAATTTCTTCGAGGTGCGGGCTTAACTTTACTCATTTCTATCACAGGAACCATCACAGGTTTATTGATTGGACTTCTAATTGGAGTTTTCCGTACGGCCCCAACATCAAAAAATAAAGCTCTTGCAATTTTACAAAAACTATTTGGCTGGTTCCTAAACGTCTACATCGAAATCTTCCGTGGTACACCGATGATTGTTCAATCCATGGTCATCTACTACGGCTCTGCCCAAGCCTTTGGTATTTCAATCGACAGAACAATCGCCGCTATCTTTATTGTTTCCATCAATACTGGTGCATACATGAGCGAGATCGTACGTGGAGGAATTTTCGCTGTTGATAAAGGTCAATTTGAAGCCGCTACTGCTCTTGGCATGACTCACGGACAAACCATGAGAAAAATCGTCCTACCACAAGTCATTCGCAACATTCTACCGGCTACAGGGAATGAATTTGTCATCAATATTAAAGACACTTCCGTACTGAATGTTATTTCTGTAGTAGAGCTCTACTTCTCTGGAAATACTATAGCGACTCAAACCTACAAGTACTTCCAAACCTTCACCATCATCGCTGTTATATACTTTGTTCTGACATTTACTATAACCCGAATCCTTCGTTACGTTGAGCATCGTTTTGATACTGATAGCTACACCACCGGAGCCAATCAAATGCAGACGGGAGAATTGAAACCATGACAGAAACAATTTTAGAAATCAAACACTTAAAAAAGTCTTACGGTGAAAATCAAGTCCTAAAAGACATTTCACTCACCGTACGCAAAGGGGAAGTTATTTCCATTATTGGAAGCTCCGGAAGCGGGAAATCAACCTTCCTTCGCTCTATCAACTTACTTGAAACACCTAGCGCTGGAGAGATTATCTACAAAGGTCAAAATGTCCTTGAACCAAATTATGATTTAACGCACTATCGTGAAAAACTAGGAATGGTTTTCCAATCCTTCAATCTATTTGAAAATCTAAATGTCTTAGAAAATACAATCGTTGCCCAAACAACTGTCCTCAAACGCGAACGATCTGAAGCAGAGAAGATTGCTAAAGAAAATCTCGAAAAAGTAGGCATGGGCGAACAATACTGGAAAGCTAAACCCAAACAATTGTCAGGTGGCCAAAAGCAGCGTGTCGCTATCGCCCGCGCCTTATCCATGAATCCAGATGCGATTCTCTTTGATGAACCGACCTCTGCTCTAGACCCCGAAATGGTTGGCGAAGTCTTAAAAATCATGAAAGAATTGGCTCAAGAAGGCCTTACCATGATCGTAGTTACCCATGAAATGGAATTTGCTCGAGACGTCTCGCATCGGGTCATCTTTATGGACAAGGGAGTTATTGCTGAAGAAGGTAAACCTGAAATTATCTTTACTCAGCCAAAGGAAGAACGTACCAGAGAATTCCTTCAACGCTATCTTAAATAATCTAAAAAATACCTAATAAGTTCTGACTTAACGACCAACTAAAAAACACT
>NZ_KQ969110.1:44243-51214 GCF_001578795.1 Streptococcus gordonii
GGGTGCAGTTCACTATCCGCCATTCTGTGTTTTTATTCATTTTTCAATCAAACTATTCAACTTTCAAATAACTTGCATTTTGAATGTCTAGTTTAAAGACAAAGCCATTCATTTTTAGACTTATTGGATAATTTCTCCAAACTTTTATCCACAAACAAACACATGCCCCTAAAAACAAGTGCAAAAAAATGTTTGTTATTATGTAAATAAACAAAGGAGTAGGCTATACCTACTCCTTATTTATCTTCATACTTATCGTAGTTTTTATCATAAAAATCAATCAAACTAAGAGCTGTTTCAAATGAGATATTTTTAACTTGAGCACGACCTTGAGCTAGAGCAATAATAGACATTTCGCGGGCTGTTGTCTCTTTACTGATACGGTAACCTGTTAATTTTTTTTCACGAACCCAACCTACGACTGCTTCTACTTTTTCAAAACTTGTTTTTGCCATTTCGTTCTCCTATCTAATTATTATCGATATTTAATTCTAAAGCTTTTTAGTTGATTTGTCAATAAGAACAAGATAGTAAACGGAAATTAAATATTTCAGAATATTCTGATAACTTTTACTTGGCTTTTAAGGCAGATAAAATTTGAGTCCGAATACTCTCAACTCCATCAGGATTTGCTGGCAGGAAGATTGTATTATTTCCCTGTTTATCTGCAAAATTATTCAGTGTATCAAGGTATTGGTTGGTCAACAAAATAGACATAATCTGTTCTTCCGTCAACTCTACATTGGCACCCTTCAACTCTTTAATAGAATCTGCCAAACCATCAACAATAGCCTTCCGTTGCTCAGCTATACCAACCCCGTGCAGACGATCTTTTTCAGCCTCAGCCTCAGCGGCAGTAACGATTTTGATCTTGTCTGCTTCAGCCAATTCTTGAGCAGCGACACGCTTTCTTTGAGCAGCATTGATTTCATTCATGGACTGCTTAACTTCTGCATCTGGTTCAACTTTTGTAATCAATGTTTTAACGATGATGTATCCATAAGTAGACATTTCTTCAGCCACTTGTTTTTGAACTTCAAGTGCGATTTCATCTTTCTTTTCAAAGAGCTCATCGAGGGTCAATTTAGGAACAGAAGAACGCAAGGCGTCTTCAATATATGACTTAATTTGTGACTCAGGACGCATCAGCTTGTAATAGGCATCTGTAACGTTATTTTCATTCACTCGATACTGTGTCGCAACATTCATCGTAACAAATACATTATCTTGCGTTTTTGTTTCAACGACGATATCACTTTGTAACAAACGTAATTGAACACGCGCTGCAATTTTATCAATTCCAAAAGGAATACGGAAGTTCATACCACTTGAACTTGTCTTTTGGTAGCGACCAAACCGTTCAATAATGGCAACGGATTGTTGTCTAACAACATAAATGGAACTTATTAGCAATAAAATAGCTAAAAAGATGACAACTAATAAAATAACAATTCCCATAATGTGTTTCTCCTTTTTTGATTCAAAGGGTTTTTAAACCGTCTTGAAACGGCTTAAACTCTACCTTTTAAATCATGTTCTTATAGAATGTATTATAGCATAAGGCAAAAATGAGAGCAAAGAAAAATCAACAAAAAAGAAAAATATTTTCAAACAGATTTGGAAACTCTCACCCTTTTTATATCTAAAAAGAAAAGACTTTTTTCTTCAACAAAAATCCTGTCAGCTATTCTTTGAACTTACAGGATTAGAGGATTTAACCTATTCACTTTTAGATATATGTCTATGACAATGTTCAATATCAAAAGGCTATTCATCTGACACCTTCTTTTTTAACCGAGTTCTTATAACCAACCTTTCTCTTGCCCGATTCGGACAGCTTCAGTGCGATTTTCTGCATCAAGCTTAGTCAAAATAGCCGACATATAGTTACGAACCGTTCCATTTGACAGAAAGAGTTTTTCAGCAATTTCTTTATTGGACAGGCCAGCCGCTGCAGCTTGTAGGACTAGCTTCTCCTGCTGAGAGAGAGGGTTCCTACTGGTCATTAGCACCTCCATCAATTCCGGCGAATATTCCTTTTGCCCATCTAGAACAGTGTGGATGGTCTTCATCAAATCCGCAATGCTACGCTCTTTAAGCACATAAGCATCCACATCTGCCTTAACAGCTCGCTCAAAATAGCCCGGTCGCTTGAAGGTTGTAACGATGATGACTTTGATGTTTGGTCGATTTTCCTTTACCCATTCGAGAACATCTAGTCCAGTTTTGTTTGGCATTTCCACATCCAAAATAGCTACATCAAGAGTTTCTGAATTGAGACAATCAATAGCTTTCTGCCCATCTGTAGCCTGATAGACTTCTTCAACATCTGGCTGTAGCTGTAAAAGCTGAGCTAGAGCATCTCTCAGCATACTTTGATCCTCTGCTAACAAAAGTTTCATGCTTCCTTCCCTCCATATGGCAACTCTATTCGAACTTGTGTCGGGTTCTTACTGCTAAGAATCTCGACCCTTCCTGACATCGTAACTAATCGCTCTCGAATGCTATGCAACTCCTGACCAGTTAGTTTTTGAAAACCACAACCATCATCTCGAATGTCCAAAACAAGTTTGTCGTCTTTCTTCACTAAAGAAAATCTGCTCTTTTTAGCTTGGGCGTGCTTAATGATATTGGTCGCCGCCTCCAGTAAGATCATACTAATCGTTGACTGTTGACTCGGTGGGATACTGGCAACATTGAGTTGATTATCTATTTCTACCTGAATACCGCTCATCTCAAGCATAGCTCGAATGGTTACTAGTTCTTCATCCAGAGTTCGCTCCTTTAGATTATTTATAATCCGTCGAACATCAGCCATAGACTTCTTACTAATCTCTTGCACTTCCTGCAGTTCTTTTGCTGCCTTGTCATAGGCTTCCATCTGTAAAAACTGCTGAGCCAGCTCCGCCTTAAGACTGAGCATGGCAAAGGTGTGGCCTAGACTATCATGTAAGTCTCGACCAATCCGATTGCGCTCATTTTCCGCCAGAAAAAGATTCAGCTGGGCATTTTGCTTGACCTTTTCTTCCTTTATCCGTTCTGTCGTCTGAATCCGATAGAGACCAAAGGTCATACCATCCGAAAAGAGAAAGATTACAATATAGAAAAGCAACTCTGTTGGACCAACATTGCCCATCAAATAATTAGTTAGTACAATAGCAGGCTGCAAGGCGATAAAGGTCAAAAAGCGCCAGGATTTAAAAGAAATGTCATCTAGTTCGTAAATGAGCAGATTAGATAGATAAAAAATGTACCAGGTAAAACCTGTATTTAAGAAGACAGAACTATAATATATGTAAGAAATCAAGAGCCACCAAGAAAAAAACTGGATAAGGCGATGGTTACTTAACAAGACCGCATAGTAAGCCACAACAAAAATAGCTGTCCAGAGCAAGAGGAAAAGCGGGTATTCCCCGCTAATCGCTCCCGCCACTGGAAAGATGATAAAGACCAGCGCAATATGAAACATATAGTGGACTTGTTTAAGTTTTTCCCACATGGTTTTATTTTACCTCAATTCGCTTTTTGAGCTGCAGCACAAGAATGCTAACCAAAACCGTATAAATCAAAACAATCAAAGCAGCCTTGCCATTAAACTGATGGTGCTCTAGATAAGAAGACACGACCTGCATCAGTTGATAACTTGGCGTCAGCTTACCGATTGATTGGAGCCATTTTGGAAACATAGTCAGAGGGAACCATAGACCGCCTAGAACAGCCAGCGCCATATAGACGATATTGCCCACTACAGACATGAGCTGAGCGCTTGGCAAGAGACTGACCAAGACCCCCATGGCAATAAAGACCACACTTCCTACCAGAAGTATCAAGGCAATAAGAAGCCAGTCCACCATTGGCAGATTAACCCCACGAACAAAATGCCCAATCGAGAAGACTACGATAATGGAAAGCATAAAAGTCAACAGCGTACTGCAAAGCTTTGATATATAATATTTTACCATAGAAATCGGCGAGTGCTGGATCATTTTTTGCCAGTTATTATTTTTATCAGACTGCAAAGTGCTTGGAATGCTAAAGAAGGCACTAGACATGATACTAAAAAGAGTCATAGAGAAGAGGTAGCCTCGAAGCACAGGTTCAGGCGTATCACTTCCAGACATCATTCCTGAGAAAATCAGGTAAAAGACGCTGGGCAGACCAATAGACAAGAGATAATAAGCAGCCTGCCGCTTCATTAAAATCAACTCAATCTTCATAAGACTTGCCATATTTTTCATGGTTACTCTCCTATTCTTGTGTCGTTTCAAAGATACTATCCAAGAGGGTACGGTTACGTACTTCAATCTCTTCGATTGTACAGCCGTGTTCCTGAAGAACCTGCCAGACCTGTCCAGCATCTCTAGTAGTAAAAGATAAAGCCTTTTGCTTGATTTCTAAATCAGTCACATTATCCAGCTTTTCCAGCACAGACTGATAAGTCAGTGGCAAGGTAAAGTGTTTTTCCTGCTCTTCACTGCGCATGGCATAAGGCGTCGTATCCCGAATCAGCTCACCCTTGTGCAGCACCAAAATCCGATCTGCCGTATGCTCGACTTCTTCGATATAGTGCGAAGAATAAACGATGGTCACTCCCTGCTGCTTGAGCTGATCAATAATTTCCCAGAAATGCTGACGAGTGGAGGTGTCCATAGCTGAAGTCGGTTCGTCCAAGAAGAGAATCTTAGGACGGCCAATCAGACTTAGTACAAAAGAGAAGAGACGTTTTTGTCCACCTGATAGCTTACTAGCTAATTGGTTTTTTTGCTTGTCTGTAAATTGCAGCAAGTCATCAATTTCTTGATTGGACAGGCTATTTGGATAGATTGCTTGGAAGAACGCCAAGAGTTCCTTGACCTTCAAATCCTCCACAACTGTATTTTCTTGTGGTAAAATCGCTACCGACTGCTTGAGTTGGCTATCAGTTGGTTTGAGTCCCTGAATCCTTGCTTCACCCGCTGTCAGAAACTTATCGCCCAGCAAACAATCCATGAGAGTCGTTTTACCTGCTCCGTTGGGACCAATCAAGGCCACACAGTCACCTTGAGAGATCTCAAACGAAATATCCTTTAAAATCTCCTTACCGTGAATGCTTTTTGAAAGCTTCTTTACTTCAATCAGTTCCATTTTGCTCCTCCTTTGATTCGATAAAGCGCATGTACATCTTTCCTTTATTTTTCCAAAACCGGAAGAAGAACAAAGACCAAACGCTTTTTGAATTCTTACAGCAACCTTTTATCATGTTGTTAACTATATTATAAGGCAAAGAGATTTTTCCTACTAGTTGATTTTGTCACCGGCTGACATGACAAATGTCATAACATAAAAAAGACCGGAAATTTTCCGATCTTCTTTTTTTAGTATAAATTAGCAAGAAAGATTATTCTACACTAAAGAGGTATGGATAAACCGGTTGATTTCCTTGATGGATTTCAACTTCTACATCTTCATATTTTTCCATTAGATCTTGAGCTAGGTTATTGGCCAAGTCTTCATCCCCTTCTTCACCAATGTAGATTGTAACAATTTCACTGTCCTCATCTAGCATCTTTTCAAAGGTTTGAGTCAAGGTCGCAAACATATCTGGATTAGATACGACGATTTTTCCATCAACCATTCCTAGATTGTCATTTTCATGAATCTCAAGTCCATCAATCGTTGTATCACGGACAGCAGTCGTCACACTACCACTAATAACATCTGACAGAGAAGCTGTCATCCGATCATGATTTTCTTCAATTGATTTACTTTCGTCAAAGGCAAGTAAGCTTGTCAAACCTTGCGGAATTGTACGCGTTTCGATGACAGCCGCTGGTTGCTCCAAGACTTCTGCTGCTGACTGGGCAGCCATAAAGATATTCTTATTATTTGGCAAGATAATGATATTGCGAGCATTGACCTGCTCAACAGCCTTAATGAAATCTTCTGTCGACGGGTTCATCGTTTGACCACCGGAGATAATGTAGTCAACACCTTGAGCTTTAAAGATTTCTGCTAGTCCGTCACCCGCTACGACAGCAATGATAGCATATTCTTTTTCTTGAGCTGGTTTTGCTGCATTTTCTTCTTTTTCAACTTGAGCTTCATGCTGGTTCCGCATGTTATCCACTTTCACCTTGACTAGGCTACCATACTTAAGTCCTTCTTGCATAACAAGGCCTGGATCTTCTGTATGGACATGGACTTTTACAATTTCATCATCATTAACGACCAACAAAGAATCCCCAAGCTCGTTTAGGTAGTTGCGGAATTCATCATAGTCAAAGTCTTTTACATAAGTTGGCCCTTGCTTCAAAGCAACCATAATTTCTGTACAATAGCCAAACTTAATGTCTTCTGTCGCAACATGACCTGCAACAGACTTGTGGTGCTCCGCATTGATCATTTCGCTCATAGTAGCAGGAGTTGCCTGGAAGTCTTCAGAGGCAATATACTCACCTGTCAAAGCAGATAAGAAACCTTCATAAATGAAGACCAAGCCTTGACCACCTGAATCCACGACACCAACTTCTTTTAAAACTGGTAACATATCTGGTGTTTTAGCCAAAGCAGTTTTAGCACCTTCAAGCGCTGCCTTCATAACCTCAACAGCATCATCTGATTCTTCTGCTTTTTTCTTGGCTCCGATTGCTGCACCACGAGAAACTGTCAAAATAGTTCCTTCAACTGGCTTCATGACAGCCTTGTATGCAACTTCTACACCTGACTGAAAAGCATGCGCCAAATCATGTCCGTCTAACTCCTCTTTTTCTTTCACACTTTGTGAAAAACCACGGAAGAGCTGAGAAGTAATAACCCCAGAGTTTCCACGAGCACCCATCAAGAGACCTTTGGCAAAAATATTAGCTACTTCACCCACTGTAGAAGCTGACTTGCTAGAAACTTCCTTTGCACCATTTTCAATAGTCATCCCCATATTGGTCCCTGTGTCACCATCTGGAACAGGAAAGACATTTAAAGAATTCACATATTCG
>NZ_KQ969110.1:51234-52114 GCF_001578795.1 Streptococcus gordonii
GTTGTAATATTTGTCACGATTATTCTCCTACGACCTTGATATTTTGAATATAGACATTCACTGTTTGTGCTGTGATGCCTAGTTGATTTTCTAAGCTAAATTTCACGCGCTCTTGAATGTTTTTTGAAACTTCACTAATCTTTGTTCCGTAACTAAGTACTGCAAAAACATCAACTGCAATGCTTCCTTCTTCTGTGGTTCTTACAACAACACCTTTTGCGTAATTCTCTTTACCTAAAAGAGCTTGGAAGTTGTCTTTAATTGCATTTTTGCTAGCCATACCTACTACGCCAAAAATCTCAGTCGCTGCTCCGCCAACAATTGTTGCAATGACGTCATCAGTCAGCTCGATTTGGCCATCTTTTGTATTGATTTTTACAGTCATGACATGTACCTCTATAGTTTTTATAGTTTATTTTACCATATTTTAGACAGGCTGTAAAAGAGAAGGACGGGAATAACTTAGAAAATCAATAATTAGCATAGTAAAATATATCCAAACCTTCCTCATTTACAATTCCAAAGAAAAAGAGCCTGATAGGCTCCTTTACCTTATTAATTAAACGCGTTCAACTTTACCTGATTTAAGGGCACGAGCTGAAGCCCAAACTTTTTAGGTTTACCGTCGATCAAAACAGTAACTTTTTGAAGATTTGGTTTAACAGCGCGTTTTGTTTGGTTCATCGCGTGAGAGCGGTTGTTTCCTGATACAGTCTTACGACCAGTAAAGTAACATACTTTAGCCATTATCGTGTTTCCTCCTATTAGATCTAATATTACGGATGTGCTAGCACCACATACCTTCCTATATTACCAAAAAACTTGACGTTTGACAAGTACATTTCTCCAAACTTTCGAAATTAATCCGTTTTCTTAAATA
>NZ_KQ969110.1:52943-65862 GCF_001578795.1 Streptococcus gordonii
TTTTCTTAAATATATATAATCTTTAAAGAACCAAAAGCAACGTCACCTCTGACATACAAAGTCTTTTCTTTCTCGTTGACATTGCGAGGATTAGTAACAGAACCAAAGGCGTTATCCACCTCAATTTCTACTCGCCATTTACTTGGAACATACAGAGTCACGTTACCAAAAGATAAGTCTACCTCGAAAGTTGCAGACTCTCCCAAAATAGTCGCATTATCAAAGTATACAGAAGCACTGCCAAAAGAACAATCTATTTTTTCATATGTGAAATTCTCTGAATGAATATAGCGTGTCCCAGTTCCAAATGCTATTTCGCCTTCTTTAGTAGACAAGGCTTTTTCCTTCCAAAAACGACTAGAGGGCCAAATCGTCTTAGGTTTTAGAATTAAGCTTAAACCAATACAAGCTAAAACACTAGCAGCAAACAAGGTACCACTAGAAATTTGCAAGAAGTGGTAATGACTATTTGCAATGACTAAAGCAATGTACCCAAATATAAAACCAACAGCCATATTTCGCTTCAAAAAGTTCTCAATTGAAAAATAAGCAAAGCCAGCAATCACTGCAAGAGTCCAAATATTAATATTCAAATAAGGAAATCCAAACTGCCCCTGGAATAAAACCAATGCTGCTAGTCCAAGGAAGAGAATTCCAATCAATGTTTTTTTCATAATATTTACCTCGTTTCGTTTAACTTTTCTTTTAAAATTTGATAATAGTGTCGGGAAACGTGCACTTGTTTATGTGTGTCATAAAATTGGATAGTGCTGGTTCCCGAAAATGATTTATCCAAAGCGTAAATAGCCTTGGCATTGGCAATAGTAGACTTTGAAATGCGACAGAAATATGCCGGAAGTCTCTCTTCTAATTCGTATAGCTTCAGTTTGACTTCATAAGCATCATCCCTGCTATGAGCATAAATTTTGGTAGCATCCGTTTCAAAAAATAAAATATTCTTCAAATCGACAAAATATTCACTTGTATCCTTATAGAAAGCTATCGGTTGACGGTTGGCTTGTTCAAGAGCTGCTTGAATCCGAGCCACCTCTTCACCATATTGAGCCGTTCGGATAACGACTTCAGTTTCTGCCATATCTGTATCAAGCTCAATCCTAATCTTCATAGCCACTCCTTTCCTTGCTTCTGACTTCATTATAGCAATTTTCAAAAAAGAAACAAGCTATTTTCAGTAAGTGGTTATTTTCAGGTGGTAAGTGGTCATAAACATTCAATATAACCTTAGATCATTTCTCACACAATATTTAGATAAGAAAAAAGCCCTCTTAGAAGGCTTCCTTACTTTTCATCTGCCGATTGCAGGGATCGAACCTGTGACCTACGCGTTACGAGTGCGTTGCTCTACCAACTGAGCTAAATCGGCGATTACTCTTTCAGTATAGCACTCTGAGAATAGATGTCAAGAAATTTTCGTCACGATTAAAAAAAGCCCGTCCTGAGACAAGGCTTTGATAGTCTTCCCCTTACGATCCAGCACTTTCATAGGCATTTAAGCCCCTATCCCATAGTTTCAAAGAAATGACAAAGAAGACAAAGGAAATTAGAATCAAACCACCAATGTTAAATAGTCCATTCTTTTCCTGCAAGAAATAGCTAGCTGGATAGTAGGCCGTAAAGGCGAAAGGCACAATAAAACTAATCAACCAACGGATAAGCGAGTTATAAATAGAAATCGGGTACTTGGCAAAATCATTGAACATATAAAAAATGTAGGAAACTATATACCAGTTTACACTAGATACAATATATAGTATTCAAGATTATCAAAAAAGGCGACTTCCAAACGGAAATCGTCTTTTAATAATGTCTAAACTCTTCAGAGTGTTCTCTCATATACTCTGCCAACCATTCCATACCATAGGCAATTTCAAAGACTTCCAATATCAGTGAAATGTCTGGTTGAAAACCGTATTCTTTGAGCTTGTGAATAACATCTTTTATGGAACGGATTTTAACCAGCTTAATAATGTCCCCAGCATCCTGCCTGTCTCTATCTCGTCCGCTTTCTAGTTTCATTCCGAGAATGTAAGAAAGTGTCGGAACAAGGACAGTCAGGTTTGAATAGCTATATGCCTTCTCACAGATAGAGCGTGGCGGTATTCTATTCATATTGGCAACGTTATTGTTTAACCACAGTTCTTCAGGCTCGTTCACTCCGAAATCATTACCAACTTTCTCAATAATGCTTCTGATTTTAGTATCTTCTTGATAAAAGGCATCGACATCTTGCGTTCCTCGGAGATTATAATACTCAAGGACGAAGCCACCAACGCAGATAATTTCAAGTTCAATGTTTTCCTTAGTTAATTCAGTATTGAGAGCTTCAAATAAGATTTTCTTATCCATAATTCCCCTCTCTAAACAGCTTCAGAATATCTTTTGGTTGACTTTTACGATTTGCTTGTAAAACATGTTCTCTTGTATGTGTGCCGTCTGTCAAGGCATCTTGAAGAGTTGTCTTTTGGAAAGGTGTCAAGATAGGATTTTTCAACAACCTTTCCACGTCATCATTAGTCAATTTTGTATCGTCGTCTTGAATAACCTTATAAAGATAGCGAAACCATAAATCGCCATCACTTCCAGCATGTTCGCTGGCTCTTACCATGTAATCATACCATGTTGTCATTATTCGTCTCCCTTATCTTCTCTAGGGTTATAGTGCATCGCTATCCAAAGTTTCTTATCAAAATCAGATAGTTCTTTTTTCTTTGGATAAACGCAGTCATTCAAATCAGGGAATTTGAGACTATACTTTTTCTCAAAAAAGTTTTGAAACTCCTCTTTATTCTCTGCGACATCAATCAAGGCTTCTAGCTCTACCATGTGTTTAGCGATTGCTTTTCTATCTACTTTTTTGAGGCTTTCTTTCAACGCATCGTAGACACAAGTCTTTGTTAGTTGAGCGTAAAAAGAACGATGGTTAGTAACAAAATCAAAACTGTACTTCTTATTCCAGAATTTCGTATACTTGTCATAAAATCTATCAGAAAGACTAACCTGATACCCAATTAGTTTACTATCAACTCTTCGAGAAATAGACCTTTCCAATTCAAAATGTAAATCATTTAGTGTATTAGTAGCCATAAATCAGCTCCCTATATTTAGTACGGACACAGGCATTTGAAAGTAAGAGATTAAAACGCTGACTATCCGAATAATCACGAGTATTGTAACGGAAAACAAATTCATCTACATAGTCTTGAAGATATTTCTTAGACCATGAATGATAAATTCCTAAAACGCCACGTTTCAATCCAGCCCAAAAGCCTTCAATCGTGTTAGTATAAACATCACCTTGTACATATTCACGAGCACCGTGATTTACAAAGTTATGTTGATACATCTTAGCCACTTTATTATAACCCAGCCATTCGTCTGTGTAAAGTTGAGCAGTCTCTTTGACATATTTGACGATTTGCTCGGTCAATGTTTTTGTCTTTGTATCTGGCACATGATGAGCATTGACTTTTCCTTGGCGTTGTACCATGCCTACTACAGCAGATTTATCTTTCAAAGAACGTCCTTGTGCGTTTTTGACTTTCTTAGAATTATGGCGGTTCTTGTTTTTACCGCCAATATAGGTTTCATCAACTTCTACAACATCATCAAGACCATTGCCGTTTTCAGTACCAAAGCATTTGCGAATACGTTCCAACATAAACCAAGCTGTTTTTTGCGTAACACCTATGTCTTTTGATAGTTGCACAGACGAAATGCCTTTTTTATGGGAAGTTACAAGCCAAATTGCAATGAACCATTTACGCAGTTCAATCTTAGTATTATCAAAAAGAGTGCCAGTTTTGACATTGAAGTATTTTCCTGTATTCTTGCAACGATATTTATTACCTTTGCATTTATATACTTTTGAAGTAGCATCAAAAGGGCTGACAATCACATCACCCCAAATCATATTTTCTAAATGGTCTATACATGACTGTTCGTTAGGAAAAGCAGATTGTAAATCGAATAATGACTTAAATTCAAACTTCATAACTGTTACTCCTCACTTCTTAATTGTATTATACCGAAACAAAGAGTATCTGTCAACAAAAGTGTAAACTTCTACTATACAAAATATAAAAATTTTGATATAATAGAAGTATCAAAACATAAAGGAAATTGAGTATTATGAACGCAATCACAGCTCACAGTTCACAGTTCACAGTTCACAGTTCACAGTTCACAGTTCACGCTGATTATGTAATCGGACGTGTTTTTTGTCAACCTCTAAAACAGGCTTTTTCACATTTTTGTGAGGAAGTTTTTTATATCCTTTCAATTAGTGAGGTGGCATAATGGTCATCTCACTAATTGAAAATAAAGTCTCTGAAACGAAGACAGAAAATATCTTTAGAGAATTTTATGAACCAAATACTTTTTTAGAGAAAAGTGCTATTCCTGATGTATACGGATTTAAATCAAAACAAGGTACAGACTATAAGGGTTTTCCTGATTTTTTCTTAGATAAACAATCCTTTGCAATTATTGTTGAAGCAAAAGCCTTAAAACATTCCTCCGCCGAAGCTGAAGTAAAGTGGTATATGGAAAATAATCTATTGCATAATGGGATAATCGGCATAGCAATATCAGGTCAAGAACTGAGCCAGATTAAAGTTACCTATTATTACAAGGAAACTCCTCAATCTGGTATTATTCCATTTCATATAAAAGATAAACTACTTAGCCTTAAAAACTTAGAAAAACTATTCATACAAAAATTTAAAGGAGAAATTGTAAGTGAATCGGAATTAACTAATATACTCAAACAGTTAAATGAAATATTCCATGCTGGAGGAAAAGTTCGAGATACAGATAGAAGTTTATTTTTCTCAGGTATATTGATAGCTTTGCGGAACAACAATTTCAGAAACCAATATAAGCATACTACTGCACCTGATGTTGAAGATACCGCTACTACAGATGCAACCATATTAGAAGCTCATAATTTAAACAAGTCTCTATTAGATGCTATAGAAACAGAACTAAAACGAAAAGTCAATAATCTTTCAAAAGAGTTTAATTGGAGAGATAGATTTTCGTTTATTTCAAATATAGACTATCATTTAGAAGACTATATAAATCTTATCTCTCTTATAGAAAATAAAATTTTCGTTCCATTTATTAACAATGAAAAATTAGATATTTTAGGAAAAGCCTATAAAATATTCTTATCACGTTCAGGTCAAGCTGAAAATAAGAATATTATTTTAACTCCAGACCATATAAAATCCTTGATGGTAAAATTAGCTCGTCTCAATGTCGATGATGTTGTCATAGATACTTGTATGGGGTCAGGAGGTTTCTTAATGGAAGCACTTGAAATTTTAAGTAGCTTAGCTCAAGATGACCTTGAGAAACAAGATTATATTAGACAAAATCAGTTGATAGGTTTTGAAAACGATTCTGTATTATTCGCATTAGCGTGTTCAAATATGTTCTTGCATGGTGATGGTCGCTCTAATTTGATGTTCCGGAGTAGTTTGCTATCAGACACCTCGCAAGCAATAGTGAATAATAGAGATGCAATTCTTCTCGAAAAAATCAGAGAAAAGAAACCAACAAAGTGTATAATCAATCCTCCCTACGAAAAAACGAGCCCTATAGATTTCACTAAACAGGCTATTGAATATCTTGAACCTAATGGTAAACTCATTATCATTATGCCTACACCAACACTTAGAAAATATCAGGAGGTAGATGGAAAAACAGAGGAAATTTTACGAATGGCTAAATTGGATTTTGTAATCAGAATGCCATTTAACCTATTTACTGAACAAGGTCGGTCGGTGAACACATCAATTTTTGGATTTACAAAGACAAAGCACAATGAAAATGACGAAGTATTATTCTACAACTTAGAAGAAGATGGCTTTGAATCTATTCAGCATAAAGGAAGAGTTGATGTTGCCAATCGGTGGAATGACATTGAAAATCAAATCATAGATGCTATTCAAAATAGCAGAGAAATCAAAGGCATATCAGAGAAACGAAAAATATATAAAAACTCTGTCTTAAATTGTTCAGGCTACATAGAACTGGAAGAAAACACATCAAAAACATTAGTGAAATTTAACGATATTTTTGAAATTTCTCCAAAAGGTAGTCTTGCCTCAACCAAAAATGACCCTAGCGGAAAATATGATTTTATTACCGCTTCAGATGAGTGGAAAAAACATTCATCTTATGATTATGATACAGAAGCCCTTGTATATGCACTTTATGCAGCAGGTTCTTTAGGGAAATCTCAATATGTTAACGGAAAGTTTACACCAAGTAATTTATGTGTTGTTCTGACACAAAAAAATGAGAAATACCCTGTAAATTTGAAGTTTTATAACTGGTATCTTGAAGCCATTCGTAAACAACTTGTATCTGATTTAGCAGACGGTACATCTAAATTAACTATTCCAAGAGATGACTTGCTACCTGATTACTACATAGAATATTTCCCCATCGAGGAGCAGGATAGATTTGTGGAAAAATATATAGTGCCTTATGAAAAACTACAACAAAAGCTGAAATTAGAAGAAGAAAAACTCAAAGATGAAATGTCTTCCCTAATTTAAGTAACCTCAATGAAAAAGACGATTTCCATTCAAAAGGAAGTCGCCTTTTTTGATATTATCGGAAATACTATATCTTGTGGTTAGTGTAAACTGGTATATAGTTCCCAAAATGTAAATCATAGCACCTGACCGCTTGGTCCAAAAAGCGATACTGGCTGTCGCTATTTTTAAGGAAGTATAAATCAAGGTCGTAAAAGGAATACAGATTAGAAAAAGCAGGAATTTCGGTAGAGTCCAAGTAATGCTAGAGAACGTTGTCGCTAGTAAAATTCCACCGACCAAGAGTTCTCCCAAGGCATCAATCTGAAAGGTCTCAACTAGGATGTGAAAGAGAGGATTGATAGGACGCGGGTCAGGTATTTGTCAAACTCTCCCTTTCGCACCAAGCGTTGCCCCAGTGCCCAGAGATTGTCAAAAAAGAGATGGTCCAATCCCTTGGGAATTAAGGAAAATCCATAGATAAAGGCAATCTCTTGAAAGGTCCAACCTTCCAAGGAAGGGATGTGTTGGAAGAGTACGTTGAGAAACAAGAGGTTCAGACCTTGGGTCAGAAAAACACCTAAAACACCAACCACAAAATCAACCTTATATTCCATGATTTGCTTGATGTATTGTCTGATAAAAATCAGATGCATGCGCTGATATTTTTTCATACTAACCTCCTTGAATGGTGATAAATGACTGGACTCGTTTCCAAATCAACTGAGACAAGCCCGCCATCACTAAAAGCCAAAACAACTGCAGGAAAAGAGCCTGAAGAATCTGACTAGCATTGTATTTCCCAACGATAATCATAACCGGAGTGTAAATCAAGGATGAAAAAGGCAAAAAGGAAAGAATATTTGAAACAATCTTAGGAAAGAAAGCCAAGGGAATCAAACTCCCCGACATAAAGGCAATCAGAGAATTCTTGAGCAGATTAGAGCCCTATAGATTTTTAAAAACAAAAGCTGAAAATCCAAAGCAGATATTAAAGAAAAAGTTAATCAGGTAGGCTAACGTTAAGCTAAAGAGATAAATCAAGGTTAGTCCTAAAACTTCTAAAACAGCTTGCCCAGAGAAGATTTTCATCAAAACAATGACACTTAAAAATGGGAGGCCGACAGAGATAAAAATCAACCACTTGGAACCAATCTCAGTGAAGAGATAAGAAGCTGCAAAGTGCATTGGTCTCAGCAAGCGCATGATAATGGAGCCGTCCTTGACCTCCTCTCCAATCATAAAGGAAGAATCCGACCTAGTCAAAAGATTGGTCACAAAACTCATGATGATATAGATGGTGATATCCGCCATACTGAAGTCCTGAATCAAGGACTCTTGCGAGGAATCAAAGACTGCCTTCCAGATATAGAAAGCAACAAAAGCCCCCATGACATCACCAATCCGATAGAGAATAAAGTTGACTCGATAGGTAATCAACTCCTGAATCCCTGCATTGATAAAGGGTTTATAACGTCTCCACAATTTGACCATCTTAGAGCTCCTTTCGGTAGAAGCGACGGATAATATCCTCAATATCCGTATCCACCATCTTCAAATCGCGGATTTCAAAATCAGGCAAGGTTTGTTTGATAATATCAGCCGTCTGGTAGCGGGAACTATCGTATTGAATGTTGAGGCTATTTCCTTGTCTATCAATGGTCATATCAGGTAGGCCTTCATAGTGAGAGACAAGATGACTTTGACCTGGTAACAGTTCAAAGGAAAGAGTCTTCATCTTGCCAAAGGTTTCCTTGAGCTGGCTGACCGTTCCATCAAAAATCTCCTGCCCCTTATCAATCATAAAAATCCGATCACAGAGTTGCTCAATATCACTCAGATCGTGAGTGGTCAAGAGAATAGTCGTCTCTTCCTCCTGATTGATTTGGGTAATGGCCCGGCGAATGTTATCCTTGACCGAAACATCCAAACCAATGGTCGGCTCATCTAAAAAGAGAACCTTGGGATTGTGAAGCAAGGAAGCCGCAATATCCGCCCGCATCCATTGCCCCAGTGAAAGAGTCCGCACGGGGTCTTTGATAAAGTCCTTCAAATCCAAGACTTCATTCAAAAAGTCCATGCGCTTGTGAAAGAGCGAGTCCGGCACATCGTAAATCTCTTTTAAGACCGTATAGGTCTCTTGCAGTGCCAAATCCCACCATAGCTGGGTGCGTTGTCCAAAGACCACCCCAATATCCTTGACATAGTCTTGGCGATTGTCCTACGGAATCTTGCCATTAATCCGACAAAAACCAGATGTCGGTTTCAAAATCCCTGTCAGCATTTTAATGGTTGTTGACTTCCCTGCACCATTGGCCCCAATAAATCCTCAAATCTGCCCTTTTGGAACCTCAAAGGTTAAATCCTTGACTGCTTCAAATGTCTGCCTTTCGGGATGAATAAAGGAGCGCAAAGCTCCTTTCAACCCTGGTTCCTTAACTGTTTTTACAAAATTTTTCTGAAGATGCTCTACTTCTATCATTGCCATACGTTTCTCAATATCCCGTCATTCAATTCATGTTACAGATCATTTTCCTACTTAACTCAGGAAAATAGAATCTCATCTCCTCACTATACTACCACTTTTACTTCCAAACGAACATAGGTAATTCAAAAATAAGTATCATATTTTATCACACACCAAAAAACCCACCCTTACGGGCAGGTTTCTATTTTGTAGTCTTCAGCTAGATTAAGCTTTACCTTCTCATTTCAATTCTTTAGCCAAGATACTCATATTTTCTTCTAGATTCTCTAAGTAGTTTTTATCATTTTGAGGATCTGCTTCTAAAGGATTGAGAGTTTTCAGTCTGACTCCCGTTGACTTGACGAGCGTTTCTGCCACTTTCGACGATGCATTGCTTTCGGTAAAAATCGTTTTGACTTTATAGGTTTTCACAAATTCTTGAATTTCAGTAAGCTGCCTTGCATTTGGCTCTTGTTCAGGAGAAATCCCTGCAATACCTAGCTGCTGCAAACCAAACCGCTTTGCTAAATACGAGAACGCAGTATGTTGAGTGACGAAAGTCTTTTGCTTAGCCTTTTCAAAGATTGGTTGGTATTTTTTGGTCAATTCTTGAGCTTTAGAAATGAATTTCTTAGCATTTTTTTGATATATTTCCTTGTGTTCTTTATCGAGTTCAGATAGCTTATCCGCAATAATCTGCGCTTCTTCACCAGCTTTTTCAGGATCTAGCCATGTATGAGGATCATAAAGAGTTTTTTCATCGATTCCTTCGCCAGCTTCCACGTCTTCCAAACCCGGTACACGTTCCAGGGGCATTCCTTCGGAAGCTTCAAGTACTTTCACCTTAGATTTTTGCAAATTTGGATCCAAGCTCCCCGCCCACGACTCTAAGGTATGTGAATGATAGACAAAAACATCCGCATCATAGATAGCAGCTACATCATTAGCCGATGGTTCAAATGAATGGATCCCTGTACTAGATTGAATCATGCGAACATCATTCAAATCACCAGATACTTCTTTAACCATGGCATAAACCGGATAAAAACTGGTCACAATCTTCAAACCTTTAGCTTGTTGTTCTTCTTTCTGAGTACACGCTCCCAGCATCAAAGCTAGTATACTCAGCACTAGTAATATTGCAGTTCTTTTTTTCATACAATACTCCTTCACCTCAGCTAATCAGTTACTTCTGTACTTGACACAGAAGCTGAAGAAGCAGATTGCAGCAAGGCTAGCAATTTTTCTACTTCTGCCATGACGTTATTATTATCCATAGTCCCTAAATTAAGATTATTTCGCAATCCTGTTAAGGTCTCAGTTGCATTGGATTTCAAACTTGGATCCGTCGTCTTTTCAAGTAAGTCTTCCGCCTCTTGCAACTTAGCTTCTACTTTAGCAGTTTCAACTTGAGGTATTTCTGGCTCAGTTGGTGTTTCCTCTTCAACTTCTTCTTGAGGTTTCTCTGGGCTAACAGCATCCTCCTTGTCATCTTTTTTACCTAAAACATGATCACTTGCATTCCCCCATCCATCGCTAGACTGTGGTCGCTCATCTGGATGTTCAACATAATACTTGATAGTTGCAAATAAATCCTCTAATGTATAGCCATTAGGAGCTCGGTAAGTCTTATCATCGAACCAAGCAAATTTGATGTTGTGGTAGTGATCCTTATGAGGGATAATCAGATTACCATTTTTTACTGCTACAGTATGCTCAACATTGTAAGGCAGACGAACGAGTGGTATTCGTTTCTCTCCTTGAACACGTTCGTAGATAGTAGCCGCACTTTCTCCACTTGGATTGACTTTGGAATCATCTGTTGGTGCAGGTGGAAGAAGACCTTTTTCTTTAGTATACGCCTGAGCAGCTGCTTTTTCTTTAGCTGAAAGACTATCTTTTCCTATCCAGTGACTGTGTCCCATATGAGGGGTTACATAAGCATCTCCTTCGTCGCTAATAATATCCCGGGCATCAAAGATATATCCATCAGATGTCGTATATTTGTCAGCCAGCTGGGCTACTCGAACTTCGGTTTCAGTATACTCAATCTGTGAATTTGCTTTGCCGAGACGTTCTGGATGATTGATAGGCGCAAGAAATGCTAATAAGTCATCAATTAATTGCACCTTATCACTTGTCTCATCATTTAAACGCTTGACTAAATCATCCAAGACTTGAAAATCTGACAAACGTCCCTTATTTTCTAATAATTGCAGATGGGTCTGACTCAGAAGACCATATACTTTATCGTAAAATTCTTGATTTTTCGGTTCAACTGATTCTTTCTTAGCTTGCAGGACATGAGATATGCTTTTCTGCTTCGCCAATTTATTTTCAATCGCTGTAAAAATCTCTTTAGGCAAGTCTTTAGCTAAAACATAGCGTGACACACCCTTCTCCTCCAAGACATAGCCATCAGCAATCTTTCTGACTACCTGCCTGACTAAGTCTTTGTCTGCCGATGGAACAGGAACTGGGATCGGCACTGGAGGCAGGATTGGTTTCAAAGCTGGCCCAGATGGCACGGGTGCCGGATTTGGTAGCGGACTGACAGCTCCCCCACTTGGCACAGTATGGTTGGCAAGGTAACCAAGCGGAATCATCCGTGCGATTTTTTCCTCTAAAGCCGACATCTGCCCGTAAGGGATAAAGTGGTAATGGTCACCGTGGGGAACAGCTACACCATTTGGCGTACGACTGGTGATTTGCGCTGGATCAAAGACCAAACCATCTGACTCTACATGCCTCTGACTAATGGGACTGGCATAAAGTTGCTGGAGAAGACTCTGAAGTTCCTCACCCTGACTTGCTGGATAGCTATTACCAATTTGAGAAGACTCGGACGGACTCCGATCGCCATCAGCCTGATGAGTAAAAGATCGGTGCGAGGTCGTTACAGCCGACTTTCCTCTACCTGATAGGTAAGCTTGAGCTGCAGCTAGCTCACTAGGCGACAAATCACTCTTTGGGATATAGTGAAAATGATCACCATGAGGTACAATATACGCATCTCCCGTATCCTCAATAATGTCTGAAGCATTAAAAACATAGCCATCATCTGTTGTATAACGGCCTTGAGCTCTAGCTGTTGCTACTTCATTGCTTATTTTCGTAACATTATGACCATGTTCCTGTTTTTGACGATTAATCTCTTCCTTACTTCGAATATTATTCGCACGAGCTATATCTTTCAGATAAACATAATATTGTCCATTAACCTTGATAACATATCCACCTTTGACTTCATTGACAATATCCTCAGTCCTAAGTTGATAGTTGGGATCTTTCATCAAAAGATCTTCGCTGAAAATAGCATCATATGGAACTTTCCCATTATAATAATGATAGTGATCCCCATGAGAAGTCACATAACCCTGATCAGTGATTTTGATAACAATCTGCTCCGCGTTAATCCCCTCTTTTTTGCTTACTTCGTCAGGCGTTAACTCCTCAGACTTTTGAACACCTTGCTTACCATCAATATAGCTAACTCGATTGGATTTCTTCTCTGAATGGCTTGCCTGATAGTAACCTAGCTGATGAGCACACAGCCCCACAGTAACAATGACAGCAATCCCCGTTAAATATTTCTTATTTTTTTCCATTGAATCTCACTTTCTTTTTTGATTACATAGAATTCGCTAAAACCTATCACAATTTACAATTAACTCATAATATACCCCCAAAGAAATCATCTAAATATTTTTTCTATAAAATATAGAAGAAACTCAATTTTTAACAACTTACTAAACTAATTAACCAGTTAATTAACTGGTTAATATTTTACTCCTCATCATCTAGTCTGTCAAGATTTTTTTATTAGATTGTAAGAAAAATATTATTTATTCTTTACTTGTCCAATTATCATAATACAAAAAGAGAG
>NZ_KQ969110.1:66204-71137 GCF_001578795.1 Streptococcus gordonii
TATATCAAGCTTCTTAAGCTTTACCTTCTGAACCGAATACATCAATACGTTCTTCAACTGAAGCTGTGATTGCTTCGAAACCTGGTTTCAAGAATTTACGTGGGTCGAAGAGTTTCTTCTTGTCGTATTCTGCTTCGTTTGCATCGTACTCACGTACAAATTGACGAGTTGCGTTTGCAAATGCGATTTGGCATTCAGTATTAACGTTAACTTTTGCAACACCAAGTTTGATAGCTGCTTGGATTTGATCGTCAGGAATACCGGAACCACCGTGCAATACGATTGGGAAACCTGGAAGAGCTTCTGTCAATTTCTTCAAGTGGTCAAGGTCAAGACCTTCCCAGTTAGCTGGGTATGGCCCGTGGATGTTACCGATACCTGCTGCTAAGAAGTCGATTCCAGTAGCTACCATTGCTTTAGCATCTTCGATTGGAGCCAATTCACCTTTACCAACGATACCATCTTCCTCACCACCGATAGTACCAACTTCAGCTTCAACTGAGATACCTTTAGCGTGAGCTTTTTCAACAACATCCTTAGCCAATTTAAGGTTTTCTTCTACTGGAAGGTGTGAACCGTCAAACATGATAGAAGTGTAGCCTACTTCGATACACTCAAGAGCATCTTCGTAGTGACCGTGGTCCAAGTGAATCGCAACTGGTACAGTGATTCCCATTGACTCAACCAAGTTTGCAATCAGGTTGCGGGCAACCTTGTAACCACCCATGTATTTTGCTGCACCCATAGAAGTTTGGATAAGCACTGGAGCTTTTTTAGCTTCTGCTGCACGCAGGATAGCTTGCGTCCACTCAAGGTTGTTTGTGTTGAATCCACCAACTGCGTAACCATTGTCACGAGCTGCTTGGACAAATTTTTCTGCTGAAACGATTGCCATTCTTATCAGGCCTCCTCTTATTTTTTGTGGCTGAACCACTTACATTGTTTATTTTATCACTTTTTTAGAAAAAATACCAGCTTCACTATGAATGTAAAACGCTTTCTATAAAAGATTCTATTAGTGATTTCCTCCAAGATCTGATAAAATATGTATTTTTAACAAAAAAAGCTAGCCGAAGCCAGCTTATCTAATGCGGAGAGAGGGACTTGAACCCTCACGACCTAAAGCGGTCACAGGATCCTTAGTCCTGCGCGTCTGCCAATTCCGCCATCCCCGCGATTGAGTACCCTACTAGTATAACAGGACAGCTAAGGCTTGTCAAGAAAATTTTTTAGTTTATTTCAAAAAATCAACTTTCTACTCAATCAACAAGGATAGGAAATCTAAACGAAAACGAAACCAAGGCCGGAACACAGAAAACTTAGTGCTGCTGAGTCGCAACAAAGATAGCCACCGTCTGATCGGGCTCGTATTTTTCAAAGTCCAGACTGTAGCTCCGGCGAAGCTCTCCTGCTTCCTCTGCTTGCCAAATTTTCTGCCAGACATGAAGCACGGCTTGGGGATCATCCTTATCCGCCTCAAAGACCTGATAGGCCTGCTCCGATGTGTCAAAATCATAGCTTTTCTCGTCCGTCGGACGGCAGATGGACAGGCTGTAGTCCCCCTTGTAATCACTGGCATAGTCATGATAGACAGCATAGACCGGTTCCCCTTGGGCAAAAGCTTCTTTCACAGCGCCCTCTTGTTCCTGCCAGAGAATTTGGATTTTTTCTATACAATGCTCATCTTGAAAATTATTAGTACGAATACTAGCTAAAATATTTAGAAACATCTTCTTCCCTCCTTTTGCTTTTCATTATAACATTTCTCTAGAAAAGTCGCTTAGCTCAGACAAAGCAAGTCTATCTCTCCTGGCTCTTTTCTACCGCTGCTGTGACAAAGGCCGTATAAAGACTTTCGGGTCGGTTAGGTCGACTGGAGAGCTCTGGGTGATACTGACAAGCAACGAAGAATTTGTTTTCTGGGATTTCTACTATTTCTACCAAGCGATTGTCTGGTGAAACTCCAGAAAATACAAATCCGGCCGCCTCAAACTGCTCGCGAAAAGCATTGTTAAACTCATAGCGATGACGGTGACGGCGCTGTACGACTTCTTGATTGTCGTAAGCTGCTGCAGCCATAGAACCGCGCTTAAGCTTAGAAGGGTAGAGCCCTAATCTCAGTGTTCCACCCAAGTCTTCGACATCAATCTGATCACGCATGAGGTCAATGATTGGATACGGTGTGTCTGGATTGAGCTCCGCTGAGTTAGCATCTGCCAGACCTAGGATGTGACGGGCGAATTCGACACAGGTCAGCTGCATACCCAAGCAAATCCCTAACATAGGTACATCCTGCTCACGCGCATAGCGGATTGCTTGAATCTTACCCTCAGTTCCCCTCTGACCAAAGCCACCCGGAACGATAATCCCGTCCACATTTCCAAGAAGCTCTGCTACATTTTCAGCAGTTACCTGATTCGCATCAATCCAGTCAATCTTAACCTCTGCATCGTTGGCATAGCCAGCATGCTTGAGCGCTTCGACAACTGAAATATAGGCATCTGGCAACTCAACATACTTACCCACAAGAGCAACATGGACCTGCTTTTTCAAGTTCATCACTTTTTCTACCATAGCCGACCACTCTGTCATATCCGCTACTGGTACATCCAGTTTCAGATGGTCACAGACGATTTGGTCCATATTTTGAGCCTGCAAATTGAGAGGAATTTGGTAGAGATGCTCTACATCCAGCGACTCAATGACCGCCTCCGGCGCCACATCACAGAATTGAGCTAGTTTATTTTTAATGCTCTGACCGGCTGGCTGCTCCGTCCGAATCACCAGCATATTGGGCTGGATGCCCAGCCCGCGCAGTTCTTTGACGGAATGCTGGGTTGGTTTGGTTTTCATCTCGCCTGCTGCTTTGAGATAAGGCAGGAGGGTCGTATGGATATACATGACATTGTCCGCTCCGACATCTGCCTTCATCTGGCGCAAAGCTTCTAAGAAAGGAAGAGACTCGATGTCTCCAACTGTACCTCCGACCTCTGTGATAATCACATCCGAATCCGTCGTCCTTGCCGCCCGCTTGATCTTGTCCTTGAGAGCATCTGTAATATGCGGAATGACTTGGACCGTCGCTCCCAGATACTCGCCTTTACGCTCCTTGCGCAGGACTTCACTATAGATTTTACCAGTGGTGACATTGGAGTATTTATTGAGATTGATGTCAATAAAACGCTCATAGTGCCCCAGATCCAGATCTGTCTCGGCTCCATCATCTGTGACAAACACTTCCCCATGCTGGTAAGGGCTCATGGTGCCGGGATCAATATTGATATAAGGGTCAAATTTCTGAATCGTAACCTTGAGACCGCGATTCTTTAAAAGCCGACCCAGACTAGCTGCTACAATCCCTTTCCCGATAGAAGAAACCACACCGCCGGTGACAAAAATATATTTAGTTGACATACATGCTCCTTTTCATAAAACAATTCGTTCCAGCAACCTCAAGGTTACTGGAATCTTATCTAAGGGAGGATTTTCCATAATCTGTCTGAAAAAGAAAAATAGCTCCCTGGAAACAGGAAGCTCTGACCTCTAAAAGAGGTGCCCGAACAGTATGATATCGCAAACCTAAAAAAATGTCAAATATTTTCAGTCGGTTTTCATCCATTTTCACCAATACTACTGACATGCATTTTAAGCGCTACATCGGGTATAGATTCTGCTAAATAAGGCTCGATCGTTCTGATTTTTTTAATATTTTTGTAGCATTGATTAACGAGATCGTGAGTGGTACCCACAACTACTTTTTGTTCCTACCAGAGAGCAATGATTGTCTCGAAAAATTTTTGTTCGATTACTACTTAGTTTTTCATAAATGTGATCGCTCCCCGATTAGCTTAATTTATGGATGGCTAACAATCATTTCTAGATCGTGACCTTCTAACTTCCAGCTAGGCACATCGCTCGGTAGGATAAAATGGTCTCCCTTATGAATTGGATAGACTTGACCATCTACTGTTAACTGACCTTGTCCATTTAATACGCTGTTGAGTATATAGTCAGCTGTTTTAGTGAAATCAGCCTGGCCAGTCAGTTCCCACTTGTAGACAGCAAAGAAATCATTGGCAACCAGTAAAGTTGAAGACAGATTATCCACTTGTAAATTGACTGGGCGACTATTTGCGGGTTCTCCAATATTTAAAACATCAATAGATTTTTCTAGGTGCAATTCACGGAGATTTCCTGCATCATCCTTGCGGTCAAAGTCGTACACACGGTAAGTTGTATCACTAGACTGTTGAGTTTCTAAAATCAAGATACCTGAGCCAATAGCATGTATGGTTCCACTTGGTACATAGAAGAAGTCACCTGCTTTAACCTTTACCTTCGTCAAGAGCTGGTCCCAGTTCTTGGATTCGATTTGTTCGCGAAGTTCTTCTTTACTCTTGGCATTGTGGCCATAGATAATCTCTGCACCATCGTCTGCAGCAATAATATACCAACATTCAGTTTTTCCTAACTCACCCTCGTGTTTCAAGCCGTATGCATCATCTGGATGGACCTGAACACTAAGCCAGTCATTGGCATCCAAAATCTTGGTCAAGAGAGGAAAGACCGGCTCAGAACGGTCCCCGAAAAGTTCCCTATGTTCAGCATAAAGCGTATCTAACTTTTGACCAGCAAAACGGCCATTTTTCACAGTGGATACACCATTTGGATGGGCTGAAATCGCCCAATATTCACCGACTTTATCACTAGGAATCTCATAGCCAAACTCATCTCTCAGCTTGGTTCCACCCCAAATTTTTTCGTGCATGACTGATTGTAGAAATAATGGTTCTGACATGTCTTACCCCCAAAAAGTACTTTTTCTCTATTATATCAAAAAATGGATAAGCTAAAATAATCCCCCTTCACCTTTCTATATCAAAAATTACAGTAAATTTAGTAATTACTCTTATTTCTAGGACAAATTCAAAAG
>NZ_KQ969110.1:71173-76190 GCF_001578795.1 Streptococcus gordonii
CTTTATTCTTGCTCTTCTTCGACGAACTGACTGTTGTAAAGATCGGCGTAGAAGCCTCCCTGCTCCATCAGTTTATTGTGATTTCCTTGTTCGATGATATTTCCATCACGCATAACTAAGATCAGATCAGCATTACGAATAGTGGATAGGCGGTGAGCAATGACAAAGGAAGTCCTGCCTTCCATCAGCTTGTCCATCGCTTTTTGAATCAATTCCTCTGTCCGTGTATCGACTGAGGAAGTCGCCTCATCTAAGATAAGGAGTGGCGCATCTTTGAGCAGAGCCCTTGCAATAGTCAGGAGCTGCTTTTGACCAACAGAAAGGCTGACTGTGTCATCTAGAACTGTATCATAGCCGTCCGGCAAGGTCATGATAAAGTGGTGGACACCAACCGCTTTTGTAGCCTCAACAACTACTTGGTCCGTGATATCTTTCTGATTATAGATCAGGTTTTCTCTAATAGTCCCTTCAAAAAGCCATGTATCTTGTAGAACCATAGAGAAAGCATCGTGAACTTCTGAGCGTTGCATATCCTTGATATCCACACCGTCAATCATGATTTGCCCACGTTCAATATCATAGAACTTCATGAGTAGGTTGACAATTGTTGTCTTACCAGCACCAGTAGGGCCAACAATTGCAATTTTTTGTCCAGCCTTTGCTTCTGCTGAGAAATCGTGAATAATAGTCTTATCAGGATTGTAACCAAAGAAGACATCTTTAAACTGGACATGTCCTTTTATACTTGTTAATTGTTGAAGTTTGTGAGAATCATCTTCCATATCTGCTTCTGCTAGAAACTCAAAGACACGTCCCATAGCTGCACTAGCAGATTGGAGTGTTGTAATTCCCTGGGCGATTTGGGAAAGAGGTTGAGAAAAAATTCGTACGTAGACCATGAAAGCCACAATCGTACCCATGCTAATGGAGCCATTAATAGCCATTGTAGCACCTACAATCACGACCATCACATATCCAAAATTGCCAACAAAGTTCATCAGTGGAAACATAATTCCTGAAATAAATTGTGACTTCCACATACTAGTATACAGATTTTGATTGAGGGCATTAAAGGCCAGGCGCGTCTTTTCTGCTCCATTGTAACTAGTGATAACATTATGCCCGGAGTACATTTCTTCCACATATCCATTAATAGCTGCTAGATTACTTTGCTGTTCTTGGAAATATCTCTGAGATTTCGCCATCAGAACTGCTGAGAAAACAAAACCCAATAAGACCGAACCAATCGTCACAAATGAAAGTACAACATTCGTATAAAACATCATAAAGAGTACAGCAATTAAAAGTAAGACCGAAGAAATCAGAGTACCCAAGCTCTGTGTCAACGATTGTCCAACTGTATCTACATCATTTGTCACACGTGATAGGGTATCGCCTTGAGAATGACTATCAAAGTAGCTTAATGGCAGGCGGTTGATTTTCTCTGCAATCGCAGTTCTCAAGCGTTTTGAAAAGTGCTGAATCATATCCGAAATAGCATAACCCTGTGCATAATTGATAAGAGAACCTACAACATAAAGGAAAGCTAGGAAGAAACCTATATTTGAGATAGCTCCCAAGTCCATCTCACCTACTAGACCTTCTGTAATTAAGTTTGTGATTTCACGCAACTTATAGGGACCAAAGACTGTAATAATACTAGAGATGATAGCACCGGCTACTGCAATGACAAAAGGAAGCTGGAAGCCTTTAATATAGGGCTTCATCTGGGTAAATAAAGATGTTTTTTTATTTTCCATTTTCTAGTTCCTCCTTTGATAATTGAGAATAAGCAATTTCTTGGTACACTTCATTCGTAGCCAACAACTCTTTATGGGTACCTTGTCCAACGACTTTACCATTGTCTAGAACTAGGATTTGATCGGCATCCATAATAGTAGAAATTCGTTGGGCGACAATCAGTTTTGTCATATGTTGGGTCTGTTCTGCCAATTCTTTTCGTAGAATACGATCTGTCTTATAGTCCAAAGCAGAGAAAGAATCATCAAATATCAAAATTTCCGGCTTACGAGCCAATGCACGCGCAATAGCCAGACGTTGGCGTTGACCACCAGAATAGTTGGTGCCTCCTTGAGACACTTCAGACTCAAGCCCTGCCTCTTTTTCTTCTACAAATGATTTGGCTTGTGCTAGTTCAAGGGCTTCCCACATTTTCTCTTCATCTAGTGGAGTTTCCATGCTTTCTCCAAAGTCCAAATTTGAAGCAATTGTTCCTGAGAAAAGTACAGCTTTCTGCGGAATATACCCCACCTTATTACGTAGAGCTTTAAGCTCGTAGTCACGGACGTCTATACCATCGACCAGAATACTACCTTCTGTCACATCATAGAAACGAGGTATCAAATTGACAAGGGTTGATTTACCTGAGCCAGTAGATCCGATAAAGGCAACTGTTTCACCAGCTTTAGCAGTGAAACTAACATGCTCAATTACTGCTTCAGAATTTTTTGCATAACGGAAAGAAACATCTTCAAAAGTTACTTGTCCTTTGCTTTGGCCATCAGTCTGTGCTTGATCTTTTTCTTTGATACTGCTATCCAGTGCTAACACTTTGTTAATCCGGCCAGCTGAAACAAGGGTACGTGGTAAAACAATAAACAAAGCCCCCATCAGCAAGAAGCCAATTACAACCTGCATACCATAAGACATGAAAACAACCATATCACTAAATAGACCAAGCTTATCAGCAGATGCTGCGCTATGAATCAAATAAGCTCCAATCCAATAAATAGCCAGCGTTAAACCACTTGAAATTCCGCTCATAATCGGATTGAACAAAGACATGAAGCGGTTAATAAAAATATTAAGGCTAGTTACCTCGTCGTTTGCTGCACCAAATTTTGCATCCTGATAATCTTCTGCATTATAGGCCCGAACAACCCGAATCCCTGTCAAACTCTCACGTGTCAAACTATTTAACTTATCTGTCAAGGTTTGTACAATAGATTGCTTTGGGAAAGCCAAAGTCACTAAGACAATCGTCATTAATATAATGGCTGCAACCGCAACCAAAACAGCGATCAACCAAGCATCTGATTTACCAACAACCTTTGTCATAGCCCAAATCGCCATGATGCTTCCTCGAATAACAACTTGTAATCCCATGGTGATAAACACCTGAATTTGGGTAATATCGTTGGTTGTTCTAGTCAGAAGACTAGGGATAGAGAATTTTTTAATCTCTGAATCAGAATAATCCAAGACACGATTAAAAATATCTTCACGCAAGTGGGTAGTATAGCTAGAAGCCATCCGAGAGGACACAAAACCAGCTATTACCAAGGAGAACAAGCTGGCAAAAGATAGGCCTAGCATTTTCAAACCTGGCACCCATAGATCTCCTGTCGTTGTCCCCGGTGTCTGTAGTAAGGTTGTAATTTCTGACATATAAGTCGGAACTTCTAACTCTAGATAAACGGTCAGACAGATAAAAACAACTGTCATCAAAATCAGGCCGATTTCTTTTGACGTCAAGCGTTTAAATAATTTAAACATTGGCATCCTCGCTTTCTAATTTCTCAATATTTTGGTGGAATTTCGCCATAACCAGAGTGAAGATTGCCAATTCTTCTTCTGAAACACCCTGGAGGAGACAGCGATCGATTTCATTAAAAAAATCATGTAACTCTTTCAATTGCTGTTTAGACTGGGCTGTTAAATGAATCATCTTGGCCCTTTTATCTGTCTCGCTTACCTCAAGAAAGATGGATCCATTTTTTTCCATCCGTTTGATTAGATTGCTGGCCACCGACTTAGAAATATCTAACTCATGCTCGATATCCCTAATAAAAGTCGAAAGCCCCCTTTTTCGCTCGGTGAGATACGATATAAAGAACTTGACCTTGTGGACCTCCCATAAATTCCATCCCACAAACCTTGGCGCGTTTCTCTATGATCCGTTGCGTCTTTCGGCCAAAGCGTTTGAATTCTAATAAAGGCTTTTCCAATACATGCTCCTTCCCATTTAGTTCTCTTGAGAACAAATAAGTTTCTATGAGAACTATTCTACCATTTCAAAAGCGAAAGTCAAGAAAAAAGTTTCCGTGAGAACTATATTTTAAAAAAAGAAATTGGGAACCAAAGTCCCAGTTCTATCTATTCAAAAAAACTCGCCCTTCACCTATTCTACGACTCATCAACTCTTCTTTTAATGTTCTAAAAACGTCTATTAAATAGAAAAATGAGATTCCCTCGTCTCATCTTTACTTTCTTCTTTTCTATGGAAATAGCCACTTAATATGAGGGGCAAATTTGGAAATCTGTTGATGGAGTTCGTTGAAACTAGCATCTTTCACATGGTCCAAATTTAAAGAAATGGCACTTACGTCTTGATCCTTAGGATAAAAATATAGAATTCGAATGTCCGGATCTGCAGACGTCCTATGAGACCGGTAAAGATCATATTCAATCATCTCAATCTCCTGCCATAAGAAGAACTTCTCGCTTGTATCAGATAGGCCTCTCAGTCTCATTCCCGATTGATTCATCTCTAGAATCGGAGGTCTATGATTGAAAATATAGCCTAAAACAAACATCAAAATAGCAATAATCCCCACTCCCCAATAGACCATATTTAACATAACATCACTTTCTTCAGTAGTCCGACCACTTTTCTCGTCCCCTTTGCTGATTGGATTACGATAAATTATTTGATTAGAGCATTATTCTGACTTTCCGATGCAGGGGTCTGGTAATCTAAAGAGGCAAAAGCCATAGTAAAAAAGATACCCAAGAGCAAGAGAAAGCCTATGAAATAAAAAGTTGAGCTATCGCGCTTATATACTTTCATTCTACCTCCCTATATAAGAATCCCTTCCAAATGATCCAGCTCGTGCTGACAGATTTGAGCCGGAAAGTCATTCAGAGTTATGGTTTGTGGTTGCCAATTTCGATCTAGGTAATCGACAGTAATTTCTTGATAACGGGTTGTAGGTTTGCTACCAACAAGAGACAGGCAAGCTTCCTCTGTCTGATAAGGACCTGACTTAGCGCGCAA
>NZ_KQ969110.1:76294-77929 GCF_001578795.1 Streptococcus gordonii
AATGATTGGAACCATCCCATACATGAAAATGATCACGCGCTTCTTAACCCCAATCATATTGGCCGCAAGACCTACACAGTTTTCTTGATTGGCTAGCAGAGTATCCTGCAGATCTTGAGCAAGGTAGAGATCCGATTTTACAGCTACTTCTGATTTTTGCTGTAAAAAGAGAATATCTTTTACAATAGCTTGTTGCATGTTACACCTCATATAATAAAGGCCTGATCAAGTCAGACCTTTACTCCTTTATTTTGCATGACGTTCGCTAACTTCTTTAGCCAGTACAAAGTTACCCAACGTTGCAGAGCCATTACCAGCTACAGCTGGTGTCACAATATAATCACGAACATCTGGAACAGGAAGATAGCCATTGAGTAGCACTGTGAATTTCTCGCGAACACGGTCCAACATATGCTGTTGCGCCATTACTCCACCACCGAAGACAATCACATCTGGGCGGAAAGTTACAGTAGCTTGAATCGCAGCTTGAGCAATGTAGTAAGCTTGAATATCCCAGACAGAGCTGTTTAGCTCAATATTTTCACCACGGATTCCGGTACGAGCTTCCAAGCTTGGGCCAGCTGCCAGACCTTCCAAACAGCCATTGTGGAAAGGACAGACACCATTAAATTCTTTTTCTACATCCATCGGATGCTTAGCTACATAGTAGTGACCCATTTCTGGGTGACCAGCACCACCTATAAATTCTCCACGTTGAATCGCTCCAGCTCCAATTCCTGTCCCAATTGTATAATAGACCAAGTTTTCAATACGACCACCAGCATTGTTGCGAGCTACCACTTCTCCAAAAGCGGAACTATTGACATCCGTAGTAAAGTAAATTGGTACATTAAGAGCACGACGAAGGACACCAACGATATCCACATTCGCCCAATGAGGCTTTGGAGTTGTCGTAATGAAACCGTAAGTTTTTGAATTTTGATCAATATCAATTGGTCCGAAAGAGCCAACAGCTAAACCAGCTAAATTATCAAAACGAGAGAAAAATTCAATCGTTTTATCTAAAGTTTCAATCGGTGTTGTAGTAGGAAACTGTGTTTTTTCAACAATTTCAAACTTCTCATTACCAACCGCACAGACAAACTTAGTCCCGCCAGCTTCCAAACTTCCATATAATTTTGTCATAAAATTCCTCTTCTTTTATGCTATCAGATTTAAGTTAATCAGACTTCCCTGACACTTTTAATCTAATTCACAAGTTTTTCTTTTTTGCATTCAATTTATTATAGCATATCTCACGGCAACTATTTCACCAAACTAAATTTTTTTCATGCTTTTTTCAAGACATTTAACCAATATCTTGCTCCTAAAAAATATCCCCCAAGTTTTCTCGGGGGAGTTATCAATTCACTTCTTACTCATAAATCATTGGAAGCTGACTGTATTATTTTTTATGATCATTTTTGATTCTGGTGAGATATCCGTTTGTTCTAGTGTTATAATCGTTTCACCTTTTTCATCCAATATATGCCAAGCGCCATCTTTATGTCCTAGCAAAGCAACACCATTCTCTCCGCTATCTTCATCTTTATATGTTGTAGAAAACGCCTGATCCACACCCTCTAGTAAGCGCTCCTCTTTCGTACTAAGGGTTACCAAATAGAAAGCTCCCCC
>NZ_KQ969110.1:77949-93397 GCF_001578795.1 Streptococcus gordonii
AAAGCTCCCCCCCCGAACACCTAGCGCGTACTGATTATCAATCTGAGTGTACTTTTCATAAGCTGAGTTGGAAGATAAGGCGCTACTGAGAGTTTTACTCAATTGTTTCTTCAACTCCTCACTTCTTTTCTCATCCTGAGATTGAATTGTTTTTTGTACGACTTTATTTGTCACCTTAGCAACTTCCTGTCTTTTGGCCTCTCTAGCCTGATAAATTAAGAAGGTTCTCACCAAAAATGAACACCCCAAAACCAAACCGACAATCAGAGCAATGACATTACCTTTTTTCTTCATCCGATCCCCCATGTATCTAGTAAGTAGTATATAAGAAATGTTTCCTTATAACTTGTATCATAACAGAATACTTTAGAGAAAACAAATAAAACCTAGCAAAACTAGGTTTTATGATCTTATTCAACGGTTACTGACTTGGCCAAGTTACGTGGCTTATCAACATCCAGACCACGATGCAAGGTTGCATAATAAGCAACAAGCTGGGTTGGAACTACCATAGAAATCGGTGATAGATAAGGGTGTACTTGACTGAGTACAATATCATCATTGTCTTTGGCTACATTTTCTTCAGCAATGGTCAATACATTGGCACCACGAGCTGCTACTTCCTGAATATTTCCGCGCGTGTGGTTGGAAAGGACAGGATCTGATAAGAGGGCCAGAACTGGTGTCCCTTCTTCAATCAAGGCAATCGTACCATGTTTTAATTCACCAGCTGCAAATCCTTCACACTGAATATAAGAAATTTCTTTAAGCTTGAGGCTGGCTTCCATGGCTACATAGTAATCTTGACCACGACCGATATAAAAGGCATTGCGAGTTGTTCCCAAGAGATTGTCAACCTTGCTCTCAATTAGCTCTTTCTCAGAAAGGGTTGATTCGATAGACTGGGCTACCAAGGATAGTTCATGAACCAGGTCAAAGGCTGCAGCTTTTTCCGAAGCATTGGCGTCTCCTACTGCTTTAGCCAAGAATGCCAAGGCAGCAATTTGTGCAGTATAGGCCTTGGTTGAAGCAACCGCGATTTCAGGACCAGCATGAAGAAGCATGGTATGATTGGCTTCACGAGACAAGGTTGATCCTGGCACATTTGTAACTGTTAGGCTTGGAATCCCCATTTCGTTGGCCTTGACTAAGACCTGGCGGCTATCAGCTGTTTCGCCTGACTGACTAATAAAGATAAAGAGTGGTTTTTTACTGAGAAGTGGCATACCGTAGCCCCATTCAGATGAAATTCCCAGCTCAACTGGCGTATCTGTTAATTCTTCAAGCATTTTCTTAGAAGCAAAGCCAGCATGGTAAGAAGTACCTGCCGCAAGAATGTAAATACGGTCAGCTTCTTGTACAGCCTTGACGATAGCTGGATCTACGACTACTTGGCCATTTTCATCCGTATAAGCTTGGATGAGTTTACGCATGACAGTTGGCTGCTCATCGATTTCCTTGAGCATATAGTAAGGATAGGTTCCTTTACCAATATCAGACAAGTCTAACTCAGCAGTATAACTTTCGCGTTTCTGAAGGTTACCGTCATAGTCCTGAACCTCCACACTATCTTTACGAACAATAACCAACTCTTGGTCATGGATTTCCATAAATTGATTGGTTTCCCGAATCATGGCCATGGCATCTGAGCAGACCATATTATAGCCTTCTCCCAGACCGACTAGAAGTGGAGATTTATTTTTTGCAACGTAAATGACCTCAGAATCTTCTGAATCAACCAAGGCAAAGGCGTAAGATCCACGGATAATATGAAGGGCTTTTTTAAAGGCCTCTAGGACTGATAAACCATCTTCCTCAACAAATTTCCCAATCAAATGCACTGCAATTTCAGTATCTGTTTGTCCTTTGAAGTGGTGACCAGCAAGGTATTCTTCCTTGATTTCAAGGTAGTTTTCAATAACTCCGTTGTGCACCAAGACAAAACGTCCTGTCTCAGAGCGATGAGGGTGGGCATTGCTCTCGCTTGGTTTCCCGTGAGTAGCCCAGCGGGTATGACCAATACCAGTCGAACCTGCCACGTCGATTCCAATTTTAGAACGCAGATCTGCAATACGGCCGACAGATTTGACCAGGCTAGAATTTTTTCCTGTTGTTACAAAAATTCCAGCTGAGTCATAACCACGGTATTCCAATTTTTCCAACCCCTGCATCAAGATATCAGTTGCGTTGCGATTTCCGACAACTCCGACAATTCCACACATACTTACTAATTGAGTGATGTACCAAGGACATCACTACTCTCCTTTAAAATTGGTATAGTCTGATTTTATAGAAAAATCATTAGCGAAGTCAGTATACAATGCTTCTTTATGTTTGTCAAGCTACAAATCTTCAAAAATTGGTCTAGTTAAGATAAGCTTAAGAAAAGAGAGTGGGACAAAAGTCCTAGCCTCTCAATTGTTTTTGGATTGTCGAGCAAGACGCAGTGGTTGAGTGGGCTCTATTGCGCTGATTTCATCAGCTTTTACAGCCCTACTCGACTGTGCGGAGGTGGGACGACGAAATCGAATTCTAACGAATGACCGATTTCTGTCCCACTCTCATTTGTTGAATAAACTAACTCATGATAACTTCCTGAATTTGAATAGTTGATATTTCCTTGAGGCAACTTAATCAATTAGCAACTCTTCTCAGAAAAAAACTTCTGGCAAGTTTCTTCTGGATAGCCTAAATTCTTTAAATATTAGTATATTTAAGACCCTTTTTCTCAAGATCTTCAATCCATTCTTCTAGCATATTTCTTTTCACTAAATCCTCAGATAATAAAACTGCCATCATGCATACCTTTTGATAATCATTTTTTGCTTTCTCTAGATTATCTTCTACAAATAAAGCAACCTTCCAATTTAAGGCATGAACAAAAATGTTGTCCTGAAAAATACGTCTTTTTGTCATAATATCATTTAGTACGTTTACAATATCAGGTAATATCTCGTATATCCCATAATGGGCCAATACACCTGCTGCTGAAACAATCGTATTTTGAACCTTTTCCAGATCCGATAACGGAAAGTAGTCTGCAGCCAAGATCACTTTACTCAGTAAGTCTACAAATTCTTCCTGATTAAAATCTCCTAGTGCTAAGGAAAGCAAGCGCAATTGAATAATCTCCACATCATTGAAGCTTAATTTCTTTTTCTTCATTGCCTGCTCTAGGTACTCATCTAATAAACCTTGATTAAAGGAAGGATCTTTAGCACCAATCATGCCAACAGTTGCCTGAGCTACCTGAATAGATATTTGCTCCTCTTCTGGTAAATTCTCAAAATGGTTTTCATAAATTTCATCAATAATTCCTTCGAGTAAACGAAGGCGTTCTTAATCGCCATAATGGTATAAGGTTCGTAGTTGATATTTCAAATTAATGTATTCAGGAGGTAATTCTAAACTATTATTGTTAGCCAAGACATCTATAGAAACATCTAACTTGTCAGCAATATATTTTGCTGTTGCAATCGTGGGCAGAGACTGTCCTTTCTCAATCCGCTGGAGCTGGCGTGTCGTTAATACATCTTCTAAATCACAGATTGCCTATCTACTTAATCCTTTGCTTTCACGGAGATTTTGAATCCCTTGTCCCAATTCTGTCTTGAAATCCACTTTTTATTCTCCATTTTTCAAAAATATTGATGCTATTATAACATATTTTGATATTCAAATCATAGCATAGGCCTACCAACCTTTTGTTGATAGGCCTTCTTATTTATTCTTCAAATCCATTCTGCTGACTAAGCTTACGGAACCAATAACCTGATTTCTTAATAATTCGTTCTTGAGTTTCCAAATTCAATTCAATCAGACCATAACGGTTTTTATAGCTATTGAGCCAAGACCAGCAATCGATAAAGGTCCACATGAGGTAGCCAGTACAGTTGGCCCCGTCTTGAATGGCACGGTGGAGCTGGCGCAAATGTCCTTTGACAAAGTCAATACGATAATCATCTTGGATAAAGCCATCTTCACGGAATCTTTCTTCACCTTCGACTCCCATTCCATTTTCCGTCAGCATCCATTCGATATTGCCATAATTTTCTTTGATATTTTGAGCTATATCATAAATCCCTTGCTCGTATATTTCCCATCCACGGTGGGGATTAATCTTACGACCCGGCATGACATATGGCTCATAGAAATGCTCCGGCAGGAGTGGACTATCTGGATGCTTGGCAAAACGCGGTGCCATAACCCGCAAAGGTTGGTAGTAATTGACTCCAAGGAAGTCCACGGTGTGCTCACGAATGAGCTCCAACTCCTCAGCTGTATAATCTGGCAGCAAATCATACTCAGATAATATTGCCACCAATTCCTCTGGATAAGTTCCTAAAACAGATGGATCTAAGAAAGATTGAGCTTGGAAGAGGTCCGCAATGCGAGCAGCCTTGACATCCACAGGATGTTGGCTTCGTGGATAAGCTGGTGTCAAGTTTAGGACAATCCCAATCTTAGAGTCAGGCAAGATTTCATGACAAGCCTTGACTGCAAGGGTACTCGCTAGTTGTGTGTGATAGGCAACCTGAACTGCTGCTTTTGCATCTACCTTGTGAGGATAATGGGCATCATAAAAATACCCAAACTCCACCGGAACGATGGGCTCATTAAAGGTAATCCATTGATCTACCAAGTCCCCATAGGTCTCAAAACAGAAACGAGCATAGTCAACATAGGCCTTGATGGTTGCCTTATTTTCCCAACCATCCCCATCTTCTTGAAGTGCAAAAGGTAGGTCAAAGTGGTAGAGATTGACTAAAAGGCGGATTCTCTTAGCCTTAATTGCTTCAAAGACCTGTCTGTAGAAAGCCACTCCTTGAGGATTAACTTCGCCTCGGCCTTGTGGGAAAATCCGTGACCACTGGATAGAAGTTCGGAAGGCTGTATGACCTGTCTCGACTAAAAGATCAATATCTTGCTCCCAATGTTCATAAAAAGTAGATGTTTGTTCCGGGCCGATTTCATTGTAGTAGCGATTAGGCTCCACTTTGTACCAGTAATCCCAGAGATTGTCTCCCTTGCCGTCACCAGGCACGCAGCCTTCAGTTTGCGGGCCAGACGTGGAAGAACCCCAAACAAAGTCTTTTGGAAATGTAAGCATATGATTACCTCACTTTATAAAGTCACCTTCATTATACTCTTTTTGATGGTATAAAAACAGGATCTATTTATTCCAATTTTTCTGCTTTTTAAAGAGAAAAATTCTAAATAGATCCTTAGCTTTATCTGATTCATTAGTCTACTTGCTGGCGGTAGGCCTTTGGCGACTTGCCACAGAGTTTTCTAAATACCTTGTAGAAATATCCAACATTGCTGTAGCCCACTGCATAACAGACATCTTCAATACTATCATTGGTTGACAAAAGCAACTGTTGGGCCGCCTTAATTCTCTGCTTATTCAGAAGCTCAGCAAAGGTCGAATTGGTCTCACGCTTAATCAACTGGCCTAAGTAGACCGGATTAATAAAGAGGTCTTTACTGATATCTTTTAAAGACAAATCCTTTTGATAATCGCGACCAATGACTTCTAGAACACTAGCAACATTTTCATTCATGCGATACTGAGCAAATAGATGAGTTAGCTTTTGCTTAATATAGTCTAGCAGGTCCTCAAAAGACGTCATGCCTTCAATCTCCTTGATAATGCTGGTCATATCATCCGGTTTCAAATGCTCGAACAAATGATAAACATCCATCATAAATTGGATAAAGAGCTGTTTGGTAATCGATATTCTTGGTGTGTGGCTCAAAACGACACCTTTTAGCAAGTCTAATTCGTCTAAAATCTGATTGATATTCCCCTGAATAATCACACGATACATGGGTTCGTAGTATTGGAAAAGGGGATCTGCCTGTTGCAGACCAACCGTCCCATAAAAAACAACTTTCTCAAGATTGGATTTGAATTGTTGCAAATTTTCTTTGTAAGGAGACACCAGCTCTATCTGGTAGAGGCTCTCTTCTTTCGTACGTGATAGGAAAAGATATAGATTCTGACCAGATACGGAATACGAAGTAGAAGCGAGACCTTGAGGTACTCGACTAGCTCCTAGCCAAATTGTTCCTTCCTTTTCTAACAGTCCGGTCAAATCTCCCTCTGATAGACTATCTTGGAAGATTGCTTCCATTTGATGGTGAGAGGTTTGGTCGAATTGCTGGGAAAGTTTCTCTAAAATAGCTGCAAGCTCAACCTTATTGACAGGTTTGACCAAATAATCAGCCACCTGCAAATTTAGAGCCTTTTTGACATATTCAAACTCCTGATAGCCTGACAAGATGATAAAGGCGAGTTTAGGTAGGCTTTCTTTCATCTGGGCAATCATTTCTAGGCCATTCATACCTGGCATATTGACATCGGTGATGACCAAATCAACAGGGTGGTTTTTAACATAGTCCAGCGCTTCTTCAGCATCATTGGCTGTTGCCACAACCTCCATATTCCATTTTTCAAAAGGGATGAGAACTTTCAGACCTTCGGTAATCATGTATTCATCATCAACTAGTAATACTTTATGCATGGTGTTTTCTTATTCATCCTTGATTTCTATAATATAGCGAACGCCTTTATTTTCTCCCGACTCTACAGCAATGCTATAGCGGTCTCCAAAGAAAAGCAAGAAACGTTCGTGGATATTGATAATCCCAATCGAGGTCCTTTTCTCCTTATTTTCCGAATTTTCCAATTGACGCTTGGCTAAAATTTGCTGGATTTCTGCAAGCTTGTCAGCCTTTATTCCACAGCCATTGTCTTGAACAATGATTTGAACTGCATCAGATTTTTTCAAGACTTTGACACTGATTACATTGTCCTTTCTGCGATAGTCTACACCGTGGACGAAATAGTTCTCCACCAGAGGTTGAATGGTAAACTTAGGAATAATCATTCCTTTAAGCTCCTCAGCAATGGTAAAGCCATAAGCAACCGAGTTTGGATGGCGCATCATACAGAGATAACTATACTTACGACAGAATTCCAATTCGCTTTCCAGGGTTACCTGCGTCTCATCAGAAATATTGTTTCTCAGCAAGCTGCTAAATTCATAAATAATGTCCGCAAGTTCTTCTTGGTTCTTCATAACCGCATACATACGGATAAACTCCAGAGTGTTATACATAAAATGCGGATTGATTTGGGCCTGCAAAGCCCGCATATTAGCATCTTTTTGACTCAGCTGTAGCTGGTAGATATCATGAATATTGCGGTCAAGATTATCCAACATGGTGTTGGTGTTATCAGCAATCAAGAGCAATTCCTGTTCCTTGGTTGCAGTCTCAATCCTTAAGTGACTGTCTCCTTGTCCTATTGCTTGGATCGTATCCACCAAATCAATAACCTGGCGCTGATAGTTGCGGAATACTCGTTGCAAAATCAGATAAAGACTTCCTGTTAAAATTGTACTGATAGCCACTATAGCAATGGCATTTACTAAACTTCTCTCTAAAACATAATGTTCTGGGACAGCCACTTGAACACCATAACCATGAGGTGTCTCCTTGACCAGCCAATTCTTACTTTTCCCTTCCCCAAATGTCAGCATATTTTTTTGAAACGGCGAAGTTATTTTTACCAGTACAGGTGTTGTGTTTCGGATGTTGTCAATCGTTTGTTCAAAAACTTGGGAATCAATCGTTAGATAAACGACCCCGATATGGTTGCTGGTGACACTGTCATAAATAGGGATTGAAAAAGAATTCTTAGCTGGTTTATATTTACTAGCTTCAACTTGTATTCCTCCTTGTTTTTGTCGAGTTGAAACAAAGACTGTCTTATAATCCTGCAATGCAATATCAAAACCTGCCACAAAATCATTCTGCAGATAAATATCGGCAACATTCTCGTGTAGCGAAACTTCAACAATCCCAAGAAGGCCATTATTTAAACGCCAATAAATGTATTCAGATGGCGACATGGTGAAATAATTATAGACACCTTCCAACTTGGCCTGGTTACCTACAAGGCTTTTAGTGATTTGAACACCACGCTGATAGTAGGATTCAATTTCGTCAACCAGTCTTGTTGAAATACGCTGAGAAGTTTCTGTTACTTCTTGAACCTTGGACTGCCAGCTGGCATAAGAGATTAACAAAGCTACAAAGCCAACAACGACAAACATGGTCATTGCATAAACTCTTAGCAAGGAATTTAGCCAAAATTTTTTCATGGTTTGTCCACTAATCTAGAAGCAATCAACTGATAGACTGGTTCTAATAAATCACTGATAAAGAAATGCCAAGCGCCTAGAAAGACAAAGAAAACCAAGGCAGGCATGTAATAAAAGATTGCTATAATCATGGCCGTTCCAAATACAATCTTAAACATTGCTCCAATATTCAAAAACATGCCAATAAAGGAAAGCTTCATTGAATTAACATAAGATAACTCAAAATAAACTTGCAATTTCAAATAAACTGCGTAAGCTAAAGGCAAGAGAAGAGCTAAAATCAGGTTTAAAATACTGACAATCACAGTTAAAATAGACTGAGGAAGCTGGACAAGAAGATAGAGGCCATACAAGAAAATTGCCTCAATTGAAAGTAGGGTATAAAAAACCTGATTAGAACGAAGAAAGTTCTCTTTAAATAAGGACCAAGCCTCTTGCCACTTATAAGCTTTATAATCATATCGGTACTGAGCAAAAAGAGTCATTAAAACCGTACTAGCAGGTGCTAGACCAAGCAAGACACCTCCACAAAGAGTCAGGACTAAAAAAATCCCCGACGCTAGCATTGCCATATAAATTTTTTGAAAAATTAATTCAATGAGTTTTCCCATATCCAACCTCTTCTATTTCATCTCAATCTAAAATTCATATAAACAAATTATACCATATTTTAGTTCCTTATTCTTTTCAAAATTTAACAATCAAACAAAAAGGAGGTCGGGTTCTACATCCCAACCTCAATGTTTACCTCGGCTTATTTTTTAGAAGCCAAAAATTCATCGTATTGTTTTTGCATTTCCTTCAGCACTCTGTCATAAGCGCCTTCAGATTTAAGTTTTTCCATCAATTCCTGAATAGACTTTTCTGGATCTACTGTACCGGTGTTAATAGCTGTATCAAATTGTTGCATTGTGTTTGTAACAGCTGTGATATCAGATTTAACCGGTTCTGTGTTGAAGATGAATCCAAGAGCTGGTGATTCTTTTGCTTCAGCCAATTCTTTCTTAGAATCTTCAATTTGTTGATCAGTTACATTTTCGTTGATGTAAAGGAGCCAGTTGTTACCAGTGTTCCATCCAGACATGTGAGTGTTTCCGTTATAGCCGTCCAAGACTTTTACACGGTTTTCTGAACCTTTAACTTTTTCCCAGTTTTCTCCCTCTGGTCCATAAACAAGACCATTAAGAAGTTCTGGGTTAGTGTTCAATTCATTCAACACTTGCATTGCTTTTTCTTTGTTTTTAGAGTTATTTGAGATTACAAAGTTAGCAACTTGAGTTGTTTGGTTTTTCTTGATGAATTTAGTAATTGGTTTGATTTCGATCTTACGGTTTGCTACACGTGAAAGCAAGCTGTTACCATAGTCGGCAGGGCCTACCGTTTCTTCACGAACAAGCCATGTATCGCTATTGTGCTCATAAGAGGTATCGCTTGTTGCTACGTCTTTAGGAATGTACCCAGCATTGTAGAATTTGTGAAGAGTCTTCAAATGTTCTACAAAACGAGGAATCTCATAACGGTTGACGATCTTAGTAGTGTCACCTTCCATATCGATAACAAATGGAAGACCGTTTGCTACTGGGTAGTCAAAGTTTTCTGATGGAATGAAGTTTTTACCAATTGCAAATGGTACAACGTTTGGATCTTTTTCTTTGATTGCTTTCAAAACAGGTTCAAGTGTTTCATATGAAGTCACGTTTGAAATGTCAATTCCATATTTTTCCAAAAGTGGACCATTGAAAGCAAAGTTTTGTGATGATGCAACGTTAGCCGCTACTGGAACAGCATAGATCTTACCTTTAACAGTGTTACCTTTGATGTAAGCAGGGTCGAGAGCTTTATAAAGTTCTTTTCCTTCTTTCTTATAAAGGTCTGTCAAGTCAGCATATGCACCTTTTTGAGCAGTTACAACATAGTTATCAGCAAAAGCGATATCATAGTTTTCACCAGATGAAGTAATTACAGACATTTTCTTGCTGTAGTCACCCCAACCAAGGTATTGCATTTCTAATTTAGCATTAACTTTCTTTTCCAAGATCTTGTTAGCATTTTCCAACAATTTATCCAAGTTGTCTGGTTTATCACCGATTTGGTACATCTTAATGGTTGTTGGACCATTTTCTGAACTAGATGATTTACTACTACCGCAGGCAGCCAAAGCTGTAATCAAGAGTGCGCTGGCTGAGAAGAGTGCGACTTTTTGCCACTTTTTCATAAGAAAAACTCCTTTATTTTTATTTTTTGATAAACAATTTAATGAACTGATAAGCTCAGTTACGAAGCTGACTTCAAGGAAGTCCAAACATGACAGGCAAGTTTAGGTTTTTTATTCCTTGACCCCACCAATCGTTAAACCTTTTACAAAATAACGTTGGAAGAATGGGTAGAGCATTGCAATTGGCAAGGTTGCCACAACCACCATGGCCATACGACCAGTTTCTTTAGGGAGTCCACTGGCTGCCCCAACAATTTGTGAAGACAGTCCTGTTGATTTTGCGATATAGTCCATATTTGATTGAATTTGCATCAGCAAGTATTGCAAAGGATATAGATCCGGATTTTTGATATAAAGCAAGGCATTGAACCAGTCGTTCCAATAAGCTAAGGCCGTGAAAAGACTGATTGTCGCAATACCTGGTAGAGCAAGTGGCAAACAAATTTGGAAGAAAATTCGTGTTTCACTTGCACCATCAATCTTAGCGGATTCAAGAATTGCTTCTGGAATCGTCCGTTTAAAGAAGGTACGCATCAAAATTATGTTAAATGGAGAGAGCAACATTGGTATAATCAAGGCTGCAATGGTATCTCCGATTCGTAGCAACTGAGTGACCACGATGTAACCTGGAATCATACCTGCATTAAAGAGCATGGTAATCAAAGCAAATATAGTGAAGAAGCGTTTGTATTTAAATGTTCTTCTAGAAATTGCATATGCGTATGTTGTTGTCATGAATACATTGACGCTGGTACCGACTGCTGTCACAAACAGAGTGATAAAAAGGGAGTTTAAAATTTTGTCCTTAAACTGTACCAGGAAAAGATAACCGTCAAAGCCAAATTTAGAAGGCCAGAAGCTGAAACCATTTGTCGCTATCACAGACTCATTTGTAATAGAGATTATAATAACAAAGATAAATGGTAAGATACAAGATAGGGCAATAATCCCAATTAAAATACTGAAAAATAAGTTAGCTGGCTTACTGAAGGCATGGATACCAACGTTATCGATTTTTTCTTTTTGGATTTTTTCCGATTTTTTCATTGGTTCCTCCTTTCTAGAATAGCGCAGAATCTCTATCTATGCGACGAACAATCAAGTTAGATACTAAAACGAGTATTAAACCGACAACGGATTGGTACAATCCTGCGGCTGCGGCCATTGTGATGTCCCCAGTTCCTGAAAGTCCGTTGTAAACATATACGTCCAAAACGTTGGTAACGCTATAGAGAGATCCTCCTCCTCCATTACGGGTTACTGTATAGAAAAGACCGAAATCCGCGCGGAAGATATTTCCGACTGCTAGAATGGTCAAGACCGTAATCAGAGGTGTTAGCTGAGGCAAGGTAATATTGCGAATGCGTTGCCACTTAGTAGCACCATCCACTGTTGCAGCTTCATAGTAGGTCGGGTCAATCCCCATAATGGTTGCATAGTAAATAACACTACTATATCCAAGCCCCTTCCAAATACCCAAGAAGAGCAAAAGAGCTGGCCAAACTCCTAAAGTTGTATAGAAGTTAATGGCTTCCTTTCCAAAACCCTGAAGCAAGTGATTAATCAGTCCTTTATCAATGTTCAAGAAAGCATCTACAAAGTAACTGATAATAACCCAAGACAAGAAATAAGGGAAGAGCATCGAAGTTTGATACACTTTCACTAACTTCTTAGATCGCATTTCACTAAAGATAATCGCAATCGCCACCGCAGCAATCAAACCTAGAATGATAAATCCGAAGTTATAAAGCAGTGTATTACGGGTGATGATAAATGCGTCCCTCGAGCTAAATAGGAATTTGAAGTTATCCCATCCCACCCATTTACTATTTAAGATACTGGCAATGAAACCATCAGGGTGAATATGGAAATCCTGAAAGGCAACTACGTTTCCGAAAACCGGAATGTAGAAGAATAAAATCAACCAAATAACTCCTGGCAGAACCATGAGCAAGAAAACGAAATTTTCTTTTAATGTTTTTATCAACTTTTTCATGCAAATCTCCCTTTCTATTTAGTTGACACCGTTTTCACATTTCTATTATATGCTTTTTTAAAAATAATTTTAAACTCCAAATTATAGAAAAAACTATACAAATTATTTATCCAATTTATAGATAAAAATGAGATGAAAAAGCCGACCCCAAAAAGGTCGGCTTTTTGCTAAGTCGTATAAATTGTTGAAGCCGTTGCAATCAAGTGCCATTGGTTGGCAGTTGTCGCTGTCAAACCTTGGGCCTTATATAAATCATTAAAAGGCAAGATTTCTTGCTCTAATTCTTCGACACAATCTATTTGACCACTAATGTATTGTTCTAGACGTTCTTGTGCTCGTTTGATCCGCTTGAGTAAACCTCCAAAGCGGATGTCAATTGTGTCCAAGCCAAAAACCTTATTTTCCCGCTGCCATTGGCGACTGAATTGGTCCGAAAAGTCTTCAACCATTTGGTAAAGCTGGGGTAGATCTTTTTCGGCTAAGGCTGACAAATGTTCTTTATCACCTTTACGATAAGCTTTCTGGATACCAGATGTTACGGAAATCTTCAAAGCTAAGAGTGCATTTAACTGGGCTTGGGTCTCAAAAATGTAGGCATATTCGCCCGCTCTTTTGCTGACTTCTCCTAACTGCTGGGCAGAGGAGGCAAAATGCTGCTTGTCTTTCTCAGGTCTGATATGCTGTTCCAACAAGGGGCAGAGAACGTCCTGATAAAGTACATAGCGATTTGGATTGATACCGCTAAGATTGTCTGGCAAATCTGGCAAGAGATTAGCTAAGTCTACCTTCATGAAATCATCAAAGTCAAGCCCTGTGCTCACTAAGAAGTGTTCTGAAACTTTCTTCAAGTCATTTCGATAAGCCAGTTCCGCCCAAATCTGCAGAGCAGGTAAGATTGAGAACTGAGAAGTTTCTCCACCATTATCTCCCCAGCCTGTCACAATCACTTCCTTGACATGATTTTTCCGACAGGCCTTATTGGCTTCGATGGCTACCAAGCGGCTGAAATGATTGTGTGGTGTAAATCCAATCCACTTCCAAGCGCCACCAGCAAAGGCAATATCTTGACTGATTTTATGATGATTTTGGAAGTTACGATTGTATTTTTCCTCACTATCCTGATAATAATCCCAATAAACCAAGGTCACTCGGTCTTTAAGACGATCCAGATAAACTCGGGTTTCTTCTGGGATTTCTACATCACGGTCGTACTGACCATCTGCAGACATGAGTTTGAAGAACATATCGCTCCACATCTGACAGTGGAAACCATACTTATCTGCAATATCCAAGACTCGCTCAAGATGTTGGCACATGAGAAGACTGCGGTTTTGGAAACCATGTTGAATCAAATAACGTCCGAGTCCTACCAAGTGGGCTTCATCCATGCCGATATTAATCTTACGTGTACGCAGATGGGCCATGGTATAGAACATACCTTCGATTAGGTCATAAACTTTTTCCTCACCAATCAGCAGGATATCCTCAACATCTCGCAGTTCTTGCACTTCCTTGACACCCCATTTGACAAAAGCAGATAGGTGAGCCAAGGTCTGAATACAAGGAACAAAGGCTATATTAAAATCTGCTGCATAGTCCTCAATCTCTTGCAATTCTGCAACGGTGTAGCGTCCTCTGAAATAGCCAAAATAAGGCTGATTTTCTATCTCATAGGTATCTTCCATGTAGAGTTCAAAGGTGGAATACCCCATTAAAGCCAAGACCTCAATCATCTTCTTAGCTGAGCTTAGGTTCAAGACGGCATTGCGGGAACAGTCAGCCATATAGGCCAAATCCTCATAGGTCGCCTCTTCCTCAATCTGCACCTCGTCTTGACCTGATCTAAGCGCAGCAGATAAAAGCGCCAAAGCTCGATAGAGTTGATGAGGTTGCTTAAAACTAACTTGATAACGCCCCTGACGTCCTTCAACCTTGATCGATGTAGCTGAATCAGTGACAAGACTGACTTCAATCTCCCCCAAGTTCAAATACTTTTCTAAACGGGAAAGAGCTTTTTCTTGTTTATTAGATAATCCTAAGAATGTGGCCATTGGCCTTCCTCCTGTAACCAGTTTACTAAAGCACCATACAGATTAGCCTCTCCTTGGTAGGTACAAGCCAGAATCTCTGGTACAACCGAATATTCTTCATAGCAATCAACATAATAAGCAATCGCTGAGCGGACACCTTGAATAAAGTCAGGATTTTGGCTGATAGAGCCTCCCAAACTAATCACATCTGGATCAAATAGATATTGGATATTGAGTAGCCCCTTGGCAAGGTTTCGGTTCATCTGCTCAATTGCTGCTTGGCAAGTTTCATCTCCTGCAGCCGCCACTTCATAGATCTTCCTACCATTCCAGTCTTGCGAGCCGGTACTAGCTTGAACAGAGCGAACAAGACTACCTGTCGAAGCAAGAAGTGACCAATTCCCTAGCGTCTCAGCTGGTTCAGACAAGAGCATATAACCAAATTCTCCACCCAGATGGTGTTTGCCACGGTGCAATCTGCCATTGACAATCATGGCGCCACCAATACCAGTGCCGACAACCACGCAGGCTGCATTTTCTAGCTCAGGGTGAGCCAAAAGCTCGCTTAAACCAACGCAGTTGGCATCATTTTCTAAATGAATCGGTAGCTCAAAAGAGGCTAGTTTATCATACCATGAGAAGCCGTGAATATAAGGAACTGCGCTAATACCACCAATGATGCCTGTTTCTCGATCAACTGCCCCAGGTACACTCATAGCAATGCCTTGGTAAGCTCGCTTAGAAAGACAAGAATCCAGCCAAGCCAGCAAGTCACCTAAATTATCAGGCGTTGCAAGCTCTTGCTTTTCCAGTATTGCCCCTTCTTTAGACATAGCCGCAAACTTGATACCTGTGCCGCCTATATCGACTGTTGCAATGACCATGTTTTTCTCCTTTACTTATTCTATTAATTCTAAGGCTGGGGCAAGACGCCCCAGTCTCAGTTTAATCTTTTTTCAAAAGTTCTGTACGAATTTCCTGTGGTCCTAGGACTCCGGACTTTTCAGGCACTACTTCTTCTAAAAGGTTAACTAGC
>NZ_KQ969110.1:93668-98368 GCF_001578795.1 Streptococcus gordonii
GCTCTTCTTGGGTCATATTATAGTAACGAAGGATGATTCCTGACTCGATTTCAGCCACTTTCAAGGCCGTTGGACAGATTTCAGGCAAATTGAGAACTGGGTGCTCTAAGGCTTGTCCATTTGCCACAACACTTCCATCTTGTTTGGAAATTTGCAGAGCTGTAAACGGCGTTTGGAAGGCTTTAGCCCGACGATAAGCACTAAAGCGCTCTTGTGGTTGATGACATTCTACTGTGTATTCGACTTGGAAGTCACGTAAGCACTGGGCTTCTGGTGTTGGGAAGTAGCCCCAGTCGCCCAGCTCGCCTGTCGCCCGCAGAATAGTAACAGCAATCGTATCATCGCCTAAAATCTCATATTCATTTAGACCTTTATTAGCTACTGTTACTGCTTTTTGATCATCATAAAGACTGACGAAAGCTTGCTGGTGCTGTGGATTTTCTGGATTTTCCCATGAAGCAGCTGGCTGGTTATTACGACGAACGACTTCGTAAATGCTGTCTGAATCGTTGGTTTTACTGCTGTTGTGGGTTCTGAAAAGAACACGGATGCGGTGATCCTTAGCAGTATTTGAAAAGCGAGTCTTAAAGCGCAGCTGCGGACTGTCCACAAAGACTGTCAACTCAGTTGTCAAGATCATGGTTGTCACTTCTGACGAACGACCTGCTGAGCGAGTCATAAATTCTACGATGCCTTTTTGCTCTTGCTCAAGCACATCATCAGCGCTTACTGGCAAGGTCAATTCATGGCTCAATTCTACCTTAGCGTAGCGATCATTATTTTCCAGAACCTTAACACCAGCCAGTTTTGCATAGATCGGCTCTGTATTTTTTGGCTGGAAGTAGATATATTCATTTCCAATATCGCCCCGATCTTCAAAGCGAAGGAAATCTTCATAGGCTTCATGAGTTGACTTATCGTAAACGGTCAAGTCTTCATCAAAGCTAACAGTCACAAATGGAGTGTCAATCACGCCATTGCGGTAGAGCCCTTCATGTTCTTCTTTTGCACCAGGAAGCAATTGGAAGGTCTTCCAAGACAAAGCAGCCAGCTGAATCGGCAAAGTCACGCGCAACTGACGAGCGATATAAGCCTGACGGAATCGATCTTTTGGAAGATCATATTGGAAATGAGCTCCCAAATCTTCGATTTTGGCTTCGACAGGACGACCATCAAAATCCTTAACAATCAAGTCTGGAATTGTCAGATCCGCCATTCTCCGGTAGGCTTCTGTCGGATGCGCCGCCTTGAAATCACAGGTCGCAAAAGTCACATCTACAGAAACAGTATCGACCTTATCATGGAGCCCCGTATTGACAACAGTAAAGAGCAGGTCGCTCTCAGCTTGATGGCTATCTAATTTGCGCTTCCATTCTTTCAGCAGGTTGCCTTTGACAAATTCTCCCACTTGATTAACTTTGGCAAAGCGGGTCTCCATTTCACGGTGAACTTCGTCTACACTACAGCCACAGATGCTGTCGTGCGGAGCATTTTGCAAAAGGGTCTTCCAAGCATAAGTCAGTTGGTCTTTGTGATTGTGACCACCTGTGATGACGGTTAGTGGCTCAACGACCTGCTCTAGCAAGTTACTGTTTTCTTGGAAGGCTTGTTTTAGATAGATACGGGCTGAGGAAGTGTTGGCTAAAGTGTACCAACCATCTGTTTCTTGGCTGGTTAATTCACCTTGGACTGTAGACAATTCCTCAGGAAGAGCTGCTTCCACAGCCTGCATATAGTCATCAAAAGAACTATGCACAAAGTTGATATCTGGATAAAGCTCATTGGCTACTCGGATAGCTTGGCTGAGATTGCGCTGAACTGGCTGGTGGTCACAACCGTTCATCATCAGCCATTGGTTTGTAGAGGCGTAGCTCTTCACATCTGCTAGCTTTTGCTCCCAAAAAATCTTCGCTTCCTCAGGGTCGACTGGAATTTCATTCCCATTACTATACCAGTTGGCAAAGAGGATCCCTAGGACTTTACTGCCATCGGCACCTTGCCAGTACATTTCAGAGTACTGAGAAGTGAATTGCTCGTCTTCTAAGACTTGGTTGTCAAATCCTATTGGCTTCACTCCTCGACCAAAAGTTGCTACATGAATGCCTGATTGCTGTAACATTTGAGGTGCCTGCCCCATATTCCCAAAAGTATCTGGGAAATAACCAATCTGAGTAGACTTGCCCCACTTCTTGCACTCCTGCTGACCAATCAAGGTATTGCGGACATTGGCTTCGCTGGAAATCAGATAGTCGTCCTGTAAGATATAGAAAGGTCCGATCTTCAACTTACCTTCGTCAATGTAGTGTTGTAGCTTGGCTCGATTTTCAGGGCGGATTTCCAAATAATCATCCAAAACAATGGTTTGCCCATCTAGGTGGAAGCTCTTGAAATCTGGATCATTTTCAAAAAGATCAAAAAGGTTGTCAAAAAGCTCGACCAACTGCATCCGATGAGATTCAAAAGGGAGATACCATTCTCGATCCCAGTGGCTGTGAGAAATAATATGTACGGTAATATTTTCCATTTTATACCTCTATTTTAAAATTTTATACGTCAATTCTTAAATCGTAATAGTCTAATACTAATTCGCAGAACATCATATTAGCCCAGCTGAACCATTCTCGAGAATACTTAGTCGGGTCATCTACATGGAAGCTCTCATGCATGACACCTGTCCCTCCGTCACAATCCACCAAGAGGTCTAAGATCCGACGTTTTTCTTCCTTATCGTGCGTGGTCAAACCTTGAATTGCCAAGGCAATCGGCCAAATATAACGATAAAAGGTGTGTGAACTTCCTATTCCTGCAGTTCGCTCTCCTTCATAGTAGTAAGGATTTTCAGAGCTAAGAATGGTACGGCGTGTATTTTGGTAGACTTCGTCATCTATCGAGCAAAAGCCCAGGTATGGCGCCGCCAATAGACTGGGTACATTTGGATCATCCATAATGCTGGCATTCCCCAAACCATCTACCTCAAAAGCGTAAATCTTTTCACCTTTAGCATTTTGGGTATAGGCGTGATTTTCAATCCCTTCTTTAATTTCTCTTTGCAGACGCTGTGCATGCGGAATAATCTCCTCAGCGCCATCCAGATTCAACGTTTCAAAGATTTCTGCCACATATCCCAAGACAACCGTTGCAAACATATTTGACGGCACTAAATAGCTGTAAATACAAGCGTCATCACTTGGACGAAAGGCTGACCAGGTCATCCCTGTCACAGCAAATTCAGGTCCTTGCCCATTATTAACTAGTGTGTCTTCCTTGCGGTCCGTATCACGAACAAAACGATAAGAAGAGCGACGGTGGTCTTGTTCTACCGTCCAAACCCGAAGAATTTCTCTAACACCAGCAACAAAAGTAGCATCGAGATGGCTCGTCTCACCTGTCTCTTTCCACAAGAGGTAGGCTAGTTGTAGAGGATAGCAGAGGGAATCCACTTCATACTTTCGTTCCCAAATCCAACCAGACAAGTCCGAATGATCTGTCTCATGATGTCCCTTCCAGTTATCCACGATATTAAATGCATTAGCATAGGGATCTTTTAAAATCAGTGTCATCTGACGTTTGACCAGACCAGCAATCGTTTTACGAGTTTTCGGATCTTCCTTGGCAACAAAGAGATAGGGTTTGAGCTGAGCTGTCGAATCTCGTAGCCACATAGCTGGAATATCTCCCGTCAAGACAAAGGTTGAACCATCTTCTAATATTTTCACAGTATTATCTAAGGTGTCTGTATAGCAACGCTCAAAAACAGATACCCAAGCTGGATGTTCCTGTGCTAGCTGAGCAATAGATTTTAGCCATTCTCCCACAATTTCTTTTGAATAAATCATAGCTCTCTCCTTTTTCATAGTCCTTTACATCCTCTAGTATAGGATAAACCGTTTTCAAAATATATACACAAACTAAAGTCCTTTCGATATTATATTTTTGCCTTATCCATAGGATTGTTTTTCATGATATAATCTAGAAAAATAAGCTTCGTTGCAAGGAGATTTTATATGAAACCAATACTAGAAACAATTGATACCCGCTGTGGAACGGACAATTCCCATAGCATTTCACATGGCAATACTCTGCCCTATACAGGAGCACCATTTGGTATGAACTATTTCGTAACTCAAAGTAACCATACCGACGGATCTTGGTTTTTTAATCCAGACTTACCTATTTTCCAAGGCATCCGTCTGACCCACCAACCCAGCCCTTGGATTGGTGACTACTCGTGGCTTCTCATCACTCCTGTCTCAGAAAAGATACTGTATTCAGATATTTACCACCGCCAGTCTTCTTATCGACCAGACGACAGTATCTTCCAACCTCACTATCTAAAAATCAATTCCAACCGCTACCAGATCATTACTGAGCTGACTCCTAGTCGCTACGGAGCTCGTTTCCGACTGACCAACCAGAGAGAGCAACCTATCAGTCTCATCCTCCATAGTGAAGCAAATACGACATTTCGGCAAGTAGATGCCTACACTCTCTTAGGCAACCTCAAGGAAGAAACCCAGCCTGCCAAACGCCCCTTAATCATGCATGTCTGCCTGCGCTTTGACCAGCCTATCAAAAAACAAAGTTTCTTAGACCAAGACCTTGTCCTAGATTTCGAGCAAGGACAACTGCAATTTTCCTTAGCCACATCTTTTATATCAGAAGAACAAGCCCTGATCAATCTACCCCAGTCTCCTTTGACG
>NZ_KQ969110.1:98419-101918 GCF_001578795.1 Streptococcus gordonii
AAACAAGACTGGGAAGCCTTTCTCCATCGTTTTGATATTGTGGACCAAGGCAAAATAAACCGTCGGATGTTTGACCAGGCTCTCTACCGACTCTTTCTCTTTCCTCAAACCTTTTATGAGCTTGATGCAGAAGGTCAAGAAATCCATTGGGATTTTACCCACCAGACTGTTCAGCCAGGGAAATTCTTTACCAACATCGGTTTTTGGGATGGATTTCGAACTAGTTTTCCTCTATTAGCCCTTATGGCGCCAGATACCTATCATGACTTTCTAGAAGGCTTTCTGAATTTCTACAAAGAAACAGGTTTTTTACCAAAGTGGCTTGCTCCTGACGAACGGGGCATGATGCCAGGGACCTTGATAGATGGTGTCATTGCAGATGCTACTGCTAAAAATCTCATACCTGACTTAGAAAAAGATCTTTTCCAAGCCATGTTAGAAACAGCAGAGAAGGAAGACCCTTCTAAACATTACGGCAGGCAAGGAGCTTCGGACTATCAAACTCTAGGCTATCTGCCTTCTGACCACCATGAAAGTGTCAGCCATACCCTAGACTATAGCTACAGTGATTTTTGTATTGCTAGCCTTGCCAATAAACTCCAACAAAAATCAGTAGCCCAACGATACATTCAGCAGTCTCTTAATTACCAGCATCTATTCGATCCAGAAACGGGCTATATGAGAGCCAAAAACCGAAACGGACAATTCCGGCCAGACTTTTCTCCATACACTTGGGGTCGAGATTATGCAGAATGCTCAGCTATTCAAAATACACTCAGCGTCTTCCATGACATTGAAGGCTTGAAAGAGCTAATGGGAGGACAAACAGCCTTCACCGACTATCTAACCAAACTCTGTCAGGACCAACCTTTCTTCGACGTGACAGGCTATGGATATGAGATTCATGAAATGAGTGAAATGGCGACAGCGCATTTTGGTCAACTAGCCATTTCAAATCAGCCCAGCTTTCACATCCCCTATCTCTTCCGCTACAGTGATAAACCGGAGTATACGAGTCTACTTATTAAAAACCTGAGAGAGCAAGGCTTCCGACCTGGCTGGCAAGCTTTCCCTGGTGACGAAGACAATGGCAGCCTCTCTGCTTGGTACATCTGGAGCGCCATCGGGCTCTATCCGACCTGTCCTGGAAAACCATTTTACGACCTAGGTATTCCCCTCTTCAATCATCTACGCCTGTATCTACCACAAAGTCAAACATGGCTAGACATTTATGCTCATGATAACTATCCTCACTTCCAATTTGTGACCAAGACCGAGTTAGATGGACAGGCACTGCAACACATTTCCCATGAAGAACTACTAGCTGCTAAGCGCCTAGACTTCCACTTATCTTGGCTACCAAATTCTTCTAAAGAATAATAAACAAAAAAACGCAGAACAACAGTGAACTGCACCCATAAAATGAGACACAAGAAAACACTCCTGTTGAAATCTGGTAAACTAGAAACAGGAGTGTAAGAATTCTCAGAAAAGAGACGAAGTAGCAGATAAAATCGAACAACTCTGTATGGCAAATCGCTTTATTTACGGCTATCGAACCATCACTCGCTTACTAAAGAAAGTTTATAACCTCGTCGTTAATCGCAAGAAGGTCTATCGTATCATGAAGGAAAAGGGCTACCTTTGCCGTGTCCGTCCCAAGAAGGGACCTAAATTAGGGAAGCCTTACCATGTAACAGACAATAAGCTGGATCGTGATTTTCAGGCAGACAAGCCTATGGAGAAGCTTGTCACAGACATCACCTACCTCTACTTTGGAAACTGTAGACTTTATCTATCTTCAATCATGGACCTCTATAATCGTGAAATAGTAGCTTATACCATCTCCGAGTGCCAAGATACAGACTTTGTGCTCGACACACTTAATCAACTTGAGCTACCTCAAGGGCTACTTTTACACAGCGACCAGGGATCTGTTTATACCTCAAAAGCCTACTATCAAGCTTGTACAGAAAAAGGCATCACCCGCTCCATGTCCCGGAAAGGAACACCAGCAGATAATGCCTGTATCGAATGGTTCCATTCTGTTCTCATGTCTGAAACCTTCTATCTCCATAAGTGGAGAAACTTGACTAAAGATAGTATAACAGAAATTGTCAAAAATTACATCATATTTTATAATGAAACTAGGATTCAACAGAAATTAAATAACCAGTCTCCTGTAGAGTACAGAAAACTGGTCGCATAAGAGGGGTTTTCTCTTGTCCCATTATTGGGGTGCAGTGCCAGTTCCGCGTTTTTTATTCTGAACTTGGCTTGACCACGATTTTGAGCCGACTTTGACGACCGTCCTCTCGGTTAGCACAAAGATAAAAATCTAAGTCTTCTTGACCTGTAAAGGCTAAAGTCGATAGGGTGATTTCTTTTGTCTGCTCTCCAGAGTCATATGTAATTTCCCAAACCTGATCTAGATAAGCTGTCCCATGCGTTCCAGTACCAGGCTCTGTGACAAATTGAATTTTCTCTCTATCTTTCAGTCCATCCAAACGACTGAGGCTGATGGAAAGTTTTTCCCCACCGACAAGAGTGGAGTTTGTTTTTGAAAATTCTAAAGCAGCAACCTTTTTTTCTTTTCTAGCACAACCGGTGTCTTATAGACTGCAAACTTGTTCAAAAGAGGAAGAGCTTGAAAATCCGTCAAGGTCAATCTTAAATAGCGTGCCTCAACCATTTGTCCTAAGAGTAGGCGCTTGTAACCAATGGTCTGACCACAAGCAAAGACAGTCCAGCCATTCTCTTGCTTCACTTCTAAGGTAAAGCCTGCGATTCGTTGACCTTTAGCAATGGGTTCTCGAATTTCAACGAGATTAAAGCTACGAGTCTGGCCCAAGTCAATTTCTAAGACATAGGCTGACTCGTCTGAAGCTGGCGCCCAGAAAGTATCTTCCCGTCCATCCGTCAAATGACTAGATGGAAAGCCTTCTTTTTCATTACTACAGCTCACCTTGGCCTGGTAGGCTAGATTATCCGTATATAAATCTGAAATGACCTGGTGAAATTCCTGCAAGCGCTGGACATCTTCTTCAGCCAATAGCCCTTCCTTAGTTGGCGGAACATTGAGTAAAAGCGGTGTCCCACGCCCAACGGAATCCATATAGATATCCAGCAAATCAGGCAAAGATTTGGGCTGCTGACTCGCATGATAAAACCATCCCGAGCGCAAGGATACATCAGCTTCTCCCAAGGAATACCGTGTCCCTTGCGGATCCCCATGGCAGAGATAAGCTGACGGAGTATTCTCGCTTAGTTTTTCTGGCTGAATTTTCTGCCACAAGGGATCTCCAGCCCGACCTCTTTCATTTCCTATCCATCGTAGTTCAGTCGCTTCTGTCGAAAAGATCAGAGCGTCTTTTTGGTAATGACGAATGGTCTCAAACCAAGGTCCAAAATCATAGGTAAGCTTTTGTGCACCCTCACCGCGCGCCCCATCCATCCAGATTTCTACAAATTTCCCTTTATTGCCATAAAGAGGATTACT
>NZ_KQ969110.1:102023-103313 GCF_001578795.1 Streptococcus gordonii
CATAAAGAGGATTACTCAGAATTTCTTCCAGTTGATTCTGATAATATTCATTATAGGCTTTTTGAGTCTCAATGTGATAGAGCGGACTGTGAGCATCCCAAGGAGACAAGTAAAGGCCCAGATCCATATCATACATACTAGCTGAGCGAGAAATTTCTGCTAATAGATCTCCCTTGCCATCTCTCCAGGGGCTGGCTACCACCGTATAGTCTGTGTAGCGACTCGGATAAAGGACAAAACCATCATGGTGCTTGACTACGACAACTACTCTTTTAAATCCGGTCTCTTTCAAAATCCTAATCCACTGATCTGTATCCAGTTTCGTCGGATTAAAAAGACGAGGATTTTCCTGACCATTTCCCCATTCCTGCTCATAAAAAGTATTGATGCCAAAATGGATAAAAGCCGCTAACTCATCTCGATGATAAGCCAGCTGGGCTTCTGAAGGTAGGGGAGCAAGATCCGCAATTTCATCATTTTTTTTCATAAATATATCTATCCACCTCATTCTTTTCTAGTAAATCTCTTTGCTAGCACCACTATAACAAAAAAAGAAGGAGCTAACAACACCTTCCTTATCACTTCCTAAAATAGCCACTCTTTCTTCTATAATTTGTTGAAGAGGGAACCTCGTTTTAATTTTTCTCTCAAATTAAATCGCAAAAACCTGTCCGACCAGATAAGTGACCGCCATGGTTAGAAGGCTGATCACGAGGTTGCGAATCATGGCATTTTTGAGCGGTGCTTTGCCCAATCTAGCACTGGTGTAACCCGTTCCCAAAAGAGCCAAGGCCACAATCAGAACCGTTGCCCAGATACGGATATTGGCTGGAAGCAGGATAATCGTAACCACAGGAAAAAGCGCACCAACTGCAAAAGCTAAAAAACTAGAGATGGCAGCATGCCAAGGATTGGTGAATTCCTCGACCTCGATGCCATACTTTTCCGCCACTAGGGCCTCCAGCGGATCTTGTAGAAAGGCCCGGTTGGTCATAAGCTGAGCAGAAGTCTCACACTCACTATTTTGGACATAGGCAGCATAGAGAGACTGCCTTGCAATATCTGGATTCTTCTCTAAAAGCTCCCGCTCTCTGGCAACAGCAGCCTCCTCTGTATCTTTTTGAGTAGAAACAGACACATACTCTCCGCCTACCATAGAAAAGGCCTCGGCAAAGACAGCTGCCAAACCAGACAGAAAGATATTCCAAACATTGTCTGTCTCACTGACCACCCCGATTACTACTCCTGTGATAGAAATAATACCATCATTGGCTCCTAAAACGCCCAGCT
>NZ_KQ969110.1:103333-104149 GCF_001578795.1 Streptococcus gordonii
CCTAAAACGCCCAGCTCGCAAGATATTCAGCCGACCGCTAAAGTTCTTATCAATTTTATGCTCTTCCATTTATATTATTCTCCCTCGTTCCTTATTTATAATTGTTATAAATAAAATCCTATACTAATACAAGGAAAAATAGGAAAATGAGAAAAGTTCTACTATTTAATAGAGGAGAATACCAGATTTCTACCATCTGATACCTTTTAAGCTCTATTTATATTTTAGGAGTGTTTCTGAATCTCTTCTCGGTACTCCGAAATAGTCTTTCCTGTCCACTTTTTAAAGGCTCGTGAGAAAGAAGAAACTTCAGAATAGCCCAGCAGGTAGGCGACTTCATCGGTGGTGATTTCTGGCTGTTTGAAATAGCTAAAGGCCAGAAGTTTTTGCACATTGTGCAGTTCTTGGTTAAACTTGGTGCCTTCTGCGGTCAGGTTGCGCTGAAGGGTCCGGCTACTGATGCCCAGAGAGGCCGCAATGTCCTCAATCCCAAAAGCACCGCTGGGAATCATCTGGTAGAGTTTCTGCTGGACAACACCGGTGAAGCTCTCGCTGGTCATGGCCTCTGCCAAGCGCTCCTTGAGCTGGGGTTCTAAGTAGTCCAGCATGACATTATTGGCTGTGAGAAAGGGTTTCTCTAGGTCTGCTTTACGAAAGACCATTTCATTGCCCTCCATCTGCTCCACATGGCAGGCAAAGGTGTCTCTACTAACTGCTTCATAGGAAAAGGGCGTTCCCACATGGACGGGAGTAATGGCTTCTCCTGTGCCTGTCCGGATCAGATCCAGCAGGAGCAACTGTTCATTGAGGACCGCA
>NZ_KQ969110.1:104278-105106 GCF_001578795.1 Streptococcus gordonii
GCGGGGCAGGTCCAGCCCGGCATAGTCATAGCGGTAGCTGATCCGCACCAAGTCGTCGAAGACTTCCATGGTCACTTCGATAGGACCTGTGATTTTCTTGTATTTTGCGAAATGCTCAATGGCCGCAAGCCCATTTTTTGAGGACAGAGCCGCAAAGAATGGGGGCATGAACATCTGGATGTCCTTGATCCGGCTCATGGCAAGGATCTGCTCGTCGCTGGCCACCTTGTCAAAGGCTATGAGCAGATGGTAATAATCCAGAGTTGACAAGGTCATCTCCTCTTTCCAGCTGGTATCCGGCAACTGGGCAAGGTCGAGGATAGACTGAAAGTCCAACCCAAGGGCCTTGAGATTTTCTAGGTATTGTTGGCTGAGATTGAGACGCATGGGCTTCTCCTTTTTTAACGCATGGACATGAGCATCATCCGGTCGAAGAATTTATCGCCAAAGATGCGGCGGATGCCGACCAAGAGTTTACCGCCGCGACCGACTAGGTAACGGGTTTTAGGGTTACGGGCATTGATGATTTTTAAAACGGTGCGCGAGATGACTTCTGGGCCTGACCCTGGGGCTGGGTTGTTTTCCATAGCCTTGATGTAGCCATTGACCAAGTGGCTATAGGCGCCATTTTTGGACTCATAAGAGAAGTTTTGGCTGACGCCAGCGTTAAAGCCAGTGTTGATCATGCCTGGTTCCAAGACGACCACCTTGATCCCAAACTCCTTGACTTCCATACGGAGGCAGTCGCTAAAGCCTTCAATGGCATGCTTAGAGGCATGGTACCATGCTCCAAGTGGGGTAGTAGATTTTCCCACCCATTGATGAGGT
>NZ_KQ969110.1:105718-112977 GCF_001578795.1 Streptococcus gordonii
CCAAATCTTTCATCTTGTCCACGCTACGGGCAACGGCATAGACCGTGTGACCTGCTTTGATAAGGTCTTGGGCTGAAAGTTTCCCCATTCCTGATGATGCGCCGGTGATTAAGATAACTTTATTTGTTGACATGTTTGTATTCCTCTTTTGTTTCATTTAATTGATGAGACTATTATACGATACCAAGCCTGACAAGTAAATGATAATGCCTGACAGGTTCTTGACAATTTACGACAAGATCTTTTCTATTTCTATATGTCTCTGTAGTGTTTTTCGTTCAAATGAGTCCGATTTCGATTTGATCAATCTTTTTTCTTGATATTCTACCTATCAGTAGGTAGAATTTCCTTATCAAAAATAAAGGAGTTTAGAACATGCAGTTTAAAGAATTAACAAATGCCCGTATCTCGATTCGAGACTTTCAGGAGAAGCCAGTCGATAAAGACTTGCTTACAGAAATCGTAAGTGATGCTCAACAGGCCCCTTCTTGGGCCAATTCCCAACCATGGAAGGTCTATATTGCAACAGGGGAGACCATGAAATCTATCCAAAAAGAGCATCTAATAAAATCTCAAGAAGGCATTAAGGGGTATGCGGATTTGCCCGTAAAATCCATCAAAGAGTGGGGAGACCTTCCATGGTCAAATATGGAAGCCTGGCTTGACAAGGTGCACGAAGATGCTACAATGACAGAGTTTAGCGAAGCGAACGCTCGTCTATGGAACACGCCAAGTATGGCCTACATTACGATTCCTAAAACAGCACCCGTCTGGTCCATCTATGATAGTGGTAGTTTCGCCCAAACCTTGATGTTGAGCGCAGCCTCTCATGGCGTCGATACTATGGTCGCATATGAGAATATCAAATATCCTGATGAAATCCGTTCTCATCTAGGCGTATCGGACGATGAAATCGTAGTGGCTGGGATTGCACTTGGCTATCGTAGTCAACATCCCATTAATCAGTTTGAAAACTCCAGAGTCGAAACCAATCGTATCCTGACCATCAAATAGTTTAAGAAAGTCCGAAAAACTGCTATACTGGAGGTATAGCAGTTTTTTAAGGAGCCAAGATGAAAAAAATCAGTGAAACGGAACAAACCATCCTCCAGTTAGCAACCGATCTCATCCAAACACGTGGGGTGAATGGTTTTTCCTATGCAGAGATTGCAACTGTAATGGGGATTAAAAAGGCCAGCATTCACTATTACTTTCCCAAAAAACAAGACTTGATTGCCAAGGTCCTGGATCGTTACAATCAATCCTTTGTGACAGAATTAGAGAGGATTCGTGGTAAAAAGGACGATTTTTCGCAGCACTTGCAGGACTTCGTGAAACTTTATCGTAGAAATCTGGAATCTGGCAAAATCTGTCTTTGCTCCATGCTGGCAACAGAACACTACTCCTTGTCTGAGTCCATCAACCAGGCTGTTCAAGACTTTTTCCAACTGAATATCCAGTGGTTGCAGGGTCTATTTGAAGAAGAGAATCATTTTTCTCATCAAGCAGAGGATTTTTTTGCCACTGTACAAGGTGCTCAACTTATTGCAAACTCGACAGGGGATTTGACCCATTTTGATCAATTGTTAACAGATAAAATCAAGACGATCCAAAAAAAATGAGGGAAACCCTCATTTTTTCTTTGCCAAGGCTTCTTCTACCGCTTCAACAGCGCCTGACAAGAAGCCTGGCATTGTAGGAGCAAATTCACTGGAAATGCCAACTAATTTGTGTTGCCAGTCGCCTGTCACATGATTGGTTGCTGATTTAGGATGAGTGACAGCCATCTCCTGATCTAGTGAGGTCGCAAGAAAGGGATCTTGTGACCAATCCTTGATCATATCTTCTTCTAGATTCTTCAAGGTTTCAAGTCCAAATAATCGGACCAACTGTGCTCTAGCCAGTTTTTTCAACTCCTCTTCCCCTCGTTTTTGTCGTTCTTCTGATGAAATGGCAAAGAATCCAAATAAAGCTCCAAAACCTCCCTCTGGATCCGAAATATCGTGCACTTCCGCTAATGGCCCCAAATTGCTCATGGCATTTCCGGTCAACCCTTTTTGTTTCCAGAAAGGAGTTCTGAAGCGAGCGATATATTTGGCATGAGGAGCCATCCAAGTATCTGTCGACAACCAATTCTTCTGAGCTGTTAGTGGCAGTTGAGGACTAAAGGAAATAGTCGTGGCCACAAGACGCGGGGGAAGAGCAAGGAAGACCTGTTCTCCTTGCCAGGTCTGTTTATCCGTGACTACCTCGATTGTCTCATCTTTTAAAGTGATTTCCTTTACCCTCTCCTGAAGATGAAGATGCTCGATGTTGATTTTTCGGAGAAGGGCATAGATGAGTTGATTCATCCCTCCCCTCACCCTCCTGCCATCGGAGTAAGGCCGATGAAATTGTCTCGGTTTCCCACTTGTCTCTTCATATAAGTAGACACCAGTTGGTTGATCAAAGCTTTCTAGACCAAGTTCGTCGATCAAGTCTGTCAAATGCGTATCAAAATCTGGCCAAAACCACGTCGCTCCAAGCTCCAAGTCCCAATCTTGTGAAGCCTGAAGACCTGCTGTACGTCCGCCAACCTGATTCTTCCCTTCTAAGATTAGGTAATCTTTCCCTGCCTTTTCTAACTGATAAGCCATGTACAATCCACTAAGCCCAGCACCGATAATGATATGTCTCATATTCAACCTCCTTGATGAATGGTGGTATCAAGATTATACCTACTAGTAGGTAGTTTGTCAACAAAAAAGAATCCTCCTTCCTATAAGGACGAAATGCCACATGGACACAAGTTCTCCACGAGGATAATCGCTTCCTTTTCCTGTTTACTCCCATTAAAAAACTCTTGCGGATGAGAACCACAAGAGTTGTCTTATTACGAGAATCTATTTTATTTAAACAACAAAATAGAAATCAAGGCCAAAATCGCTGGACCACCTTGCTTGAGGATGATTTTCTTGTCCGCTGTGAGCGCCCCATAAGTCGCAGCTCCGATAACAAAGAGGACAAAAATGGTCACAATCTCAAGACTGCCAGAGATAAAAATTCCATAGAGGAGGAAAAGGGCAATCAAAAGATTGTAAATTCCTTGATTTTTAAAGAGGGAGGTGACGGATTTTCGGGCCAATTCTTCCTTTTCCATGTTAAAGACACGGCTGGTTGCATCTGACTGGGTCGCGATGCTTTCTAGATAAAAGATATAGATGTGTTCTAAAGCGACAAGACTTGCTAAGATAAGGGTGATAAGTGACATGTGTATTCCTACTTTCTATTTTTCAAGGTCAACCTGCTCAAGACCGGCGACGAGTTTGGCTAATAATCGGGAAAGCTCTTGACTTTCAGCTTCACTAAGGATGTTTTCCATCTGTTTTTTGACGACTAGATGTTGGGCTGGAGGTTTTTCCACTAATTGTTCTCTGGCAAACGGAGTCAATGCAACCAACTGCTCCCGCTGATTGAGCGGATTGCGCTGTCTGGTAACATAACCCTCCCCCTCCAAAATCTTAAAATGGCGAGCCAAAGCTGCTTGGTCAATCCCCAAGATTTCCTTGAGGGCAATTTGACTTGATTCCCCCTGCGACAAGAGATACTGCAACATCTGGTAGCGGGTCAAGCTGATCCCTAAACGTTTTTCAAATAATCGAGTACTTGCCTGGTCCGCCAGATGAAGCTGGTAGAGGAGATCATTGATTGAGATCATCTTTAGCTCCTTTCTATAATTGATAAATCAACAGTTGATAAGTCAATTATAACTTCATTTTGTAAAAAAGCAAGGATTTTGCTCAGAAAAAGAATAGAACAAGAAGCTACCCTTGAGTCACTAGGGTTTCTTTTGATATAATAGAAAGAAAATGAAACGTCTGGAAGCTTTATGACATCTGAATACCAAAAAATGATCGCCGGTCACTACTACTTGCCCGGTGACCCTGAACTCAGACAGCTTGCTCAAGAATCTCGTCGCCAACAATACGCTTTTAACCAAGAACAAGATGCGAAAAAGCGGACGGCTATCATCCAATCTTGGTTTGGAAGTACCGGCCAACACCTCCACATGGAAACAAACTTTTGCACGGACTATGGAATCAATATCCACGTCGGCGAGTACTTCTATGCCAATTGGAATCTGACCATGCTAGATGTCTGTCCCATCACGATTGGGAACAATGCTATGATTGGACCCAACTGTCAGTTTTTGACTCCCCTTCATCCTTTGAATCCTGAGGAACGCAATTCCGGCATCGAGTACGGAGCCCCTATCACGATTGGGGATAATTTCTGGGCTGGTGGGGGAGTGACGGTTCTACCTGGTGTCACCTTGAGAGACAATGTCGTGGCAGGAGCTGGGGCGGTCATCACCAAATCATTTGGAGACAATGTCGTGCTAGCTGGAAATCCTACCCATGTCATCAAGACCATTCCAGTGAAAGAAAAAAAGCAATAAAAAAATTTGATACCTAGGATAAGATGGAGAAGGTTTGAAGAGTTTTCAATTTTTTCTCATCATTGGACGATTCTCTAGTCTGAATTAGAATTTTCTCCTTTAGGACCATAAGTCTAGCTTCTCTTATCCTCTTCTTTTTGATATAATGATGAATTGACATTCATACTTTGAAAGGACTATTATGACATCCCTCATCAAGCACAAACGAGTAGAGTATAGTGAACTCTTTTATGATCTGGTCTTTGTTTACGCCATTTCTAAAACCACTGCCCTCATCCATCATCTTCACCACGGAGTCTTATCATTAGACGCCATCTTTGGTTTCCTGATGACGCTTCTGGTTCTGGTCAATTCTTGGATGATTCAGACCGTCTATACCAATCGTTACGGAAAGAATTCCCTCTTCAATATGGTCGTCATGTTCATCAATATGGCCATACTGCTCTTGATTTCCAACATGATCACCAACGACTGGCAGTCCTATTTCCATACCTTCTGCTGGACCGTTGGTACCTTGACTCTAACACTATTTTCCCAATATCTAGTAGAGTATTTGCGTAAGTCTACCACTCCGGCTAATCGGAAAAGTATCAAGGGTTTTCTTTGGATGACGGGGCTTCGAACCATTTTGGTCTACCTAGCTGCTCTTTTGCCAATTCATATTGGGATTCATATTTACATGACTGGGATTCTTTTAACCTTTATCATGCCCATCACCTTGACTCGACATGCTAGAAGTTTTCAGCTCAATCTCCCCCACCTGATTGAGCGTATCTCATTACTGGTTATTATTACCTTCGGCGAGATGATTATGGGACTAGCGAACTTCTTTACAGTTGAAAATTTCTCTATCCACTCTATCCTTTACTTTATCATCATGGTCAACCTCTTTATGAATTACTTTGGTCAGTTTGACCATGCCATTGATGAAGAAGGAAAGAACAAAGGAATCTTCTTAATCTACAGCCATTATCCAATTTTCATCGGCTTGATTATGGTGACTGTTTCTATGAGTTTCTTGGTCAATCCAGATGTCCATCACCTCTTTGCGACTAGCTTCTTCTATACGGGTATCGGCCTCTTTCAAGCTGCTATCCTTGCAAATGGCTATTTTAACAAGAGTTACCTCAAGTATGACAAGCTCTATTATGGCTTGCAAGTCGCATTCTTCCTTATCGGACTGGCTCTCTCCCTTCTTTTTTCAGCCAATCCTACCATTGTCATCACCATTGTAACCTTGATGCCCTTAGCAATGGAAGTCCATTTCACACATTTTTATATGATTCGAACTAAGAAATTCTCAACTCCAGATTGGGATTTGTATTAACAAAAAATTCTAGTAGACATCCTCTACTAGAATTTTTAATTTCTTATAAACTCATTTCCCCACAAGAAAGCAATCATCGGCTCATCAACTAAAGCCGTTTCATGAAGTTTACTGTGTTGGCCATCAGGACCTGTGATTTCCTTTTCTTGATAAGATTTGACATGTCCTTTAAGCAGGTAGCCCAAAGATTGACTAGACAAATTGGTCACGCGCTCATCACTCCCTTTACCTGTATTGCCATAGATGTTAAGAACTTCAACCTGACCTTGAGGGTAGTGATTTCCAAGAGACAAGAGCTCTTGATAAGACTCTGTCATGCTAGATGGTTTTCCTTTGTCATCTAGGGTAATATTTTCCGGTTCATCCATACCGATGATTCCGTTAAAGTGACCAGCAATATCCACTTGTTTGACCAGTTTAGGTAGACTCGTATCACTGCCGTGTTGGAGCATATAGTAGACGATGGACATATTCCCGTATGAGTGAACAACCATATTCATCTCCTTAATTCCATAAGTATTTTGGAGAGCTTTGACAACAGCGTAGGCATAGTTGCCCTGATTCTGAGTGCTAGCTCCTCGATTATTGTCAAAATTGACTAGGACAATCGGATTGACAGCATTTTTAGGAATGGTTCCTTTTAGAGTGACTGTCCCATCCTCAGCTACCTTAGCTTCGATAATAGTCTGAGTAACGCCAGCTTTTTTAGCCTCATTAGCCATATGTCTTTCTGCACGACTGCTTGAACCCCAACCATGGAAAAAGATAGTCGGACGGCTTGATTCGATATATGTTTTTCTTGCTTCTGCTTTTTACGGCCTGCGCTTGGTTTTGGTGAATAAAATACCAACCACCTGCACAAACAAGGGCAAGCATTGCAAGAATACCGAAAATAAACCTCTTTTTAATCATAAACACCTTTCTTATTTGCCTACACGAATCAATTGTCCCCTTTTTATCCTATTTTCAAATCTTGTGACTATTTTTTAGTACGCCTAAATTGTCAAATTAAGTTATACTTTTCATGTAACTCAGAAAAACTTGGTATGGTGTTTGATAATTCAGAGACTTCCTAGGGATTCTATTTCTTTTATCAGCTATAGCTGATAAATAATTTTGAGAAATATTAGTAAAATCCATTTGTTTCGGTAATCCATTTCGTCTTAATAAGCCATTAGAATGTTCATTGAGACCTCGTTGGCCAGGGCATCCTGGATCCGCAAAGAATATATCAATGTCATGCGCATTCGAAATAGATTTCCAATTAGAAAATTCTTTCCCGCAATCAAAAGTGATCGACTTAAAGAGATGGCTGGAGACTTGAGATAACCATTGATTAATGGAAGCTTCGATATCACTTGCTTTCCATCCATTGGTTTTCAATGTAATGTGATGATGGCTTTTGAGCAGCGTTCTACTAAGGTAATGACGGCACTTTTGTGTTTTTCTCCCACAATTGTATCCCCTTCTAGATGGCCGAATTCCGTCTTAAAA
>NZ_KQ969110.1:113660-118550 GCF_001578795.1 Streptococcus gordonii
GCTTTTAAAATGCGATCAGTTCACTACCAACATAGACTTGATGGACTTGCGGTCGTCCATGTCTTTGTAGGCTTGGTTGATGTCTGAGAGCTTGTAGGTATTGGTAAAGACCCGTCCTGGATTGATAGCACCGTCAAGGACAGCCTTAAGGAGCCCATCTTTGACATAAGTGGTAACAGAGGCTGGTCCTCCACCCACGATGGTATTTTGGGCGAAGGTTGAACCTAGCGGTGTTTTGTCGTAATGAGGCACACCGACAAAGCCGACTCGGCCTCCATTGTGAAGCACACCGAGAGCTTGGTCGATGGCCGCTTCGGTACCGACACATTCTAGAGCGACGTCTGCACCGTTGCCACCCACGATTTCACGGACTTTGGCAATGCCTTCTTGGCCACGTTCGGCGACTACTGCTGTCGCACCAGATGCCAAAGCCATCTCTTGGCGGTCTTTGTGACGGCTCATCAAGACAATCTGAGAAGCCCCTCGCATCTTGGCCGCAATGACGGCACATTGGCCAACGGCTCCATCTCCGATAACCACCACCCGGTCACCCGGTTTGACATCAGCCACACGCGCAGCGTGGTAACCTGTCGGCATAACATCTGCCAAGGTCAAGAGCGATTTGAGCATGCCTTCCGTGTAGTCAGACGGTTGGCCAGGAATTTTAATCAATGACCAGTCGGCATGTTGGAAACGAATATACTCGGCTTGGACCCCACCTGAGAAGTTATCCCCGCCCAGATGGCGGTCACAAGAGCCGTCAAATCCCGCACGGCAGGCATCACATTGGCCACAACCATGCGTGAAAGGGGCAACGACAAAGTCTCCAGCTTTCACAGTCGTAATGGCATCGCCAACTTCTTCGACAATCCCAATAGCTTCGTGGCCACTGTTGCCATGACCTTCTTCGATGTCAGGATTGCGGTAGCTCCATAGGTCAGACCCACAGACACAGGTGCGGACAATCCGGATGATGGCATCATCTGCTGCCTGCAGTTGGGGGTGGTCAATATCTGTCAGACCGACTTGGCCTGCTTTGGTGTAAATAGCTGATTTCATTTAGCTGTCTCCTTTTGATAGTATGTAATTTTGTGATCGAGTCGATGAAGGGCGGTCTCTAACTCGCTGATGCGTTGGGCGAGCTTGTCTCGTTCATCCAGCAAGATGTCTAGGCGAGCAGATTTTGTGGCATCTCCCTCTTGATAGAGAGCCATGTAGGCTATCAGACTCTCTACTGAGACACCTGCTGACCGAAAGCACTTGACGAATTCGAGCGCTTCCATGTCGGACTCCTGAAAGTCACGGATGCCCGCAGCCGACCGCGTGATGGGCGGTACCAGCCCAATGCGTTCATAGTAACGAATGGTATCGGCAGACAGCCCTAGTGTTTGACTAGCAGATTTAATGTTCATATCTAGCTCCTTTCCAGTATCGGACGACGGTTTTCATCACTCGACTCTTCCATTATAACCCTTAGAGTTGACTCCAAGTCAAGTATTTGCCTTCAGAAAATGAAAACTTTATGAAAAATCGCGCTCATTTGCAGTAACGTCTGGATGAGGTATCTTGTTCTGCTCCCGAACACGCCTACGGTAATACATCCCTGTCCGAGTCAAAGCCCGTGAAAGTCCTGCTAGGATCAGACCAAGAATGGCTATCTGTTGCCCAAACAGATAGAAGAGACCGGTCGCTAGCACTAATAACAGACCATATTGGGCAACTACACGACGGTCCAGACGATAGAGTTCGATATTATAGTGGGAAGTAGATAGTGTCCCAACGAAGAAAGCCAGAATAGATAGCACAAAGAAATGCAGACCTAGATCATGATGGTGGCTGTCTTTTAAGAATTCCAAACCAACCGTAAAGAACAAGAGACTGGCCACAATGACATAATGGGCGTAAGAGAGAGCTTTAACGGATACTCGTTGGTGGTGATTGATATTGACAAAGGTTTGGATGATATAAAAGACAAACATGAAGCCCAAGCCCATAAAGAGAGTCAAGCCTTCCCAAAAGTTTTGAGAAAGGGGATAGGTTTTGAGCACGGCAATGACACTCTCCCCAAAGGTGATAATGGCCAAGAGCTGGCAACGCTCCAAATAATGAGGGAAATTCATACTAATGGGGCGCTTTTTCGAGCTCAAAAATAAGGGCACCACTAGTGGTAGGTAGTAAAGAGGCAGAGCATGAACCGAAAAAGGCAGAAGATCCAAAGCCCTAGGGAGAACTGCTAGCGCATACACCACCAGTAAGGCAATAGACAGATACATGTCCTTGTTAAAACCTAGCTTTCTCCCTTTTAGAATATACTGCAGGGCAATGGTCCCATAACTCAAGATCAGAAGGCTATTAAAATTGAGCGGGTTTTCCAAAAAAGGCTTGAGACTTGTCGGATCAAAGGTGATGGATAAAGCCAGATTCCCCACAAAGAGCATGAGGGCAATGACCGTGTAGATGTCAATCTGCCTCGAATCGCCGTATTTATTATAGTAAAAAGCTTCTTGATTCCAGACATTGAGCATAACGATAATGGTGGTCAAAAAGTAAAAAATATGTTCCAACTGAACCTGAGGCACATGAATGGCACTGGTCAGCTGACTAATGGTCAAGACAAAGGCCAAGTCAAAAAATAGTTCATAGTTGGAAACACGCTTGGAGCGAATGGGTGTCATGAGGATTCCTTTCTTTTTCTTTTATTGTAACACGTCAGGGATCAAATGGCTATCAGAACTCCTGCAGCTACTGTCCAAGATTTCAAATAATCATTTATTTTTCAAAAAAACTTGTCCTAAGAACGAAAAAATGCTATACTGGTTTCATCAAGTTGTGACGAAAGTGAAAAATGGCAAAAATTAGAGATTTAAAAGAAGACAACATTCAGCGGGTAAGAGCCTGCTTTTATCAAGGTGGCAACTGGACCAAGACCGACTTAGCCCAGCAAACTGGGATTTCTCTGGCTGGGACCACCAATATTTTACAAACCTTAGAAGTTAGTGGGGAAATTTGCTTTATCGGCAATGCCAGCTCAACGGGTGGGAGAAAGTCCAAACTCTATCAGTTAAGTGTGAACTTTGCCCATATCGGAACGGTCCTCCTCAGTCATCCTTTTGACCGGTATCAGATAGCAACGCATGCCTTTAATCTTGCTGGGGAGACCGTATTTGAAGCGTTTGTAAGCAGTAAAACAGGTAGTTTAGCAGAAATCTGTGAGGCTGTAAGCATTTTGCTGGAAAGCGATCCCTTGATGCAAGTCTTGGTACTCAGCTTTCCGGGTATCATTGGCACGCATGGGGAAATCCTTTCTTCGGATTTTGCGCATTTAGAGAAGAGCCAACTGCTGACAAGCCTGTCAGCCTTGACGAACCTTCCGATTTTGATTGAAAACGATGTGAACTGTGCGGTCCTAGCTTACCAAAAGGAGCATCCAGACGATGGCAATCTAGCCCTTCTCTATCAGCCAGATAGCGACTTTGCTGGGGCTGGGCTAGTTGTTGACGGGCGCTTGCACCGAGGCAAACAGGGCTTCGCTGGGGAGGTTGGCTACCTCAACAAAAAAGGAAAAGCAACAAAAGAAGAACTTCTTCTGCAAATCACAGCCCTTACAGTTGTCTTGGCACCAGATGCTATCGCCTACTACTGCCCCTCACTTGAAAAAGATATCCAGATGACAGACACGGGCATTCCACAAGTTTTTCACCCTAGACTGGAACGCTTGACCCAACTGGACTCTCTGGTCTTGCAAGGCGGACAGGAATTGGGTCGCCTGCATCTCTTGGATAGTCAAAGACAGACATCAGCTAACCTTTGTTAACATCAAGGAGAAACGCTATGAAAAAACGCATTTTAAATAAGGACTTAGCTACCCTAGTAGCTGGGCTTCGCCATGGTGAGATGATTTTTATCGCTGATGCAGGCAGTGGTACCTCAGTCAAGGCCCTGCATCCCCTAGACCCTTCTGTCCAATACATCGACCTAGAGGCCGTTACGGGCTGCCCTTCCATGCAAGCCATCGTGGATGTTCTCATCGAGGTGGGGGATTTCGAAGGCGCCCTGGTGACCGAAGAGATGCTGACACTCAACCAACCAGATTATCAGTTTTTAGTGGAAAAGCTAGGACAAGAAAACATCCAGACCATTCCTTATATTCCGGATTACTATGAGATGCGGGACCGCTGTAAAGCCGTCGTGCAAACAGGGGACTATGGGGTGCATGCCCAATGCATCTTGATTGCTGGTTACCCTAGTGCAGATATTCCCCTAGACTGGCTAAAGTATGGGATTACACGACAAGGCCTCAAAGAAGCGCAAAAGGAGAAGAACCATGACTGAAAAAGAAAAAATGCTGGCCCAGCAACTTTATGATGCCAATTATGACAAAGAAATCCTAGAAGAGCGAACAAGGGCCAAAGACCTCTGCTACGACTACAACCATTTGCGCCCCTCAGATGAGGTAGGGCAACACAAACTCATCCAGCGATTACTGGGCAAAACCAAGGAAAACTTTTGCATAGTCGCTCCCTTTTGGTGTGACTATGGCTACAATATCGAGATTGGGGAGAATTTCTTTGCCAATCACAATACCGTCATTTTAGACGGAGCCAAGGTGACCTTTGGTGACAATGTCTTTATCGCCCCCAACTGTGGCTTTCATACCGCAGGCCACCCGATTGATGCCGACAGGCGAAATCAGGGCTTAGAATACGCCTACCCTATCACCGTGGGAGACAATGTTTGGATTGGGGCTGGGGTACAGGTCATGCCAGGCGTCACCATAGGAAACAATGTGGTTATCGGTGGTGGTAGCGTGGTCGTCAAGGACATCCCAGACTACAGTGTCGCCGTCGGTAATCCCTGCAAGGTTATCCGGACCATCACAGATGACGATAA
>NZ_KQ969110.1:118981-121379 GCF_001578795.1 Streptococcus gordonii
CACAGTCGGCAAATCTTACACGAAAATTCTCAATCTGTAAAGGAGACAACTGATGGACATCAAAGTTATTGCCACCGACATGGATGGCACCTTCCTCAACAACCAGATGGACTACGACAGAGCCCAATTTGCCCAATTGTTTGACAAAATGCAGGCAAAGGGCATTCGTTTTGTCGCCATCAGTGGCAACCAATATTACCAAATCGAGAGTTTTTTCGAAGATTACAAATCTGACATCACCATCGTGGGAGAAAATGGTGCCTACTTCGTAGAAAACGGCCACTTTCTCAAGAGCTATACCTTGCCTAAGGAAGTGGTTAGAAGCGTTTTAGACTATTTGGCGGAACGCCACTTGGACCACGAATTAGTTTTAAGCGGTGAAAAAACGGCTTATATGCATGCTAAATCTGCACCCGAGGCCATTGCTTTTTTCAAAAAATACCATACCAAACTCCAACTTGTAGATTCTTTCGCTGTCCTGCCTGATGACCAATTTTTGAAGTTTTCCTTCAACACCCCAGAAGAGGTCACCTATCAGATTATTGATGACCTCAAGGCACTCTTGGGGGATGTGATTGATGCGACCACCAGCGGTCACGGCAACATTGACATCATCGGAAAAGGCAAAAATAAGGGGGCAGCCCTGCAAGAACTCTTGGACAGGTGGCAGCTATCTAGCGACAATCTTTTGGCCTTCGGGGATGGCGGTAATGACCATGAGATGTTGGCGCTTGCTGGCTACTCCTACGCCATGGGCAATGCTCCCCAAGCCACCAAAGAAGTCGCCAAATTCCTTGCCCCTAGTAATGATGAAAATGGTGTCTTAAGCGTCATCGCCCACTACCTCAACCAATAAAAAGAGTGACAAACCGTCACACCAGAAAGGAACTGATTATGTCAATTGCAATCGAACACGTCGGCGTCTGGGTCAAAGACTTGGAAAATATGAAAACCTTCTACCAAACTTACTTCAAGGCGACAGCCAGCGAAAAATACCACAACCCAAGAACAGGTTTTTCTTCTTATTTTCTTAGTTTTGAAGATGGTGCCCGCTTAGAACTCTGCCACCGCCCCGACATTGTCGCAGGGGACAAAGACACCTTTGGTTTCACCCACTTGGCCATCGCAGTTGGCAATGAGGCCGACGTGGATGCCTTTGCCCAGCGTTTTGAAACCGACGGCTACCCCATCCAATCCGGCCCACGGACCACAGGGGACGGCTATTACGAAGCGGTGGTTTTTGACCCTGAAGGCAACCAACTCGAACTCACAACCCAGTTGAAGAAATAGCAGCAATTAAAATGCTCTCTAGCAAAACAAAGAGTCCCCCATCATCAGATATCGGATGATGAGGGACTTTTTTAACGGGGTTTGTGGGAAACAAAGCTGACACTAATTACCGTACAATTTGTCTCGCTTCCTACTCCTGTGCTTTCAGGTAATCTTCCTCGGACACTGGCTCCTGCCAAGTCGTTGCGGTCGCTTCACCAGGGATTTCAAAGGCTAAATGAGAAAACCACTGGTCTTTGCTGGCCCCATGCCAATGTTTGGTATTGGCTGGAACAGTAACGGTATCCCCAGGGAGCAGTTTAAGGGCTGGCTTGCCCCATTCTTGATAATACCCCTCACCACCGACACAGATGAGCAACTGCCCGCCACCTGCTTTAGCCTTATGCGTATGCCAATGATTGCGACACCCAGGCTCAAAGGTCACATTAAAAACAGGGAAAGCCTCCTCTGCAATTGGCTCCAAGTAAGACTGGCCGCTAAAGTAATCCGCATAAGCCGTATTTTTCTCACCGATGGGAAAGAAAAGTGTCGCTTGGTAAGCCTCTTTAGCGCTGACTTTGCCTTCTGCTTCTTCGACAGGCCAAATCTTTTTGGCCAGATTGAAAACTGCCCAGGCTTTAGGCCACCCTGCATAAAAGGCCGTATGGGTAATAATCGCTGCTATTTCCTTTTGGCTAACCCCCTCTTTTTTGGCATTTTCCAAATGGTGCACCATGGCACTATCCGTAATTCCCTGAGCCATCAGAGCGACAACTGTGATGATAGCCCGTGTTTTCAGTGGAATCGTCCGATCATTCCAATTTTCACCAAAGAGAACATCATCATTGAAATGAGCAAAGTTCGGAGCAAAATCCCCTAAGAGGTCTCGTCCTGCTGTTTGTTTTATACTTGTCATATCTTATTTCCTTTCATTACTTGCATTCAAATCGACTTAGCTTGACCAAGTCAGACACTTTTTAGGGTCTGTGGGACATTTTTGGCTACCAAGGTCGTCAAGAAGGCGAGGGCAACAGAGACCAAGATGATAGTCACCATAGCGCCAGGGTGACCATTTGTCGCTGCAAAGCTTGCCAGAAGTGCTGACGAGAGAATCCCACTCCCGTATTGG
>NZ_KQ969110.1:121528-124630 GCF_001578795.1 Streptococcus gordonii
CCGAAGCGGAGCCTGTCATCTCGTCAGAGACAAAGGCTAGAGCCGCCGCATTGCTACAGGCAGCGATAATCCCATTCATGCTAAAGACGAAAAAGACAGGGATGGCCAAAGTCCAAATACTAGACCCATTGCCCAGATTGAGGCCCCGCCCCACAAGGCCAGACTAGCTAAGAGAGCGATGACACTAGCGCAACGCAACAAGAACCTCAGTGAAAAACGCTCCACCAAACGTCTGTTAAAGAGATTGAGCCCGACAATACCTAAGACATTGACCCCGAACAAAAAGCCGTAATCCTGTTCAGGCACATGGAAATAGGTGATGTAAACCGTGGAAGAACCTGTAATAAAGGCATAGGCGCCCACATAGTAAAAGGTCACACAGAGCGTGTAGAGCATAAAAGAGCGATTAGTCAAGAGTTGCCCGTAGTTGCTAAATGACCTTAGCAGGCTTATGTGGCCTCTTTTTTCTTTTGGCAAGGTCTCAGGCAAACGGTAAACCCCATAGAGCATGAGGATCCCAGCCAGCGCCATAAAGTAAAAAATCACATGCCAACTCGTAAAACTAACGATAAAGCCACCGATAAAGGGGCCTAGGATAGGGGCCACTGCTGCGATAATCATGAGGGTCGATAACACCTGGGCAGCTTCTCGACTGTCAAACAGGTCGCGACTCATGGCCCGACTTAACATTGGCCCCACGCAGGCTCCAAAAGCTTGAAAGACCCGCCAGATGATGACCTGGGTCATATCCGTCGACAGCGCACAACCCAAAGACCCAAGAATAAAGATTACAAGACCTAGATACAGAGGGATTTTCCGCCCGATCCGGTCACTGATAGGGCCCCAGACCAACTGGGCTAGGGCAAAGCCCACCAAAAAACCGGTCACCGTCAACTCCACTTGCCCACCCAGTTCTTTTTCCATAGTAGGCATAGCGGGCAAATAAACATCCGTCGACAGTGAGGTGAAGGCCATGAGTAGGCCAGAAATGATGAGAAAAGATTTGTTTTTCATGGTTCTCCTTTTACCTGTTTACTTATCGGCTAGGTTCATAAAGAACTCTGCCGTCTCAGGGTCTTGATGGTCAAAGAAAAGTGATTTTTCCTGATCCAGAGCCGCAATAGCCTGCATGTCCTCCTCGGTTAATGCAAAATCAAAGATATCAAAGTTTTCCTGCATGCGTTCTTTGCGGACTGACTTGGGAATCAGGACCACGTCACTTTGCAACAAGAAACGCAGAGCAACTTGGGCGACTGATTTGCCGTATTTGTCCCCAATCGCTTTCAAGACAGGGGTGTTAAAGAAGTCATTGCGCCCTTCGGCAAAAGGTCCCCAAGATTCAATCTGGCAATGGTATTTGTCCAAATAGCTTTTGGCTAGCTTTTGTTGTTGGAAGACATGGGTTTCGATTTGGTTGACAGCAGGCTTAATGTCTACAAAGTGCTGTAAATCAATGAAACGGTCTGGGGAAAAGTTGGAAACCCCGATTGCTCTTACTTTCCCAGCCTTGTAGGCTTCTTCCATGGCTCTGTAGCTGCCATAGTAATCGCCAAAGGGTTGGTGGATGAGCAAGAGGTCGATATAGTCAGTTTGCAATTTGCGCAAGGATTCTGCGATAGAGACCTTGGCTTTCTCATAGCCCGCGTTAGTGATCCAGATTTTGGTTGTGATGAAAAATTCTTCACGTGGCAAACCAGAGGCTTGAATAGCCTGGCCGACACCTGCTTCATTGCCATAGGCTTGGGCCGTATCAAAGGAGCGATAGCCGACTTCGATGGCTTCAAGAACAGCCTGCTTGGTTTCATCCACAGGGGTTTGGAAAACACCAAAACCAAGTTGGGGCATTTTGACCTGATTATTTAAGGTTTTGTAAAACATATTTGACATCTCCCTCGTTCTCTTGATGTTTCTAGTTTACAACTTGCCCCTCATATTGTACACTAGTAATACAGGAAACTAGTTTTCAAAAAATGAAAACTAAAAGGAGGACGACATGCTAAACTTAGAAGAACTGGAGCAACTGGTTGCCTTTAAGGAATTAGGCACCCTATCAAAAGTTGCAGAGAAATTTCACATTTCAACCCCCTCCCTTTCTCGTGCCATGCAACAGGTAGAAGAAGATTTTGGTGTGACGCTTTTTGACCGTACTGCCAACCGCATTGCACTAAATGAAACAGGGGAAGTTGCAGTCAGCGTCGCTCGTCGAATCTTGCAAACCAGCCAGCAGGGCATTAAGGAAGTGCACCAATTTGACCAGAGCCTCAAGACCATTCGTGTCGCTTCTGTCGCTCCAGCCCCACTCTGGGAATTGCTTCCTCAGCTGAGCGCTTCTTTTCCCCACAAGCACCTCCACCAACAGATTGGAAAGGAAGGAGAGGTCTTGGCTAGCCTGGAAAATAAAACAGTTGATTTGGCCATTCTCCCCTATCCCTATGAGAAAGAGGGAACTCACTGCTTGCCCTACCTGAAAGAAAATCTTTTTATCGCCGTCACAAAAGACCATGCCCTAGCTGATTATGACCAGGTGACCTTTCATGACCTCAATGGCTACAATTTCCTCCTCATGAATCAGATTGGTTTTTGGAACGACTTGGTGCATGAACAGATGCCAGCTTCCAAGTTTCTGGTTCAAACCAACCGCTTTGAATTCGAAGAATTGGTTCAGCATTCCAACCTCCCACGCTTTACCACCGATTACAGCAAAAAGATGCATCCGATTAGAGACGACCGCATAGTGATTCCCATCAGTGACCCGCAAGCCCAGGTCACCTATTACCTCGTTTCTACAAATCCAGCTATCAATCTTATACTCAATGAAAATCATCAACAAACTAAGGAGTGAGCTGCAGGCTGTACTTGGGCGCGACAAGACGACGCTGACGTAGTTTGAAGAGATTTTTGAAGAGTATAAGCTGTTTTTTATTTTCACTATTTGGGTAAAGATAGGGGGATAGAGCAACAGTTCTATCTACCATAGATTTCAGTGAGTATCCATATCTCATATGAATAATTCCGGCTCCATACAAAAATGAGGCTGAGACAAAAAGCTTCAACTCATGAAAAAGGGATAAGGTCAGTTTAAGATCTTATCCTTTTTTCTAG
>NZ_KQ969110.1:125567-127029 GCF_001578795.1 Streptococcus gordonii
TTTTTTTATCTATTAATTTCCAAATACCTTGAAGCGGTTTTCTGTTTGGATTTCTTTGTCAGCAGCTGGTGCCTTGACTGCTCCAAATGGTGCTTGAGCACGGAGTTTCCAGTTAGCTGGGATATCATATTTTTCAGCCAATTGTGCATCTACTAAGGGGTTATAGTGTTGCACATTGAGACCAACATTTTGCTCAGCTAAAGCCAACCATGTCGCATAAAGAGCAATTCCGTGGCCTTGCTCTGACCAAAGTGGGAAATTTTCAGCGTAAAGCGGGAATTGCTCTTGAAGACCTTTGACAACGTCTTGATCTTCATAGAAAAGAATGGTTCCTTTGGCTTGAGCGAAACCTGCTAGGCGTTCTTTTGTTCCTTCAAAAGCTTCAGCTGGAGTCACTTTTTCAAGTTCTGAGTAGGCAATCTCATTCCAGAAAGCATCTGACTCTTCATCCAACAGAATCACAACTCGTGATGTTTGTGAGTTGAAAGCTGTTGGTGTTTGGAGAATTGCTCCTTGAATAGTATCAATCAATTCTTGGTTTGTGAGTTCTACATCTTTGCCCAAAGCATAGATGGAGCGGCGTTTTGCTTGTAAATCTGAAAAGTTTGTCATTGTTTTTTCCTCTTTCTGTTTAAAAAATTGTTTGAATCCGTTAAAGATATTCATAGCATCCTTTCTTTGTTGTAATAATATTTGTTACACCATCTATTATACACCTTTTTAGCACATTGTCAATAACTAGTGGTAATTTTTTTGACATTTTTTATTTTGCTAAATCTACCCATGCCAAAAAACCTTACTTATCTGCAAATCTCACACAGTAAAGGCCAATAAGTTGATAAGTTTACTTTTATCGTTTGCACACGAATAACTCCACTGCCATATTGGAGAGCACCAAGAACAGCTGCCCCTGAGCCACTGCTTCTAAATTAGCTTCCGTATTTTCTGCTTCTAGTTTGTGTAATTCCTCATTGATCTGGTTAGTATACTGTTCATCGTATCGGCCATTTTTCTTAACGATATAGAAAGTACTTTCATAATCACTCGCATTAATGATATCAATTATATTGCCTTCATTGTCAATTTTTAGAGTGTGGTTATAATCATCAACAATCTTATCCCATTCTGAACGAGGTTTCCCCTTTAACTTTTTCAGTTATTATATCGCATCCAAAGTGAAAGAAGAAGCTAAGAGTAATTTTCAATATGAGTGATATCATATCTTTCATTAGTAGCTAATTGTAATTTAAAATCTCCAAACATATAGAACGTCAATTCTACATCATTTTCTTCTCCTTCTTTAGGATTATACAGGGCCATAGATATCATTGCTTCAGTTTTTTATTACCAATTTGAATAATAATATCATCTGTATCATCAAGTGAGATTATTTTTATTTTGGCTATTTGTTCTTTCCATCTAAATCAAGCTTCACAATCAAATCGTTTAACTATCTATAAGT
>NZ_KQ969110.1:127695-129394 GCF_001578795.1 Streptococcus gordonii
AGGAAAAATATCTTCCCCTCCGCGCATTTTTTCTTCCATTTCTTTCCACTCTAAAACCAATTTAAATAGTTCATCAGTTGAAATAAAGCAAGGTTCCCCTAGACTTTCATCATCCATTTGATAGTATACTTCTGTTTCTTCTTTGCCTATATCGATATTCAGCATAAACTCTTTATTTCAAGTTTAACTCGTTCATCTATAGCATCCAACAAAGCTCTTTTTATCACAGAAATTAGATTCTTTCCACTGCTTGTCACAAAATAATCTGATAGAGCTTTGATATCTGGACTGATATTGTCACCCCAAGGAGGTATTTTACTTCTGTCTTCATTATCCCAAACAACTTGATTAGGATTAATTCTTTCTAATTCCTTTTGGATGGTCTCCAATTCACGCAAAGCCTCCTCCAACTGGTGTGGCTCTAACTTTCCACTATATAACTCATTCATCAAAATAGGAAATCTGCTCCCCAAAACATTATTTTCTAAACGAACACAAATTGTTGAAAAAAACGAGTGGAGAAAATCTCCTGTTCCAATAGAATACCAATATAAATCTACTTTTAAACCGACTGTCATAAGTTCCTCACTCTCTCTTGAATAGAATTTCAGATTTCTGGAGTATTTATCTTGAAATTTTTGTAAACAAGCTCTGAGGCTCTTCTCTTGAATCATTTCCCATAAACCTGACAAAAGCTCTAGTCGATTCCCCTCTATACTGAATCTGAATCTGAATCTCAATCTCTATTCCATCCTAATGACTTCGTTTACATTTTTCATATTTTTTAGAATAAGACTGTAAATTATTAAATTGATCCCCATGTTTGAAAAATTAATTTATATATTCACCACCCATTTTCGTTATAAAATTTATCAACTAATCCCCAGTCATAATCAGAAATAGCTGAACCAGTTTCTGTTTCCCTTAAGTCAATCCCTAATTTTCTTAATGTGGCTAAGGACATGTGCCCCAAACAAATTGGGCCTAAAACTGAATCTTCCATCGAAAGTCTGACTGAAATTTCTTTTAATTTATTTATAACATCAACATCATAGATATCACTATTAACAATTTCTTTTATTATGTGATAAGACACAATTGGATTTAAATCTATATTACTTATTAAATCTTTATTATTATAAGTTTTGGTTTTAATTTTTTTAAGAATATTCACCATTTACTCCTTACTATCTTAAATGATTTGTTAACAAAGCTCTCTCATTCATATAATTTTCAAACAAACTATTAGCTATATCCTTACGCCCTATTGACTCTGCCCAATGAATTTCTTTCATATATGCATTCAATTCCATCTTCAACCTATTCTTTGCTTGGAAATGATATTCCATACCAGGGAATCCTTGTTTGACATCATCTAGATAATGTTGCCTTTCGTGCAGTAAAGCTCCATAAGATGCATTATCGTCTATAACCAGTTGTCCCGGCTTGCCTTTAGAAGGAGAATATCCCATCACTCCCTCACGATGAACTATTTCTACCCCCTGATTTTGTAAGTCATCTAAAATATTTTGCCAATCATCAGGATTTGATATTCTACCTGGTCCAAACTCTTCTCCTAATGGATCAGACCCCTTCCTAAACATCATATAGTCATTTGTACTATTAAGAGATGGTACCACCGTCTGACTCCCCACACTTGGAATTTTCCCTTTAATCCAATCTTTTCCCTTGCCGATGG
>NZ_KQ969110.1:131050-132807 GCF_001578795.1 Streptococcus gordonii
TGAAATAGCGGCTAATCAGCTCTAAACTTAGAGGAAAAGGGCAAAAGATTTATCTCGCCCTTTCACTTTTTACGACAACAAATATATACATATATATATATATGTTTGTCGAGTTTTTTTATCTTTACAGACTGAACTGAGGGAATTTAAAACCTAACTGAATAGATTGTCTTTGTTAGTAGTTTGTATTCAACGAAGCTCTGTTCGTACTTCCATCAGAATTTGCCCCAGCATATTTTTTCCTGTACCATCGCCACCATCAGCCCAGTAGCTATCATTTTTCGTATGTTCAATGATGATACTATCTCCAGTCTCTAATAAATCTTCCATAATTACTGTGTTTTGACGGAATTTCTCACGAACAGCATAACGCATAATATCATCCTTTACATCTTCCCAGTCCTTTCGTAATGGATTCTGGCGATTGCGTCCCTCCAAAGCAGCATCCATAGGTGACTCCAGCAGGCGAATTTTTTCCTGAATTTCTGGAACCAAGAATTTCTGAGCCTGGAAATAATGTTCCGATGTAGGCCAGGTTTTATTTCCATCCGAAAAAGGATAAGGAGCAAAATTGGACATATAACCGTAAGCATCGTTTACCTTATAGAATTTAATTTCCTTCATTCTCTTCCTCCAATCCGAAATTAGCTAGTGATTTATCCTTCTCCTCCAGAAGTTTTTCCACATAATCTGGTTCGATCTCTAAAAACAGTTTCAAAGTATCATGAATTCGCCAATAATTATCTTCTGGCTTATCCATAATAACAGATAAAAAGTGCTTTAGGTAAGGGATATATTCAGAAAAGCCATTATTTTCAACTAGATAGTAAAAATATGAAAGGTCATAATAACCTTTTTCCGCCTGCTCTATAATTTTGCAGACATAAGGGAATATTTCTTGCCTTGCTTTATCACCATTGCCAATATCTGATTGATTAGCCCAATAGCTAGTAAGAGCATCCAATATAATTCGATTTGTATCATCATAACTATATAGCCGATGAGGAATGTAGCCTTCCAATTTCCCTGCAACAAACATCTGAGTCAACACATCAAAACCTTCTTTCAGCCCCCAAATAGTTAAAAGCCTAGAAGCTTTATAGCGCAAAAAATCATCATCGCTAGATAATAAAGAGATAAGTTTGTTAATCGTTTCTTCTGGCACATCTTCTAAGTCAACTTCTTCAAGCAGGTCTGCGTAGTCTACACCATTAGGGACTTTGTAAAATAGATTATCAAGTTCTTCTCTAGTCATTTTTTCTCCTTATTCAAAAGTAAAATATTCGGGTGGAATACTTCCTTTTATCAATACTTCCCCATCACGTTTAGTATTGAATAAATCTTTTATAACATCAACATTACATATATCACTATCAACGACTTCTCTTATTATGTGATAAGACACAATTGGATTTAAATCTATATTATTTATTAAATCGTTATTTTTATAGGTTTTAGTTTTAATTTTTTTAAGAATATTCACCATTAAATTATTTTGTTACCGTTCCAGCAAATAATCAGCAATTGTTTTCGTTGAATCTGATATGACTTCATTAACTGTTTTTCTTGTTCCAAAGTCGTTATGCCAATAATGAATATCTGATAAACCACCGCGAGGTGGAAAAAGTTCTTGATAAAGAGTAAATTTTTCCCTTGTACTTAGCTCGTCATTGGTATTCAAAGATTTTTTTAAATATTTTAAATCCTCTACTTGCGGATAAACGTTTTTAATCTTATATCTGTCAATTATTGATAAC
>NZ_KQ969110.1:133043-134495 GCF_001578795.1 Streptococcus gordonii
GGGAAAAATATCTTCCCCTCTATGCATTTTATCTTTCATTTCTTTCCACTCCAAAACCAGTTTATAAAGCTCATTTGTAGGAATAAAGCATGGACCACCTAATATTTCTTCCTCAAATTGGAAGTATACTTCCGTTATTTCTTTGCCAATTTCAATCCCTAAGAGATTACCATCAAAAGCATATTCTTCCATACTCCCAGAAATTACACTCTCCAAAGCTTCTCGAACATCCAGATAAAAATCCGTGACTTCTGTAATCATAAAGGTTGTTATAATTTCATAATCTTCTCTATTATACAATACCGTAAGTGCATTTCCATTCTCAACACTTTTAAATAATTTATATTCTCTTCTTAACATCTATAAACCTTTCTACTCTGAAACAGTTAGATAAGCTGTAATAATTTTTCCATCATCAGTAAGAACCATTCTAATTTTAATTCCTTCCTTACTACTGCCGACATAAACACCTCTTGAACCTTCTTGATAAATCTTATTACTATATGCCTCATTAATGGCATCCACAACCTTCTGCGGGCTCATATGGTCAGGGAAAAAGATTGAATAACCTCCATTTGCTTATTAAGATAGTGTTTGTTAACAAATTTATGATGCGAAAAGGGGAAAGAAATCTCTCTTGCCCCAATTACCTATAGTTAGTTCAATCTTCTAAAATCACAGGGAAAATATCTTCCCCTCTGTACATTTTTTCTTCCATTTCTTTCCACTCAATAACTAATTTATATAGTTCATCAGTTGAAATAAAGCAAGGTTCCCCAAGACTCTCATCATCCATTTGATAGTATACTTCTGTTTCTTCTTTACCTATATCAATATTTAGCATATTACCGCCAAAGTCTGATTCTTCTTTTTGACCAGTAACAACTGCCTCTAATTCTTTTTGAATATGGGTGTAAAAATTATGGACTTCTGTATCAAAAAATTCACATAAGGTTTGATAATAGGGATCAAAAAAACTTATCATTAAACTAATACTATTATTTTGATATTTGAATATATCGTATTCTCTTTTTACCATTTTTCTCCTCTTTCTCATCTTATAATTCAATGTTTTAACTATTCTTTGCTAGGAAAAGCTGAAATAATCTTTTCATCAGAGTCCAAATACATCGTAATCTTCATTCCGTTTTTGCTAAATCCTTCGTAAGTATTTCTTGTTTTTACTTTAAACTGCCTTTTTTCATATGCCTCATTAATGGCATCCACAACCTCCTGTGGGCTCATATTATCTGGGAAAAAGGTTGAATAACCTCCATTTGCTTTTTTAGGAATCCCATCAACTTCTACCTTTGCTTCATAAACCCCAGTATCATTTAAAACGGGGCCTTTAGTACCTTCTATGACATTTCCAGAAGTCCCCTCTACCATATCATAATGATAACCTCCTGATTGTCCTCTCCTATTTAAATCACCTTCAAAGATATGGATTTT
>NZ_KQ969111.1 GCF_001578795.1 Streptococcus gordonii
TACAATCGGGAAGACAGGATTCGAACCTGCGACACCTTGGTCCCAAACCAAGTACTCTACCAAGCTGAGCTACTTCCCGTCGTGATCGAATATCTCCTATCACTATATGCACCCTAGAGGAGTCGAACCTCTAACCGCCTGATTCGTAGTCAGGTACTCTATCCAGTTGAGCTAAGGGTGCTCATTAATATTTATGCCGAGGACCGGAATCGAACCGGTACGATCGTTTCCAATCGCAGGATTTTAAGTCCTGTGCGTCTGCCAGTTCCGCCACCCCGGCCTCTAAGCGAACGACGGGATTCGAACCCGCGACCCCCACCTTGGCAAGGTGGTGTTCTACCACTGAACTACGTTCGCATACGCCTCTTCTCTCTTAATGCCGGCTACATGACTTGAACACGCGACCCTCTGATTACAAATCAGATGCTCTACCAACTGAGCTAAGCCGGCCTATTTCTTATGCGGGTTAAGGGACTTGAACCCCCACGCCGTTAAGCGCCAGATCCTAAATCTGGTGCGTCTGCCAATTCCGCCAAACCCGCGCTTATGACCCGTACTGGGCTCGAACCAGTGACCCTTTGATTAAAAGTCAAATGCTCTACCAACTGAGCTAACGAGTCTTCTTTGAAATCTTCTTCCGATTCCAACGGTCCCGACGGGAATCGAACCCGCGATCTTCGCCGTGACAGGGCGACGTGATAACCGCTACACTACGGGACCTTTATGGGAGTTAACGGGATCGAACCGCTGACCCTCTGCTTGTAAGGCAGATGCTCTCCCAGCTGAGCTAAACTCCCAAATGGAATTTAGCTCACTGTTCCCTGTCGTGCACTGACTTTCGTCAGCTTCGACAAAGTCGAACTTGCGTTCTCCTTAGCTGAGCTAAACTCCCAAAAAGGAAGTTAATCCTAACTTCCTATCCTTGCTAAGCGACTACCATATCTCACAGGGGGCAACCCCCAACTACTTCCGGCGTTCTAGGGCTTAACTGCTGTGTTCGGCATGGGTACAGGTGTATCTCCTAGGCTATCGTCACTTAACTATTGAGTATCTAATCTACTCAAAATTGAATAACTACTCATTTCTAACAAGACTTATTGAACGCTGCGCTCAATGAAATTGTGCTCAGGCTAAATTCTTAGTGAAAAAGATAAACTGACTTGAGTCCTTCTGACTCTGCTTCAGTTTCCTATTTTCATACAGAATCCTTAACGCCTTCACTACTTAGTTTTGGATAAGTCCTCGAGCTATTAGTATTAGTCCGCTCCATGTGTCACCACACTTCCACTCCTAACCTATCAACCTGATCTTCTCTCAGGGCTCTTACTAACTTGCGTTATGGGAAATCTCATCTTGAGGTGGGTTTCACACTTAGATGCTTTCAGCGTTTATCCCTTCCCTACATAGCTACCCAGCGATGCCTTTGGCAAGACAACTGGTACACCAGCGGTAAGTCCACTCTGGTCCTCTCGTACTAGGAGCAGATCCTCTCAAATTTCCTACGCCCGCGACGGATAGGGACCGAACTGTCTCACGACGTTCTGAACCCAGCTCGCGTGCCGCTTTAATGGGCGAACAGCCCAACCCTTGGGACCGACTACAGCCCCAGGATGCGACGAGCCGACATCGAGGTGCCAAACCTCCCCGTCGATGTGAACTCTTGGGGGAGATAAGCCTGTTATCCCCAGGGTAGCTTTTATCCGTTGAGCGATGGCCCTTCCATGCGGAACCACCGGATCACTAAGCCCGACTTTCGTCCCTGCTCGAGTTGTAGCTCTCGCAGTCAAGCTCCCTTATACCTTTACACTCTGCGACTGATTTCCAACCAGTCTGAGGGAACCTTTGGGCGCCTCCGTTACCTTTTAGGAGGCGACCGCCCCAGTCAAACTGCCCGTCAGACACTGTCTCCGATAGGGATCACCTATCCGGGTTAGAGTGGCCATAACACAAGGGTAGTATCCCAACAGCGCCTCCATCGAAACTGGCGTCCCGATCTCGTAGGCTCCTACCTATCCTGTACATGTGGCACAGACACTCAATATCAAACTGCAGTAAAGCTCCATGGGGTCTTTCCGTCCTGTCGCGGGTAACCTGCATCTTCACAGGTACTAAAATTTCACCGAGTCTCTCGTTGAGACAGTGCCCAAATCATTACGCCTTTCGTGCGGGTCGGAACTTACCCGACAAGGAATTTCGCTACCTTAGGACCGTTATAGTTACGGCCGCCGTTTACTGGGGCTTCAATTCATACCTTCGCGTTACCGCTAAGCACTCCTCTTAACCTTCCAGCACCGGGCAGGCGTCACCCCCTATACATCATCTTACGATTTAGCAGAGAGCTGTGTTTTTGATAAACAGTTGCTTGGGCCTATTCACTGCGGCTGACCTAAATCAGCACCCCTTCTCCCGAAGTTACGGGGTCATTTTGCCGAGTTCCTTAACGAGAGTTCTCTCGCTCACCTGAGGCTACTCGCCTCGACTACCTGTGTCGGTTTGCGGTACGGGTAGAGTATGATACATCGCTAGAAGCTTTTCTTGGCAGTGTGACATCACTAACTTCGCTACTAAACTTCGCTCCCCATCACAGCTCAACGTTATAGGTATAAGCATTTGACTCATACCACGCCTCACTGCTTAGACAGACTCTTCCAATCGTCTGCTTTAGTTAGCCTACTGCGTCCCTCCATCACTTCATACTCTAGTACAGGAATATCAACCTGTTGGCCATCGGATACACCCTTCGGTCTCTCCTTAGGTCCCGACTAACCCAGGGCGGACGAGCCTTCCCCTGGAAACCTTAGTCTTACGGTGGACAGGATTCTCACCTGTCTTTCGCTACTCATACCGGCATTCTCACTTCTATGCGTTCCAGCGCTCCTCACGGTACACCTTCTCCACACATAGAACGCTCTCCTACCATCCCCTAAGGGATCCACAGCTTCGGTAAATTGTTTTAGCCCCGGTACATTTTCGGCGCAGGGTCACTCGACTAGTGAGCTATTACGCACTCTTTGAATGAATAGCTGCTTCTAAGCTAACATCCTAGTTGTCTGTGCAACCCCACATCCTTTTCCACTTAACAATTATTTTGGGACCTTAGCTGGTGGTCTGGGCTGTTTCCCTTTCGACTACGGATCTTAGCACTCGCAGTCTGACTGCCGACCATAATTCATTGGCATTCGGAGTTTATCTGAGATTGGTAATCCGGGATGGACCCCTCACCCAAACAGTGCTCTACCTCCAAGAATCTTGATGCCGACGCTAGCCCTAAAGCTATTTCGGAGAGAACCAGCTATCTCCAAGTTCGTTTGGAATTTCTCCGCTACCCACAAGTCATCCAAGCACTTTTCAACGTGCCCTGGTTCGGTCCTCCAGTGCGTTTTACCGCACCTTCAACCTGCTCATGGGTAGGTCACATGGTTTCGGGTCTACATCATGATACTATTGCGCCCTATTCAGACTCGGTTTCCCTACGGCTCCGTCTCTTCAACTTAACCTCGCATCATAACGTAACTCGCCGGTTCATTCTACAAAAGGCACGCTCTCACCCATTAACGGGCTCGAACTTGTTGTAGGCACACGGTTTCAGGTTCTATTTCACTCCCCTCCCGGGGTGCTTTTCACCTTTCCCTCACGGTACTGGTTCACTATCGGTCACTAGGGAGTATTTAGGGTTGGGAGATGGTCCTCCCAGATTCCGACGGGATTTCTCGTGTCCCGCCGTACTCAGGATACTGCTAGGTACAGAATCTATTTAAAATACGAGGCTCTTACTCTCTTTGGCTGACTTTCCCAAGTCATTCTTCTATAAATTCTGAGTCCACATTGCAGTCCTACAACCCCGAAGAGTAAACTCTTCGGTTTGCCCTCCTGCCTCTTCGCTCGCCGCTACTAAGGCAATCGCTTTTGCTTTCTCTTCCTGCAGCTACTTAGATGTTTCAGTTCACTGCGTCTTCCTCCTCATATCCTTAACAGATATGGGTAACAGGCATCAACCTGTTGGGTTCCCCCATTCGGATATCCACGGATCGTCGCTTACTTACAGCTCCCCGAGGCATTTCGTCGTTTGTCACGTCCTTCTTCGGCTCCTAGTGCCAAGGCATCCACCGTGCGCCCTTACTAACTTAACCTTATTTTTGACCTTTCAGTCTTAAACTCATTAATATTCACAGCGTTTCGGTTTATTTCTTGTTACTATTTGATATAGTTATTCAATTTTCAATGGACTAGCTTGGAACTGATCGTTCCAATGGAGCCTAGCGGGATCGAACCGCTGACCTCCTGCGTGCAAAGCAGGCGCTCTCCCAGCTGAGCTAAGGCCCCACAAGACCTCTCAAAACTAAACAAGACTCCATCGTGCATTCCGTTTTTCCTTAGAAAGGAGGTGATCCAGCCGCACCTTCCGATACGGCTACCTTGTTACGACTTCACCCCAATCATCTATCCCACCTTAGGCGGCTGGCTCCTAAAAGGTTACCTCACCGACTTCGGGTGTTACAAACTCTCGTGGTGTGACGGGCGGTGTGTACAAGGCCCGGGAACGTATTCACCGCGGCGTGCTGATCCGCGATTACTAGCGATTCCGACTTCATGTAGGCGAGTTGCAGCCTACAATCCGAACTGAGACTGGCTTTAAGAGATTAGCTTGCCGTCACCGACTTGCGACTCGTTGTACCAGCCATTGTAGCACGTGTGTAGCCCAGGTCATAAGGGGCATGATGATTTGACGTCATCCCCACCTTCCTCCGGTTTATTACCGGCAGTCTCGCTAGAGTGCCCAACTGAATGATGGCAACTAACAATAAGGGTTGCGCTCGTTGCGGGACTTAACCCAACATCTCACGACACGAGCTGACGACAACCATGCACCACCTGTCACCGATGTACCGAAGTAAAACTCTATCTCTAGAGCGGGCATCGGGATGTCAAGACCTGGTAAGGTTCTTCGCGTTGCTTCGAATTAAACCACATGCTCCACCGCTTGTGCGGGCCCCCGTCAATTCCTTTGAGTTTCAACCTTGCGGTCGTACTCCCCAGGCGGAGTGCTTAATGCGTTAGCTGCGGCACTAAGCCCCGGAAAGGGCCTAACACCTAGCACTCATCGTTTACGGCGTGGACTACCAGGGTATCTAATCCTGTTCGCTCCCCACGCTTTCGAGCCTCAGCGTCAGTTACAGACCAGAGAGCCGCTTTCGCCACCGGTGTTCCTCCATATATCTACGCATTTCACCGCTACACATGGAATTCCACTCTCCCCTTCTGCACTCAAGTTAAACAGTTTCCAAAGCGTACTATGGTTAAGCCACAGCCTTTAACTTCAGACTTATCTAACCGCCTGCGCTCGCTTTACGCCCAATAAATCCGGACAACGCTCGGGACCTACGTATTACCGCGGCTGCTGGCACGTAGTTAGCCGTCCCTTTCTGGTAAGATACCGTCACAGTGTGAACTTTCCACTCTCACACCCGTTCTTCTCTTACAACAGAGCTTTACGATCCGAAAACCTTCTTCACTCACGCGGCGTTGCTCGGTCAGACTTTCGTCCATTGCCGAAGATTCCCTACTGCTGCCTCCCGTAGGAGTCTGGGCCGTGTCTCAGTCCCAGTGTGGCCGATCACCCTCTCAGGTCGGCTATGTATCGTCGCCTAGGTGAGCCGTTACCTCACCTACTAGCTAATACAACGCAGGTCCATCTGGTAGTGGTGCAATTGCACCTTTCAATCAATTATCATGCAATAATTAATGTTATGCGGTATTAGCTATCGTTTCCAATAGTTATCCCCCGCTACCAGGCAGGTTACCTACGCGTTACTCACCCGTTCGCAACTCACAGTCTATGGTGTAGCAAGCTACGGTATAAACTGTGCGTTCTACTTGCATGTATTAGGCACGCCGCCAGCGTTCGTCCTGAGCCAGGATCAAACTCTCGTTTAAGCGTTTGAGTCTTACTCATTTCTGTGCACTGACAGATTTATTTTTCGTTCTTTGACAGGTCACATATCTCTATGTCACCCTGCACTTGGTTCGTCTTGTTCAGTTTTCAAAGGTCTTTGCCTCCCTCGGAGACAACTATCTTAGTATATCATCTACTCGCTAAACTGTCAACTACTTTTTTGAACTTTTTTTATCTTTTTTATTATTCTTCTTTT
>NZ_KQ969112.1 GCF_001578795.1 Streptococcus gordonii
AAAAGCTGATGAAATCAGCGCAGTAGAGCCCACTCAACCACTGCGTCTTGCTCGACAATCCAAAAACAATTGAGAGGCTAGGACTTTTGTCCCAGCCTCTTTTAATCTGCGGATAAAAACTCGCCCTGGCGAGTTACCTTTAATCTAAGGTCCGTGGAACCTTGAAATTTGCGGGATAAGAATCAATTGTGATGATAAAAGAGGACTCGCGCTATGAGTCCTCTTTCTTACAAAATGCTTATAAACTTGACTCACTTTCCAAGAAAACTAGAAAAACATCCAGAATTTTGATATGATAGGTAAAATATAAGGAGGTAACGAATGAATCTAGAAGAACTGAGACAAGAAATCAATCAAATAGACGATGACCTCGTAGTCTTGCTGGAAAAACGGATGAATCTCGTTAGCCAAGTGGCTGCTTACAAGCAGGAGACAGGTAAGGCAGTGCTGGACACGAAGAGGGAAGAAGTCATTTTAGGCCGAGTGGCTGATCATGTTGAAAACCCAGCCTACAAAGATACGATTATTGCTACCTTTAAGGATATCTTGAAAAACTCTCGTGCTTATCAGGAACAGAAAAAAGCATGAAGGAAGTGAAAAATTCTCTCGCCATCTGCTTGGCTGCTATGCTTGGTGGATGGCTTCGTTACTTAATCTCTTCCTTCGCCACCTTCACTGGACATTTTCCCTTAGCCACACTCTTGGTCAACTATCTGGGGACCTTCATCCTGGTTTATTTGGTAAAGGGCTATCTAGCAAATAAGCAAGTATCTAAACGTTTTATTCTGGCTATATCGACAGGGTTTTGTGGTGGTTTGACCACTTTTTCCGGCCTCCTTTTAGACTCCATTAAACTGCTGGACCTAGGGCTATACACGGACTTTATCCTCTATCTAGTCCTGAGCATTGGCGGTAGTTTGTGGATTGCCTTGTGGGCTGGAAAGAAGGTGGCTCTATGATTTGGCTTATGCTTACAGCTTGCGGGGGTGGGGCTCTCGTCCGATATTTTCTTTCTAAGGTCAATAGCAGAGCAGTTTTGCCAGTAGGGACTTTGATGGCCAATTTACTAGGAGATTTTTTGATTGGGTATTTCTATAACCATGTTCAAGACAAGCAACTCTATACTATCCTGGTAACAGGCTTTTGTGGAGGCTTGACGACCCTGTCTACTTTTAATTCTGAGCTGGTAGATTTTTTTCTGATAAAAAGAAATTCATCCATTATCTGATATTGATTTATTGTTTAGGATTTTTAG
>NZ_KQ969113.1 GCF_001578795.1 Streptococcus gordonii
TTTGACTACTACTGGGGTGATATGATTCAGCCTAAATTTTGAGGTTTTCTATCGCTTGAACCCCAACCAGACGCTCTGTTACCGTGTTCAGTTCGAAAATCCAGACCTCGTGCAAGAATTATATCACCAGATGAAGGACGCGCTCCAGACGAGGAATTTTCTCGGCTAATGAGCCAGCTTCGCCAAGAAGAGCTAACCGTTTTGAGCAGAGAAATTTTAACGGAAGAATAAAAAGTCGAAGTTTTAAACATAAAACTTGAATATGAAAGCGAAACAAACCAATCACCCCAGTCGCAAAACTGGGGCGTTTTTGTTGTAAATTTCAGCTAACAAATAGCCTCATCAATATAAGTCACTGGCGTCGCCAAAATGTGTAGCAAGGTTTCGCACATCTCGTCTCTACTTTGGCAATCGAGCAACTTTTCAATTTTCGCAATGAACATTTCTTTGTTTTCGTTAATGGCAAAAACCGTTATTTTGCGTTTAAAAACATTAGTTTCAACATAATCGAAGGCAAAACCTTTTTCGAAAACTCGTAGTTTCGTTAAAAATGCGGGCAAACTTATCGGGTCGTTAAGATAAAATCCCAATTGGTCTGGTTGCCATTCAATTGGCATTTCTAGCACTACGCCCCAATATAGCTGGCTACGAATTTCACCTTCTAATTTTTGTAGATAAATTTCCATTTCTAAATCGATATACATATCGCTCCTATCTGTTAAACTGCTTTTACTTGTCTATCATAACTTGCTTTGACAATGAAGTCCAGCCTATTTTTGAGTTTAATTTACATCGATTTTGGGGCGAAATAAGTAATGGAAGTCGTAACTTAAACTAAAAATCCATCAATTTTAACTCGCTGAATTTAAAGGGTTAGAGTGATTTTTTATTTTGACTGCTATTTGACTGGAGATGGGGCTGGGACGACGAACTAAATTTTTAAAAATTTAGTTCTGTCCCACCGCCTTTCAGTCTGTTTTCCAATTTCATGCTCAAGAAAAAAGCCAAAGAAAAAGAAGAATAA
>NZ_KQ969114.1 GCF_001578795.1 Streptococcus gordonii
CGGTCCCTTGCCTCGGATATTGATATATTGTGGTTCATAATTATTTTCAAAATCAATGGACATTGTTGACTTTTTCAAATCACGAATATGCCCAACACTGGCTAAAACTTTATAGTTCCTTCCCAGGTATTTTTCTATTGTTTTTGCCTTGGCAGGCGACTCCACGATGACCAGATTTTTCTTGGTCGTGGATTTTTTACTTGTTTTTGTTACCAAATTATACACCTTCTATCAGAATAAATCTCATAGAGTGTAAACTATTTTTTTAGGCTTGTCAACTGTTAAATTCTCCTATAGGAAAACTTGTTTTAAAAATCAAACTCAGACAGGACATCAGAGCCTGACATAATGCACTTAGCGCCTTCTTGAATCAAATGATGGCAGCCATCAGATTTTCCATCTAGAATTGATCCAGGGATAGCAAATACATCTCTTCCTTCTTCCATCGCTCGCTCACAAGTTATCAAGCTTCCAGATCTCATCTTAGCTTCAGCAACAATGACGCCCCTGCACAAACCTGCAATAATTCGATTTCGCTCAGGAAAATGAAACTTCAAAGGCTGTTCACCGGGACCGTATTCTGATAAAACCAGATGATTTTTGCCAATATAGGACTGAAGTTTTTTATTTGCTTTAGGATAAAAAACATCTAATCCAGTTCCAATAACAGCTATAGTTTTTCCGCCATTCTGTAAGGCTGCCATATGAGCAGCCGTATCAATCCCACGCGCTAATCCACTCACAATGATTAATTCATTATTCAGTTCTTTAATAATTTTCTGAACGGACTGATTACCAAGCTTGCTACTATCACGACTTCCGACTACTGCCACTTTCGGCAATTCAAGCAGATCAATATTTCCTTGATAAAACAAAAGAGCAGGTGGGTTATATATCTCACTCAAATCCCAGGGATAAATATCATCCAAGATAGAAAAAGAGGGAAATTCCTCAAAGGATTTCTTTAAAAAATCGT
>NZ_KQ969115.1 GCF_001578795.1 Streptococcus gordonii
ATGCCGAATGTTGAAATGAATACTGGAATTCCTAAATTAAATTACTCTAGTTTACCTGATAATGCACAAAATTCTTACAATGAGTATACAAAGGTAGGTTGGGAAGGTAATTTTAAAGGTCAGACAGAAGGAACTGCAGCAGGGAAAAAATTCAGAAATGCTGATAATGTTTTACCGGCTACGGATCAACACAACACTCCAATCACTTATAAAGAATTTGATGTCAATAATAAACTCCCGTCCCAAGGAAGAGATGGCGAGAGGTTTGTAAGGGGAAGTGATGGCAGTGTCTACTACACAGAAGACCATTATAAAACATTTAAAAAAATAGAATAGAGGTTTGAAATCGTGAAAAACAAAATTCATTACATTACAAAGTTTAAATTGCAAGACCTGTTACCTTTCAGCGGCTTTGTAGCAATTTTTGATGGGAAGCAGATCCAAAACAAAGAAGAGTTATTCCGTTTTCTTGAAAAAACTGTCGGCCTTCCTGATGCGAATAATTGGTCATCTATTACGGATTGGCTGACAGACTTATCATGGTTAAAATCTGAAGAATACACTTTTGTTTTTGAAAATTATGATGGTTTCTTAAAAGATGACTTAATGTCCAAAGATTTATTTTTAGAAATTTTGGAAGAAGATGTTCTTCCTTGGTGGGAAAGTGATGTTGAAAAACATGTTGTTGGCGGTAAGGCCAAGAGTTTTCAAGTTTACATAGTGGAGAATTCAAAAATGGGAAAAATTTTTTAGGGAGTTGCCTTAAGGTAACAAATTTGATGATCCATATAGCGGTCTCTTCATGTCAGAGACTGAATGGGCTAATCATCGCTATGTGACAGACCGTTATTTTTTAATGGACAGTC
>NZ_KQ969116.1 GCF_001578795.1 Streptococcus gordonii
GCCAAATTTCAAGTCTAAGTTAGCCACCTTGTAAAAACTCTCTAGGAGATTTGTAATCTAATACTTTCTTTGGATAGTTATTTATCCAATTTTCAATAAATGCGACTTGTTTCTGAGTCGCATTTTTACTTCCCTTCGGTAACCAACGACGGATAAGCCTGTTGTGGTTCTCATTGGTTCCTCTCTCCCAAGACGAATAAGGATGGGCATAATAAAGATGCTCAGGGTTAAAAACCTCCGCTAAACGGCTAAATTCTGTGCCATTATCCGCCGTAATCGAATGAATCTGATAATCATTCAGAATTGTCCTCAAAGCTTGATTCACTGAATCAGCCGACTTGTCAGGAATTATCCGGATGACTTGATGGCGACTCTTTCTATCGGTTAGAGTCAGTAGACACTCGTTTTTAGCTCGTGTCTGAATCACTGTGTCAATCTCGTAGTGCCCTGTTTCCAATCGTTGGTTGACGGCTTCTGGTCTCTCCTCAATAGATTTTCCAGCAGGTTTAAAGTAGGGACTCTCTTGCTTCTTCTTAGCCTTCGCTTTACGAGGATAAAGCAAATCAGCCTTGGTCAAACCCAAGTGTCCATGGTGAATCCAGTAATAGATGGTTGCGATGGGGACATTGATTCCCTTTGCCTTTACCATCATTTCAGGGGAGTATTTCTGCTTGATGTAGTGAACAATATTTTCTTTCAGTTCCATCGTTAGGGAGCACTGCTTCACAGAGGATTTGCGCTTGTTTATATAAACTTCTTGTGCAAAGTCAGCTGAATAGACCCATTCAAACTTCCCTTTACGTACCTGTTGCCTGACTTGTCCACGTTTCACTTCGTTGTGTATGGTTTGAGGAGCTTTAGCTAAT
>NZ_KQ969117.1 GCF_001578795.1 Streptococcus gordonii
ACTTTCCAGGGGCGCAATAGTTTTTCCAAAACAGATACGGACGCCACTTTCATGCGAATGAAAGATGAAAGAAACAGTCTGGGGAGAGACTGTTTCTTCACGAGCCTTGAAATTAAAAAGCGAGTATGCGGAATGGTCAGCTTAAAGCAGGGTACAACCTTCAAATAGCCACTGAAAATCAGTTTGTCATCCACTACGACATCTTCCCGAATCCAACAGACACCTTAACGCTCCTGCCTTTTTTGAAATCATGTCCAGCAGAGGTTGAAACAGTCGTCGCTGATGCCGGGTATGGGAGCGAAGAAAACCTCCTCCGTCTTGACGAACAAGGAATAGACCATTATATCAAATACAATCAGTATGACAGGGAACAAAAACGCTCCCATAAAAACTCGGTCAAAAATCTGGCTAATTGCCTCTACGATGAAGCTTCAGACAGCTATACTCATCCGGATGGCTTTGTATATTCCTTTCATCATGTCGAAACTCGGAAGACAAGCACAGGGTTTGAACAAGAAATCAAGGTTTATCTCACAGATCAGCCAGAGCAGGCACCCCAAAAGGGGCTTTATATCAATGAGCGTTATCAAGCCCTGAAACTCAAAGAAAGCCAGACGCTTTTATCGGAAGAAGGCCGCCGCATCTATGCCCAGCGGAAGATAGATGTCGAGCCTGTCTTTGGTCAGATAAAGGCTTGTTTGGGCTACACTCGCTGCAATCTGCGAGGCAAGCGCAAGGTGAAAATTGGCATGGGACTGGTTCTCATGGCCAATAACATCAAGAAACTGAGCAAGAAAATGGCTCAAAA
>NZ_KQ969118.1 GCF_001578795.1 Streptococcus gordonii
TTTCTAAGCTCAAGAGTAATACGACGGTATCCATAATTTCCTTTATGGTCGTTATAAATGGTTTGTATTTCGTTTTTTACGTCCTGATTCTTATCTTCTTGGTTTAGCTGCTTTAAGTGATAATAGTAAGTTGAACGGGCAAGTTTGATAATCTTTAGAAGAATATCTAAAGGAAACTCTGACACTAACTCTCTGACAATCTGCGTCTTTCTTCTTTCTCTTTTTCCTCCTTCAAGCGGAGTTCTCTCAACTTTTTTAGAATGGCATTCTCCGCTCTTAAATACTCATTTTCAGCCTGAAGGCGTTCTAGTTCTGTCATCTCTTCCGGTTTTTTCTTTGGCTTACGTCCCATTTTAGGTGCTCTCCCTCTTGTTTTCTCAACAATAGTATACCCATTTTTCTTGTATTGTGCTATCCAATTTTTCAATAGCGAAGGATCGGGTAAAGCATAATCTAAAGATACACTTCTTAGTGAACGACCTTTAAGCAGAACTTTATTAATTATTTCTTCCTTTAATTCGGGAGAATAGTAACGATTCTTTCTTTTTTTTGCGATTTCTGTCCCATAACGATCAATCAATTTAATCATGTACTGAAGATTAGAAATGTTTATCTCAAATTGATTTGAAAGTCGTCTAAAGCTCTCTCCCTGCTTTCTCAATTCATATATTTGAACTTTATCTTTATAAGTTAATTTCATAATAAAACACCCCAAAAGTTAGATTTTTTCTGTCTAACTTTTGGGGTGCAGTTCAA
>NZ_KQ969119.1 GCF_001578795.1 Streptococcus gordonii
CGTGTTATAGCTGTCGGAACAACTTCAATCCGAACTCTAGAAACCATCGGAAATAAGTTTCAAGGCGATGTCCAGGCTGATTCTGGGTGGACCAATATTTTTATCAAACCTGGCTACCAGTGGCAAATTGTTGATGCCTTTTCGACCAATTTCCACTTACCTAAATCAACTTTAGTTATGCTAGTCTCAGCCTTTGCTGGACGGGACCTAACCTTAAAGGCTTATGAACACGCTATTGCTGAGCGCTACCGCTTCTTCAGCTTTGGAGACGCTATGTTTATCAAATAGTAGGTAATTTTATGAACAAAATAGAAAGTAGACATCGTTTAATTCGTTCCCTGATTATGGAGAAAAAAGTCCATACTCAACAAGAACTTCAGGAACTTCTTGAAGCCAACGGCGTTATTGTTACCCAATCAACCTTGTCTCGTGATATGAAGGCCCTCAACCTGGTCAAGGTCACTGAAAACAATATTTCTTACTATGTTATAAATAGTATTGCTCCTTCTCGCTGGGAGAAGCGCCTGCGTTTTTATATGGAAGACGCCCTCATCATGCTACGTCCGGTTCAGAATCAAGTTGTCATGAAAACTCTCCCCGGACTAGCCCAGTCTTTTGGAGCGATTCTGGATGCACTGGAATTACCTCAAATTGTTGCAACTGTCTGTGGAGATGATGTTTGTTTGATCATTTGTGAAGACAATCCGTCTGCCATTGAATTGTTTTGATAAGCTTAAAGTAATTTGCCCCA
>NZ_KQ969120.1 GCF_001578795.1 Streptococcus gordonii
CGTATTGTATATGCTTATAGTATAGCCTAATGGAGGTGACTAATGAAGAAAAAAATTCTTGCAATCGGCGCAGCTCTGACAGTTTTAATTTCAGGAGGAGTATTATATATGCTAAATGTACAAAAGAGTTCGACAGGACTTGAGGCAAAAGAAGAAAAAATCATCAAACATGGTTTTCGTTTGTTGGAAGAACAGCTTGGGACCTACATCAAAGAAAACTACTCAGGAATCTCTAAAATAGAATTCTCACCGATTTTCATCCAAGATGGTAAAGACAATCCTCCTTTTGTAGCTGATATAGTTCCTGTTGTCTATGATAAAGAAGGAAATAGAGCTGTTTTTGGGACGCTAATCGGAAATCATGCCTATGCTTCCTATGGAATTCCTTATAGTATTTATCTAGATTTTGACCAAGAAGATAAGGAGTATATTTTATTAAGTGATTCAAATGGTAATCGTATTAATGTAACTAATTATAATAAATTGCCTAAAAAGGCAAAACTAAATTCTAATCATCCAATAGACAATAATATCAAAGGTTTAATCGATGATGGTCAGTTGAAAGATGTTATTAAAAGTGATGTTGGTAGCCCAAATGCGAAGATACACTACAATATTGAAATCAAAAGGGGGAGTCGATTAGAATGGGATTAAGTCATCAAAACATTCAAGTGCTTCATCGAGAGGTAAGAATTTGGAAGACATATAAGGAGGGAGTTGTGGTTGATGCCGATGATGGTACGAAATACGAAA
>NZ_KQ969121.1 GCF_001578795.1 Streptococcus gordonii
GAGGCAGGGACAAAAGTCCTTGAAGTAAATTAAAAAAGCAACGGTTAGTGCCGTTGCCTTTTGCTTTAAAGAGATAGTCTTGCTAAAATATAGTTGACAAAAAATATGAGAAAGGCTATCCCATGCATATCCACTATAACACAAATCAAACGACTTTACCACTTGAAATTGCTAGTTTTTTACCACAAGACCATGTTGTTTTTACTATTAAAAAGGCTGTCAATGACTTACCAGCTGAGCCATTTCAGAAACTTTATCATGAGCTGGGACGCCCCTCCTACCATCCTAAAAATGATGCTTTCCGCTCTTCTGTTTGCTTATTCTCAAGGCGTTTTTAGCGGACGTAAAATAGAAAGGCTGATGGCCGAGAATCTAGCTATGCAATATTTGACGGGGCAATTAGTTGTTTCCTACCGCACCATTAATCGTTTTCGTGTGCATGAGGGAATGGAAGAACTGATGGAACAGCTCTTTATTGAACTGTCCTGTCAGTTAAAAATGAAGGAATTGGTCACTTTAGACTGTCTCTTCATCGATGGGACGAAGATAGAGGCCAATGCCAACAAGTACAGCTTCGTTTGGAAAAAAGCAACGGATAAATTTCAAGCCAAACTGCAAGAGACCTTGAAGGAGTATTTCCAAGCTGAAGTGCAGCCCTTGATTGTTCAGGCCATTGAACTGGATGAAGAAGA
>NZ_KQ969122.1 GCF_001578795.1 Streptococcus gordonii
ACAAATACAGCCCAATGTCCGCAACAGTCTGGATCTTTGATAGATTAGTAGGTGAGGAGAAATCCTCTAAAACCAAAAGAAAGGACTAGTCAATGAAGTTTGAGGACGTATACAAACAAGTTGAAGGGATAGTCAAGCGATGTTATAAAGATTATTATCTGCACTTATGGGAGTATGCAGATTGGAGGCAGGAAGGAATGTTGGTGTTGTACGAATTATTAAAAAGTCATCCCAACCTACTGGAAGATCATCCACGCCTGTACCGTTACTTCAAGACCAAGTTTCGGAACAGAATTCATGATTTGATTCGTCGCCAAGAGAGTCAAAAGCGGAAATTGGACAGGCAACCCTATGAAGAGGTCAGCGAGATAGGTCATCGTTTAAGAATGAAAGAGCTGTATCTGGATGAATTGGTAGCCTTTAGAAGTGCAATGGCAGAGTATAGAAGTCAGCTCAGTCCAGAAGAATCAAAACAATATGAGCGCCTGATGGCAGATGAAAGGTTCAAAGGACGTAAGGCAATGCTCAAAGATCTGTCCTATCACTTAAGGGATTTCAATCCCCGTTTAGATTAAAAAGAAGAGGCTGAGACAAAAGTCTTTCAGTCTCGCTTTGTTTTGGTAAAAAA
>NZ_KQ969123.1 GCF_001578795.1 Streptococcus gordonii
GCCCCAACAAATTACCATCAAAAGTATATTCTTCCATATTCCCAGTAATTACATTCTCCAAAGCTTCTCGAACATCCAGATAAAAATTATGGACCTCAGAATTTAAAAAATTTGATAAGGAGTGACAATTGGAACTATCAAATTCTACTAACAAAAATTTCTGACTATCATTATTTTTATTTACTTTTACAATATAGTTTCGTCTCATTTATATGTACCTTTAAAATTATTCTATTTTAGCGGATAAGCAGTAATAATTTTCCCCTCAGAATTTAAAATTATTTCAATGCTTATTCCATTTTGACTTGTTCCTACATAACGACTACCTTCCATCAATACCTTGTTGGAATATGCCTCATTAATGGAATCTACAACCTCCTGCGGGCTCATATGGTCAGGGAAGAAGGTTGATTTCCCTCCATTAGCTTTCTTAAGAGTTCCATTTACTTCAACTTTTGCCTCATAAATCCCAGCATCATTTAAGGCCGGCCCTTTCGTACCCTCGATAATATTTCCAGAAGTCCCCTCTACCATATCATAGTGATAACCTCCTGCTCGACCTTTTTTATTTATATCACCTTCAAAGATGTGAATCTT
>NZ_KQ969124.1 GCF_001578795.1 Streptococcus gordonii
TACTGCTTAATCGCCAGCATGACAATTTTAAGGGGTGGATACAACCTGGGGGGCTTCAACAGTCTGGGGAGAGACTGTTGAAGGTTGGGGACGGGAAAAGCGAAGCTTTTTACTTTCGTAGGAGTTTCCAGAATCTTTTTTCGAAGCTGCAAGGCGCGAATTAAAAGAAGAAACCGGACTGACCGCTCTTAATTTGGTCTTGAAAGGAATTTCTGGCTTTACCAATCCGACCAAAGGAGAACGCTACGTTTATTATGATTTTCTCTGTACCGAGTTCGAGGGAGAAGTTCAGGGGAATGGCCACGAGGGCGAGCCTAAGTGGTGGAAGATTTCGGAGTTAGACCAACTAAATATGCAAGACGATATTCGTGAACGCCTGCCTCTCTACTGGCGGAAAGGCTCTTTCGAGCGGATTCATTACTGGAATGAGGAAAAACACTGTATCGGGGAAACCAAGACGATTTTGTATGATTGATTTTAGATAAGAGGGAGAAACTTTATGGACTGGTTACGGTCGCAGCCTGTGGTACTGCAGGCATTC
>NZ_KQ969125.1 GCF_001578795.1 Streptococcus gordonii
AATTCTTTGGGACTCAAGCCTAGATGATCACTTTTTACTTGGTCATATCTCGCCATAATCAATTTAAGAGCATCTTGACTCATAGTAGCAATAGATACATCAGTATATCCCGTGTTTAAAAAATGTTCATAGGCCTGAATCTTGTCACCATACTTTTCCTCAAGCTCAGCTCGGGACATATTGAAAACATCCAGGAGATTCTCCCCTTTATCTGTCTTAAGATCTTTATTAAAGTTTGCAATAATCTTCTTCCATTCCGAACGCGGCTTGCCCTTCAGCTTCTCCGCGAGCTTACCTCGGTAATAGATTTCAGCAGGACAGGATAATTTCATATTTTTGACAGCTTGGTCAATGGCCTGTTCTTTTGGGGCCCGATAATCACTCTTTGAAACTGTCTCAATCTTCTGAGCCTTCATCTTAGCAGACCAACTCATATCTATCCCATCAGTAGAGTAATTCCCGTCAGTGTCTACCAATACCTGACTGAGCTGCGTTGCGCCTTGGATAGCTAAGCCCAAAACCTGCAGACTGTCTG
>NZ_KQ969126.1 GCF_001578795.1 Streptococcus gordonii
GGAACGGTCTTCGTTGACTGACCACCCTCGAAAGTCATTGGTTTCGTGTCGTCAATTGGAACCAATGGGTCACCACCTTGGAAGGTTGGGGTTCCAGTTTGTGGAACACCTTGAGGGCCGGTGCTGGTTGCATTAGTGCTGGTTGGGGTTACCTTAGTCACTGTTGGAGTATAAGTTGCGGTGACTTCAGTACCGTTCTTATCCACACGTTTCACTGTAACAGGATTAGGAGTACCAACGTACTGTTTGTCAGGCGTAAAGGTAATAGAGCCATCTGGATTAATGCTGTATTCACCTACACCTGAAACTGTTTTCGTTGACTGTCCATCTTCGAAGGTCATTGGTTTCGTTTCATCAATTGGAACCAATGGATTACCTTCTGTGAAGGTTGGGGTACCCTTTTGCGGTTGACCTTGGATACCATTTGAAGTGGCATCCGTCGAAGTTGGGGTTACCTTAGTCACTGTTGGCGTATAAGTCGCAGTAACTTCTGTACCATTTTTATCCACA
>NZ_KQ969127.1 GCF_001578795.1 Streptococcus gordonii
ATGCCAAGACAGCTATTCAAGTCCTCAAAGTCGACGGCGGTGCTGCTATGAACAACTTCCTCATGCAGTTCCAGGCCGACATTTTAGGAATCGATATTGCCCGTGCTAAAAACTTAGAAACAACTGCCTTAGGTGCGGCTTTCCTAGCTGGTTTGGCAGTGGGTTACTGGAAAGACTTAGACGAACTCCGCACTCTCAATGAAACAGGAGAACTCTTTGAGCCGTCTATGAATGAATCCCGCAAGGAACAACTCTACAAAGGATGGAAAAAAGCCGTTAAGGCAACTCAAGTCTTTGCAGAAATCGACGACTAATACTGAAAGAATAACGCGACTTAATTAGAAAGTGTGTAAATATGGAATTTTCAAAGAAAACACGTGAATTATCGATTAAAAAATGCAGGAACGCACCTTGGACCTCCTGATTATTGGTGGGGGGAGTTACAGGGGCTGGTGTAGCCTTGCAAGCAGCTGCAAGTGGCCTGGAGACCGGTCTGATTGAAATG
>NZ_KQ969128.1 GCF_001578795.1 Streptococcus gordonii
GACAGCTACTCCGAGGCAAAATTTAAAGCTCTGAGAGAATGGCGTGAAAACCCGCAAACGAATCCCGATGGTGCTCAGTTTGCTTTTGTTCGACCGGTGCTGGGGGTAGATAGCGAAGTGGTTGGGCTGGTATATAATAAAACTAGCTGGAAAGAAGATACCAATGATAGGGAGTTCTGGAAGCCGATATCAGATTTTTTCCAAGACAATCTGTTAAAACCCTAATAGACCCTAAAACTGGGTTGAAATGAATTACCAAAGAGGCAGAGACAAAAGTCCTTGAAGTAAATTAAAAAAGCAACGGTTAGTGCCGTTGCCTTTTGCTTTAAAGAGATAGTCTTGCTAAAATATAGTTGACAAAAAAATATGAGAAAGGCTATCCCATGCATATCCACTATAACACAAATCAAACGACTTTACCACTTGAAATTGCTAGTTTTTTTACCACAAGACCATGTTGTTTTTACTATCCCAATTTGTAAAATTAAGCT
>NZ_KQ969129.1 GCF_001578795.1 Streptococcus gordonii
TATCGCTGATAGAGAAGGCTGTTGCATCTTGCGGCACAGTAGTCTTCACGGTGTAAGTGAAGACATCGTCACGGTTAGCTAATGTTTCAGCTTCTTTACCGTTTACTTCCTTCTTCAGTTCTGGTTCAGTTGGGGTTGGTGGAATGACTGGAACTGGTTTAGAACTTTGTTCTGTTCCTGGGTCATTGTTAAAGTTGTATTTAGCGGTGTTGTAAATCCGTGTCGTACCATCTTTTTCGATGTAGTCTGACAGGTTTGCTCCCGCTTTGATCTTAGCCTTGAAGCTGACATGAACTGCTTTGCCTCCTAGGGCTTTCACTTCGTCTTCTGTCAGTTTGACTGTGATCTTCTGACCTTTAATGGTAATGTGGCTGGCATCTAGTGGTTGACCATCTACCGTTGCACTTGCTTGGCCATTTTCACCTGAGAATTCTAAGACTTTCTCAATCGTATCGTAGACTGC
>NZ_KQ969130.1 GCF_001578795.1 Streptococcus gordonii
CCTCTTTATTGATACTTTTACGGTGTAGGTTTCCTAAGGTTTGTTGCAAAAAATCTCACTATTTACGGAGAAGACCCATTTGTCTCCCTGTTTATGAAATAGCGTGTAGCGAGCACTTTTTAATCACCTTAGAACTGAAATTAAATCATAACACTAAAAACATAAGACCTAAGAAAGAATACTTAGGTTTCATCTTTATAACTCAAAAAATACGAAGAAGAGTTTTGCATCGCAAACCTTTCGCGTCGCTACTCCAGATCTATCCCCTTCTCACGAAGATTATCTAAACATTCCTCATAGTAGAGGGCATCATGCTCTCTATAGATGGGAGCGCCCACCTTCTCCTCATTCAAATCTTCATAAGCAGGACAGGTCTTACCACGGTAGTTCTTATCCAGCCACTCTGGGCTGATCCGATAGCCACGACTAGTCATCTCCTCCATAATCGAGCGATGGTAGG
>NZ_KQ969131.1 GCF_001578795.1 Streptococcus gordonii
AATGGGCACGAGTGGACTCGAACCACCGACCTCACGCTTATCAGGCGTGCGCTCTAACCACCTGAGCTACGCGCCCAAGTTATAAAAACTTGGTATGAACCTTTCGTTCAAAGCGGGTGACGAGAATCGAACTCGCGACAACAGCTTGGAAGGCTGTAGTTTTACCACTAAACTACACCCGCTTATTCAAAAATATGGCGCGAGACGGAATCGAACCGCCGACACATGGAGCTTCAATCCATTGCTCTACCAACTGAGCTACCGAGCCTTATTGCGGGAGCAGGATTTGAACCTACGACCTTCGGGTTATGAGCCCGACGAGCTACCTAGCTGCTCCATCCCGCGATAGTATTATTCAACAAAAAGGAGGATGTGGGATTCGAACCCACGCACGCTTTTACACGCCTGACGGTTTTCAAGACCGTTCCCTTCAGCCGGACTTGGGTAATCCTCCA
>NZ_KQ969132.1 GCF_001578795.1 Streptococcus gordonii
TTGAGAGGCTAGGACTTTTGTCCCAGCCTCATTTCATGTGTTGAAGCAGATAAGCATATCCTTCTGCTTCCATTTTTTCTTTTGGGATAAATCGCAGAGCTGCGGAGTTGATGCAGTAGCGAAGACCGCCTGCTGATTCTGGACCGTCAGTAAAGACATGGCCCAGATGGGCATTACCAGAACGGCTGCGCACTTCGATCCGCTCCATGCCATGGCTCTTGTCTTCATAGTATTTTAAAACTTCTCTGGCAATAGGCCGACTAAAGCTAGGCCAGCCACAGCCCGACTCAAACTTGTCACCGGCGAAAAAGAGAGGCTCACCAGTCGTCACATCAACATAAATTCCTTCTTCAAAAGTGGCATTGTAGGCATTATGGAAAGGACGCTCTGTCGCACTGTGCTGAGTCACCTGGTACTGCTCTTGCGTCAGCTGCTCTTTTAGTT
>NZ_KQ969133.1 GCF_001578795.1 Streptococcus gordonii
CCTGCCTTTAATCGTCGTTATCGTGGACGAGTTGGCTGACCTTATGATGGTAGCCAGCAAGGAAGTAGAAGACGCTATTATTCGTCTGGGACAAAAGGCACGTGCTGCTGGAATTCACATGATTTTGGCTACCCAGCGACCATCAGTAGATGTTATTTCGGGTCTGATCAAGGCCAATGTGCCATCTCGGATTGCCTTTGCCGTGTCCAGCGGGACAGATAGTCGGACCATTCTAGATGAAAATGGAGCAGAGAAGCTCTTGGGTCGTGGGGATATGCTCTTTAAGCCAATTGATGAAAACCATCCGGTTCGTTTGCAGGGCTCCTTTATTTCAGATGAAGATGTGGAGCGAATCGTAGCCTTTGTCAAGAATCAAGCTGAAGCAGACTATGACGATAACTTTGATCCGGGCGAAGTATCTGAAAGCGATATGGAGGCTGGT
>NZ_KQ969134.1 GCF_001578795.1 Streptococcus gordonii
TTTTCCATCTCGTCTACGACCTTCTGGAGGGCACGGCTAGCCTTGCGTGGATTGGTCACGACTGGGATAAGCAAGTGGGGAATGTCATTATAAACAGACAGCTCCACCATCTTAGGATCTACCATCATAAACTTGACTTCATCAGGTCTGGCCTTCATGAGAATACTAGCGATAATACCATTGACAGCCACAGATTTACCGGATCCAGTAGAACCCGCTACTAAGAGGTGAGGCATCTTAGCCAAGTCAAAGGAGCGAACAGAGCCGTTGACAGCCTTACCAAGTGGGATTTCTAGAAGCTTGCTAGCATCTGTCTTAGACTGGTCCCAGAGTTCTCGGAAAGTTACAGTTGCAATTTCAGAGTTGGGCACTTCAATTCCGACAAGAGATTTTCCAGGAATCGGCGCCTCAATCCGCACATCCTTAGCAGCC
>NZ_KQ969135.1 GCF_001578795.1 Streptococcus gordonii
AGCTAAGGTTGATCCAGCTTTCAAGAAAAAAATAGATGGTATGAGCCAAGAGGAGATAGAAAAAGAATTTCCTGAGCTGCAACATGCCATTTCTCAGGCTCATGTAAATCCATATAGCGGTCTCTTCATGTCAGAAACGGAGAGGGCTAATCGCAGCTATGCAATTGATCGTTACTTCTTAATGGACAGTCAGAAATTACTGAGCTGGCGTGACCCTAATTATATGGCAAAGTTCAATCATTACATCCTTGAAGAAGGGATTAATCCGAATACACTTGAACCAGCGACAGCCGAAGAAATCCAAACAGCTGAATGGTATAATCGCATTCATCCTATCACTGAAACACTTAGCTGGGGAACTGCCTTGTATTCTGCTTATGTGGGCTATAACCAGTATTACAATAAACCTTATACAACAATCCCCGAAG
>NZ_KQ969136.1 GCF_001578795.1 Streptococcus gordonii
TGGTCAAGCCAAGCTTTTCAGCCAGATGCAGAACAGCAGCCCCTTTATTGACAATCTTTTTGACAATTTCCAGATAGAAAGGAGCTGACTTAACCAGTGTATATTTTTCGGCTAATTCCGGTGGCAACTTGGCAATGGCCGCATCCAGAATTTCTGATTCATCAATATACATGCATTTGACGATTTCTTTATCAGCCATTTCTTCAGGCGTACGATAGAAGATTGGCATGCTGACCAGATTGGACTCGTAAATAGTGTACTTTCCGATGTTACGATTGGCTGTATAAATGCCGTCCTTGGTGATGGCATGCATGTGGACACCTAATTTTCGACCAAGCAGTTCGATATCCAGATAGTCGTCATAGGTCAGTGTTTCTTTGATTAATTCTTGACCTGTAACAGTATCCT
>NZ_KQ969137.1 GCF_001578795.1 Streptococcus gordonii
TCGGGATAACTGTCTGCTCTCTCATGCAAATCTCTACGAAAAGCTTGTTTTCCACGCGTTTCTTTCTGCCCATTTGGCTTTCTTTTGCCTTTCCAAGAGAGATCCTCTTTCTTTAGAATACCACGGTCTGCTAGTCGATAGAGAGTTCTCATAGAACAAGAAACCCTATCTGGATAAGTTCCTTTAATGACATCAAGGCTCCAATTTTGTTCTAAATGAGTTTGGATAAAATCTTTTTTTGATTGCGTAAGACTGGTTTTATGCCTGCCACAGAGTTTCTTATTGATTTTATATCGGTTATCGTAATCATAAGTAAAGTGCCCCTCTTTCAGATAGTTGATGACATTGTAGATTGTCTGTTTTGATCTGCCAAGTGAAGTC
>NZ_KQ969138.1 GCF_001578795.1 Streptococcus gordonii
GCGGAATGTGAAATTTACCGCTGAGATGGAAGCAAAACTGGACGATGTAGAAGTCGGAAAAGAGCAATGGCAGAAGGTTATTGACGAGTTTTACCGACCTTTCGAAAAGGAAGTAGCCAAAGCTGAGTCTGAAATGGAAAAAATCCAAATCAAGGATGAGCCAGCTGGTTTCGACTGCGAGGTTTGTGGCAGTCCGATGGTCATCAAATTGGGTAGATTTGGCAAGTTCTACGCCTGCAGCAATTTCCCAGATTGTCGTCATACTCAGGCTATTGTTAAGGAAATCGGCGTGACTTGCCCGCAGTGCCAAAAAGGCCATGTTATTGAACGAAAACTAAGCGAAATCGTATTT
>NZ_KQ969139.1 GCF_001578795.1 Streptococcus gordonii
TTAGAATAACTGTCTGCTCTCTCACGTAAATCTCTGCGCAACGCTTGTTTTCCTCGTTTTTCGCTATGACTATTTGGTTTTCTTTTGCCTTTCCAAGGGAGATCCTCTTCCTTTAGAATACCACGGTCTGCTAGTCGATAGAGAGTTCTCATAGAACAAGAAACCCTATCTGGATAAGTTCCTTTAATGACATCAAGGCTCCAATTTTGTTCTAAATGAGTTTGGATAAAATCTTTTTCTGATTGCGTAAGACTGGTTTTATTCCTGCCACAGCGTTTCTTATTGATTTTATATCGGTCATCGTAATCATAAGCAAAGTGCCCCTCTTTCAGATAGTTGATGACATTGTAG
>NZ_KQ969140.1 GCF_001578795.1 Streptococcus gordonii
TAGTATTCTCATATTGTTCTTCTCTAAATACTTGTTTTAACATCTCTTTTATTTGGTTTAAATTCGGTGAAGACGATAGAGTATAGGCTATAATTTCGCTGTTATAACCATCTAAAATTGGTGATAGATATAGTTTTTGGTTACTTGTTGGAATAGAAAACTCTGTAATGTCTGTATAGCACTTTTCCAATGGTTTTAAAGCTTTGAATTGGCGTTGAATAATATTCTCAGCTTTCTTTCCAACTTCTCCATGATAAGAAGAATACTTACGTTTTTGACGAATACGAGCGCTTAGGCCTAATATTTTCATCAGACGTTGTACCTTCTTATGGTTTACGATAAACCCACGA
>NZ_KQ969141.1 GCF_001578795.1 Streptococcus gordonii
TAGTATTCTCATATTGTTCTTCTCTAAATGCTTGTTCTAACATATCTTTTATTTGGTTTAAATTCGGTGAAGACGATAGAGTATAGGCTATAATTTCGCTGTTATAACCATCTAAAATTGGTGATAGATATAGTTTTTGGTTACTTGTTGGAATAGAAAACTCTGTAATGTCTGTATAGCACTTTTCCAATGGTTTTAAAGCTTTGAATTGGCGTTGAATAATATTCTCAGCTTTCTTTCCAACTTCTCCATGATAAGAAGAATACTTACGTTTTCGACGAATACGAGCAGTTAGCCCCAACAGTTTCATCAGACGTTGTACCTTCTTATGGTTTACGATGAACCCACGG
>NZ_KQ969142.1 GCF_001578795.1 Streptococcus gordonii
TCCGAAGCTGGTTGTTAAGGATGGTGTTTTGGAAGTTGATAATGGACTTTTAACCCCATCTACATTAATTAGTGATGGAATGAAAGTAGAAATGGCTGACGATGGAGACTCACCAGTTATGGATTCTAAAAATGATCAAGGAGCAAATTCTTCAAATAAGGCAAAATCTGGACTTTTATTAGATCCTAAATTGCTTTTATTAGTTCCAGTCTTGGTACTTTTTGCGATTATTTTTCTTGAATCTGGTCGAAGAAAAAAACGGAATCGACCTCTTGCTGGACGCGATGACCTGGAAGATGATTCTCAGAATTATTCGCGTCGAAATGGGCGATAATGTATAGTGAG
>NZ_KQ969143.1 GCF_001578795.1 Streptococcus gordonii
AAGGTGGTGATCCACTGGTTCCAATCGATGAAACAGTTGAGCCAACCTTCGAAGATGGAAGCAAAGAGAAGACCATTCCAGGCCAAGGGACCTACACGATTGCGCCAGATGGAACTGTAACCTTCACTCCAGATAAGCAGTTTGTAGGCAAACCAGACCCAGTCACAGTCAAACGTGTGGATAAGAACGGTTCAGAAGTTACTGCGACTTACAGTCCAGAATTCACCAAGGTTACTCCTACAGGAACTGGGGCAACCAGCACAGGTCCTCAAGGCCTTCCACAAACAGGCACCCCAATCTTCCAAGGTGGTGATCCACTT
>NZ_KQ969144.1 GCF_001578795.1 Streptococcus gordonii
AAAAGTTAGACAATTAATTTAAGCAAAGGATTTAGTTCTGTATTGTACAGGACTAAGTCCTTTTAATTTTACTTTGATTCGTTTGTTGTTGTAATAATCAATATAATCGACGATTGCTTCCTCAAGTTCCTTTATAGACTTAAAAGTCTTCTCGTAGCCATAAAACATCTCTGATTTAAGAATACCAAAGAACGATTCAATCATACCATTGTCAGTACTATTCCCCTTGCGAGACATAGATGGCTGAATTCCCTTATCTTCTAAAAAATTATGATATAACTCATGCTGGTATTGCCATCCCTGATCACTGTGGAGAA
>NZ_KQ969145.1 GCF_001578795.1 Streptococcus gordonii
ATCTGTATCTGCGAGTGAATCAGCGTCTACGAGTGCTTCAGTAAGTGCGAGCGAATCAGCCTCAACGAGCGCGTCTGTCAGCGCGAGTGAGTCTGCATCGACGAGCGCTTCAGTAAGTGCAAGTGAGTCCGCCTCCACGAGTGCGTCTGTTTCTGCAAGCGAGTCAGCTTCGACGAGTGCGTCTGTTTCAGCAAGTGAATCCGCGTCCACGAGTGCGTCTATTTCTGCAAGCGAGTCCGCATCAATGAGTGCATCTGTCAGCGCGAGTGAGTCCGCATCGACGAGCGCTTCAGTAAGTGC
>NZ_KQ969146.1 GCF_001578795.1 Streptococcus gordonii
TGTACGGAGACTTTGCGCCTGAGTTAAGTAATCAAGAGCAGCTTTCAATTAATAGGCAACTCATTGATAAGTTGCACGCCTCATTAAGAACCAGTTCTGGCGACAAAACAATTAGTTTAAGAGAGGAACTCGTTCGTACAAGTGCTCAAACTGCTCAGCTTCAAGCTGAGGTCTACGAGCAAGAGATTAAAGATAAGTTAGCTAGTGCAAAATCAAAAGTAGAGGAACATATATCCGAACTGAGTAAAGCAGCTTATACCTTAGCGCACAATCTTTCTGCTGGCGAAGTTGAGGAG
>NZ_KQ969147.1 GCF_001578795.1 Streptococcus gordonii
CTTTGGAACCATCGGTTACGACCTTGTTGTCTTCACCCTTAGAGTCTTTTTCGCCAACGTTTGTCACTTCCACTGTACCGTCATGTTTGACTTGGAAAGTGATGTCAGTCACCTTGAGGTAACCGGTTGGAGCTGCTTCCTCATGGAAGGTGTAAGTACCTGGGGCCAAGTTCAATTCTTTAGACTTACCAGCTTCTGAATTCCAGCTTTCTACAGCTTGGCCTTCTGCCTTATCGCCCTTATAGATCTTGATCTGAGCTCCTGCGATTTCTTCTCCACCAAGGCTGACCTTA
>NZ_KQ969148.1 GCF_001578795.1 Streptococcus gordonii
ATTTTTTTGAGACAGAGATTTCTTTTGAATAATTACACGACCTGAGTAATCCCAAGCCGTGTAATAGTTTTATGAATCTATATTGGATTCTTTATACTAGATCAATCTTCTAAGATTACTGGAAAAATATCTTCCCCTCTGTACATTTTTTCTTCCATTTCTTTCCACTCTAAAACCAATTTATAAAGCTCATTTGTAGGAATAAAGCATGGACCACCTAATATTTCTTCCTCAAATTGGAAGTAAACTTCTGTTATCTCTTTTCCAATTTCAA
>NZ_KQ969149.1 GCF_001578795.1 Streptococcus gordonii
TGAGGCCGATTCACTCGCACTTACTGAAGTGCTGGTTGACGCGGACTCACTCGCAGATACAGATGCACTCGTTGAAGCGGATTCGCTGGCACTTACTGAGGCACTCGTTGAAGCGGACTCGCTTGCAGATACAGATGCACTCGTGGAAGCAGACTCGCTTGCAGAAACTGACGCACTCGTCGATGCGGACTCGCTTGCAGATACAGATGCACTCGTGGAAGCAGACTCGCTTGCAGATACAGATGCGCTCGTCGACGCGGATT
>NZ_KQ969150.1 GCF_001578795.1 Streptococcus gordonii
CTCTTGTCTGAACTGAGCTTATCCAAAGCTTGGAATGGGGGGACAGAAGCCTCTACTCTTGCCTCAGCAAGTGCATATACGACTAAAATGACAGAAATTGCTGGCAATTTAAACAAGGCGGCTGATAATATCGTAGCGATTGATCAAAAAGGCGCCCAGATTTTCACAAAAAAATAGGAGGAAATAAATGTTTGGACCACTTACAGAAGAATGGCAATCGATTATGTTATACTATAAGCGTATACTT
>NZ_KQ969151.1 GCF_001578795.1 Streptococcus gordonii
GGCCTCCACGAGTGCGTCTGTTTCTGCAAGCGAGTCAGCTTCGATGAGTGCGTCTGTATCTGCGAGTGAATCAGCTTCGACGAGCGCATCTGTAAGTGTGAGTGAATCGGCCTCCACGAGTGCGTCTGTTTCTGCAAGCGAGTCAGCTTCGATGAGTGCGTCTGTATCTGCGAGTGAATCAGCTTCGACGAGCGCATCTGTAAGTGCGAGCGAATCCGCCTCAACGAGCGCCTCAGTAAGTGCGA
>NZ_KQ969152.1 GCF_001578795.1 Streptococcus gordonii
AAGAACCAGCTCTGGCGACAAAACAATTAGTTTAAGAGAGGAACTCGTTCGCACAAGTGCTCAAACTGCTCAGCTTCAAGCAGAGGACTACGAGCAAGAGATTAAAGATAAGTTAGCAAGTGCAAAATCAAGTGTTGAGCAACATATCAAAGAACTTAGAGATGCAGCTTATACCTTAGCTCACAACCTTTCATCTGGAGAAGTAGAAGAT
>NZ_KQ969153.1 GCF_001578795.1 Streptococcus gordonii
CTTCTGGCGATTTCACGATTGGAATGTCCCTCTTTGAGCCAACGCTCAATATTTCTACGATTAGCTAGTGTTAAATGTTTGCCTTTTGGTGTATAATAGTCTTGCATCTCAGAGTCCTTCTAATTGTTGTTGTGGTGATTACAATTATATCTCTCTGAGATGTTTTTTGATACCCTTAAGTGGCTAACTTCATTTTAGAACTTTCAAA
>NZ_KQ969154.1 GCF_001578795.1 Streptococcus gordonii
GGTATAGTAAGGCATGGCCGCTACCTGCCCCAAGTCCATGGTTGTCTGCTCCAGCAAGCCTGAAAGACTCCGCAGAACCTGCTCTACATCATCTAGAGCCGTCAATATCCGCTCGTTGTCAACTATCTCTCTAGCCCTAGCTAAAACCTGTTGGCTAGGGCCAAACAGATAAGGCAGCTCCTGTAAAAACTCATCAAATTCACTAG
>NZ_KQ969155.1 GCF_001578795.1 Streptococcus gordonii
GCTGGTCTCGAATTAACAGGAGATGAAGCGACAGGTCGTAATATTGTTCTCCGTGCCTTAGAAGAGCCTGTCCGTCAAATCGCTTTCAATGCAGGCTTTGAAGGTTCAATTGTCATCGACCGTCTGAAAAACTCTGAAGCTGGTACAGGTTTCAATGCAGCAACTGGCGAATGGGTTAACATGATTGAAGCTGGAATCATTGACCC
>NZ_KQ969156.1 GCF_001578795.1 Streptococcus gordonii
GAGCCCCTCTTTTTGGGCCCGCATGTATGGTAGGACTTTCTTGGTCAGGCGAGCCACTCCGTAGACGTTGACTTCCATCTGTTGCTGGACTTTTTCCATGGACAGGTCTTCAACAGGACCGTAAAGGCCATAACCGGCATTGTTCCAAAGGACATCGATCCGTCCTGCTTCTTCAATGACTTTTGCGACCACTTTTTCGAT